>NZ_JAGEKB010000002.1:0-5769 GCF_017565785.1 Lachnoanaerobaculum sp. Marseille-Q4761
ATACCAGCTTCCAAACATTATCATTGCTGATAAAGCAGGTGGTATTAGGCTACCTCTAACGGAATAGAGGGTTTAATCTTCATTTAGTTAAACAATTATCTATGCGACTTTCAAGTCACACCCATGGAACATCAAGATCATGAATGGCAATGAGTTTATCTTGTGCATTGGTTCCTGCTCCCATCTTTTGTGTGGAACCTAAAAGCACACGAATTTCTCCTTTCCTTACCTTATCAAAGATAGCATCCTTTTCCCTGTTGTTGTTTGCATTATGGATAAACTCTATCTCCCTTTCAGGAATTCTCATAGCCATAAGTTTGTTCTTGATATCATCATAAATATTAAACTCGCTTGAGGGTGTAGACATATCACAAAAGACAAGCTGAGCCGACCTTTTATCTGCATATTTATCCCATATGCTGAAGATATTTTTTACACAAGTATTTACCTTGCTGTTCTCATCATCGGGAAGCAGAGGGTTTATAAGCCTTTGATCAAGTGCCATTTTCTTTCCGTCATTGGTTATAAGAAGCATATTATCGACAGAGGAATCCACCTGTTTTGCTCGAACCTTATCAGCCCTTTCTGAAAAAGTTTCAAGTATTTCCTTTTGCTCCTCGGTCGGTTTTGTCTTTATGGTTTCATAGTGTGCATTTGGAACGGGAAGATTTAATACATCCGCCGTTTTTATATCCATAAACTGCTTAACCATGTTCATCAGTTCCGGGAGGTTGTAAAACTTTGAAAATCTTGTTTTGCTTCTATATCCGTTTCCTTCCGGATTAAGTTCTATTGCCGTAACTGTTTCTCCAAATATGGATGCCCAAGAGTCAAAGTGCTGAAGGTGCATTTTTTTAAGTTCGTCATACTGAAGATACCTTTGCATGGTGTATAGCTCAGCCATACTGTTACTGACAGGCGTCCCTGTTGCAAAAACAACTCCCTTACCGCCTGTTATCTCATCCATATATCTGCATTTCATAAGCATATCGGATGACTTTTGTGAATCTGTTGCACTGATCCCTGAAACATTTCTCATTTTTGAAAACAGGTACAGATTTTTATATGAATGGGCTTCATCCACAAAAAGCTTATCAATTCCCAGTTCCTCAAAAGTTACCACATCATCTTTTTTATAATCATCATTAAGTTTCTTTAACTTTGCCTCCAGACTTTTCTTTGTCTTTTCAAGCTGCTTTACACTAAATCTTTGATCTCTGTCTCTTTTATACTCTCCAATAAATTCCACGATCTCATCGATCTGACTTTTAATTTCATACTCCTGTCTTTCCTTTGAAATCGGGATTTTCTCAAATTGACTATGACCTATAATCACCGCATCATAGTCTCCTGTTGCAATCCTACTGCAAAATCTTTTCCGCTTGTCCGGTGTAAAGTCCTTTTCCGTAGCACAAAGTATATTGGCTGCCGGATAAAGCTCGTTAAACTCACGCCCGAACTGTTCTACTATATGATTTGGAACTACAAACATGGCTTTTGAACTCATCCCAAGCCTTTTAGACTCCATCGCAATTCCTATCATCTCAAAGGTCTTGCCCGCCCCTACTTCATGTGCAAGTAATGTATTTCCTCCAAAAAGCCCCCTTGCTATTGCATCTTTTTGATGTGGTCTAAGCTTAATTTCAGGATTTATCCCGTCAAAAGGCAAATGACTTCCGTCATACTCCCTTAATCGAATGGAATTAAATCTTTCATTATATTTTTTCACCAGTCGGTTTCTTCTGTCCACATCCTCAAAGATCCAATTTTTAAATTCTTCTTTTATAATTTCCTGTTTACTCCTTGCAAGCATGGTTTCTTTCTGATTTAAAACAGATGTTTTCTTTCCGTCCGAATCAATGATCTGGTCATATACTTTAGTATCTCTAAGATTTAGACTATCCTCTATAAGCTTATATGCACTCACTCTGCTTGTTCCATAGGTGAAATTAGCCAGGTCGTTATTTTTATCTGTGCTTTTTCCCTCTACCCTATACTCTCCCGTAAAATCAGTATATTTAATATCTATATTCCATCTGTTTGATGCGGAGGTCTTTAACAGATTAAACATAAAGCTCTTATAGTCTTTTTCAGGTATCCATGTAGAACCCATCTTGACAGTTATATCACTTGCTTCAAGAGTTTTCGGCATTACTTCTTCCAGTCTTTTTTTCTGATAATTAAGAGCGGATAATTCCTGTTTTAATACCGAAATTTTCTCTGTTATTTCCGATTTATATGATAATTCTTCCTGATTGGATCTTCCTGTTTCAAATCCCGATTGTAATTCATGAGGCTTATCTAACTCTTCCTCATTCCTTTTAATTTCATAATCTATATTTTTTATATATGCGTCTACTACTTCAATTTTCTCTCTGATATTACCTGATAAGTATTCATCTGCACTGACATAGGATCTGGAAAAATCTCCCAAATCTAAAGCTGATGAAAAAGGAGTAATATCACTTGGCTCAAAACTGTCAAGATTTAGGAATATCTCTCCTTTTAGTCCTTCTATCAGCTCTTTTCTTATCTTTCCTGTAAGCTCCTCCATATACTCAAAGTTTACATTCCCTTTTTGAGATATGGAAAGGATTAATGCCTCTGTTAAGCTATCCGTATGTTCAATTACCATAGCTTTTTTAATGGTTCTTTTTGTAAAAATATCCGACTTGCCGATAAAGTTACCCTCTTTATTAAGGTTTTCCAAGGTTGACACTAAAGAGTAGTTGGCATCCTCTTGCAATAATCTTTTATTTGCCCTTGAATTAATTAGTCCATACTTATTAGAAAAATCATCATAAAGCTTATTTAATCTGCTTTGTAAGGTTTTTATTTCTCCTTCCGGATAATCTTCCTTTTGATAGGTAATTACTCCTCTTAATGCTTTTTCTATTTCAAGATATGCCCCTATCTTCTCCTCATCAGCTTTATTTAGAAGTACCTTTTGCATAATTGAGTTTTCTCTAAAGTATACCTTATCTTCAATCACTGCATAGGAATAGTTTTTAACATTATCGTCAGCCGGCAGTGTTTCCGTTTCAAGTTCTTCGTTTAACTTCGCCTTTTCATAAGTGCCTTTGATATTTTTAATTGCATACTCAAGCTGCTCTTTTATCGGTTTACTTTCATCTGCAATGCAAGAAAGAGTAGTGCCGAACCTGCCCGGTACTTCCTGCATATTTCCAAGTATCATCTGTGGATTATCTACAAAGTATTTATTATAGGTCAGTCCCTTCCTGTCCTTATCAATCTTAACCCAGTCCTCATCTATCTTTAATAGCCTGTCCCTTTTCTTTAAAAAAATAATATCACTTGTAACCTCTGTACCGGCTTCACCTTTAAATGTATTATTTGGAAGCCTTATAGCTCCCAGAAACTCTGCACGCTCACTAATATATCTTCTTATATCCTCATTTCTTTTATCCATTGTGCCTGATGAAGTTATAAAAGCAATTATTCCTTTGCTACGCACCTTATCCAGTGTTTTGGCAAAAAAATAATCGTGAATAAGAAAGTTGTTTTTTTCATACTCACGATCGGATACCCTATAATCTCCAAAAGGTACATTTCCTATAGCTATGTCAAAAAGATTATTTGAAAAAGCAGTTTCTTCAAAGCCTTTTACCTGAATGTTTGCATCAGGGTATAGCTTTTTAGCAATCTGTCCGCTGATACTGTCAAGTTCTATGCCGTAAAACTTTGAGGTTTGCATTGATCTGGGCAGATTTCCGATAAATCTTCCCGTTCCCGTGCTTGGCTCTAAGATATTTCCACTCTCAAATCCCATATCGGATAAAGTATGATAAATAGCATCTATTGCTACCTTAGGTGTATAAAAGGCGGTAAGCGTACTTTCTTTGGCAGCCTCATACTCCGACGATGATAAGTTTTCCTTTAAAAATTCCCTTGCTTCCTGCCACTGACCTCCCCGCTCTTCATCAAATACATCTGAAAGTCCACCCCAACCTACATACTTGCTTAAAATATCCTGCTCTTCTTTACTTGCATTTCTGTTTTCTTTATCAAGCTGCTTTAGTACCATTATTGCTTCAATGTTGTTTCTTAATCGCTCTGATGGTGGTAAGACTTCATCTTCTCTTGTTATCCTATAATTGACGGGTAGATTGTTTTTCTTATTCTCTTCTTTTTTATAGGATTCTTCTTGCTTTGGTACTTCACTTAAAGCTTCTTTATTTAAGACAGGTAAAACTTCTTTATATACACTTTTCTCCGGTGATTTTTCTTCTGTGGAAAGTATCTCAAAGTCAAGTTCATTTTCATTTCTAAATGTCAGAATCTCACTTCCTGTAATAAAGCCGGTAAGATACCCTTCATTATCATCCAATTTTATTGTCTTATAGCTTCCATAATCCCTTATTTCTGAAATCAGGTATTCCTTTCCTAGATATCTTACCTGCATACCTTCTTTAAAAATCGGCTCATTTACATTTTCTTGTTCATTTGCTTTTTTAATCTGCTCATTTATATAACCTGTAAGAAGTACATTTCTATGGTTATCATCAAGTAAATAGGGAAGATTTTGAAGCATCTCTTTGTAGCTGTCATATGAAATAGCCACATTGTTATTTAACAAATATCCGTTATATCTAAGATTTTGTTTTAACTGCCTGTTTTTCATATCCAAAACAAGCTCCGCTTCATATTCGGTTTTCCCGTCTATGCTGTTTGTTATATGCTCCGGTGCTTTTAAGTTTCCTCCATCTACAGTCTTTTTAAGCAAAATAAATTCTTCATTTTGATAGTTATACTGATACCCTCCGGCTTCCTTTTCCTCTTTAAAAGTCAAAGCAGATATAATCTCATTTTTAGCTCTAAGCTCTGATGCATTTTTATTTTCTTCTTCAGATAAATTAACTTGTCTTTCACTTTCTTTGTTACTATAGGCAGTATTTTGATATACTTCATTTATTATCTCCTGACTTGGTGCCGTGTTTCTATAAAGATAGGCAAACGCTCTTTTGTTTGCTTCATTACCATCCCCTATATCCACTCTGTAATGTTCTTTTACTTCGCCGTCTACGATATGGTCAAAATAAAACTTTGAATACCCTAACCACTCATCTGTCATTTGCCCATACTTATCTTTGCCTACAGTTTCATTATGTATACTTATTTTTTCATCCAACTCTTTTATTTCATTAAGAAGATCCTTTGTAACAATCATACCTGTATAATCTTTTTCTGTTAGACTTGATTTTTCATGAAATTCCACCACCCAGTAATCATTTAGATTTTGCTCTTTATATGATGTATTTTGATTTAATATATTTTCTTTACTTAAACCCTTTTCTCTTTCTATTTGCAACTCATAGATCTTTTCGGCTTCTTCATAAGATATTTCTCTTTCATCCTGAATTAAAAGAATTTCTTCTTCTCTTTGTATATCAGAATTAATGTCGGTAGCATTTTCTTTATCCGTTATATTCTGTTCTTCTTCCTGATTAAAATACTCTGACTCTATATTTTCTTCTTTTGATTTTAGCTGTTTTTGTACATCGGACACAACATCCTTATTTTCATATCTGTCATTCTTTATTAGGTTTTTAACTTTTACTGCCACTTGACTCCAGCTAAGCATAACTTCCGGAGAGTTCCCCTTTTTAAGACCTATTCCCTTGGCATCATGCCATTCACTGCTTTCCATATTTCCTGATAAAGCATGAGTTCTTCCACCTGTGCCGTACTCATTTTTTAAAAACTCCGCCTGTTCTGAAAGTGTATGATTTTCTCTAAAAAAGTCAGCAA
>NZ_JAGEKB010000002.1:5779-11743 GCF_017565785.1 Lachnoanaerobaculum sp. Marseille-Q4761
GCATCATGCCATTCACTGCTTTCCATATTTCCTGATAAAGCATGAGTTCTTCCACCTGTGCCGTACTCATTTTTTAAAAACTCCGCCTGTTCTGAAAGTGTATGATTTTCTCTAAAAAAGTCAGCAATCCGTTTTTTACCTCCTGAAATACCGCTTCCACTTCTTAAGTTTTCATCTATCTCATCTTCTGTGATAAATTCTTTTATTCTCGGTAATTCCATAAGACCGGAACTAAGTTCCTTCCTTGGTATCTCCAAATCATTTAACCTTTGTAAAATCTCATCCGGCTTATGAAAATGAAATCTTAATATCCCCTTATTTTCCATATAGTCCTGTAAAAATATGCTATATTCTTCTCTAAGTTTATTCCTAAATTCAGGGCTTCTAAGCTTTTCTGTAAGTTCTTCGGTTTCATCAGGAAATCCTTGTTTTTCTGTTCGATCAAGAACCTGTAGGTAGTTTTCTTTTACATCATCTGGAAAATCTCTTTTTAAGTACCACAATTTTTCTACAAGTTCTTTTCTTTCATAGGAAAAGGCTTCCGCCACCTCTACATTGGTTGCATATTCACTGCTTTCAATAAGTTCTCCTATACGCTTTGACGCATCAGACCATGATAAAATCTGCATCGGATTTTCTTTTGATGAAATATCATTGGATAAGTAGATTCCTTCTTTATCATACCATGCACAAACCTTGTTTCCGTCCACTTTATAACCGTTTCCGCCTTTAAAAGTATCTTTAAAAAATTCTGCTAATTCTTCTATACTTTTTCCTTTAGAATACTCAGCTAAAACCTTTAATCTTAAATTCTCTTCATTTCCTCCATAAATTAAAACCGTATCTACTTCTTTTTGCTGTAAGGGCAAGTTAAATCGCACCTGACCGCCTTCATTCTGGGCAAAAGAAAAAGAAGTCTTATCGACTTCCCTTTCAATATTTCTGATATTTAATTGTGAATCTTTTTCTATGCCCAGACTATCTGTTCCAATACCATCCTTGTAAGTGTCATATCGAGATTTTTCTTCAGTCCCGTGTATTTCAGAAAATCCTCCGACTTCAGTTCGTTTGTCAGCCCCCAAGCCTCCATCATTTTCGGCTCCTCCTTCTCCAAAAATTCCTGTGCCTGTTCCTCTATATTTAAAAGATGCTCCATCAATTTCCCCCTGTAATACATGCTCTGATACTGATTCTCCCTGTTTTCTTTCAGGAATTTGAGCCTCTCCCTGCCAAATCTGTTCAGTCTGCTCTGATCTATTATCTTTGGCATCTCTATATTCGGTATCAGAACTTCCTCTCCGTCTTCCATCTTCTCTAAACTGTAGGTTCCCCCCTGTTTCTCGAATAGGTTCTCCTTGATTACCGGGATGTAGATTTCTTCCTCCAAAATGTATTCCCTGTCCGCCAGTATTACTGTTTCTCTCATCAGCCAAGTCTCCTTTATTTTCTTCTATTTCATCATTTATTGTTCCGGTATTTTCACTGCTTTCATTTACATTATAACGCTCCTTGTCGGTCTTTGTCCGCTCCTTTATCTCTATTTCTTTAAGTTTTTCTCTCTCACCTATTCTCCCTATTTCTCTTCCGATAGCTATAAGCATTTCTTTAGAAATTAAAGATATTTCTCCAAGAAGGCTGTCAATATCCTGTCCATGTTTAATACCCGATACTGTTTTCAGTTTGCCCTCATCAACAAGAATACCTATATCCATTCTTTGTGCCAATGAAGTCTTTATGGATTCTGTGATAAATTGTATCAGTTCTACCTTGGTATGGCTTTTAAGTGTATCATCCGTCAGCATATCAAAGATGGTATATATCCTTTTCCTAACATATAAATCTATAAGAGCGTTTATCTTTTCTTCCTGTGAAAAAAGCAGCCTACTGTTTCTTTCTTTAAAGTTGTCAATAAGTAAATCTACAGCCAAAGTATGCTTCTCAGGTTCATATTTCCACAGTTTTACTTCATTGATCTTATTTCCTATACTGACTGTTTGACTGACATCAAATACATACTTTACCTTTGGTAGTCTCATGCTTAAATCAAGAATCGGTATTCCCTTTTCTCCTCTTTTTACACTTCTTCCAAGCTTTTTCCAAAAATCATACTCCGCACAGGCAGTTGCTCTCTTGTAGGTACTGTAAATACTTAACTGGTGCATATATGAGTATTTATAGTTGTTTCCCATTGTCTTTAGAAAATCCTTGTAGGCACTTACATCCCTTCTGATTTCCTCTATGGAATGGGATAAAATATCACTGATTTTTTCAGTTGAATATCTTGGCATCTTTCCCTCCTTCTTCTTATTTTCAGTCTCTTCTTGCTTTATATCTTTTGTAATATCAGCTTTTTCTTTATTCCAATCATAAAACTTGCTTATGCCGTTCATTGCCCTGTCTGCAATATAGTGTATATAGTCCGTACTTCCTCGCCTTTTATACCACTTGTTTCTTTTAAGCCCGCTATTTTCCATAAGGCTGATTGACGCTTCCACATCTGCGGTGTAATAAAGCAGCCTCCCAAGCATAAAAAAATCAGCCTCGGACCGGCTGTTAAAATAGTTTTGATAATTCCCGTTATATATTTGTCTTAGATCTTCTCCACTATAGTTAAAGTATCCCCTATTAAAAAGTATGTTTAGAATGTCATCTTGTGAAAATCTGTTTTTATCATCCAAACTGCTTGGATTTAGATTAATCCTACCCGCTTTGCCTTCTACGGAGTCTATACTTGGCATATATTTTTGATAAAGCGGCAACAGTTCCTGATTGATATTTACTATTTTCTTTCTGTCTTTATCCTTTAATATATTGCCGGTTATTGTAAAAAATCTGTCCCTGTCATAAATTTCAAGGTTTTTATATCTTTTTCTTTCTCCCGGTACTTTACCTTTTCCTATAAAATGCAGTCCTGTTTTTGACGGAGAGATTTCCGCATAGGTGGAAATCCCTCTTAAAAAGTTAGCTGTCATGGAAGCAGCATTAAAGTCCATACTGTATTCCATTATTTCATCACTTACCTTATCTATATCAATTCCGATATACCCATCCCCTAAGAAAAATCCCAAGCCGGTTCCTTGATTTTTACATAAAGCATCCATGCAATCATCAAAACTATGCCAAGTTTTTCTATCATTTGACTTGGCAGGTTTTCCACTTGGCATAATAGGCATTTTTGTGTTTTTTCCATCTCTTACAATGATTTTATAAAGACACCATCTTTTCTCACGCCTTAATTCATCAGGAATATTTTTATATTTGATAAGGTCGGCTTCTTTCATTATATTTCCATTCCCTTATCCTTTTTTACTGTCTTTTCTCCTTTCCCATTTTCTTCCTGCCTGATCTTTTGCTGATTTTCTTTAAGTGTTTTTAATACGGAAGGTTTTCTTTTTATATTTTTACTGCTCCTGTCATTATTCTTTATAGGCTTGTTCTCTGTTCTTTCACTGTTATCTCTCACATCTGTTTTTTCACTTGCCTTAATGTCTTTATTTTCATTATCCGTCTGCTTAATCTCCTCTTTAGTTCCCTTATTTAATTTTTCCTCATCCTTTTGTATCTCTTTAGATAAGGTATCCAGTTTTTCAAGACAATTATTAAGCTTCTTTTGCTGCTCCTTTATAAAACTTTGCATTGAGTTTACAAGTCCCTTTACAATTCCTATTTTCATCTCAACAAACTTTTCCTGTGCCTTCGTAAGGTTATAGGTAAGCTGATGTTTCATGCTGTCATAAAGATTTTTGATGCTTCCTACCGCCTTTTCCTGAAGATTAATAAGAGATTTTCCTACTGCCCTAATATCCTTGGCAATAAGGGAACTAAGGCTTATATTATCCATTTCATTAAGCCTTTTAATCTCCGCCTTAAGACCTGTTATTTCATCTTTAAGTGCTTTTAACTCTTCAATATTTACATCAAAGTCATTATTTTTTAGCTCTTCTTTAAGCTCCCCGGCAATTTTAAGCTGTGTATCGGTATTATCTTCTAAAAAATCGGCTGTTTTTGCATATTCTTTTATGATCTCATTTATAACTTCCTTTGTCTGTTCTTCCTGTCTTTGAATGTTTTTATTATCGTTCATTTCGTCCTCCTTAAATTGTGTTCTTTATTGTTTTTATACTATTTTTTATAAGATCCATTGTAGTTGCGTAATTCCTGTATAACCTACTTCCCATATAAACCATGCAAACGCAATGGCATTGCTTTTATATTTTTCAAACTCGGCATTTTTAGCACAGTTAAGTCTTTTGGAAAATACATATACCTTTTTTATAGGATATTTTTTAAATAACTCATATCTTTTTTGTCCCTCCAAAAATGCTAAGCGAAAAAGCATTGCTATTTTTACTTTCGGGACAGATATTTCAAGGGCGTGTTTTAGAAATTTATCCGCACAAAAATAAGGCGGATTCGTTACTATGTCTAAGGTATTTTCCTTAACTGTAAAAAAATCCACTTCTCTTTCGTTTCCATATCCTCTGTAACAAATATCCTCCGCTTTTACCCTGTATCCATGCTCTTCAAGTACCTTTGCGATATGCCCCTGACCGCAGGCAGGCTCATATATTGTTTCTCTGAAATTTTCTCTTATTAAAAGCTCCTTTGTTGCTCTTTTATCTGTGGCATAAAAATCCAAGACCTCTCTGTCTTTATCAAGTTTCATCAATGTATCAAACATAGATTATCTTCCCTGATACTTGGCAATAGTTTCTTTTATCTCGGTTTCAATACCTGATAAAAATGCTTCATTTGATGCTTTACCCAGTGCTATATCAGACAGTTTAATTTCCCACTTTGCTGTTGTTTTAGCCGATTTAAAGTTATCCTCCACTATCTCTATAAGGGCTTTTCCTTTTTTGGTTGCAATAAGATTTTTCTTATCTCTTTCTATAAAATACTTGGAAATCAAATTTTCTATAATACCTGCTCTTGTTGCGGGTGTTCCAAGTCCCCTTCGCTCAACCTCAGCCCCTTTTTCCAGGGCATCATTTCCTGCCACTTCCATGGCTTTAAGTAAAGTATCCTCTGTAAAATGCTTTGGTGGTGTCGTATATTTTTCTTTTATCTCTTTATCTTTGATTTCAAGTACATCTCCTACATTTAAATCAGGTAATACAACATCTTCATTTTTCTTTGAACCGTACTGTTTAAGATATTTTGTAAAGCCTTCATCTATAATGACCTTACCGCTTGCCTTAAATTCAAATACATCACCCTGACTTTCATATACCGCAACAATCTTTGTTATGTTTTCAATTAAGGGATAGCCTGCACTTGCATGGAGTTTATTTAAGATAAGGCTATATATTTTTCTTTCACTTTCAGGAATTGTGGACATATCTTCTTCTAAAGAACTTACTGTAGGTATGATTGCATGGTGATCCGTTACATTAGCTGAGTTAAAAATAACTTTAATTCTCTCAGTATCAAAGTCATTTTTGCCAAGTATGTTGTTTACTGTATTTATAATCATATCTTCAGATAGATAACGGCTGTCCGTCCTCGGATATGTAATCATCTTCTTTTCATAAAGGCTTTGTGCATAGTCAAGTGTCTGTTTTGCACTGTATCCGAAGTACTTGTTACACTCTCTTTGAAGTGTTGTTAAATCAAACGGCAAGTCAGGCTTTGTTATCTTCTCCTTTTTCTCCACATTTTTTACTACGATTGTATTTCCTACCACATTTACTAAATCTTCTACAATTTCAAGGCTGTCGATCCTGTCTGTTGAAAGAGTAAAGCCTGTACAATAAAGCTCTCCTATATAATATTTTTCTTTCTTAAAAGCCGTTATTTCATTATCTCTTTTTACAATCATAGCAAGCGTGGGTGTCTGTACTCTTCCAACAGAATAATTTTGATTATAAATAAGTGAATACAACCTGCTCATGTTCATACCGACAAGCCAATCCGCCTTACTTCTGGCAAGAGCTGATTGGTATAGATTTTCATACTCTTTTC
>NZ_JAGEKB010000002.1:11753-687213 GCF_017565785.1 Lachnoanaerobaculum sp. Marseille-Q4761
TGTACTCTTCCAACAGAATAATTTTGATTATAAATAAGTGAATACAACCTGCTCATGTTCATACCGACAAGCCAATCCGCCTTACTTCTGGCAAGAGCTGATTGGTATAGATTTTCATACTCTTTTCCCTCTTTTAGCTGCCTAAAGCCTTCTTTAATTGCCACATCCTCCATTGATGAGATCCAAAGTCTTTTGATATTCTTTTTACAACCTGACTGCTCATACACAAGCCTAAAGATTAACTCTCCCTCACGCCCCGCATCACAGGCGTTAATAACCGTTTCAATCTCTTTAGAGTTCATCAGCTTTTTAAGAGTGTTAAATTGCCCCTTGGTTGCCTTTACAACCTCATACTTATACTTACCCGGAATAATCGGTAAATCCTCCAATCTCCACTTACTGTACTTTTCATCATAAGCTGAAGGACTTGCCATCTGTATCAAATGCCCCACACACCAGCTTACAATATATCCACCTCCTTCATAGTATCCGTTTTGTCTGCCGGTTGCACCAATAACCTTTGCAATACTCATTGCAACACTCGGCTTTTCACATATCACTAAATTCATTTGTAATTCCTCCTTTTTTTGCATAAAAAAAGGCAACCAGAGTTTTTCCTTCTGATTACCTTTTGGTTTTTACTATTTACTTTTTTAATATTATTGCCTATTTCCAGGCTCTTTGATTGAATTTCTATCTTCAGATTTTTCTTGCAGAGTTTTGGGGCTATTTCATATAAGCTTCATAAGCTGGAATTGTGCGTTTATGCAACCCACCTCTATTTTAAATGTATGAAAAATATTGACATTTGCCGAGATTACTTAACACATCTCTTAGCACAAACATAAAATTCAACTTGCTTTTGTGTATAGTTTCTCCTTCAATTCTCCTACAGTATTTTTTTACTTCCTCAAGTTCTTCAAGCAGCAATCTATTACAAATTTCTTCAGCGTCCTTCAAAACATCAGCATCACAATACACAGCATCTATAGAGTATTCTTCTTCTTCCACTATTAAACATTGTTTTTCAGAGTGAAAGCTTTTTGCAAAATTTAAAACAATTAGTTTTTCGTAATATTCCTCGCACAGTTCTATTGTACAAGGAGTAAAATTATCATTATTTTGCTTTTTGTAAAATGTAATATCAAGCATTGTTGTTACCTCCAGTTTCCCCTTTTTTTACTTTTTCACGAACTTCTTTAACTTTTTTGGGTGACAGGTCATCGTAAAGTTTTATCCCTTTTGCTTCAGCCTTTTGTTTCGTTTTGTGAGAAGCTTTAGCTTGGACTAAAACTATTGCAACTCCTTGCTCACTGAATTTATCAATATCACTTGGAAAAATGTTTGCTCTTGCTTTAACTTCTCCATAACCTTTTTCAGCCATTCCCAGCTCCCTCCAATCATCTGCTTATATTTATTATCTTCGCTAATTTTTTAAATAACTATCAAGAATAGAAATCAAATTTTCTTCACATTCCTTTGGATAGCTAAAATCACCCAAATGTGAATTTCCTTCTGTAGATTGAATATCTATTCCATATTCCTCGCCAATCTCTTTAACCATCAGCTTAATGTCTCTATGTTCAACCAGTTTTTGAATAGCTTTATTTTCATCCTCAGATTTCTGATAATCGACTATAGAAAAATTATTATTATACATCCTCTTCTACATCCTCCTTAGTGAACACTTTAATATATAAATTTTCTGCTATTTAAAAGCACAATATGTAAATTCGCAGCTAAGAATTTTACTCTGCCATGCCACACACTGCGCACTTCTCACAGGATAAACAATTTTTTATTCGCCTTCTCCATCTAAGACGTATTCAAACAATTTCTAATTTGTTGACTACTTGTATCAAATACAAGTTCTGTAGATATCATACTATATATAAACAAAAAAGAACACTATATTATTTATCCTTTTTTACTCATCATCATCCTCATAAGTATCTATTGCCATATCTTCCACTTCTTCCTGTTCCTCTTCCTCCGGTATTTCTTCCTATCCTCGCTTTCATAATCATCCTCAAGCTCGTTGTAATCCTCCTCATCCTCACTTTCTTCCTGATTTTTCTTATAAATCTTAAAATAATATCCTGCTCCGACAACTGTCATGACAAGCAATCCTAAAAATATATAAAGCCCTGCTCCTTTGCTTTCTTCTTTCTTTTTAGGCTCCTCTTTTACCGGTTCCTCTTTTGTTGCTTCTGTTGGTAGCGGTACCTCTTCTATCTTTTTTACTTCCTCTTTAGGTTTTTCTTTTGCTTCAACCATATTTAGTAAATCATCTTCACTAACCTCTGTAAGCAGCATGACATTTTGCCCTTCTTCATCATAATTAATGATTAGATGAAAGGTCTTTCCGGACTTTGTTTTAAATGTAATGAACTGTCTGGCATCTGCAAAATATTTGCCACTTTCATCCCCCGTACTTTCTCCATGATGAATAGGATAGTACTGATTGGCATTATTTACATTTTCTATAAGTTCCGCCTTTGCACTTCCTTCTGCTGTAGGAATACCTTTATTTATACCATCACTTTGGCTGTTCCCACCTTGATTATCACTTGGAGGCTCTTTTGCCTCCAGTTTATTCGGAAAGCGTACTTCTCTTTCCCCGTTATCTTTTTCTAATGCTGTTTCCTTAATCGCCTCACTTTCTATTTCACTTTCATTAACCTGTGCAAAAATATGTGTAGGGTAAATATTCCCTATAATAAACATCACAAGTAAGCAAATAACTCCTACCAATCTTTTCACCCTATTCTTTTTAGATTTAATTTCCTTCATTTGTATCCTCCATAATTTTTTCTCTGTTTTCCTCTACTTCTTTAGAATTTTCCGGCTCTTTCATTTTCTTTTCACTTTGCCTTTCCTTTTTGTACTTTCTCATCATTTCTAAAAACTCATCAAGTGAAATATCAATGCTTCTGTATTCTTTTAGAACCTCAACCTGCTCCATTTCCTCCTGCTCTTCTTTAAGTATTTCCTGCCTCAGCCTAAGTTCTTCTATTTTTTCTTCTATCGCTTTTTGATTTTCGATATTCTTTTGATATTTTTTATTCAACCTCTTCCTCCTGTTATTTAACTCTACCGAAAACATAGAAATGTTCTATCCAGTAAGGTGTATTGATACTTACAAAGCGAATAGGATTGCCTGCATGTATCATCATTCCGTCTCCTGCATAGATACCTACATGGGATATCGGACTCTTACTGTTATAAGTGTTTTTAAAGAAGATAATATCTCCCGCCTTTGCTTCACTTGGAGATATAGGATTACAATAAGTTTTATAAATCCCCCAAGCAGTGGTTCTTGGCATATTTTTAACTCCTGAATGTGTGAAACTCCAGCATACAAAGGACGAACAATCAAAGTTATTCGGTCCGTTTGCTCCAAATACATATTTTTTACCTATATGTTTCTCCGCCTCGTTAAACAGTGCCTTAACCGTTACATCATCAAAGGCAATTCCCGGATTTGAAAAGTCTGGATTGTTTATAATCTCCGATAGATCTCCGTTACCACTTCCAAAAACAAGCTCCATATTACCTTTACTTGAAAGCAGTGCTTCATAGTGAGCTAAATTGTTGGGATAAGAATTAAATACTTCTCTTATGATATCGTTCATCTCTCTTTTTTCTAAGTTTACAATAAGTTTTTTATATTCATAAGCTTCTTCATGGCTTTCTGTCTGCTCATTCCCCGCTTCATCAATATAGCTTGATGTAACGGTTTTATATCTGATTTCAATTTCTTCATCATAGGTCAATGTATACATTTGATTAAACAGCTGTTGTATTTCCCCGGCTATTTCAGATACTTCTTTTACCACACCATATCGAGATGTAATATATGATAGCAACTCATGGACATTATGACCGATTTTTTCTTTTCCGTTTATTATATATTCATCATATCCCGGATTGGTTTCTTCTACGCTTTCCATTTCCTCTTGCAGTCCCTGTTCTAAAGAAGAAAATTCCTGATTGATATTCCTTAAGGTCTCTTCTGAGGAAAGATAAGTTGTAGAAACGGTATCACTGATTGTTCCTGTTCCTATATTCATCACCATGCTTCCTGCCTGAAAGAGCATAAAGAATGTTCCTACTACCAAAAGTATTAGGAACATTATCTTTTTACCTCTTTCTTTTATAAATTCTGCAAACTTTTTGCTTCCCTTTGCTAAGGATTTTTTAAGCCCATTCTTTATCCTTTCTTTGTATTTCTTTTGAAGTTGCTTTTTATACTGTCTCCTTTTAAAAAACTGTCTTAACCTTGAAGTATTTTGATACTCACTACTCTTCTTAAATTCTTCCATATTTTTCTTAAAAAACAGCTTTTTTTCTTGTTTTTCAATATCTTTTCCAAGCCTTACTATCCTTTTTTGTCTTTTTAATGCCCTACCTTTTCCATGATTGTGGGCTTTTCTTGCAAGACTTTCTATGCCTTCTGTTGTCTTATGAGCGGCACTGACACCGGCATTATCCTCTTTCCCACTTTCAAGATACCTGTTTACCGCTCCTACCGCAACTATTGCACTTTTAGAAGATATGCTGTCTTTAACCTTATTTTCAAGTTTCTTTTCAAAGCTTTGCTTTTTATGCTGAAGCTTTAAAATCTTCTTTTCCTGTTTTCTAAATTTATCATTGGCTTTTTTTGAATATTCTTTAGGCTTAGGCTTTGAACTATCCGGTATTTCTCCTTTATTATCGTTTTTTTCTTTTACTCCATCCTTTGTGTTTAGAGGATTTTTCTTATTCTTAGTCCTTGTAAATTCTTCATCTTCAAAGTTACTTTTAAAATACTTCTTTGAGTGGTCTTTTAAGCTTAAATCTTCTTTCTCATGGTTTTCTTTTAAGATTTTCTTATATCGTTTCCTATTTGCTCTTACCTTATTTTTAGACTTATCAGTTGGTATGGTTGCAGCATTTTCTTTATGCCTTTGTTCCTTGTCTAATGCCTTTTGTAAAGCTTTATCATTCCTAAAGCCCATATCATACTGATTAGAAGCTATGTTTTTATCCGTATCTTTAGATAAATCTTCATAGGTTTCTTTTTCTTTCTGATGAAATCTGCCTATCTGCTTTTGCCTGACCTTTTTATCCTTTTTTGGCTCAAGAAAAGATTTGTCATAATTTATATTTCCCTTACCCGGTATCTCATAAGAATCACTGCCTTTATTTAAGTCCTTATATTTATTTTCCCTATCCGTATGATTTATAAATGTTTTCTTAGATGAAGATTTCTTTACTTCAGTCGGCATATTATCTTTAATAAGAACACCCTGATTTTGAAAATCTTCTTTTTTATAACCTGTTTGATTTTTAGATGGAAAAGACTGTATCTCTTGATTTAACGGTTTTTCTCTACAGTTTTTATACCTTATATTATTTTTCTTTCTCAAGTTTTTTACCTCACTTTCTGTCTTTCTTGCAAGCCCCGTATATTCTGTATTTATCTTGGATTCTGCATACTGCTTCTCACTTTTTATCTTTTCCCGTTTCACTTAATTTTGTTGTTATCAGTGAGTACAGTTTTGTATTTTTAGGAAATTGATCTATAAAAGGTACAATGGTATTTCCATAGAAGATTAAACCTTCTCCCTCATTACTGTTTGTTACATAAGAAAGTTGGTGCTTTGAAATATTAAGCTTCTTAGCCAGTGTATCTCTATCCGTTCCCGCCTGATTAAGCATCAGAATAAAGTCGGTATTATCAAAGATATTTTCAATCTCCGGACTTGCAAGAAGATCCTTAATATTTTGTGTTAAGCCTGTCGGCATACCTCCCCACTTCCTAAAACGCTTCCAGATTTCTATAGAATAGTTGGCTGTTTGCGGTTCTTTTAAAAGAAGGTGAAATTCATCAACGAAATATCTTGTTGCTTTTTTACTTGCCCTATTTATTGTTACTCTATTCCAAACCTGATCTTGTATTATTAACATTCCTATTTTTTTAAGCTGTTTTCCAAGTTCTTTAATGTCATAGCAAACCACCCTGTTGTTTGTGTCTACATTCGTTCTGTGATTAAATACATTAAGACTTCCCTTTACATAGATCTCCATCTCTACTGCAAGTTTCTTTCCTATTTTCTCCTCCTGTTTTCTAAGAAGATTATATAAATCTTCAAGTATAGGCATATTTTCAGGTATAGGGTTTTCAAAATAGGCTTTATAAAGAATTGGCAAGCACCTGTCAATAACTGAGATTTCTTCTGCACTTAGCTTTTTCTCTCCAACTACAAGCTCAAAAAGGGACAGTATAAAATCAGATTTTAATGACAACGGATTGTCTTCATCCGCATAGTCGGTGTTGATATCAAGGGGATTTATATAGTCTTTTGAAATCGGTGATATTTTAATAACCTGACCTTTTAAGGCATTAACAAGCGGAGAATATTCAGCCTCAGGATCTGCAATAATAATATCATCATCCGTAATCAAGAAGGCATTGGTAATCTCTCTCTTTGCTGCAAAAGACTTTCCGCTACCCGGCGTTCCAAGTATCAGCCCGTTCGGATTTTTAAGTTTCTTTCTGTCAGCCATGATAATATTTCTACTTAAAGCATTTAAGCCGTAATACAAACTTTCACCCTTAATAAAGAGTTCCTCCGTTGTAAAGGGAATAAATATAGCCACCGAACTTGTGGTAAGTCCTCTTTCTATTTCCACCTCATTTATTCCAAGCGGAAGGCTTGCAACAAGCCCTTGTTCCTGCCTGTAGTTTAAGTTTTTAAGGTTACAGTTGTGCCTGTTTGCAATGGATTTTAATGTAAATACGGTATTCTCAAGCTTAGTCCTACTTTTACCTGTACTCATAATAAGGATCGTTACTAAAAACATCTTTTCATCATGATTTTGAAGCTCAGAAAGTAAGTTCTTTGCCTCCGCACCATAAGTTACAAGATCACTTGGCAGGATATCTATATCATATCCTGCTCTGATTGCTTTTTTATTTTCCTCAAGTTTCATCTTATCAAGGTCGGTTATTTTTCTTTTTATATTTTTAATCGCTTCAATCCTGTCAACAGCTTTGATATGAAAGGTTACGATCATATTTTCTTCCACCTCTAAAAATTCTGAAAGCATTTCGTCCTTTATATCCGATGCTAAAATCTGTAGAAAGTTTACCTCTGCAAATACTCCTCCCATCTTAAAATATGTAGACTTGGAAAAATTAAAGGAAGTCGGTACAATATATTCCTTTGTTGTAAGCCCACTATATTTCAAATCTTCAAAGTTAAAAATAAACCTGTCCTCAGGATTTAATATATCATGAATGACTTTTAAGCGTTCTTCTCCGTCTAAAACATAGCCCTTTACACCCATCTGCCTAAAGTTATTTAATATATCCGACTCTATTCTCTCTAACCTGCTTTTTGCCTGTTTTAAATCCTCGGCTTCTATGGTAAAGGTTAAATACATATTTTTTGACAGTCCATTGTTTCCCTTGCTACTTTGATTTAGGAGCATTTGTCTGTATTCATTTCTTATTTCATTAAAATCATCCTCGGTTTCTTTGATATTAATTAGCTCTTTCCTTTCTTCATTTTCACCTATACTGTTGATATAGTTAAATTCCACTTCCACACTTGAATCAAAGAAATTAAGAAAAGAAGAAAAGTCAGCAAATATCCCCTCCTTATCCTCTTCTTCCATAAGTCTATAATTAATATCAAAAAAGCGAATGGTTTTATTGTATTTATCCTTTTCAACCTGACATATCCCGTCCTTTAACATTCTTTTATAGGGAATTGTATCCTGTATCGTTTCCTTTTTCTTAGCCTTAATAGGAAAAGGAAACCATCCCTTTTTTATGAATGATTTCCCATCTTTTTTATTGCTTGTATTCTTCCTGCTTAACTTTTTTAACTCGGATAATTCCTTACTGTTTTTCCTAAGCTCCATTTCATCCCTTTGTATTCTTTGCTCTTGTTTTTTCTTCTTCTCCTTATTCAATTCTTCTCCTCCCGTTACTGCTTAATCTCATCTTGCTTATAGGTATAGGCGTTCTGCCTTTTATTTCATCTTTTTTCTTATCCGTATTATAAATACTCTTCGATTTATAGACCCTTATCTTTTCAGCCTTATGAAACCTTACTATATATGCCAAATGCTTTTCAAAGGGCAGGTTGTCCTTTTCATACAGTGTCGCAAATAAAACCGGAAGTACGACTATGCTCATCATTATCATGGAAATATCCGTACTTAAAAAATTTTTACATAACAGATAAATTGGAAAACCGATTAGTCCCGCTATGCTAAAGCCTATTAGCTGTCTTTTAGTAAGATTAAGAGCTACCTTTGTTTTTACTTTGCTAAGATCCTTCGGTACTTTTACATATGCCATAAACTTTTCTCCCTTGATTCTTCGCTATTTGAAAGTGCTTCTATATGTTCCCAAAGTGAGATGATTTCCTCTTTTACCTTCTCTAATTCTTCTGCAAGTTCAAAATCAGGTTTGCATAAGATATTTTCATCATCCTTTATTTTTACAAAGTCAAAATCTTTATCTAAAGGTACTGATATATCCTGCTTTTTCCTGCTTATGATCTTTCCAAGCAACACCCCTATAAAAAGCATTACTCCTGTTTCTAATATTATTCTCATTTTTTTATTTAATATTTTCATTGCTACCTCCCGGCACTTATATTTTTACTTAAACCCACTGTTTTGATCTTTTTGTCTTTTACTTTTGCTCATTTTGAACAAAAGTCACCTAATGACTGTTAAGAATAGCCTTTGCGATACTTCCCGACTTCATCATCATTACCCCAAGTATCATTCCGTATGCTAGCACCTTTAAAATACTTACATGAATATCCGTAAAGTTTACGGTTTTTACAAGTACCGCATATATTCCGAAAAATATTAAAATAAACAGTCCTTGAAGTCCAAGTGCAAATAAACTTTTTATATAATTTGTTCCTATACTGCTCCATTCCTTATTTCCCATTGTGGCAAAAGGGATAGCTGCTACGGAACAGTAAATATAAATTTCAATCATTCTTCCGTATAAGATTACTGTAATTAAAACAGAAAGTATTGTTAAAGAGATTTTAACAAGTCCTGTCTCAAGTGAAATTCCGATGAGTGTTCCAACACTTTTTTCCTTTAGGGCATCAACCATAGCATCAAAATCTCCCGGTGCAATATTCGCACTGCTTCCAACAACTCCGGCTGCTTTACCCACCATTTCCTGTGAAACATCAAAGACCGCCATGGAAAACTCAAAGGCGTGAGATACAAGCCATACGGCTATCCACATCTTTATGATGTATTTGAAAAACTCAAAGGTGTCCGTATCATGCATGGAGTTTTTTTGCATTACCACTTGAATTAATTCAATACAACAGATTGCTGTAAGGATTATTACTGCTATGGGTAAAACGACATTCTCATTGATCGATTTTATGAAGGCAAATACCTCCGAGTTCCATGAACTCGGAGTTTTGCCAACCTCCCCGGCAACTGTCCCCACTTTCTCATTAATATCTAAAAGCATTGCCGAGAGATTATCCTTAATTACATCAATCATGATATTCTTGAAAAACTCATCTATTTTTCCAAATAAATCCAACATCTTAATTAAGTACATTGGCAAGTAGCGGAATTAATTTTAGCCCTATTAAAACTATTCCTCCCCCTGCCATAAGCTGCTTTATTCCCTGTGATTTCGCTCCGGGGTTGTCATTTCCATAACCTTCAAGCAGGTTTATGACTCCCCATGCTCCAAGTCCTGCCCCTATTGCTGTTACCAAAATCTTTAATACATCTACCGCCTGTGTAAAAAATGCCATTATTCTTCCTCCTCATTTACTGTGCTTTTTGTCTTATCTGCCTTGTTAAGATGTTTTACAATAAAGTTTCTATAACTTTTATCTTCCTTTTTAACCTCTTTAAAATATCCGAAAACATGAATAAAATCCCCTTTTTCAAAGTCCTTCGTAAGCTCGGCTTTTTCTCCATAAACATTACAATTTATATACTCCTTCTTTTTCTCTCCTACCTTTCCCATCTTTCTAAAGAGGGTAAAGTTAGCAGCTTTAACTTCGCCATCCTTACCCTTAATAACTTTTATCTCCACCTCATTAATCAGATTTCCGTTGATGTTAAGCATTTCTTTCTTCATATAATTTCTCCGTTTTCTATTTGATTTAATCAAAAAAAGACCACAACTTCTTTTTAATTAGTCATAGTCTTGTATATATTTTTTATATTTAATTTTATCGCTTTCATCCCGACTCCTGCTCCTTTTTATCTAAAGTCAGCATCTCTTCTTTTATTCCTGACATAATGTACTCCACACAAGGTAGGGCAATTGCATTTCCAAGTGCCTTATATCTTGCACTGTCAATTATAACCTTCCCATCCGCCCCATACTTTGTATAATTGTCAGGTAACCCCATCAATCTTTCACATTCCACCGGTGTCAAATATCTGATACAGCCTTCTTCTTCTTTTCCCTCTACCCAACAAGCAAACATTATAGGGTTTGATGCTAATAAAGTTGGAAAAGGTTCATTTGATTTTCCGAAACTGCTCCTGAAGATGGTTTCATTTTTTCTTTTTGCTCCTTCCCGCATTTGTCTGTCTTGAAAGGGTCTGATGTTTGGTATCTGCCTCCCTGCCTTATCAAGATCTCTTCGATTGGACTTGGTATCCTTATCTTTGACATTTCCGATCGTTTCAGAATATTTGAGCAAGTCTTTGGGCTTATATAATATTTTGTGGGAACGAAATCCTCCAAAATCGAATACAATAAATATTCTCTTTCTTCTTTGAAGGAGCTTAGGCTCTCCGAAATATTGGGCATCCAATACTCTCCAACAAAGCTCAAATTCTCTCCCTCGCACCATTCCCGCATTTGCCCATTTAAGTTTAGGCATTGGAACTTGGGTGCTACTGAAAGATTCGAGGATGGCTCTAAAATCCATCCTATCTCCTGATACAAAAGCTCCGCAGACATTTTCCCAAATAACGAAAGTTGGATACTTACCATTTGTTACATACCTCATTTCCTTTATAAATCTTATTGCATGATGAAAAAGAGAAGATTTTTCTCCGGTAAGTCCTGTCAGATCTCCGGCTGTTGAAAAATTCTGACAAGGAGAACCGAAGGTTATTATATCCACAGGTTTTAAATCCTTTGCCCTTAATTTTGTTATATCCCCCAACTGCTCAACCTCCGGAAAATGCCGTTTTGATATGGATATGGCGTTTTTATCAATTTCACTTGACCATATCGTATTTATTCCCACATTTCTTGCCGCTAAGGGAAATACCCCTATTCCATCAAACAAACTTCCAAGTGTTATTTCTACTACTTACACCACCTCTTTTCTATTCTCACAAAGTCTTTTATAAACTCCATATTTTTATGTCTTTCACTTCTGCTCATTTTGAACTAAAGTCGGAGGGCTTCTTACCTTTGCTTTCACTTAACCATTTCTCCTTTTCTTCAACAAAAAAAGACTAAGATTTGATTTATCTTAATCCTTTACTTTGGCTGCTATATGCTTTATGAAATTCATTCTTCGTTTTTATATATTTAAGCTTTTGATTTAATATGTTTATTCTGTATTTTATCTGCCCCAACCTCTTCCCTGCTTTTTTAATTCTCATTTCTATCTTTTCCCATTCATCCATTTACTAATCCTTTCAAAAATTCGGTTTGATATTAACTTCTGCTCATTTTGAACTAAAGTTATTCCTAGTTTACCTATCAACCTCCACCACTTTTACCCTCATTTCTTCTTTTAAGTTGACCTTATCTCTTCTTCTTAAATATTTTTCTATATCAAAGGCATTTTTCTTGTTGTAGTCTGAAAGCAGCTTATAATTTTTATGCTTTGTAATATCGAACTTATCTGAATAAAAAGGTCTTGCTCCCCTTATCTCCAGTATGCACTTCCCACCATCCATCACTTTAAGTTCATCCCTGCTCATCAGTTCCTTTCCAAGTTTTTGATAGTTAAGTCCGAAAGATTTTTGATTTGACCTTGTTTCCGATGTGTTATACAGGTCTATGGTTTCTTTTCCTAAGTTCTCGGATAACTCCTTTATGGTTGTTCCTTCCTTTCCACCCAAAAATAATTCACTATCACAATTGCCTGAAATCGTATCGGCATTGTCTTTATATATAGCTTTAAGTTGTGATTTTGCCTGGAGTATAATACTTGCGGATATTTCTCTTGAACGAATGGTTGCAATTAACTTTTCAAACTTTGGAATCTGACCGATATTACTGAACTCATCCAATAAACACCTTACATGAACGGGAAGTCTGCCGCCATAGACATCATCTGCCTTATCACAAAGTAGATTAAATAGCTGAGTATACATCATTGCCACTACAAAGTTAAATGTGTCATCTGTGTCTGAAATAATAATAAATAGGGCTGTTTTCTTATCTCCTATAGTATCTAAGCCCATCTCATCATACTCCATAAGGTTTTTAAGCTCCTCAATATCAAATGGAGCAAGCCTTGCACCACAGCTTATAAGAATCGATTTGGCAGTTTTTCCGGCTGCAAGCTTGTATTTACGGTATTGCTTTACAGCAAAGTGATTCGGCTTTTCTTTTTCCAGTGCATCAAAGATATAGTCAACTGCATTTTTAAAGTTTTCATCTTCTTCTCTTACCTCACTGGCATCAATAAAAGCAAGCAGTGTTTCAAAGTTTTGCTCTTCCTCCGGTGCTTCATAATAAAGATATCCAATCAGTGCGGTGTAATAAAGGCGTTCTGCTTTCACCCAAAAATCCTCACTGGATTTTTCTCCTTCGCCTTTCGTATTAGCTATAATGGTTTGTACAAGCTTTAGAATATCTTTTTCACTTCTCAGATAGGCAAAGGGATTGTAGTGCATGGATTTTTTGAAATTTATGGTATTTAGCACTTTAATATCATAGCCGTTTTTCTCAAGCATCTTTCCACACTCTATGAGAACGGTACCCTTTGGATCTGTTACAACATAGGATGAGTGCATTTGCATAAGATTGGGCTTTAAAAAAAATCTGGTCTTTCCGCTTCCTGATCCTCCCACCACAAGTATATTTTTATTTCTTGCATATTTAGGGTTTTTAGGTCTACCATTCATGGTAAGTCTTTCCGTATCAGTTAAAAGTATGTTGTTTTCAAACTTCTCATCTACATACGGTTCTATATCTTTTGAGTTCCCCCATCTTGCTGATCCATACTCTTTTCCTTGCCTAAACTTCTTGGCATTTTTTCCTTTGGTATAGACAATTACTTTGATTAGGGCTGCTACTATTATTCCCACCATTATATCTATTAAATGAATACTTGGGATGAAACTTATTTTGCCAATTTCTAAAATCGCCTTAAAAATCTTATCTAAAATATCTCCGCCCATATAACTTCTGACATGTGCTGATAGGATGTTTCCCGGATAAAATAAAAAGAGATAAGGTAAGTTTTGAATTACAAACTTTTTCTTATCTCTTATACGAAATATATTTTTTATATCTTTTAGTATCCCTTTTACAATCTTCGTATTGATCCCTCCTTCCTGACTTACTCATCTTTATACCTAATTACAGGAACTTGCTTTGTTTTTTCACCTCTCTTTTTCTTTTCTAATGCAAAAATCATATTCCCTGTTCTTTCAAAATATCCCATATCTTTATGATAGCTCATACCGCATTTACAATGTAACAGTCCTATAAACTGTTGTTTCATCTTACGATTACATCTTGGACATAAATTTTTCTTCACTGTAGGCAGCTTTCCTTTCTTTATCATTATTTCAATATTATAATTATATCACTTTTTACTTAATTCCACCGAATATTCCATCCTTTTGTTTTCATTATTGCAAATGATCCTACTTTTCATGGGAGAAGATAAACTGAAAAACTTTGTTGTACTTTCTTTTATATATTCCTCTTTTGGCTAAAAGACATATTTCTATAAACTTTGCTCATTAAGTTTCTCCTTGATTTTATCTTTCTTTGGTGCTTTTTTCACCTTTTCTTTAAATTGATTTAGTTTACCCATTACCGATTCTCTTTTCTTATTTTTTCCGGCAAATTTTTCTACTGCTTCTTTAAACGCCTGCTCCATGACCTTTTCATCCTTTGCCTGAAAGAAGATGATATTATTTCCTGTTGTAAGATCTTTTTTTATACTGAATTTTACTCCGTTTTTATTTAGCTCTCTTTTTAAGCCCTTAAAATCAAGGTCATTTAGTTCTAAGGTTTCAACCTTCCCTTTCTTCACCAAATCTTTTACGGTTGTCGGTTTCTTTTCTTCTATAAATTCCTTTAGACTTTTCCCTTTCTTGGCTGCCATATTTAACATTTTTTTCATAAGGTCTATTACCATTTTGGCTGTTCTTATGTTTCCTCTTTCTACCATGGCAATAACCTGTCTGCTTACTTCTTCATTGATCAATAGTTTACCTCCTCTATCCGTTTATTAAAAGTGTATTTGCTTTTCTTACTTTCTCCTTCATCTTTACAATTCTTTTATTCTCTCCTGAAAAAACAATCGGTACTGCCATCTCAAGTATCCTTGAATAAACCCTTTGTTCTTTCAGATTAATTGGAGCTGTAAGTTTAGTTGCACTAAGATTGGTTGTTAAAATGATTGGTTTATTTGCTCTATACCTGCTGTCAATAACATTAAATATATGCTCTGTAGCAAATGGCGTATCTCTTTCCATTCCAAAATCATCAATTATCAGCAGTCTATATTCATTTAAGTTTGCAATGTACTTATTTTTATTAATTTCAAGGTTCATCATATCATTCAAGATAACGGCAAAGTTGGTCATCTTCACTGAAATTTCCCTTTCAATGAGAGCATTGGCTATTGCTGATGCCAAAAAGGTTTTCCCGGTTCCTACCGGTCCCGTAAACAGTAGTCCGATATTTTCTTTTTCCATTTCTTCAAATTTTTCTACATAATTTTGCCCTGTTCTTTTATGCTCCAAACTGCCGTCATCCTTTCTAAATGTCTGCTCTGATAAAAGCCTGTCATCAAAGGCTTCTTCTCTTAGCTCAGCAATTCTGCTCATCCTTTCAAAATCTTTCCACCTATCACTTTCCTTATTCAATTTCTCCTCCCTACAGGTATGGTTTTCAACCATTTTTCTTGAAACTTCCGGTACAATACTTATCTGCTGTTTCGGTGTATTATATAAACCACAATAAATGAGTTCGTCTTTATCACCTATATGATCTCTGATTTCTTCGTTTAATAGAGCTTGTTTCAAGCTATCAGATACTCCGATAAAAGCATTTCCTGCTTTTTCCATGAATTTATCCGTTTCTTAAAATATTTTCAGCTTCAATAATTTGATTTTTTTATACTGTTTATTATCTCTACTGTCTTTGCACTTTTAAGTTGTATTTAAAAAATCCTGCCATATTTGCCGGTCTTTACTGTAATCCGTTGTACATGATTCTATAGCTGTTTCCGATATTGTCATTCCTAAAATATTGGAGTGTGCATTGTAAAGCAGAGAAATAAGATAGGCTCTTAAGTTTTTTATATTTTGTCTGTTTTTCCCTAAAACTGATAGGACATACTTTATATGCTCTTTTTTTAGCGATAAAAGCCGTTCCCTTACTGTTTTATAGTTCACACTGTTTTGATTTACTTTTATATCCTTCTTATTTTGAATTGCCTCTGTCATCAGATTTATGATAAGGTCAATCCTTTCTTTTTCTTCCTCCTCTATCAAGACCGGATATTCTATTTTTTGTTTAATTACTTTCCTTATCAACTCCACCTCCATATCTTTATCCTGATTATAAAGACTTCCTCTTACCAAGTTCTCTTTTGAGGGGGATATGGGGGAGGTATTATTATAATCAGTATCATTATATTCAGTATTATTAATATTAGTCTTATTACATTGTGATTTTAACAATTCTTGTTTTGTGAATTTCACATTTCCTGAATTGTGATTTTCATAATTCTTGAGTTGTGAATTTAATAATTCCTGATTTATGATTTCTTCTTCACCTGTAAAATCTTCATCTTTTTCAATACCTTCTTCATCAGATGATTGAACAATAAAGTTCTTCACATAGAGTATATTGGGTCTGCCAAGTCCCAGTCTTTTCTTTTCAACAAGTCCTATGCCCTTTTTATCATCCAATTCCTGTAGTATTTTCGTTGCCTTTTGGGTGGCACAACACATGGTTTGGGCAATCTCCTCAATAGTGAATATAATATATACTTTATTTTCTTCATCAATCCAGCCATTTTTCATGGATAAACTCATTCGATCAAGTAAAATTCCATACAGCACTTTAGCATCACTGCTCAGAATCCTAAATGCTTCATCAGTAAATAACAATTTCGGAATACGAAAAAATGAGAAAGCTTCAGCTTCTTTTCCGTAATAGTAGTTAAATTTTACACCCATGCTCTCTACCTCCTTATATGTTTTAAGCATTAAAATAAGTGTAGCTGTTTAAGCTGGTTGTTCCTCGGCAACTACACTTGTATGATATTAAAAAGAGATAGCCACTTTTTGCTATCTCCAAATGAATGTTTTTATTTATTTTTTTCTTTGTTAGCCTCTGTCTTGTTTATAGGTTCTTTCACTACATCTTCAATAAGTCTTGACAAATCCATAGCATTTTTTGATGTAATAACAGGTTTTCCCGTTTCTTTTTCAATTTCCTTTCTCGCATTTCCTGCTACACTACCACCTTTTTTTGCCACCTTCTTATTTTCTTCCAAGCCTTTAGGGTTAGTCGCTTTCGTAAGCTCTGTTGTGGTCGCCTCTGCAAGCATATTCAAAACGATTTCAAGAGTTGTCATATTGTCTCTTAAGTTTTCTTTTTTCAGTCCTTTAAGATTTTTATATCTTCTTGTTGTCATCCCCGACCAAGCTTTAGTAATCTCATCTGTAAGGATTGCATACTCTATTCCCTTTTGGATTCCTGCATCATCCCATGCATCTGTAAGTTCTTTTCTGACTTGAATGGCTTGCAGTCTTTGATTTACCCACTCTCTTTTATAACCCTTCTTTAAGTAGGTCTCCAAGGCTCTGTCTATTGTAAGTTCCGGATCAATGATTTCATCAATTCGCTCTTTTCCAACCTCTGCAAGCCATAACTTAAACGGTTCTGCTTTAGGTGATGGAATGGACTGTATAATACGGAAAATACCTTGCATATCCGCTACATCCGTTAAACGCATCTTTCCGTCTGCCGCTTTCATTTTCAACTGCTTACAAATTGTAAGCAGTTCGTTTCCCTCTTCTTTCAGTCTCTTTTTTAACACCGCCCAATAAGTGCTTGAGCCTCTTGCACTTTCTTGCTCTGTAAGCACTCCTACGACATCCACCACACTAAAATACCATTCTTCTTTTTCCTCATCCCAAACGGAGCGTATTTGTTTATTTTCATATAGCTTTATTTCATCCATTGACTTAACCCTTTATATTTATAATTTATTTCCTGTCAATATCTTATGTCCTTATTATACTCCTATGTATGATTTTATAAAACCTGTTTATTTTCTCTAAAATACATTGCTAAAGCCCTTTCTACAATTTTCTCCACCTCTTCCTTACTTTCATCCCTAAAGAACTTTTTATAAGCACTTTGAGATAACTTGATATTCTGATATTCCTTAGGCTTTGAGTTTTCCAGGTTCAGTAAATATGTATTGACCATCTCCTTATTAAGAGCTTCCTTCCTATCCATCAGATGAAGTGCTTTAGCATCACTTGGCTTTAAACATAGCCCCCATTCTTTACATTCCTTATATAAATAATCTTGCAGCTCTGTAAGAAGATAGGATATGTCAACTGCCATCATAAGTCCGATTTCATCATTATCTACGGCTTGTTTCCAATTATCTGTTAAATAATTTAATCTTAAATATCTTGCAATTGATGCCCCTGATAAATTGTATTCCTTACCTATGTTTTTTCTGCTGTCCAACTTATCTTCAGCTCTTTTATTCTTTTTCACAACAATACCGTCATTAAGTCTGTTCAGTTCTTTTTGCAGGTCATTTCTCTTTCCTTGACTTGTTATTTTTTCATATCTAAGTTTTAGTACGACAGCTTTTTCTGTTGGCAACAGGTCTGAAAAAGAACGCTGCATTAGATTGGTTTCAATTACATAGGTATAAGCTTGCTCCTGAGTCAGATTTTCTTTCATGATACAAGGAACTGTTTTTAGATTGGCAAGTTTTGCTGCATTTACCCTATTATGCCCTGAAAGTATTTCATAGGCTCCGGCTTCTTTTTTCATAACAATAACCGGATTTAGTATTCCATTTTCTTTGATACTTTCAACCATATCCTCCAGCCTTTTTCCAGTATAAAGGCTAAATGGATGGTCATGATAATTTTCAAGCAGGTTGATTTCTATGTTCTGTATATCCTTCTGCTCTGCGATATCTATGTCATTAAGTAAAAAATCTACTGCATCCGTTATTTCCCTTTTTATAAATTTCTTACTCATAGCAAATCTCCTTTGCAAGGTTATCATACGCCACATCTACACTGCTGTCTTTTGCATACTTCTTTATACTTTGACCGCTGTATATGGCTTCACCAACCTTAACTGTTTTAGGAATTTTAGTTTGAAAGACCTTTATTCTTCCTTGAAACATTTCTTCTACCTGCTCTGTAAGCGTTTTATACAGATTGGTTCTGTTATCACACATAGTTAGCAGGATACCCTTCACTTTAAGCCCGGAATTAACTCTCTTTTTTATTTTTTGTACTGTTTTTAAAAGTTCATTTATTCCAACAACTGCAAACATTTGAGTATCTGCTGTTACAAGAACACTGTCTGAAGCACAAAGAGCATTTATAGTTAAAATATTAAGTGCCGGTGAAGTGTCTATAAGGACATAGTCATAATGCTCTCTTACCGGTTCAATAATTTCTGATAATATTCTTTCACTACCTGTTTCCGACCTCATTTGTGTTTCTGTAGCTGACAGGTAAATGCTTGATGGTATAAGGTCTATTTTATCATAAGATATGACATAATCCTTTACCGAATAATTTTCTTCTTCCTCCAGCTCAGCCATTAATAAATGACCTATGGTTTTTATATTTTCCAGATTTTCTACATCAAAGCACCTTGTAAGATTGGCTTGTGGATCAAGGTCTATGACTAATACTTTTTTGCCGAGTTCTTTTATAGAGTAAGCAAGATTTAATGTTGTAGTTGTCTTGCCGACTCCACCTTTTCGATTGGCAACGGTGATAATTTCTGCCATAAGTACCTCCTTCAATTAATAGTATTTAACTTTTATGGAATAAAAATAGAGATACAGTGTTGAAAGCTCCTATTTATCAAGCTTTTTTCTCTGTATCCCTATTATATCTCAAGCCCATGATGTATGTGATAAACTACTACTATCCATTTGGATACCCCCTTTGATATATTTATTGGTTGGCGAACCTTTTATATTATATCAAATTTGGGGGTTTTTCACATAACGCTAAAGCTATTTCAACCACCCGCATAGCAGGTGGTTTATTTGTTCTCTTGCGAGAACAGGGCCTTGCCCTAACAAAAAAATCCCTCTATCATTTCGATTAGAGGGATTTACGCACTATATTATTTATATCCCACCCATATAGTAAGTGGCTACATTTACGCACCGAATTACTTATATCCCACACCATCGGCAAGTGGCTGAATACACCTCATAATTTTATATCCCGTCCTATGAGAAACGGCTAACATTTGCTTACCTAAATTATGGCATATTATTCGTTTTTTTACAACACCCAAGTTATTAAAATAAGACTCAAAAAATATATTTTATATTAAATATTGATTAATATATCACCAATCACTATTCCTACCCCATCAAATCAAAAAACGATATCTGATTACTCTCCGGTAAATCTCCAAGTAAGTTTAAGCTGTCAAGCAGTTCACAAGTACTCTTTCCGACCTTGGCTCTGGACATAAAGTCATCCTTTGAAATAAAAGGTCCTGCTTTTGTAGCATTTACTATTGAGCTTGCAGCGGTCTCTCCCAAGCCTTCAATGCTTGATAGTGAAGGCATTATCTTACCGTCATCCATGATTTGGAACTTGGTAGGATGTACTTTAAAGAGGTCAATCTTTGCAAATTCAAAGCCTCTGGCATACATTTCCTGTGCTATTCTCATATCACGCAGGGTATCGGCATATTTTGCTGTAGTATCCGGATTTTTCTTATACTGAGCAATATTAAACTCAAGCTTATCCTTTCCCATGCACATCAGGGAATAGTTAAAGCCTGTAGCCCTTATTGTAAAGTATGCCGTATAATATGCCAATGGATAAAATATCTTACAATATGCAATTCTCCATGCCATCATAACATAGGCTGCTGCATGAGCTTTAGGGAACATATACTTTATTTTTTTACAGGACCAGATATACCAGTCTGGCACACCCTTTTCCTCCATATGCTCCACCCATTCATCTGTAAGTCCCTTACCCTTTCTTACACTCTCCATTATCTTAAAAGACTCTCCCTCATCAAGCCCCTGTTCTATAAGATAAATCATAATATCATCTCTTGTACAGATGGCGGTTCTGATGGTTGCCTTGCCCTCGAGTATCAAAGTCTGTGCATTTCCAAGCCAAACATCTGTACCATGTGCAAGTCCTGCAATTCTTACAAGGTCTGATAATCCCTGAGGTTTGGTATCAATTAACATCTGCATAGCAAAGTCGGTACCAAACTCAGGTACACCCAATGCCCCCAGCGGACAGTCCAGTATATCCTTCGGCTCGATTCCCAGTGCTGATGTATTTTGGAAAAGACTCATAGTCTCTTTTGAATCCAGTGGAATATCTTTTACAGGATCAATACCTGTAAGATCTTGCAGCATCCTTATCATAGTAGGATCCTGATGCCCGAGAATATCCAGTTTTAACAAGTTGTGATCAATAGCATGATAGTCAAAATGTGTTGTAATGGTCTTTGTGGTCATATCATTTGCCGGTCTTTGTACCGGTGTAAATGTATATATCTCCTCTCCATGAGGCAGTACAATGATACCTCCCGGGTGCTGACCTGTAGTTCTTCTTACACCTTCACATCCCACCGCAAGTCTGTTTATCTCACATTTTCTCTTACTTTCATTTTTATCATCAAAATAATGCTTTACATAACCGTAGGCGGTTTTATTTGCCAAAGTACCTACCGTTCCTGCTCTATAGGTATATCCTTTACCGAATATTACCTCTGTGTACTCATGGGCATTCGGCTGATATTCTCCCGAGAAGTTCAAGTCTATATCTGGCTCTTTATCTCCTTTAAATCCGAGGAAGGTCTCAAAAGGTATATCAAATCCGTCTTTTTTTAACTTTCTGCCACAGTTTGGACAGATTTTATCAGGCATATCACAGCCTGCCATTCCGGCAAAAGCCTTTACCTCAGGTGAATCAAAATCCACATATTTACAGTCACAGTAATAATGTGCAGGCAATGGATTTACTTCCGTTATTCCTGAGGTATATGCGGCAAATGATGAACCTACAGAACCTCTTGAACCTACAAGATAACCGTCCTCATTACTTTTTTCCACCAGTTTTTTTGCAATAATATACATTACGGCAAAGCCGTTTGAAATAATGGAATTAAGCTCCTTTTTTAACCTGTCCTCCACTATCTTCGGTAATACTTCACCATATTGCTCATGTGCCTTTTTATAGCAGGCATTTGTCAGATCCTCATCGGAGTTTTCTATAACAGGAGGACATTTATCAGGTCTTACAGGTGATATCACTTCCACCATATCCGCTATCATACGGCTGTTTGTAACTACCACCTCATAAGCTTTTTCAGTTCCAAGATATTCAAATTCATCAAGCATTTCTCTTGTGGTTCTAAGATATAGAGGAGGCTGTGTATCTGCATCCTTATATCCCTTACCGTAGAATATAATTCTTCTGTATATTTCATCCTCAGGATTTAAAAAATGCACATCACATGTTGCGACAACGGGCTTTTCATAAACATTTCCAAGCTCCACTATTCTTTTATTGATTTCCTGCAAATCCTCTATTGAATGAATATCATTTTGCTCATCTTCTATAAGAAACATATTGTTGGCAATGGGCTGTATTTCAAGATAATCATAAAATGATACTATTCTGTTCAGTTCATCATCAGTAGTATCATTTAATAATGCCTTATACACCTCACCCTGTTCACAGGCACTGCCTATAATAAGTCCCTCTCTCATTTTTGCTAAAATGGACTTGGGTATTCTCGGCCTTTTATTAAAGAAATCAATATGTGATAATGAAATCAACTTATAAAGATTGATTCTGCCTATATCATTTTTTGCAAGTATAATAACATGATTATACTTGGTTTTCTTTACAATATCCGCATTTGTCTCTCCGAGGCTTGCCACCTCTGAAAGTTTACTTATTCCCTTATCTTTTAATCTTTTTATAAATTCAACCCAGATCTGTGCGGTAGCTTCCGCATCATTTACAGCTCTGTGATGACCTTCCAAAGATATATTTAAAGCCTTACATACAGTATCCAGCTTAAATCTGTTCAGCTCCGGTAAAAGAAGCCTTGCCATTGCTACCGTATCTATTATGGAGGGATTATATTCTTTATTTATCTTCTTTGCATTCTCACGGATAAATCCTGTATCAAATCCTGCATTATGAGCAACTATAATATAGTCCTCACAAAAGTCTAAAAATTTCGGGAGTATATCCTCAATAAAAGGCGCATTCATTACCATTGCATCACTGATATGTGTAAGTTCCTCTATCTTAAAAGGTATAGGTCTTCTTGGGTTTACAAATGTTGAAAATCTGTCAACTATTTCCCCCTTTACCACCTTTACCGCACCAATCTCAGTGATGGCATCATTTTTGGCAGAAAAACCGGTGGTCTCAATATCAAATACAATAAAGCCGTCATCAAGAGTCTTATCCCTTGGATTTGTCACAAGTTCTTTTAAATCATCTACCAGATACCCTTCCACACCATATATTATCTTTGGAGGATTTTTTACATGGCTTGCTTCGGTAAATCCTTGAATATTTCCATGGTCTGTAATGGCAATTGCATCCATTCCCCAGTTTTTAGCCTGATTTATTATATCTGAAGCGGAAGAAACACCGTCAAAATCGCTCATCTTTGTATGGCAATGAAGCTCCACTCTTTTTAGAGGTTCATTATCCGTTCTGATATTTTCTTCAAACTTCTCGCATTTTTTTATTCCCTTTACGGAAGTTATGGTAAGCTCGCTGTCAAATTTATCAATCAGAGCAAGCCCGTTTACCTTTATATAATTTCCTTTTACTATATTTTCCTTTATTGTATCAAGCTGTTCGCTTCGAACAAACATCTTTACATAAATCGAATCACTAAAATCCGTTATTGCAAAAATATAAAGTGTGGAATCACTCCTCTCAAGATACCTGCTGTCAACCTCTATTATCTTACCACGAACGGATACCTCTCCTATTTCTCCTATAAGGTCTGAAAGCTTTATAAAATCATCTTCAAAATCCCTGCCGTAAATAACATCCGGATTATTTGACTTTTGCTTTACAAACTTAGAGTTAAAGCCTTTTTTCTCAAACCCTTTCTTATCAAAGCCATTCTTATCAAACTTTTTCTTTGCAACTTCCTTTTCCTTTGATCCCTTTGTAGAGTCTGCATTATCATTGCTTTCCCAAGCTGCATTGGCATTTCCGTTTACAAATTCGCTGTTATCCGCTTTTTTGTTAAAGGTTCTTTCTGCATATTCTACTACTTCCTCTCTTTCTTTTCTTGCAATAAACTTATGTCTGACTGTACAAAGTATTCCGCATCTTTCATTAAAGATTTTTTCAAGTATTCTTACAAGCTCATCTATAACACTCTCATTTAAAGGATTTTTCTCCACAGTCATATCCATGTATGAGCCTTCAAAGCTTATACATGCATTATTTAAAATAACATACTGCGATATCTTATAATTTTTAATTTCTAAAAGAATACTTTCCCTATAAGCTTCAAAAAGATTTTTGGCAGTATATTGGCTTGAAAGTTTAAATTTTTCAAATATTTTTATCTTAATATTCTTTTTTGGAAACATCTTATCCTTTATAAGCATTTCCAATTCAAGTATAGTTTTTTTCTCTATTATTCTCTCGGCAATGATATTTATTTTTATCAATGACATATCACTGCTGGCGCTTACTTTTTCCACAAAAACAAAGTTTAAAAGTTCATTTATATGATTTGAACATTCTAAACTTTGAAAAACATCTTTGAATTTTTTTAACATCCTATGCCTCTTTTGACAATAAATCCAGCTCCTCTTTCAAAGCTTTTAAAAGTTCACTTTCAGGCAATTTTTTTACAACCTTGCCCCTTTTTATCAAAAGTCCTTCACCTATTCCGCCGGCAATACCTATATCGGCTTCCTTGGCTTCTCCCGGTCCGTTTACAACACAGCCCATTACTGCAACCTTTATATTAAGGTCATAATCTTCCACAAGCTTTTCCACCTTGCCTGCAAGCCCTATAAGGTCGATATTTGTTCTTCCGCATGTAGGACAGGACACTACCTCTATACCGCTTTTTTTAAGCCCCAAATTGCTTAAAATCAGCTTTCCTGCAAATATTTCCTCTACCGGATCACCTGTGAGCGAAACTCTTATAGTATCACCGATACCCTGATATAAAATAATACCAAGTCCAAGAGATGATTTTATCATACCTCTTTTTACAGTTCCCGATTCGGTAATACCTATATGGAGCGGATAATCTGTTTTCTCTGAAATAAGTTCATGTGCCTTTACACACATCATTACATCTGAGGATTTGATACTTATAACCATATTGTTATAGTCCATATCCTCTATTATTCTTACTTTATCAAGTGCGGACTCCACTATACCCTCTGCAGTCACTCCGCCGTATTTTTCAATAAGATGTTTCTCCAAAGAGCCTGAATTTACTCCTACCCTTATAGGCAGATTTCTTTCCCTACAGGCATCTACCACAGCTTTTATTCTTTCTGTACTGCCGATATTCCCGGGATTTATCCTTATTTTGTCACAGCCCGCTTTTATAGCTTCCAGTGCAAGTCTGTAATCAAAATGAATATCCGCAACCAGCGGTATATGTATTTGTTTTTTTATCTGAGCTATTGCTGATGCCGCCTCCGTATTTGGCACCGCAACTCTTATTATATCACAGCCCGCATCCTCAAGCCTAAGTATTTGCTCTACCGTTGACTTTACATCCTCAGTCTTTGTATTGCACATAGACTGTATAAGTATAGGCAGACCTGCACCTATTTGTTTATCCCCTATTTGTACTAATTTTGTTTTTTTCCTCATTACTTGACTCCTATGACAGTATCATCATAATATCTTTCTTATATCATTGAACATAACAAAGACCATCAAAAGCATCAAAAGAGCAAAGCCTGCCAGATGAACATAGCCTTCTACTTTTCTGTTAAGAGGTCTTCTAAAGATTGCCTCCAAGAATAAAAATATAAGTCTGCCTCCGTCAAGAGCAGGCAGCGGCAGCAAATTCATCACGCCAAGATTTGCACTGAGAAGTAAAACCATTTGTGATAATGATAAAAGTACCACAAATATCCCGTAAGGTTTTGATTCATTTACAGTATCCCCAATCATAGATACTATACCTACCGGTCCGCTGACCTCACTTACATCAACCTTACCCTTTATAAGATGTGCCAGTGATTCTACAGTCATTGATATAGTAAATTTTACTTCCAACACAGAATATTTTATGATTTCCAAAGGATTATTAAGCTTTTGATAGCCCGAGCTTTGTATCCCGATCATATATTGTGAATGTTCTTCATTATATACAGGGCTTATATTTACAGTTTTTTCTTCATTACCGTTTCTTTTTACAGTAAGTACAATATCCTTTCCCTGATTCAAAAAAAGATATGTTGATACGTTTCTGTAAAAATCAACATTTTTGCCATTTATTTCTTTTATTTCATCACCTACCATAAGCCCGGAACTCTCAGCCGGAAGTCCGGATATAAATCCGCTTATCACAGGTTTATCCACTCCCACATTTGCAACTATAAATATCGCAACTAAGAATGCCAAAATAAAATTAAAGGCAGGTCCGGCGGCAATGGTTGCTATCCTTCCAAGAAGAGGTGCGCTGTTAAAACTCCCCGGAGCATCTTCATCCTCATCCTCCCCATACATTGCACAGGAACCTCCAAGCGGCAAGAGCTTTAAAGAATATTTGGTTTCCTTACCCTTTACGGAAAAAATCCTCGGTCCCATGCCTACCGAAAACTCCATCACCTTTACTCCTGAAAGTTTGGCAAATAAAAAATGTCCAAACTCATGTATTAAAACTATTATTCCAAAAATAATAAATGCTATAACTATATTCAAATCTTTATCCTTTCCAAAAACTCTTCAGTCCATTTTTCCAAGTATAGAATATCCTCAATAGATGGATTTTTTGTGAACTCATGATTATCTAAAGCCATACCTATAAGATATGGTATATCTATAAATTTTATTTTATTGTTCAAAAATTTATCTACAGCCCACTCATTTGCGGCATTCAAAACCGTAGGAGCACTTCCACCCCTCTTACCTGCCGATATAGCCATCTTTAACCCTTCAAAGACTTCCGGATCCGGTTTTGAGAAATTTATAGTACTTAATGTATTAAAATCCACTCTTGCCTCAGATATATATCTTCTTTCCGGATAAAATAAAGCATATGAAATAGGCAGCTTCATATCCGGAGTACCAAGCTGCGCTATAATTCCGTTATCTTTAAACTCCACCATGGAATGGATAATGGACTCCTTTTGTATCACCACCTCTATATCGTCAATATCCATATCAAAAAGATGTGAGGCTTCTATAATTTCAAGCCCTTTATTAATCATTGTAGCAGAATCAATGGTGATTTTTTTGCCCATACTCCAGTTCGGATGCTTAAGAGCATCCTCTAAAGTTACATTTTTTAATTCTTCCTTGGTAAAGCCTCGAAACGGACCTCCGGATGCTGTAAGTAAAATCTTTTTAACTGGATTATTCTTATCCAGACATTGAAAAATAGCACTATGCTCCGAATCCACCGGATATATATTTATATTCATTTCTCTTGCAAGAGGCATTATAATATGTCCGGCACATACAAGAGTCTCCTTATTAGCCAGTGCAATATTCTTTTTTGCTTTTATTGCAGCTATAGTAGGCTGTATGCCTATCATACCTACAACTGCAGTTACTATTATATCCGATTCATTGATGCAGGCAACTTCAATAAGTCCCTCCATTCCGAAGACAATTCTTACATCAATATCTTTTACTCTGTCTTTAAGCAGTTTAGCATCATCTTCTTCCCATATAGATGCAACTTGCGGCTTAAACTCTCTAATCTGCTTTTCCAGCAAATCAATGTTTTTATGTGCGGAAAGTCCGACAACTTCTACATCGCTGTTTAATCTTACGATATCAATTGTCTGAGTTCCAATGGATCCCGTAGATCCTAAAATAGATATTTTTTTCATTTATTTAACCTAAAAAATATATTGCAAAAAAAATCGCAGGTGCGGTAAAAATCATACTGTCAAATCTGTCCAGTATTCCACCATGCCCCGGAATCAAATTGCCATAGTCCTTTATATTATGATTTCTTTTTATGGCAGAGGCAAGTGCATCTCCAACCTGTGAGATTATTGAGCCTATACCACATGAAACGGCACAGGTAAATGTAGGCGAAATTGTACTTTTAAAATGCCCCGACAAAATAAATCCTACTATTCCTCCTATAAGAGCAGCTCCCAACACTCCTCCGATACTTCCTTCCACCGACTTTTTCGGGCTCAAAACAGGCGCTATCTTATGTTTCCCGAAAAGAGAACCGGCAACATAGGCGCAGGTATCAGAACCCCAGCTGGATATCAGTATCAGCCATACCAGATATTTTCCATCCTCATATGTCCTTGTATTGTATACATAAGAAAATAATATAGGAATATACATTACCCCCATAAATATTAAAGAGATCTCTTCTGTCTTATATTTTGGGAAGGTAAATACATATATCGCAAAAATCACCAGCAAAAAGGCAATTACCGAAAAGAAAATATATTGATTTAATTTAAAATAAATCAGACAATAATATATAATTGAATATATATATCCCAAATATACTATGTTTTTCTTCTCAAACCCCAATGCTCTGTAAAATTCAAAAAGTCCTATGACAGAAATCAATGCAGATAATATTATAAGCGGCAAATTCCCGATATAAAAGGCAAAAACAGCCGCTATCAGCAATGCTACTCCACTTATTAGCCTTGTAAAAAACATTAACGACCTCCAAATCTCCTCTGCCTTTGGCTATAACTCTCAACAGCTTTCAGTAGCTCTTCCTTATCAAAATCCGGCCAAAGAGTATCAGTTATATAAAACTCACTATAGGCTATTTGCCAAAGCAAAAAGTTTGAAACTCTAAGCTCTCCGCTGGTACGGATAAGTAAGTCCGGATCGGGCAAATTTTTGGTATCAAGATATGAAGAAATCAATTCTTCATTTATATCATCCTTTGATATAGCTCCCGATACGGTATCGTCCACTATATTATTTATTGCTCTTCTTATCTCATCCCTGCCGCCATAGTTTATGGCAAAGGCAAATGTCATTCCGGTGTTTTTACTTGTAGCATCTACAAGCTTTTTTATCCCTTTTCTTATATCAGGTTCAAATCTGCTTTCATCACCTATCATCACAGCTTTTACATTATTTTTATTGGCAACATCAATAAGCTTTACCATATAAAATCTAAGCAATTTCATCAATGCACCGACTTCAACCGATGACCTTTTCCAATTCTCCGTTGAAAAGGCGTATACGGTCAGACATTCCACCCCCAGGCGTACACAATCCTCTACAGTTTTTTCCAGCGCTTCACAGCCTGCCTTATGTCCCATTGCTCTTGGCAAATTTCTTTTTTGTGCCCATCTTCCATTGCCGTCAAGTATTATGGCAATGCTTTTTGGTATAACTAAATTCTCCAATTTGTACTCCATTAACTTTAAATTATAAAACAAGAAGGTGGAAGCCCACCTTCTTAAAATCCGGAAATTTTGTTCCTACTAATATGAAGTCGGCTAATTAAACTGTTAATATTTCCTTTGACTTGTCTTCAATAGCCTTATCTACTCTTTCAATAGCCTTATCTGTCATTTTTTGTATTTTATTTTCGCCGTCTTTTACATCATCCTCTGTAAATTCACCGACTTTTTCAAGCTTCTTAACAGCATCTATAGCATCACGCCTGATATTTCTGATTGCGACCTTACATGCCTCACCCTTTTTCTTTACATCCTTTACGAGTTCTTTTCTTCTCTCCTCTGTAAGTTCAGGGAATACAAGTCTTATGCATGAACCGTCATTTGTAGGATTTATACCGAGATCAGACATATTTATAGCCTTTTCAATCTCCTTTAAAAGAGACTTCTCCCATGGTGAAATCTGTATGATTCTTGGCTCGGGAACTGAAACATTTCCCACCTGCTGTATAGGTGTAGCTGTTCCGTAGTAGTCCACTTTTATTCTGTCAAGTACATGAGGGTTCGCTCTTCCGGCTCTTATAGCCGCATACTCTTCCAGCAAAACATCAATAGATTTATTCATCTTCTCTTCAAATTTTTTAATACTCTCCTGCATAAAATCTCCTTAATTTCATGTTTATTAAATGCATATAGATAAGCAAAAGCTTATACTGTCACAATTGTTCCGTTTATTTTGCCCTCTAAGGCATTCTTTATAGAATTTTCTTCATTCAAATCAAATACCGCAAGCGGCATCTTATGCTCAAGGCACATAACAGATGCTGTCAAATCCACTACTGCAAGTCTCTTATCAATTACCTCCTGCATAGTAAGTGTATCATATTTTTTCGCATTGGGATCTATTCTAGGATCTGCATTATAGACTCCGTCAATGGATTTTGCCAAAAGTATCATATCTGCATCCATCTCAATAGCTCTTAAAACAATGCCTGTATCTGTCGAAAAATAAGGATGTCCGGTACCTCCACCAAAGAATACTACCTTGCCCTCTGCAAATCTCTCATTTACCCTGTCTTTTGAAAAGAACTCAGCTATATCTCCACAAACAAAGGCTGAGAATATAGCAGTATCTATCCCTTCAGAGCGGAATATCTCAGAGACATATATGCAGTTCATTATAGTTGCAAGCATTCCGATCTGATCAGCCTTTGTTCTGTCTATAGCCTCAGATGTACGACCTCTCCAGTAATTACCTCCCCCGATCACTATACCGATATCAATTCCTGCCAAAATGGAAGGCTTTAACTGTTTTGCAATATCTCTTACCTTATCTTCATTATAGCCGCCCTCAGCTCTTGCCAGTGCTTCACCGCTAAGTTTCAACATTACTCTTTTATTTTGCATAGATTCTTCTACCCTTTACTGAAATATCTGTACCAAGTATACCATAGGGGAAATGCTTATACAATGTTTAAATTTCTTAACAAGGTTTAGATTATTTCCACTCAAAACTCTTTGCCATAAGCTCAGCTGCCTTATTAACCTCTTCATCATTGTCAAAATTTGTCATAAAGACCATTACAAACTTTTTATCCCTTAAAATATAGTATTGACGATCTATCTCATCGGTGTTATTGATCTTAATATCAAAGATATACATTATATCTCCGGCATCCGTTTTTCCCGATGAACCTGAAACCGTAGCATCTATTCCCGATTGTTTTATCTGCATGCCAAGCTGCATAGTGGTTGACTCTGCAAACTTCTCACTTTCATTCAGATTATAATTTTGATGCCCCATATTTATTGAGATATTATTAGGCATGGCATCATGTTCATGTCCTTTTACTACATAAAAATACCTTCCATGTCCTGACTGCTCCTTTGCCTCACCCCAACCCTCAGGTATATTAAATGTACCAAAATCCTTTTCTATTTTTTCAGTATTTTCCATAGTTGTTTTACTTTCTGATTTATCGTAATTTTGTGACTCTGTTTTTTCTTCAGAACTTTCTATTTTTGTTGAATTTTCCACTGTATTTACTTGCTTACTGCCACAAGCATTAAACAATAAAAGAATTAAGGGTATTAAAAACAATTTTTTTCTCATAAGATAATCCTCCGAAACTAAATATTGTATTATTATTTTACTATAAATTAGTTTCACCTGTACATACAGTTAAGAAATAAATATTCTTTACTCCGGCTTTTTTTAATGCTATAGCACATTTTTCTATAGTTGTTCCTGTTGTATATACATCATCAACAATTAGAACATTTTTGATATATACCGGAATATCTTTTGCAATAAAGGCATTGTCAAGATTATGCCTTCTTTCATCCTTGTTTAAACCCTTTTGATCCTTTGTTTTTTTAATTCTTTTAAGATACTCCGAGTATGCAGGAATATCTAAATATACTGACAAATATTTTGCCAGTATATCTGATTGATTAAAATCTCTTTCCCTCTGCCTGGATTTATGAAGCGGTACAGGTATAATACAATCTATATTACTTTTATCTATCAATTCCCTGTAGCGAATAGCCATAAGCTTTGCAAAACCTTCAAGATACTCTCTTTTATTGTTATATTTTATCTTTAAAATAATATGCCTCATATCATCGGTATAATTACAAAGTCCCCTGCCGAATATAAACTCTCTGTCTTTTGTACATTCTTCACAGTAGGCATTGTCATCAGAAATTATCTCCTTCCCGCATTTTATACAGTATGGAGATTTTACAAAGGGAAGTTTTTTTACACAATCTCTGCATATAAGATATTTTTTATCTTTTACTATTTCCTCACATACCGGACAGCGTCTGGGATAAACAATATTTATTAAATTATCTAGTATTTTCAGTCCTCCTTGGATAATATATCAAGTTCAAGTATTCTGGATTTTAATCCTGTATATCTTGCCATTTCCTTAGTGTTTTGTATCATTGTATAGAATGCTTCCGGAACACCCACAAGCACAACACATCTTTTAGCTCTTGTGATAGCTGTATATATAAGATTTCTGTTCATCAACATTGCAGGTCCCTTGTATATAGGTATAATAACGGCAGGGTATTCACTTCCCTGTGATTTATGCACCGTGATGGCATAGGCAAGTTCAATCTCATTAAATTCTGAAAACTCATATTTTGAAACCTTTCCGTCATCAAAGCATATGGTAAAGCTTTCCGAAAACATATCTATTTCTTTTATTACACCGATATCACCATTATATACTCCAAGCCCTTTATCCACCGGGAAATGCTTTTCATTATATATATACCACTCTTTTTGGTAATTATTTTTTATCTGCATTACCTTATCGCCTTCTCTAAAGACGGTGGCATCATATTCTTTTTCATTTTTTTGCTTACTTGTCGGATTAAGCTTATTTTGTAAAAATGAATTCAGTAACTCCACCCCCAGCGGACCTTTTCTCATAGGTGTCATTACCTGCAATTCATTGATAGTAGAATTCACATATCCCGGCAGTTTATCTCTCATAAGAGTAATAATGGAATCCATCACATGTTCGGGATTATTCTGCTTAATAAATATAAAATCATTACTTTTTTTAGACAGATCAATGTCTTCATTGGTCATTATCTTATGGGCATTTACCACAATATCACTTCTGACAGATTGCCTGTATATTTTATTTAATCTGACTACATTAAAGCAGTTTGATTCTATCAAATCTTTTAATACCGTTCCCGGTCCCACACTTGGAAGCTGATTTATATCTCCTACAAGAATAAGTCTGGTTCCGATAGCTACCGCCTTTAATAGAGCATTCATCAGGAAAATATCCACCATACTGACCTCATCTATAATAAGCACATCCGCTTCCAGCGGGTTGTCCTCATTTCTTTCAAAATGAGTTCCTATATTATTTGAATTTTCACTTATATTCGGTGTAATTTCAAGTAATCTGTGAATTGTCTTTGCTTCATAGGATGTCGCCTCCGACATTCTTTTTGCCGCTCTGCCGGTAGGTGCCGCAAGAGATATGCTCTCCCCCTCACTCTCAAAATATTTAATAATGGTATTTATTGTAGTGGTCTTTCCGGTTCCCGGACCTCCGGTGATGATTATAAGCCCGCTGTTTATAGATTCTATTACAGCCTGTCTTTGCAAATCATCCAATACGATACCTTCTTTATCTTCTATTTTTCGTATTTTGTCTTCTATTTTGCTTATATCATACTTAGCTTTTATATTTATATCTATAAGCATTTTTGCAACTGCAAGTTCTGTGTAATAAGATCCCGACAGATATACATTTGTTTCTTCACTTCTTTTTACCACAATTCTTTTTTCCATCTGCATTTCCGATAATAAAGAATTAAAGTCAAATATATTTTCTCCAAAAAGATTTAAAAATTCCTCTTCCAATACCCTATCCGGCAAATATAAATGTCCCGATAACATAGCATTTGAAAGCAGGTATTCCACTCCGGCAATTGCACGAAACTTTGAATCAGCCGTAATACCTACCTTTTTTGCAATATCATCTGCGATTTTAAAACCGATTCCGTCAATATCATCAGCAAGTTTATAGGGATTTGTCTCTATAATTGTATAGATTTTACTGCCGTATTCCATATAAATTTTTGCAGCCAATTTCATACTGATGCCGAATTTTTGTAAAAAAATCATAGCATCACGCATGGATTTTTTTTCCTGTATCTGTTCACTTATAGACTTGGCTAATTTGGCGCTGACTCCCTTGACTTCAGCCAGTCTTTCCGGTTCTTCCTCCATCACTCTAAGGGTGTCCATTTTGAATTTTTTTACAATTCTTTTTGCCAGTGCCTCACCGACTCCCTTTATTGCTGAAGAAGCCAAATACTTTTGAATACTGTCAAGTTCTCTCGGCTCAACAATTTCGTATTCATCAACAAAAAGCTGCTCTCCATAACTTGGATGCAGCTTCATATTTCCATTTGCCTTTATAAATTCGCCTTCAGCAATATAGTTGAATGTACCGACGAGGACATATTCATCATCATCGGACTCCACACTAAGTACAGTATAGCCATTGTTCTCATTTCTATAAATGATTTTCTCAATATAGCCCAATACTGTTGACATATTATTTTTTAGAATCTCCCTTAGCGAAATTTTTAAGTTCGATAAACTTACCTGTACCGATAGCTACAGCAGTCAGAGGATTATCCGCAACTATAGTGTTTATACCTGTTTTTTCTTCAATAAGGGCATCAAGACCTGAAAGTAATGCACCACCTCCTGTAAGTACAATACCTCTGTCATATACATCCGCTGCAAGCTCAGGAGGAGTTCTCTCCAAAACATTATGTACAGAATCCACAATCTGCATTGCAGGCTCTCTAAGTGCCTCCAATGTCTCATCTGAGTTTACCTCTATTGTTTTTGGCAGACCTGTTACAAGATTTCTGCCCTTTACTTCCATAGTAAGAACCTCAGGTCTTCTGTATGCCGCACCGATATTTATCTTGATTTCCTCAGCTGTTCTTTCACCGATTAAAAGATTATGCTTCTTTCTCATATATCTTACAATTGACTCGTCAAAGTCATCTCCGGCTATCTTTATTGATGTACTTACCACAGTACCTCCAAGAGATATAACAGCGATATCTGCTGTACCGCCACCGATATCAACTATCATATTTCCGACAGCCTTCTCGATATTGATACCTGCACCTATAGCGGCAGCTACAGGCTCTTCAATAATCTTTACTTCTCTTGCACCTGCTGAATATGTAGCATCCTCAACTGCCTTCTTTTCAACTTCGGTAGCACCTGACGGTATACATACCGCAATTCTCGGTTTTCTGAAAGTTCTCTTTCCGACAGCCTTGTCGATAAAATATTTCAGCATTTTTTCAGTGATTGTATAATCTGATATAACACCCTGGCGCAACGGTCTTACAGCAACTATATTGCCAGGTGTTCTTCCGATCATAAGTCTGGCTTCTTCACCTATGGCCTGTATTTTGCCGTTCTCCCTATCTATAGCTACAACACTGGGCTCCTTTAAAACAACACCCTTGCCCTTTATGTAAACCAAGATACTTGCTGTTCCAAGATCTATACCAATGTCATTGGATGTAAACCAAAACATATTCTCCTCCAAACTTACTTAATAATAATTTTACTATAACACACTGTCTTATATTCTACAACAAATTATCAATTTAGCCAATATGAATATTTAGAAATAAATTATAAAGAAATAAAAATTTATATCTTCTTTACTTTTCCCGTCTTCCGTCGAAGTACTATGAAAGTTCCGACGTTTTAAATTTCTAATAAACTATTTGATTTTGTGCAATTCTTTTAAAGCCTTTATTTTAAAGGCTTTTCTGACATAAAAAATATTTGAAAAAATTTGAAAAAATTTTTAGAGTATGTTATAATCATAGTACTTCATAGTACTTTGCTTTTAGAGGTGTTTATGGCTTATTTTTTGAGAAAAGAAAAGAAGAAAAAAGGTACTTATCTTCAGATGTATGAATCATTTTGGGATAAGAATAAAAAGCAACCAAGAACAAAAAATGTAAAATCTTTTGGTTATGTTGAGGATTTGATTTCAGGTGAGATTCCGGATCCTGTTAAATTTTACAGTGACTATGTAAAAGAGCAAAACGAGAATAGAACAAAAGTTCTTTCTGAAGAATCCCGTCCTCGTGCATTTTCCACCCCTGTTGAACTTAATATAGGACACTTCTTGCTCTACTCATTAATTGATGAGCTTGATGTTAAAGAAACTATTGATATAATTGCTTCTCAAATGCGTTTTCAGTTCTCTGTATTTGACTTAATTACTCAACTTATTTATGCAAGGGTTATATCACCATGCTCTAAGTCAAAGACAGCCTCTCATGTCTTTCCATTCCTTTATGGCAGCTCAACAATCTCTGAAGACCAAGTATATGACGGTTGTTCTTTCATAGGAGAGTCTTATAAAAAGTACATTGATTTATTTAATCACTCTTATGAAAGCTATTCTAAAAGGGATCTAAGCAATGTATTTTTTGATTGCACTAATTATTACTTTGAAATTGATATCCCTAGTGATGACAAGCAAAAGGGACCTTCAAAAGAGAATAGGCACTCCCCGATAATAGGGCAAGCTTTACTTTTAGATGCTAATCTCGTACCTGTCTCCATGCAAATGTATCCAGGAAATGAATCGGAAAAGCCATATATTAGAAAAGTTATTGAAGAAATGAAGCAACGACACAACGTATCAGGCAAGACGATTCAGGTGGCTGATAAAGGACTTAATTGTGCACGAAATATTTATGCTGCAGTTAAAGAAGCTAATGATGGCTATATATTTTCAAAATCAATACATGGTAAGAATCTAAGTGAAAAGGAAAAGAAATGGGTTCTACTTGAGAATGATACAAATGTCTTTTCTAATTACACTGATGAAAGAGATAATATATCTTTTCGTCTTAAATCCTGTATTGACAGCTTTGATTACAGTTTTAAAGAGATTGATCCGGAAACAGGAAAAGAGAGTGTTACAAGGTTCTCTATAAAAGAAAAGCGTATCGTCTCTTATAATCCTAACCTTGCAAAGAAACAAAAGCTTGAAATAATGAAAATGGTCGATAAAGCTTCAAAGTTTTCTACATACAAAAATATCGCTAAAGATGAACTTGGAGATTGTGCTAAATATGTAGACATCATAACGAAAGATAGTGCAGGCAAGAAAATAAAGCCTATAATAGATTTAAATAAATCTAAGATTGATGAAGATCTTAAATATGCAGGATATAATCTTTTAGTGACATCCGAGATAGATATGGAGCCATTACAGGTATATAAAACATACCATAGCCTATGGAAAATCGAGGAATCTTTTAGACTTACAAAATCATACCTGGATGCCAGGCCTGTTTATTTACAGAAAAAAGAAACAATCTATGGGCATTTTTTGATATGCTACCTTAGCTTGTTTCTTTTAAGAGTATTAGAAATCAAGTGCTTCAAAAATAAAATAAACTCTTATGACTTGATTAACTTTATGCGTGATTTTAGGGTGGTAAATAAAGGTGATAATACATATATCAATATATCAAGAGACCAGGCCGTTAACGAAAAGGTTAAAAAATTGGTTGGCTTTAGTAACCTTGATGCCCTCTATTTAACCAAAGCTGAAGTCGACAATTTCTTTCAAAACTGCATGCTCTTGGATACCTAGAGTACTAGGTTTTGAGAGAAACGACGGAAGTCAGGTACTATAACACACTGTCTTATATTCTACAACAAATTATCAATTTAGCCAATATGAATATTTAGAAATAAATTATAAAGAAATAAAAATTTATATCTTCTTTACTTTTCATATAGACAAGCTTAATGTATAATTTAACAACTGTAGAAAAACTAAGGAGATTAGATTATGGATTTTGAAAAGCTTAGACTATATCGTAATATAAAAAACAACTTTGCGAATTTACTCGGTATAAAGTTATCGGAAATTTCCGAAGGTTATGCAAAGGCTGAAATGGATATAAAGACTGAATTGCTAAATCCAATTGGTTCATTGCATGGCGGTTGTCTATATACAATTGCAGATATAGCAGGAGGTGCTGCCGCAAGTTCCTATGGTGTTCATGTGACCACAATAGATGGAAACTTTCATTATCTGAGAGCAGGTATAAATACAAAAAAGCTTTTTGCAACAACCACAGAAATTAAAAGAGGAAAGAAAATACTTGTTTATAGTATATCCGTTACAGACCAGGATGATGTAGAACTTGCAGTAGGGATATTTTCTTTTATGTCTATCGGAAAGCCGATAGAGTTATCATAAAATTATTTTAGTGCATACATATTTATATAAGTTCTTTTTATAGATATTATTTTTAGACATTTTATAGGTATCCGACGGATAATTTCCTCATTTTTTTAAAAAAGTATTCATTTGATAATATACTTTTGTGTGAAAATATGCTACATAAGAAGTATATTATAATGTTCGGGAGGTATAAAAATGTTTAAAAAGAAAATATTGATATCGTTATTTTTATCTGTGGCTATTATTGCAACTGCTTGTTCGGGAGGTGGTAAGCAAAATAAGACAGATAATAATTCATCTGTTGCAAATGATAAATCCGAAAATAACAAAAACTCTTCCATAAAAAATACATATTGGATAGCAAATCAGGAGGATGGTGATTGGAAAAGAAGTGTCGAGCTTATATTTAATGAGGATGGAAGTTTTCATTGCAGATCAATAACTGGTGGTGATATTGACTCATATTGTTCACATGTTGATGCCGATTCCTATACATGGATTCAAAACTCAGATATGATAGACCTTGAATTTAATACGGATAATCCACATAAAAAGGTGACTTTTTACGCTCAGATTTTAAATAAGGGTGATAAAATAAGATGTTCCGATATGTTTGAAATTTCTGAGGAGAGCCTCACCTTTATAAAGCAGGATAAAATGCCTAAGCTCACTTCCATAGAGGAGGATTCCGACAAGCTGATAGGAGAATGGGAACTTGTTGCATGTGGTGATTATTCACCTCATGATATGACTGCGGATGAGGGAGAAGAGTTTGGATCCACTCTGAATATATATAAGAAAAATGATAAAATGTATGCGGATTATCATTTTATAAGAGAGAAGGGTTCCGGTAAAAACGATATAGAGCAAATGGGTATTTCCTTTAATAAAAAACCGCTGACATTAAACTGCCTCAATGAATTTTGGAGTGCAAGCTTTAATAAGGCTGTAATACCTGAGGGTACAGATCAGAAAATAAAACTGAATGTAAATTTTACCCTTGTAGGGGATAATAAGCTTTTATTGATTGAAGAAGATCCGGAATCGGATTTTGACGGATATCCTACACTGGTTTATCTAAGAAAAGGTACAAAGGAATATGAGGACAGAGAAAACTATTTTTACCACCAAGTAGTTACTGTTTCCGATATAAATGAACTTGTACAAAATCTTTATTCCAATACAAAAATCATACTGAAAGAAGGTACATATAATTTCTCCGATCTTGACTCGGATACAAGTATTGATGAATACAGTGAATCGGACTCAGGAAGTAATTATTTCAACTATCTTTTATATACGGATCATATAAGGCTTCAAGCCGAGGATGGAGCCAAGGTAAGTATTCTTACAAATTCCTCCACAAGTAATGTAATTGAATTTTTTGGAGGAAATGATATAAGCTTTAAAGGTCTGACCTTCGGGCATAATGTTGAAAAAGGTTTTTGTACCGGAAATGTGCTTGCATTCTCATCTTGTGACGGAATAAGAATCGAGGATTGTAATCTGTTTGGATGCGGTACTTATGGTATAAGCTCCAACGGTGTATCAAATATATCTGTTGTAAATACTCAAATTTACGAATGCAGCTATGGATTATTGGAACTTAATAACACTTATGACTCCACATTTAAAAATTGTGTTTTGCGTGACAGTGAGGGCTATAATCAATTCGAGATGAACTACTGTGGCAACATAAGTTTTGAAGATTGTCAAATCACAGGAAATAAAGCCGAAGATATGCAAAAACTTTTTATAGCATCATCCGGATCTAACGGTATAGTATTTAAAAATTGTAATTTCAAAAATAACAGCTATAAGACAAAAAGCAATGAAGATATCCAATTTATAGACTGTACATTTGATGATAATAAATAAAAGTACCGTAAAAATATTTTCCTAAAATAAAAAGAAATTTTCGGGAAATAAGTGATTTTACTTCCCGCAGAATAAAATATCCTGACAAATACAAGGTGTTTTGGCTCTGTGACTTTGTTAGGATATTTTATTTTTCTATAATACTGTCTATCTTATTTTCTTTTAATATAAGAGATTTTTCTCACTACAATAACCGCTGTCTGATGTCACTTCTTCAAGTACTTCTCCAAATGCTTCCTTATACTTTATGGGAACAGGAATTAATGTGTTATAATCTGTACGACCATTACTTATATAACTATGTATAATAAAATAGTTCTCTACATTTACCGACAGCCCCTATATTTGTTCTCTTTCGAGAACAGGACCCTGCCATAACAACAAAATAACAGCCAAAGCAAACCGCTTCGACCGTTATCCTATCTTAAATATTAATTTTCATACATCAATAATTATTAGTGCATATTCGAAATCATCCAATAAACTATAAAGTCTATAGACAATCTTAATACAGTCCAAATTAAAAATCCTATTAAAGCAACCTTCAGTGCGACTTTTGATTTTTTATATACATTTCTTATTTTGTTTTCTCTACCTGCTGTATTTACAGCTTGTTTTCCGCATGCACTCATACTCCACATGATGAAGAATATGCAGACTTCATATACATAAAAAGATATTGTCACTATAATCCGGAAAACAGTACTTAAACTTGCAAGACTGAATAAGTCCTCAAATATCGTAGTAAATTCGTAGCAAGTAAGATAAATTGTACTTACCATATGGCGCAATACTGTTAAAATCAATATAAATCCGCAAAATTTAACAAGTGTTTTATTTTTACTTAATGCCAGTATACATAGCACAACAAATACGATACAGTCATCAATTGCGGCTACAAAATTTGTAGAATATATAAATACAGCTTTTAAAAAATCAGAAAACAAAAATCCACTTCTAAAATATTGGTAGTAAAGAAGTATCGTCGGTATCGATGAAATGATGAGGAATATCTTCGGTACAGCCAATATTATTTTGTTCTTTGAATTCAGAACTAAAAGCCCTACTATCATTACTAAAGAAATAATACATAGCAATGAAATATAAAACGGAACACCTATCATTGTTCTTGAACTGTCAAATACGTCAACAATATAAATCATAAATCTAGATAAGATGTAAATACCTGCCGAAACTAAAGCTACTTTTTTGATATAGCTCGGTATTTCTATATTGCCGTCTTTTTCTGCATTACTATGTGTTTTATCAGGATTATCTTTACTTAATATAACATTGCTTTCACTTTGTACAGGTACGCCGCAAAAACCGCATACTTTACCACCATCTTCAATCTGTTTACCGCAATTTGAACAAAACATATATGTAAACTCTTTAAATTATAGACCTGAAAATATATACTACATTTTTATTATACCACTTTTCCCGTATAAAGTTGATAATATCTTCCCTTTTGTTCCAGCAGACTCTCATGTGAGCCACGCTCTATTATTCTTCCCTGTTCTAGTACCATTATTACATCAGAATTTTTAATCGTTGAAAGTCTATGTGCTATAACAAATGTTGTCCTACCACTCATCAAAGAATCCATACCTGCCTGTACAAGCTGCTCTGTTCTGCTATCAATTGATGATGTAGCTTCATCAAGAATAAGCACAGGCGGATCTGCAAGTGCAGCCCTTGCAATAGAAAGGAGCTGTTTTTGACCTTGCGAAAGATTTGCCCCTCCCTCATGCAGGAAGGTATTATATCCGTCAGGAAGTCTTTCTATAAAACCGTCAGCATTTGCCAGTCTTGCAGCCGCCATACATTCCTCATCTGTAGCATCAGGACGACCATAACGAATATTTTCCATAACAGTATCTGAGAAGAGATTTGTTTCCTGAAGAACCACACCCAAAGATCTTCTTAGGTCATCCTTTTTTATCTTTTCGATGTTTATACCGTCATATCTGATTTTACCCTTTTGAATATCATAGAATCTGTTTATAAGGTTTGTAATAGTTGTCTTACCTGCACCTGTAGAAACTACAAAGGCAATCTTTTGCCCTTTATTTGCAAAGAGATTTATATCATGTAATACAATCTTTTCAGGATCATATCCAAAGTCGACATTTTCAAATACAATATCACCCTCAAGTTTTGTATAAGTGATTTCTCCATCAGCATGCTCATGCTTCCATGCCCAGATACCGGTTCTTGATTTTGACTCTGATATATTACCCTTACCGTCTATCTTTGCATTTACCAGTGTAACATATCCTTCATCTTCTTCTACAGTTTCATCCATAAGTGCAAATACTCTTTGACTTCCGGCAGCCGCCATAACTACGGCATTGAGCTGTTGTGATACAGTCATAAATGGTCTGTTAAATGCTTTTACCAGTGAAAGGAATGCAGCTATAGTTCCTATGGTTACACCGAAATGACCGTTTATAGACAGGTAGCCACCAACCACAGCTATTATTACATAACTTAAGTTTCCAATTTGTGCAACTATCGGCATAAGTATATTTGCAAATCCGTTTGCTTTTGAAGCGGCATCACAGAGTTCATCATTTATGACTGTAAACCCTTTTATGTTCTTATCTTCATAGTTAAATACCTTTACAACCTTTTGACCGCTTATCATCTCTTCTATATATCCGTTTACTTTTCCAAGAGTAGCCTGCTGTATTCCGAAATATTTACCTGAAATACTTGCCGCCTTACCTGAAGCCTGTACAGATATAATAATCATAATAACAGACACTAAAGTCATCATAGGACTTAATAAAAGCATTGTGATAAATACAGCAATTAAAGAAAGTAAAGCCTCAACAAGCTGTGGAAAAGATATTTCTATAAACTGTCGCAATGTTTCTGTATCATTGGTATAAATGGACATTATATCGCCATGTGAATGTGTATCAAAATATCTTATAGGGAGTTTTTCCATATGTGCAAAAAGATTTCTTCTTATCTCACGCATGGTTCCCTCTCCTACATTTACCATTATCCTGTTATAAACAAATGATGCCAATACACCAGCCGAAAATATACAAATAAGTTTTCCTATCTCAATTGCCAATGGTGTGAAATCAGGATTACTTTCTTTTGTAAGAGGAATTATATAATTATCTATAATATCCTGCATAACGGAAGCACTGATAGAACTTACTATCGCTGATATCAGTATTCCTATAATTACAATAAAGATACTCTTTTTATAATTTTTTAATACAAGTGATATTACTCTTTTCATGCTGTCACTTGCAACAACCTGTATAGTTTGATTTATACCGCCTTTTTCTCTATTTATTCCCGACATTATGCACCTGCCTTATCAAAATCTGCATTACCTTCAGACTGCGCATTTGCTGTAGTTCTGTAAATCTCATTAGTCTCAAGTAATTTTTCATGTGTATCAAATCCCACAATCTTACCGTTGTCCATTACAATAATCTTATCAGCCTCTTTTATGGAAGATATTCTTTGAGAGATAATAATTTTTGTAGTATTCGGTATCTCTTCTTTGAATGCTCTTCTTATCTTTGCATCTGTAGCAGTATCTACAGCAGATGTAGAGTCATCAAGGATCAATATCTTTGTTTTTTTTAGAAGAGCTCTTGCAATACAAAGCCTCTGCTTTTGCCCACCTGATACATTACTTCCGCCACGCTCTATCCATGTATCATACTTTTCAGGCATTCTTTCTATAAATTCGTCGGCACAAGCAAGTTCACAGGCTCGCTTTATCTCATCGGGTGAAGCATTCTCATTCCCCCAGCGAAGATTGTCAATTATACTGCCTGAGAATAGGACATTTTTTTGTAATACCACACTTACCGCATCTCTAAGACTCTTTATATCATAGTCCTTTACATTCTTTCCACCAACATATACTTTTCCCTGTGTGGCATCATAAAGTCTTGGAATAAGATTTACCAAAGATGTCTTTGAACTACCTGTTCCACCGATTATTCCTATAGTCTGACCTGACGCTATACGAATATTTATATTTGACAGCACAGGCTTTCCGATACCTGCTTTATATGAAAAGCTTACATTATCAAATTCAATGCTGCCGTCCTTTACCTCTTTGGACGCATTTTCCTTTGTCTTTATATCACTTTCCTCCTGTAAGACTTCCGTAATTCTCTTTGCACTTGCCTCAGATAAAGTAATCATTACAAATGCAAATGAAAGCATCATCAGAGCTATAAGTATACTCATTATATATGAAAAAAGAGATGTAAGCTCACCTGTTGTTAATGCTCCGGCTACAATTCTTTCTGCACCGAACCATGACAGCGCAATTATACATGCATATACCGTAAACATCATCAGAGGATTGTTTATTGCAACAAGTGATTCCGCCTTTACAAACAACTTATATAAATTTGTTATAGCTCTATCAAACTTAGATATTTCTTTATCTTCCTGTACATATGATTTTACAACTCTTATACCCGAGATATTTTCCTGTACATTCGCATTTAGAGCATCATACTTTTCAAATACCTGATTAAAGAGTTTAAAAGCCACCGCAATTATAAGGGCAAGGGCAGTAGCTAAAAAGAAAATAGCAACAAAGAATATAACCGACATATCTCTTGAGATAGATACAGTCATAATCAGAGCAAAAATGAGTGTAGCAGGAGCTCTCATCAACATTCTAAGTATCATTTGATATGAGTTTTGAACATTGGTTATATCTGTTGTAAGTCTTGTAACAAGACCGGCACTTGAAAATTTATCAATATTTGAGAATGAAAAATTTTGAATATTTCTAAACATGCCCTCTCGTAAATTTTTAGCAAATCCTGCCGAGGCATTAGCACCGTAAATACCGGCAGCTATTCCGCAAATAAGTCCAAGAATTGCAAGCACTATCATTATTGAACCGTATTTTATTACCGCATTGAAGTCATTAATTGCCACACCTCTATCAATTATAAAGGTCATCATATATGGGATCAGCAATTCAAATACCACTTCACCTATTATAAATACAATTGTGAGCAAGGAAGCAATTTTATACTCTTTAATATATTTTGCCAGTACTTTTAACATATTTCTCTCCTCTCTTTAATAAAAAAAAATTGTACATGATGTACAATCTTTTAAATGAACTACCTCTTAATATTCAGATAGATTGATGCAGAAAAAGGGACTTGAACCCTCATGATATTGCTATCACACGGACCTGAACCGTGCGCGTCTGCCAATTCCGCCATTTCTGCTCATTTGCCACATAAATTTTCTTACGTGGCAAGTATAATACAATATTTAATATTATGCAAGCTTAGATTTTGCAAGTTCTGCAATTTTTGAAAATCCTGTCGCATCATTTACAGCTAAATCTGCAAGGATCTTTCTGTTCATATCAACACCTGCAAGCTTAAGTCCATGCATAAGCTTTGAATATGAAAGTCCGTTGATTCTGGCAGCTGCATTGATACGAGCGATCCAAAGCTGTCTGAACTGTCTCTTTCTCTCTTTTCTACCTGCATAAGCACTTGCTAAAGCTCTCATTACAGACTGCTTTGCAATTCTGTACTGCTTTGAACGAGCTCCTCTATATCCCTTTGCAAGTTTTAAAACTCTATTATGTCTTTTTTTTGCATTTAAAGCACCTTTAACTCTTGCCATTTAAAAACCTCCTAACCTTTCGTCAACTTATAGATATGGTAAAATTTTCTTCATAACTTTTGCATTTGTTGCATCTGTTACGATATCTTTTCTAAGATTTCTTTTTCTCTTTGTTGACTTCTTAGTTAAGATATGTGACTTATAAGCTTTATTTCTTACAAGCTTACCTGTTCCTGTTTTCTTAAAACGCTTAGCTGCTGCTCTACTTGTCTTTAGCTTTGGCATGATGAATCCTCCTTTTATTACAATATCTCTAAGCCTTCTTTGCTGATAAAAACATTACCAAACTTCTTCCTTCCGCCTTAGAAGGTTTGTCAATTGTTGCCACTTCTGAAAGAGCTTCGGCAAAATCATCCAATATATACTTGGATTTAAACATTCTTGCCATTTCTCTACCTCTAAATCTTAGTGTAACCTTAACCTTATTACCCTTTTCAAGAAACTTTCTTGCAGAACTGACTTTAGTATTAAGATCATTAGTGTCAATATTTGGAGATAAACGAACCTCTTTTATTTCTATTGTCTTTTGTTTTTTCTTTGCTTCCTTATCTTTTCTGGCAATCTCATATCTGAATTTACCATAATCAATAATTTTACAAACAGGGGGTTTTGCTGTTGGAGCAATAAGAACCAAATCTAAACCTGCTTCCTCTGCTTTTTCCCTTGCCTCATTTATTGAAACTACACCTAACTGTTCACCCTCTGATGAAATAAGACGAACTTCTTTAACCTTAATCTGTTCGTTAATCAATTGTTCGCTAATACCTTTATACCTCCATTTTCTTTACCAATATAAAAAGGCAGATAGAAAACTATCCGCCAAATAAGCATTTTAATCAAAAACAAAATGTCTAACAAAAATGTTTATATGAACCAAAGTCACTCCTGTGCTAAGGTGAGGCGAACCTGCTTTCTTTCAACATTGTTTATATTATCAGCTTTCTATATGTTTGTCAATTGTTTTATTTAAAATATTTACAAAAACACTTCTGGCTAACAACTATAAACATAAAATTTACCAAGTTTCAATATTTTTTGCAAAGCTGAATTAAAACCTATAATCTCTCAAAAGCACATAGTATATCATAATTTATTTCCTCATAGAAAGCTCTTCTAAGGTCAGGGTATGAGGAATATCTTTTCAGTAAAACCATCAGCTTTGTAATGGTGGCTTCCAAGGTCATATCATAAGCTTCTATAAGATTGAAATCCTTTTTTATCTTTTGTCCGACCTGATAAATCTCCATATTTGATCCCTCATTTACCACCTGAGTCGCCATAACTATAAATTTTCCCATCTCCTGCCATTTTTCCATCTCCCCGTAAAACTTATCCAGCATATTTTCAGGAATTCCACCCACACCGAAACTCTCTATAATAATGCAATCATAGTTTTCAAACAGATATGCAAGCATATCCTCCTTCATACCCGGAATCATCTTTAATACACATACCGAATCACTGAGTTCTATGAAAAATCTGACTCTTTCCCTCATAGGTATATATGGTATATATCTGATTATATGTTCCTCCTGTATTCTTGCAAGTACAGGAAAGTTTACACTGTGAAATGCATTAAAGGATCTTGCCATCATCTTTTTTGCTCTTGTACCGGCGATTACATTACCGTCAAAGACCAGAACAATATTTTGAGAGTAATCATCACATGCATAAAGAATACTGTCTCTTAGATTTACCTTTGCATCCGTACCGTCTATATTTATTGGCTTTTGTGCTCCCGTGATAACTATAGGCTTTCTGGAATTTTGTATCATATAACTAAGTGCCGCTGAGGTATATGCCATGGTATCCGTTCCATGAAGTATAACAAACCCGTCATAGGAATCGTAATTTTTTTCTATTGTTCTTGCTATATCCTGCCATACTGCAGGAGTTATATTGGTCGAGTCTATATTGCAAACCTGAAGTACATCTATCTCACAATATTTTTTTACTTCAGGCACAAAGGTTAAAATCTCAGGTGCCGAAAGCGCAGGAGATAATCCCTCTCCCATCTGCTTTGACGCAATAGTTCCGCCTGTACCTATTACTAAAATCTTCTTCATATAATACTTACTCTCCTTATAAAAAACGCCCCGTGGACGGGGCGTTTGTGATTAACCTTATCAGCTTGAGCTTTTAAAGCTTTTATTGCCATACTCCTTCGGCATTTACATTATATCCGTCAGGCGTACTCTCATTTATGTACATAGAGCCGAGGGATCTCACTCCCTTCTCACCATAATTCCAATGACCTGTTACACTGTCAAAGAACCATGTCTGAGCAGGAGGGGTAGGATTAAAGAAATACCACTTTCCATCTATCTTATTCCATGAAATAAACATATGTCCGTCATTTTTATCAAGGAAATACCATCTTGCATCCTGTGAATCATAATGCCAGCCCTTAACCATCTCACCGAAAAATCCGTTATGATCCATTGAAAGATAATACCATTTATCAGTATTTTTATCAAGAAACCATCCGCTGTTCATAATACCGTCTTCTTCAAAATGGTACCATTCTTCCTTGGTTTTACCTTCATAAGTATAGCTGAGTTTTTGCCATCCCTTTACTCTCTCACCATTGTTTAACTTAAATATCCATTTAGAATTGTCAAGATTACTTGAAGCCTCTTCAGGATTTATAAGCTCCCAGTTTCCACTGCTTCCTACAACTACAGGTGCTGTTGTAGACAATGAATTGGATTTGCTTCTTCCTCCGCCTGAGCCTCCGGAGCTACTTCCTCCTCTGCCTGAGCTGCCTCTATTTGAATTACTTGGTGCACTTGGTGAAGGATTATCACCGCTCTTTTTACCTGTATTTTTTAATGCAAGCTCCAGTGCATCATAGGCAGCTTTTAATTCGGCTGTAGAAGCTTTTCTGTTTATTTGTGCAAGAACCGCTCTTGCAGCATCTATTGCAGTTTGAAGCATATCTGTGTTTGCAACTCCCGGTAGCTCAATATTTGCTTTTTGTATAAGTTTCTCCAAATCATCAACAGCCTTGCTTCTGTCCGCTCTGTCATTTGAAAAATACAAATAAACTGTGGCATCTGCAAGTACTCTTGCAGTTGTGTCGGTAGGTACAAAGGAATTTCTGTCATCACTTATGCCTTCATAATGCCATGTAATACCATTATTATCTACATACTCTCTTGTAAGATTTGCTGTGTATAAAGCCGAATAATCTTCTATCACCTTTGTAGATGCAATATGAAGTGTAGAAACAAGACGATTATCTCTTGCATCTCTTACAATGACCGTTTTCACATCATCAGGAAGAGTATATCCGAATCCGTATGTTGAACCGTTTAAAACAGTAAGTGTAAAATCACCTGTATATGAGGTTGACGTAAAGTCCACTCCTGTGTAAAGATTTATCACCGAGCTGCCTGCATTTGAAGGTGAAGCAAAACTTCCTCCAAGTTCATAGAAGGCATAATTTCTATTACTTAAAAGTGCTCCTGTTTCGATATTTACATCAAAGCTTATATTCGCTCCGCTTGGATCTGTATAATTCTCCCATATACCTGTAGCCGGATTTTTCTTTTGAATATTAAATGTTATTAAAAATACAGGTCTGAAGCTGTCATCAGTTTCTGCTGCAATTTCATTTCTTGTAGCTGTAGGCATACTTGACTTTATAATCTGAATTCTGAATTCACCACTGTCATTTACCATAGGGTATATGACACCGACATCCTGATTTGAATTCAAATTGTCAATATAATCCTTAGCCCAGGTATTTCCTGTAGGTGAAGCAAATACACTTTGTATGGTAACCGGAACATTAGGCATATTAAATGAAATTCTGTCACCAAGTATTGTGTAGTTTCTGATACCTCTTACCACATTCCATGCTTGGAATATATTACTGTTATTATCTAAAGGTGCAGCCTTTATTTCAACATGTGTTCCCTCTGCTACTCCCTGTAGAGGATTTGCTCCTGTAACATTATTTCCGTTAAAACGAAGGAAACTGTACTGTGGAGTGGCATCTGATATCAATGTAATATCATTGTTTGAATTTCTTATAGCTAAATTTGCGGTACTTACAACTGTAGGTACTGTATCCGCCTGTCTTGTTAAAGGATCAGTATTTGTTCCGGTAGGTCTTGCAACTATTTGGAAATTCACATCCGGATCAAGATTATCAAACACAAGATTGCTTCCTGTAGGTGTTGTAAACGGATATACCACTCCACCCGGACCTATAAGTGCATAATCTGTATTTGCAGACAGTGGTTCTATAGTAATTTTTGCCTTTCCTCTGTTGCTTGGATCCACCTCAACCAAAGGATTTACGGTGGTCGGTATAGTTGCACTTGCAGGTGCTGAAACATCAGTGCTTGGAATAGGGTTTCCTACTGATATAACCGCAGTAGGTAATGCCGTATATACCTGATAGTTTTGTCCGGGTGTCAATGCAGGATCATTTATTTCACCACCTGTTGAAACCAGATTTGCACCATTTGTCTCACAGACTACATTTCCTGTAGCAGGATCTACCACCACATATCTTAGTCTTGTATCAATAGTTGACGGATCTATCTGTATTGAAGGTGTAGCATTTCCCGGATGAAGCTGTCCGCTTGATACAGGTGTATTTGCCGCAAGTGCACTTACAGGCTGTGCAAATGCTGTGAAAGTCTGCCCGTTTAAACTGTTGATAGGCGTTGTGGCATCTATAGGATTAAATGTACCGTCATACCACTGTATTGTGTATCCTGCATCCGGAGTAACGGCAGTATATGCACTGAGTGATCCGAATGTGAGTGCAACAGGATTTCCGCTTGCATCCACATTTGCTATCTCCGCATCCTGACCTAGCGGAAGAGGACTTATATGACTTCCGATATTAAAATGATAATGATTAAACTTATTAGGTTCTTTTTCAAATACCGCTTTTAATGTTATCGTATTCTTACTGTTTGGTATACCTGTGAGAGTCTGTGTTGTTCCGATATTCAAATTTACCCTCTGAGTACCGAGGTCTGCACCTGTTTCCCAATGATCAAATTTATATCCGGCATTTGGAACAGGATAATAAATCATATCGGAAGGATCTATATTGACATCATATGTGCTGCTTCCGACTGTATTTATTCTTGACAGATTGATTGCAGTATCCGTATTTACATCATAAGTTGCAGCTGACGGATTATTCGCCACTCTGATGCTTCCACCTGCTCCGTTTATCGGTATAAGTTGAACTACAGCGGTAGGATCAACGGAATATGTTACAACAATTTCCTTTGATTCTATAGGACCTGTTGCCACCGTTGTAAGATCAAAAAACGGATTTGCACTTGTCCAGCTTGAATCAATACTTGCTATGGCTGTCTGATATGAACTTCCCCATGTAGCTGTACCGCCGTTTAATTGTGCTTTCGGATGATCTGTTGCACCATATCTGTAATTTGGAACCTCAGGTACAGGTATATGAATATCATACTGACCTGCATTATACCCTGCCTTTATATCAAGATATATTGCCTTTCCTGCTCCATCCACCTCTTTGTAAATATCACCATTATTCAAACCTGTTGATGATGTAGGATATGCTGTACCGTTTTCCAGACCTGAAACTATTTTATCGGTAATATCATTACCTCTGTCATCCACATACTTCACCCTTAATGTGGTTTCAAATGTCGGATTAATATAATACTTATATGTTATCTTTACATCCTGGTTCGGCATATTACCCTTTATCTTACCCGGATCGGTAGCCGCATTTACAGGATTTGCATTAATCCTTGTATATGTTCCCGCTGAAGTGGTAATATCATTTGTTAACAATGTATCATTTGCTGCGGCATTTCCGGCTGCAATATTTCTCTCACTGTCAATATAGTTTATTTTTACTTCTTTTAAAATATATCTGGCTGCACCGCTTGAAGCATCAAGTAAATTCTGATTAGGATTTATATTTTTTGTCTCTACATCAAACAATGCATACTCGGTATATGTTCCTCCCGCTCTGTTCATTCTTTTTGATAAAGTAGTCAAAGCATTATCCTGATATATCTCATCCACTACCTGCAATGTCTTTTTTATATCACGATTTACCTCATAATTAAATGTAATATTCGTGTCCTTATTAACCATGGTTCCGCTTACATTAAAGTCTGCATCCATAGAAAAACCTGCAGCACTTGCATTAAAACCTGTAAAAGCTGTTGTAGTTCCATGATCAAAGAATTTAACGGTATCATCTACATTTGTATTTGTTATCTTAAATCCCTCAGGAATAACAGGTGACTGAGGAATACTGTCAAGTACATGCTGTGATGTGGTTGTATCGGCAGGAATACCGGGTACATAAACACCTGTTGCCGACTTATACTCTACTTTTAAATCATAGGTCTTTAAAGGATCTGCACCCAGCTTTGCATAATATGTTCTTTCAGTCTGAGGAAAATTGACACTGTCCATCCTCCATAGATCAAATCCGTTTTCTTTTGCACTGCTCCAGCTGTTTATAACATATCCGTCAAGCCCCATTACATCCCATGTCTTGCCGTCCAATGTCTTTGTATTATCAAATGTTCCGTTATTTGGATTGCCGGTAACAGGATTTACAAATGGCAGATATACAAAATGATTGCTTGTATCCACCACCATACCGTGGAAGTTCCCGCTTCCGTCATCTATTAAAGTGTTTGATGCACCACCTGTAATATCCACATTTGAAACAATATTTTTTATAGAAGGATTTAAGTCCGTAAAATTAAATTTAATATGAGTCGTGGTAGCAGCCCATGCCGGCAATGTTGCCAGCTGAGTTACTATCATTGTTCCCGTCAACAGGGAAGCAATTTTTCTTTGTATTCTTTTCATATTTCTCTCCGATATCACTGAATCCTTTCACCATTGGCATTTACCAAAAAGCCGTCAGGTGTTTTTTCATTTTCATACATTGAGCCATATGGTCTGGAAGATGTAATTATATAATCCCATCTCATATCAGCGGCATTCCACTCATATGTAGGATTTACTACATCCTGATTAAAAAAATAGTTCTTTCCGGAAATATTTTGCCATCCGGTAAGCATTGCACCGGAATTATCCAGATAATACCATCTTCCATCCTGTGAATCCCTGTGCCATCCCTTTGTCAATGCACCATTGTTTTCATCCATGTAATACCATAGATTTGTATTGCCATCCAATACCCATCCGTGAACCATCTGACCTTCGAATTCACCTTTTGCCGTATTCATATAGTACCAGTTCTTTGTAGAAGGATCCTGTAGCCATCCGGTAACCATTGTTGACTTTGAATCAAAGAAATACCATCTGCTGACAAGATTTCCGTTTTTATCAGGTATCTGTATCTTACCCCATGAAGAGTTAAGCGGGAGTCCGCCATTTAGCACAAAGCTCCAACCTCCTGTCACAGGATTAATCTCCCATTTGCCGTCAGTTCCAAGCACAAAGCTTGTCACATTACTTCCTTCCAGTGATGCCTTGTTCTTTGCAGTATTTTTCTCTCCCGGCGTCAGAAGGATTGAACCTCTACCTGCTGAAGAATTTCCGCCTCCGCTTGAACCTCCGGTTCTTCTTACTCTGTCGGCAGCTCTTCCAAAAGAAACATCTCTATACTTATTTATTATCTCAAGCAAGCCGTCTATAGCCTTTTGTAATTCTTCATAGTTTGCCATTCTTCTGTGGTCAACACCGTCTTTATCCGGTATATCTCTTGCCCAAGCCAGTATATCCATAGCTTCCAATATCTTAGCTTTGATCTCATCTGCTTCTCCCAGCTTCAAATACGGATCATCAAGTAAGGTTTTTGCAGTCTCAATTGTATTTCCAAGATCCACTCTCGCTTTATCTACCTTAGGCTTATTATTCTCATAGTAAGCATATACCGTAGTTGCCTTTGTAATGGCTGTATCAGGTTTAAATACTGAGAATGAACTCTCTTTCTTTGACCAGTTTTTATAATTATATTCAACACCGTAAATATCCTCAAAAGGTGTTACAAGATTTCCGGCATTTTCTCCGTCAGCATAAGCTTGTATAAGAGAGTAATCAAGCGAATAATATGTATCCTCTACAGCTTCTTTTCTTCTTACTTTAAATCTGTGATAGAAATTCCTGCTTGTATCATTCAAATATTGATAATCAAGTACAGGCTTATTGTCTACAAATACTACCTTAAATATCTTTGAGTAAACAACTATATAGGTATGATTTAAATTAGCATTAAACTTAAACAGTCCGGCATTATTGTCAAGGTCTCCGACATAGCTTACTAAAACAGGTGTTCCTGTGGTTACATCAAAGATTTCGTAATCAAGCTGATCCGTATCCGCTGCCGGAAGCTGTCCGACTACATCAATGCTTGCATTGGATGCTGTAGCTCTTCCGACCTTTCTTCCGTCCACATAGCGCTCAAGCTCTATATCAAGTGCATAAGCTGCTGTATAAGCATCAGGATGATCCGTTCCCGAAACAGAAACAGGTTTTACCAAGTTACTTTCTGCATTACTTGCTTCTCTTTTTGAGAATATTACTCTGTAATCAACCTTTGCACCGTTTATGCCGATTAAAGATTGATCCTGAGGTGTTGTAAACTCATGTGCAAGTGCCGGTATCTGATTCGGATTAAGTCCGAACTCTCCTACCGCGCCGCCTCTTATCTCCTCATCGGCATCCGCATCATCAGCTGCTACTTTAGGTAAATCATATACTGCCTTAAATACAATATTTGAATTTGAAAGTGTAAATGAATAATCATTGGAAACTATCTTTCCGGTAACTCCTACAGCTCTTCCTGCAAGAACCTGCCAGTATTTAAAGTTATACCCTGAAGCATTTACAGGATCGGCATGAAGATTTACAAGATCTCCCGCCCTTGCCTCACTAAAGCTTTCTGATTTAACCGTATTTGCTCCGACCATTACAACTTCACCATTTATAGCCTCTACAATATATTTAGGCGCATCTGCCATATCTCCGGGATTTGCAATAATAGTATTTCCATCAGGTAATTTACTAAGCGGATTGGAAATAGATGTATCTCCCTTTTTCCTTGCCACAACAGTATATGTTTCATTAGGGTTTAGATTATTAAATGTAACTATAGAAGGATTTCCTGATGAACCTATCCATCCGTTATCACTTCCCTGATAATTTAATACATTTCCTTTTTCATCAATAAGAGCATAATCCGCATCCGTGTCGGCGGGATTTATTACAATCTGAGCCATTCCCTCATTATCAGGATCATAACCTATGCTGTAATTATTCTCCACTGTAGGAATATATGTATCTATAGGTGATGAAATAGAGCTTCCTGTAATAGTTGATGTCTGATTTCCGACTGTTGCAATGGTATCAGGTGTACCCTCCTGTACATCATAATGTGCTCCGGGGATCAAATCAGAAACATTGGTAATACTTCCTACGGAATTTCCTGTCACAACTGCAACAATCTTTCCGTTCTTATCGCTTATTACATATACATTTCCCGGTTTAGTACCATTTATTCTTATCTCACCGCTTCCGTCACTTCCAAGATGACCGCTTGGAATTATGGAACCTATGGTAAGTCCCCATATAACCGGATCTTTTGAGAAGTTAGCATAGTATGTAGCATGATTTGTCAGGGAGGAATTTACAGTCATTATATTGTTCGCACTGTCACTCCATGATGCGAAATTATAGTTTGCTACAGGAATAGTGCTCGGTAAATCATTTTGTATCTGCCCCCATTTATAATCAAAAGGTTTATGCAATGTAGTCGGTGTAGTAACACTTCCATTTTCATTTGCGGCAAAGTTTATATCGATCCACATATCCGGATCTTCTACAAATTTTGCAAATAATGTAAGCGGCGTACTTCCGATTGGCAGAGGATCTGTCGGTCCGACAGGTATTGTAGCCGCTGCATCCATATACCAACCGTCAAATTTATAATATCTGTTTGCTACTGTAGCGGGTATACTTCCTTGTGCATTAAGCTTATTAAATGTATCCGCCTTCGCATCACCAAGTGCAGTTGAGTCACTTCCAAGATATGTGGTTGGAACTCCGGGTAAAAGTGCACTTATACTCCCTTCATTATTTGGAGTATCCGCAACCATAAAGTTTATAGCTCTCCACTTACTCGGATCTCGACTGAGTTTATAGTCTACACTTATAGGACCTGTAGTGGATATCGGCATTGCTCCGTTTAATGCTCCGTCTGCAGGATTTACCATTCCCCATGTGAATCCTGCCGGATTTATATCGGCAATTGAATTTGCATCCCAAATATATCCGTAAAGCTTATCACCGACTGTAGTTCCAATAGCAGGTATTTGCATATTTGTTATTACAGAACCCGGTGCTATACCGTCAACACTGCTTGCAAGTACACTGTTAGGTACTTCTCTGTCAAAAAATCTACGAACAAGATTATTTGATGAATCAGCCGTATACAGATAAGTTATCTCAACATCCTGATTAGGCATATGTGCAGTGAAATTACCGCTTGTCTGATCATTTAATGTTATAAAACCTGTACTGTTAAGTCCTGTTTTATAATTCGGATATGTCAAATCTTCATGTTCACCTCTAATTATGTTAAAGGATGTGTAATCATATCCTGTAATTGATGTATCAGGCTGACTTGAAAAAATCTGTTCAGCATTTAGCGCTCCGCTTTGATCGGCTGCCAAAGTATTTCCCGCACTGTCACGGTGATGAACAGTGTAGTTAAATGTAATGCCCGGATCAACTTTATAGTGGTATGTCAAATCAACGCCAACCGTATTCATAGTGGCGGCAACACGACCTGTAGTAGGATTTACATTTCCCGCCGCATAAGGATTAAGTACTCCTGTATTAAAGGTATATCCTGCAATGGATGTAAGCGGATCCTTTGTTATCGGTTGAGTAAAGCTGTATGTAACAGGTGGTTCCGTTCCAAAATCTATCGGCAGAGTCATATTTGAATTCTTATGTGTTACCGTAAAATTATGTAATGTGGTATCAGGTGTCCAGTTTGCATATAAATATACATCTCCTGAAGTTGTAGGTGCCGGGAATGTTGCAGGAGCTCCTACACCGGTAAATGCTGTTCCGTCAGTATCTGTGCCTGCCAAATATTCTCCATCACCATCTGTATCTATATATGTTGTCCAACCTGCAAAATTATAACCGTATTTTGCAGGAGTCGGTATTACCCCAAGAGTTGTGGCAGTAGCACTGCTGCTTACACCCTCTTCCATAACGGCTATATTATTTCCGCCCTTGGTATCAAAATGATAACGAACAACATTCTTTTTAAAGTAAACCGTAATATTTACAGGAGTTGTTCCCATAGTACCTATAATATTTCCTGTAGGAATATTTGAAGCATCCTTCTCTGCAAGAACTGTAGTTACAGTACTTGGTACATCCACTCTGTCCAGTACAAAGCCTGTATATGTTCCTGTAAGAGTAGGTAATTTATACTTTATACCCGCACCTGCAGGGAATGTCTTTGTAAAAGGATTTGCATTTACATGTTCTGTGACAGGTATGCTTCCGAAATTCATATCTGAAAACGGTATACTGTTTCCGTCCTCATCCACATAGTTAATATTTATGCTGTAAACAGGAGCTTTAAGATAGGCAACATTTTGAATCTGATTAGCTTCAGCATTTATTGTTGTGCCTGTTCTTACCTGTTGTGAAACATTTCCCGGTGCAATAGTTTGTCCGGCTTTATCAGCCTTTATACTTCCAATCGAATACGGTAAAGCAATGCTGCCTCTTCCTGCAAAATCAAGTACTGTACTTCCCTCGGTATTTGCTGTAGGAAGTCTTGATTCATCAACCTCGTTTACACCGATAGTACCTGTAAACTTCGGTCCCTTCGGTATGTACAAATAATTTGCACCAAGACCGATATTTGCATCTGTTGTAGTGTTTGTAACCGTGTCAGTCGTAGTGTTTCCCGTTACATTTACATTACCGTTTAATGTGAAAGGATATGCTGTAGGTGTGGAACCTGTAATTGCCATGGCATCCTTAAGACTTACCGCTGAGACCTTATTTGTAGACTCATTTCCTGTAATATTTATGCTTCCTGTTCCGGCATTTGCCGCTACTTTTCCTGTACTTCCCACATTTATAGCGGAAGAGGAAGCAGTATTTTGAACTTTATTACCTGTAAGGGTGGTATCAGTCTTTAAATTTAGCTGACCGTCAACTTTAAGTAGAGCACCTGTTACTACTGTACCTGCCGCATCAGTATTTGCCTTATTTCCATCTATCTCAATATTTGTAAGAGTCAAGGTTTTTCCTGCAGGCACTTCAATAAGATCACCTGCAAAATCGTCTTTACGAATCAATTTTTTAATTGTTCCGTCCGGCATATCTGTAGGATGGTCTCCATAATAACCATCTGTATCTGAAACAGTTATTGATGCACCGATTTTATCATAAATACTTGTTTGAATAGTAAGACTCTTTAAATTTGGTGCATTGTTCCAATTAACCGTGGCAGGTATCTGTGTATCTTCCATAACATAGATATATGCCTTTTCAGTTCCGCTTGCTCCTATTGCATCCAAAGCATCCTGTACAGTCTTAAAAGGCTTTGTAATATATCCTGTAGATGCACCGTTTTGATTTCCATATGTAGGATCTACATAATATACGGAAACTCTCATGGAAACCTCAAATGTTGCAGTCTTTTGCTCTCCGGGAGCAAGATCAAAATAAGCTGAAAATGCTGCTGCAGAGTCAAATCCCTGTATCAAAGAATCTCTTGATTTTGCAAAAGCAAATCCCGTATGATAAACCGCAGTATTTGAAGCATCCCATGGTGTCATAGGCCATTGCCCTGCCCAGACTCTTCCGTCTCCCTCCTTTACCTTTACATCAAAATCCGAAAGTTGGTATTTATCACCATTATTTGCCATCATATGAAGATGGGTTCCACCCTGTGTAACAAGAATCGGAGCCTGATCATGATTATACAAAAATGTATCCGACTCATTTCCAATCATAAATTTAACAGGGTCACTTGTAGGATTTAATACGGTATATCTTACCAATAAGTTTTTATCATTATCATCAGGTTTTATCTCCTGACGCACTTCTATCTTAGTTCCGACAGGTTTTCCCGGTACCTGTAACTCTGTTATTCCACCATTATATGTTGCCGGAAATAATTTTACCGGAAACACATTAGGATCGGTTGATTTAAATTTACCTCCACCTATAGGAGCGAAATAGTCATTTCCCTGTAACAAAGCATCATCCGGTGTAATTCCGTCAGTCCTATATGTTACATATGGTGTTAGATATGTAAGAGCCGAATCCGTATCATTTGCTCTCGGTTCTCCAAAACCATAGTATGTAGGCCAATAATCTTTTCCAAAAGCGGTACGAACAGAAGTATCATAGCCCTTTTGTGCACCGCTTCTGGCAGCAACACTGTCATCAATAACTGCAGCAATATTAAATGAGTTTGTATTTCCTATATTGGGAGAGAACATTGATGCACCCTGTGTATATAAATCCGCAGGATCATAGTTTGTAAGCAAACCGGCTAATCCTGTACCCATTTTTTGAAATGTAAAACCTGTAGATTCTGAAGAACCATAGGTAACTCCTGTACTACTGCTGCTATTTGACATATACGGATATCTGTCCGTATCGTTTAATGATGTATTAGGAATAAGTGTACTTGCATTCACACTTAATTCACCCGGAGGTGTTCCGCTTGCTATCATTAAAAAGGATAACAGACCTGCCAAAAGTCTTTTACCCTTATTACCGTTCTTTTTCATATATCACCTCTATTTGTTTTTTCATACAAAATAAAATCACTATCCAGTTCATTCCTCCGTTAAAATATAAAGAATATAAAATCTTATTTATTGCACTTGAAATAAGAGTTTCATACCTAGCCCAAGTAATCCACCCCCGATTTTAAATTCTCTATCATAGTATTGTCTATCCTCTTGCATGGACAAACCGCCCAATAAATAAAACTCCCGCACTAAGGAGTTGACTGTTTACATGAACCTAGCCCTTTTCCATATAAACAGAGCTTCCATTTTCTTTCTTCTTGCGTTATAGAAAATGAAAAATAATTGATTTCCCCTACACCTCCTTATGACAAAATTTGATTTTTTAAAATCCATACTATTCTACTATATTTTACTTTGTTTTTAAACTGTCAAATGAGACATAAAAAAATATTTTCTTAAGATTGTATTAATTTAATCGTCGTTATATTTTTTTATTTGTCAGTAAACAACAAAAAATCATATGAATGACTATTTGATTCATATGATTTTTTATAATGTATTTCGCTCAATAAAAATATTCGGCTTAGTCTGTAAACCTTAACAGATATCCATCCGGATCCTGTATAAGGAATTCATTTTGACATATATCTTCCCCATTGCATTTATAGATATTTTTCTTTAATTCTCTAAAAGGCTTTATACCCAGTTTTATTATTCTATTATACAGGCTTTCAACATCATCAATATTCATTTCAAAATTTACTCCTCTGCCATATGGAAAAACAAGTTCACCGGTGTTCCATGCACCGTTTTCCTGTTCAAGCATAAGCTGATTTCCTTCCTTAGAAATAAATATAAATAAGTCTTCCACTCTTTCATACTCCAATTTAAATTCTAAAACTTCCAAATAAAATTTCTTACTTATTTCTATATCAGACACTGTCAGTTCAGGTATCAGTGAATTAAATTTCATTCTATCTCCTTATTTTAATTCCAATTCTTTGGCATTATACCAATAAAAACCGTTTTCATTACAGTAATTTTCAATTTCCTTTATTAAATTACTGTTTGCACCGTATTCTATAAGATATACTTCCGGTATATACTTTTTTACATTAGACAAATATTCCTTAAAATACTCTCTGTCACTCTCATCCTTTTCCTTATATGTTTTATTTTCAAAATCTATATCTGTAAAAACACATTCCTGATTTACACCGTCAAATAATTCTGTTGCAGTTTTATTCTCAATGCACTTGCTTACAAATGTATCTCCTCCATTGATTATAATATCAATCTTATATTTTTTTGTCATATTTAAGCTCCTTAATCCCTGCAATATAGAAGAAAGTCCGTTAAATATCTCTTCATTCGGATAATAATAGTATACATCACAATTATCTATAAAAAACCCGTCAAAACCCTTATCCACAATATCTCTTCCAAGTTTATCCACAATTAACTTTTGCCAGGCAACATCCGATACATCCATCCAATATTCATCTTCCCAATTCTCATATAGACCAAGAGTCTTTTCTTTAAACTCATTAAAATACGAACGATATTCTTCCAGTGAGCCTATATTAAGATAGGCATATATTTTTTCATTTGTTTTATGAAGAGATTCCACACCGCCTATATCAATTGATGCAGGTTCTACAACCACCACATTATAGCCTTTTATTTTATCAATATTATCAGCACCAATAAATACACCATAATCTTTTTTCATTTGTTTTACTTTACTAAATCTGTAGATTAAAAAAAATATACTTAAAATACATATACATATAAGAACTGTATTAATTACAATCTTTTTCATAATCAAATATCTCCTTATACTTTAAAAAATGTGTAAAAGCTGTTATTTATACTTTTATAATAATATCTTAACAGGCTGCTGTCAAATATTCTACAATATATAAAATCAAATATACCCAATAAAAAGCAAAATATATTTGACATAAAGTAAAGAAAGATGTATATTATAGGTGTAATATATATTTGACAATATGTCAGGAAGGAGTTTTATGAGTTCATATCAAATAGGTTTATTATTTGGATTTACAATTGGTCTTATTGTTACTTTAATTTTTGCTATAAAGCAAAAGAAAAGGACGGAATATGACGAAAGACAGATGAGTATTCGTGGGAGAGGATATTGCTATGCTTTTATCACCATGACGGCATTAGGATTTACATATGCTTATATACAAGAAGAGATACCATTACCTGTATCACCCGGACTTGTTATAATTATAATACTTTTTTTATCAGGCACTGTACTCAATGCATATCTTATCTTTCATGATGCTTATTGGGGGTATAAATACACCAATTTTGTAAAATACATATTTATTTTTGTCACATTATTTTTACTGAATCTTTTTATGACAGTAAAATCAGTAGTTGATCACAAAATGTTTCAAAATGGAATACTTGGGCTTAGCGAGGGCTTATATCCTGTATTGACCGTCTTCTTTTTACTTTTGATATTGAATATATTGCTTAAAATGTTTCTTGATAAGCATAGAAAAGATGACTGAATGAGGTATGAAAATGAAAAATCTAAGATTAAAATCCGCCAGAGCAGCTAAGGATCTCTCGCAGCAACAACTTGCTGAAATTGTAGGCGTAAGTCGCCAGACTATAAATGCAATTGAAAAAGGGGATTATAATCCCACCATTCGACTCTGTCTATCCATTTGCTATGCACTTGATAAGAGTCTGGATGAACTTTTTTGGGAGGAAAATATTGAAAAATCACCTGATACGATGTAATTTCCTTGTTTTAAGTATATAAATATTTATGCCTTGTTATAAGAATATACAGATCTTATAACAAGGCAATTCTCTTTTCTTATATATTATTTCTAAGGCTATCTGCATATTTATTCAATATAGCGATTATATATTCCTTAAATTCAAATACATAGTATCGGCATCTATATATCTTTCATTTACCTTGACACATGCAGGTGTTTTTCCTGTCTTTACAAAGCCGAATTTTTTATACAGACCTATAGCTCGTGTATTCTCACTCATTACTTCAAGATTTATTATTTCTAACCCACACTCCTTTGCAAAGCTGATACATTTTTCTAAAAGCATACTGCCTATACCTTTCCTCCATTCCGATTTCACTACAGTTATTCCAAAGTCAGCTCTATGGCTCATTTTATTTGGCAGATTTCTGATATCGCTGCATCCGACTATTTCCCCGTCTTTCCATGCAAGATACATTACTGATTTTGGATTTTCAACAATACCACGAATAAATGCTTCTTCCTCTTCCAAGCTGACGCCTATACCTTCTTTTCCAAAACTCAAATATTCTGTTTGCGAGCCCACTATCCCTGTATATTCTATAAGCTTTTTAGCATCTTCTATTCTTGCTTCCTTTATAATTATATCCATATTCTACCTCCCATATTATACCTATTTATAAAATATTTTATCACATAGATTGTCTTTGGATTCTACAAATTCTTATCATGCATCAGTTTATGTTCATCGCTATTTATATAATCATCATGTTTATGATAATGATTTTTTTCCGAACAAAAATGTTTATGTTTATGCTCATGCTTAATAATATGTTTATGAGTGGAACCGTTATGTGTATGAACAATTGTATGTATATGATAATGTATATGATTTTTTAGCATTGTATCATATATAACAATCGTACTTCCTATTATCATAAAAATAAGACCTGTAAAATATACTGCCGTCAGCCTCTCTCCATTTACAATAAAAGCTAAAAAGGTACCTATAAATGGAGCTACCGCATAATATGCACCGGTTTTTGCAGCTCCCAAATCTCTTTGAGCCCTTATATACATAAAGATACTAAGACCATAGGCTACAAATCCAAGCAATAGAGCAAATATTATATATTTGATTTCAGGGATACTTTCTCCTATAAAAATTGCAATTAAAAATGAACCTGTACCCGAAAAAATCCCCTTTAAAAATACAATCTCATATGTACTTTTATCTGCAAGCTTTCTTGTACAATTATTTTCAAGCCCCCAGCAGCAGGTTGCCAATATAACAAATAATGAGCCTATAGAAAACTTAAAGCTTCCCGTACCCTCAAATGAAAGAACTATACTTGATATTGTAATAAAAACTATGGCACACCAAAGCCTTAGTGTTACACTTTCCTTGAATACCAAAAGTGCTATGATTGCTGTAGCCACAATCTCAAAATTGCCAAGTAATGAAGCATTGGAAGCTGAACCTGTATTTATCCCTATCATTAAAAAAATCGGTGCCAGAATATCCAAAACTATCATACCTACCGTATATAAAAGATTTTCCTTTGTAAGCCTTTCAAATTTATCCTCCGACTTGGCATGAAATAAATACATTATTCCTACACCAATTCCTGCTCCAAGATACAAAAAAGATGCCATAAATGTAGGAGCTATCTTATCAAGCAGCAGCTTGGAAAATGGCGTATTTATTGCATAAAAAGCTGCCGCAAGTAATGCAAGAATTACTGATAAAATTTTATTATTTTTATTCATACTCAAAAAACTCCTTGTGTATAAATTTATTCCATACACCCCTAATAATCAATTTCTCCTTTATTTTCTTTTCTTACCGCCTCTAATCTTTCAAATGCCTCTATTTTTCTTCTATTATTGCTATTTTTATCCGATAAAAGAGTTTTGATAATAAATGGAATACTTCTCTCTCAATGCAGTTTTTGTAAATGTCTCATAAAATGTCTGTTTAGTCTGTCCCATTTCATCCAGCATTTTCCCTAATTCTTCATAAATTGAATCCTCTAATCTAAAGCTTATAGTCTTCATATCTATCTTCCCTTCTTTTTTGAACTTAATATTTTATAAAAATTTATTCTATAAATTCCACTATACTTAAATATATAAATTATATCTCAATTATTAAATAAATAAAACTCTTTCCACATACCGGAGATATATTAGTATATAAAACATATAAATAATTTTGCAACTATTTTTAGTTGTAAAATTATCTTCAATAAGATATAATATAGAAAAGGAGAAATGCTATGGGGCAAAAAGAAAAACTTATAAAACATCTCAAGTCTAATCCTAAAGATTTTACTTTTAATGATGCAGAAACCCTATTAAACTACTTCGGCTATGTTCGTTCAAACAAAGGAAAAACCAGTGGTTCCAGAGTAATCTTTGTTAATAATAGCTTTGGGAGTATTTTGCTTCATAAACCACATCCACAAAAAGAATTAAAGGCATATCAAATAAAACAACTTATAATAATTCTAGAACAGGAGGGACTCATATGAATAATACTATTATGTATAAAGGATATATCGGAAGCGTTGAATTTTCTGAAGAAGACTGTATTTTCTTTGGAAAAGTCTTAGGTATAAGATCATTGATCTCTTATGAAGGTGAAAATGCTAAAGAACTGTTAGATGATTTTCATGGTGCTGTTGATGACTATTTGGATACTTGTAAGGCTCAGGGTAAAGAGCCTGAAGTTGCATTTAAGGGAAGTTTTAATATTCGTCTTTCACCAGAACTCCACAAGAAAATATTTGTATATGCAACAAGTAATAAGATATCTATAAACAAATATATTGAAGAAACTTTAAATAATTCTCCTGCCGCTAAAATCAGTATATAAAACACCCCCACATCGGATTTTTTATCCGATGTGGGGGTGTTTTCTGTTATTAAAATCGCTTTATATTCCCATAATATTTATTTTAATTCTTTCAATACCTCTCCAATGTCCCCATCTATACAAATACTTCTGTCATTTATCTTTTCAGGACAAAATGCCTCTTTCAAATTTAAGCATGCATAAATCGAATTTTTATTATCATAGGTATCTTTACAATTTGTATCTGTTCTCTGAAACAAACCATAATCACCCTGTGTGTAGAAAAGCCTGTTCTTGTCAAATCCCTCCATTTGAAACCTGTGGTCAATATTTGTAGTAATTATAAAATAGTACTTATCCTTTACCAATTAAAACGAATCTTTATATACAGGCTTTGGGGTATCAATATATCTGTTAAAATAAATATGTTTCGACCACTATGACCAAAATTCTTCCTTAAAAGCATCTATAAGAAATTTCAGTCTTTCATTTTGATTCATATATACCCCCTGTTATTAAAGAATATATGCACCGCAATACTCGCACTCTCTAAGCCTTTCATCCGGCAGGTTGCAGGCTCTTCTTTGCTTTTCCACAAGCTTTTTTACAAAATCCGTGGCAGGGTTTTGCACTATCTCAGACGGCTTATCGAATTGCTCTATCTCACCCTTATCAAGTACCAAAACCTTTGTACCAAGCTTTAATGCTTCTTCAATATCATGAGTTACAAACAATATAGTGATACCTGTTTTTTTATGTAAAGACTTCAATTCATTTTGTAATTGTTCCCTTGTGATAGCATCTACCGCTCCGAAGGGCTCATCCATCAGTAAAATATCAGGAGATGCCGCAAGAGCTCTTGCAATTCCTACTCTTTGCTGCTGCCCTCCGGAAAGTTCTGACGGATATCTGTCCTTCATTGACGGATCCAAACCTATTACCTCCATCCATTTATCCACAGCCTTTTTAGTCTTTTCCTTGTCATTTTTATTCCATAAGCTTGGAACATAGGAAATATTTTCTTCAACCGTCATATTCGGGAATAGAACACTGCCCTGTATAGCATAGCCGATACTTCTTCTTAACCTAATCATATCTATATTCTTGATATTTTCTCCATTTACAAAAATATCTCCTGATGTAGGCTCATAAAGTCCGTTAATCATCTTTAAAGCGGTAGTTTTTCCACAACCTGAAGAGCCTACAATGGTAACAAACTCTCCCTTTTCTATTTGTAAATTCAAATCCGGTATAATTACCGTATCTCCATAACTTTTTCTTATATGTGAAAACTCAATAGCTATTGCCATAAATCCTCCTATTCTATAAGCCCTTTTTCTAATAAAAATGCCTTTGCAACATCCCTCGGCTCTTTCTTTTCACTCTCCACTTCATAGTTCATCCTCTGTATATCCGACTCATTTATCAGCTTATCAAATTTTTGCAAAGCACTGTGAAGCTGTGGATATTTGTTGAATATTTCTTCTCTGACCACCATTCCTGCCTGATATGACGGATACATTCCTTTATCATCTTCAAGAAGTACAACATCCGCCTGAGACAGCTGACCGTCTGTAGTATTTACAGGCATTACATCTATTTTACCGCTGTTTATCGCCTGATATTTAAGTCCCATATCCATATCACTTGTAGAGGCAAATGAAAGATTATATGTTTTTCTTAACATATCATATCCGTCCTGACGCTCAAAGAAGTCATATTCGGCACCAAGAATAAGCTTCCCATTCAGTTTTTGTAAATCGGAATATGTTTTTATATCATTCTTTACTGCAATATCTCTTCTAAGGGCAATGCCGTAGGTGTTATTAAAGCCAAGCATTACATTCCATGTAAGTCCGAGCTTTTCCTGATATTCTTTTTGTAAAATATCAAACTGTTCTTCACTGTACTGATTTTCATGTTTTAATACCATATTCCAGCCCGTGCCGGTGTATTCCGGGTAGAGATCAAACTCACCGCTTTCCATAGCCGGTTCTATATTTGAGGTTCCTCCACCTACTCCCTGTGTAATATCTACGGATAAATCTGTATTATTTTCTATATATAATTTTAACATCTCACCAAGAATATATTGTTCAGTCATAGGCTTTGTCGCAAGATGGATTATATTTTTATTTTTCTTCGGAAGTAATCCCACAATCAAGATACAAAAAATTAAGACAAGCGAAATAACAGCAAGTATTCTGTTTTGCTTTTTTGCAGCCTTCCCATTTATCTGCATTCTTTTTTCAACAAATCCAAGAATAAAATCTACCGCTAATGCCAAAACTGCGATAAGCAAGCTTCCTGTTATAGTCATTGCGGCATTATTTGTGGTAATGCCTCTATAAATAGCTACTCCAAGTCCTCCGGCTCCGATAAATGAAGCAATACCTGCAAGTGCTATTGTCATTGTGACCATATTTCTAATTCCTGAGATTATAACAGGCATTGCAAGAGGTATCTGTACTCTGAAAAGTATCTGCTTTTTGGTACTTCCCATACCCTTTGCCGCCTCCAATATACCTGCATCCACATTTATCATTCCTGTATAAGTATTTCTAACCATAGGTAGGAGTGCGTATATTGTCAAAGCAATAATAGCTGTAGCATTTCCTATACCTGAAAAAGGTATTAAAAATCCAAGCATTGATATAGATGGAATCGTATATAAAAAGTTTATCACCCCCAAAGTAAGTTTTGCACTTTTCTGAAACTCGCTTATAAAAATCCCTACTATACCTCCAAACACTATTGCAATCAATATGGCAATCAATGAGATTTCAATATGCTCCAACAAAAGCTTTCCAAAGAAATCCCATTTAGTACTTAATAATATCCCTATTTCCTTTATCATTTATCCTCCTAAAGTACTGGAACTTACCCGAATTGGTTAATTCCTCCCTACTTGGTACTATTTCTCTATTATTCTCCGACACCTGTACTGTGTTGAGTATAACTTTCTCCAATATAATAAGATAAAACCTCTTCAAGTTCTCCATCCTGTATACCTCTTATATATAAATTCTTTGCATTATTTAATTTCTCCGACATAATAATCTCCTCTCCGCCAAGTGATGGCACAAATAGTGATACAAAATATTTTTACACTATTCTCCTAATATTAAAGCATTATTTTAAAAAGCTTAAAATTAATATTTGTCACTTGTTGTAATATAGATTATTACAACAAATTTGTCAATACTTTTTATATTATAAAATAAATTATACTTTGGAAGCTCCTACATTTTAAACTATCATTTCCTTATTATTACTCCCTAAAAACAAAAAAGATGCCCGACAGACATCTTTAGCAAAACTCTTCCATACCGTTTTTCATATCTAAAAGAGTATATTCTTTCATTTTATTTTCCATGGCTTCCTGTATTTGCACCAATTTGTCATCCAGTAATCTATGTATATTCTTTCCTACAGGACACAAGGGATTCGGTGATTCATGAAAATGGAATAACCCTTCTTCCTTTACAGCTTCAACCGCCATATATATATCATAAAAAGAAATTTCCGATAAATCTCTTGTAATTTCTATTCCACCTGTTCCCCTTGCTACAGTAATCAGACCTGCCTTTCTTAGTTGTGAAAGTATATTTCTTATAATAACGGGATTCGAGCTTATGCTTCCTGAAAGAAAGTCACTTGTTATTTTTTCTCTATCCTTAAAATATTCTACACATGTAAAAATATGTAATGCAATGGTAAATCTGCTTGAAATCTGCATTAAAGTCAACCCTTTCGTATAATATAAAATCCGGAAATTTATATCAGACTTCCAATCTTTAGGTATCAGTATACTATATGTCATTGTAATGTCAACAGTTACATTACTCCTCCAAAAAATCCATATTAGGCCAAAGCTTTCTCACCACATCATTGGGATACTCATCATCTATAAACTGTTCTATTACATTTCTTGCCACAGGTTGTTCTTTTCTGCCGGTTGTCCTTATCATTACCATGGATGTTACTATACCGTTACATATAAAAAATGCCTTTATTATAAAGGCTAAAACAGTTCCTGTTACAGGCGGAATCTTTTCAATTGTTTTTGATAGCGGCGGATAAATAAATCTAAACCATACCAGTGCAACTATACCCCAAAAGAACATAAACAAAAGATTCGTTCTTCCGTCAATATTAAAAGGCATATATGAATAATCCCAAAACTTCATTCCAAAGAAGACTTCAGTAAATATCGAACATAGATACTCAAAAACACCTCCAAAAAAGAATCCTGAAATAAAAATAGATATATTATTCTGCCTTTTCACTCTTGAAAGTGCAACAGTAAGTATTACAGCACCCAATCCTGTTGCTACTTGTCAAGGACTTTTTAATCAAAATCATCTTTTTTTCGTTCGATTTTCTCCTAAGCTCCCTCAGCATTATTCTTGTAAGTTTATCTTGCATTGTTTCAGTTGCATTTTCATTGAAATGGACAACAACCTCATAGGTGGTCTTTACAATCTTTCTCTTTGTGCTAATGCCTTTTTTATCTGTGTTTTTCAGTTCTTCCATAAATTCTCCTTTCCATTTTTTGAATTTTTGGCAACAAAAAAAGGAAGTATCGGCTATTGGTTTTTACTTCCTCTTTAGTAATCTTATTTAATGTTTTAGTGCGACAAACTGGGAGCTATTGAGTTTCAATCATCAATTCTTTACATTTCCATTCTTCTCCCAAAACATAATAAATTTCTGTCTTATCTATAATTACATCGTCAAAACCTACTGATTTATAACAGAAATATGCAGATTCATTATTTTCAAAAACACTTAACGAAACCTTTTTTGCACCATAAATTTCAAATGCAAACTTTAAACCTAACTGAAGCATTCTCTTGCCGTATCCTTTGCCACGCCTTGAAGGGTCAACGACTACAAAGCCAAACCTCAACTCATCAAAGTTTTCTGAAGGTCTTCTCATTGTAAAAAAACCTACTATCTAATCATCTTCAATAGCTGTAAAAGCCATTAGATTATTAACAAAATCAAACTTCTCTTTTGTTATCGGGTATTCGCCCAAAATACCCGCAGACCATTTGTAAAAAGCTACTTTGTCTTTACTCCAAGAAAGAATTACATCTGCTTCGTTTATATTATAAGGTTTTAATCTCAACATTAATATTTATCTCCACAACTTTAAAATTGATTTATAACGCTCTTTCCAAATACACCATATCCACTAATTGTACTCCATTCTCATATATTGGGTTAGCATAATTGTCAGTAAAAAAATTTGGTATGATATGAGAACGAATAAAGCCACATTTTTCATAAAAAGGGATGGTAGTCTGACTTTCTCCCGTTCCCACTTGCAATACGGAATATTCCCCTTTGTATTTCTCTATAATAAAATCAATGAAAGCCTGTCCGTATCCTTTTCTTTGATAATCCGGATGAATGGCGATATTTTTGATTTCGAGAGTATTATTCCCCACATTTAGGACAACACACTCGCCCTTTACTCCATTATCGTCTAAAACATACATTGTGCCATCTGCTATATATCTGTCGATCATATCTTCTTGTTCATCTGCCAATAATAAAAGCGATAAAAACTGCTTCTTATTTCCTACAACTTCTCTTATTTCTATCAATGTGAATACCTCTCAAATCAATGATGTTTTATTTCTCCTAAATTTTATTATACCATTAATTTCCAAGCCTTTCCATTTCCAAATACCATAAAGGAATATTTTTAGTAAACCCACTACAAAACGGTGGCAATCGTTTTAAAGCTCTTTTTCTTTTTGGCTTATCTTTTTACCTATTTTGCATTTAGAAACAAAATAGAGTGCTTGCACCGTCTTTTAAGCATATCTTAAAGATGATCTCCTATCATATATTCCTCAATCGTTGGAGCTTTGCTTCTATCATTTGTTTTCTTTCGCAATTCTTCCTCATCTTTCTCATACCAGTGAAGCAAGGTTGCATAATGGTCTTGATAGGTCTTTCCACTGCTTTGCATATACCTTGATAGCTTTTCAACCATCGTGTTTGTGAGGCTTTTTAACTTTTCCTTTAGCCTTTGATATTCTTCATCACTTAGATTGACATTTTGAAATTCCCCATAGGTTTTTGAGTTTGGGGGTGGGGGACTTTCTTCTTCTCCTCTCCCCTTATCTATACTACCCTTATCTAACCTATCCTTACCTATCCTATCCTGTGTATCCAAATCGGATACATTTTGGATACAAATATGCTCCTTTTTCTCGTAAAGATTATTGTTACTGATGTTTAGATAGCTTTTTTCGTCTTTATAGATTGTCCCCTTGCACCTATCTTTCTGAATGTAGTTGTTTCGTTTCCAATGCGTAATCACAATAATTCCGCTCTCAAACACAATCACAAAGCCTTTGGTAACTAATATCTTAAAATCATCTTCACTTGCTCCTATCATTCTCAATATTGTTTTGGGATTGCCTACAAATCCATCATCATCAGCACTCATATTCAGGTGCATATAAAGTGCCTGTGAGGATAAAGGCATTTCTAAAAACATATCGCACCAGATAACGGACTTGGAAAACATTCGTCTTTCTGCCATTTTTCTCTCCTTTCTTTTCTTACGCAGAAGGGAGTAACAAATCATTACTCCCCTCATAGTCTTTAAGGAAGTCGTGATTTACGACACCCTTCATTTTTCTGCAAGTCCCTAAAACCGGGTATGCAAAACTTATGCACTGAAACAGTGCGTCAGCTTATAGGAGTGAACGATTTTTTCACCCCCTTAAATGGTATCCCATTTCAGGACTTCATCTTTCCTCATTCCTGTAATAATCCTTTGTCCTTTCCTTTCGTTTTTCATAGGCTTCTTGTTGCTCTTGGTATTTTTAATCTGTGTAATGACACTTGGTTTTTCTCCTCTCTTGATTGCCTTATCAATCTCAATGGATAGGTCTATTCCATAATCCTCATTGACGGTTTTGACGGCATACTTGATATGATTGATTTGCTCGTATTCATCTTTGATAGATTGAGATTGTTTGTTGAGTTTCGATGTTTCACTTTCAAGGCTCTCGATCTCTTTCTTCCAACTCTTTGGCTTTAAGGCACTTTCTCCACTTAGTTTTTCAATCCGTCCTTTTGCTCTTTGGTATTTGTCGATTTCCTCTTGATGGGCATTGTAGAAGCTGTCTTTGAACAAAAAGGGGTTACCTTTCCACTCCTCATAAACCTTTCTGTTTGCTTTGACAATGTCTGCATAGACAAGGCATTGATGAAGTGTTTCTATTCTTTGGGTTTTGGCTTTGATGTCCTGATAGATGTTCTTATTCTTGCCTTGTAGTTCGATGATTTTCCCTTGCAAATCTGCAATGGTCTGCAATCTGTTATCGGATAAATATATTCTTGCTTTGGAAAATCGGTTGAGGTCTGCACTGATCTTTTTGTTGCTTGCATAGGGGTTTAGTTTTCTTGCTTTTTCTCCCTGTAAGTCATAATAAATACTGATGTACTCATAGAGATAAAAGAGTTCCACTTTGTTCTCATATTCTTCTTTCTTCTCCTGTTTGTACTGCTCATATTTGTCAAATAAGACTTTGGTAAAGTCATTCAACCAAGAGGTGATTTCTGCAATTCTTTCTCTCACTGCTTTCACAATAGAATTATGCTTTTTGATTTCTCGGTTGATATTTCCTTTCTCGGTTTCCACTCCTTTTCGCTCTAAGGCACCGGCGCTTACTCCTAAATGAATGGTCGGAATTTCTTCTTTTCCTTGTCTTTTGTAGGAGCGATGATCCACTCGTTTTTGTTCTCCGGCTGTTTCTAAATATTGATTACAAAGTGTGGCAAAATGTTCTCTCCATTTCTCGGCATTTTCTTTGTTGTTCCAATCAGTGAGGTCAATTTTTCTTGTTTTAGGTTTTCCGTTTTTACCTAAAATCTTTTTTCCCTGTTCATCAAGAAGATATTCTTTTTTGCTCTTTGCTCCCCAAGCGCCATCTTAATTTAATGGGCGAACAGTTGTCATTATATGAGCGTGAATATTTCCGTTTCCCTCATCATTTCCTTGATGAATGGCAAGGTCTGCAATCATTCCTTTGGATACAAAATTCTCCTGTATAAAATCCCTGATGAGGTCTTTGTTTTCTTCCAAACTCAACTCTTTGGGTAGGGCAATAATGAAGTTTCTTGCAAGCTGTGCACTGATGGCTTTTTCATTTAACTCCACACTGTTCCACAAGATGGAACGGTCTAAAAATTCTTTCGGTGCATTTTCCGGCAAGAAGATTTCTTTATGCTCCAAGCCTTTTTTGTTGTGATAATCGTGGGTTACTCCGTCCCATTCATTCGTGAGTTTCTCACAAGAAATATAGGCAGCACTTGCGACTGCACTTTTTCCTTTCCCTCTTGAGATGATGGAAATATTAAAGTGAAAACTGTCTGCCACTCTTATCAACTCCTTTCGCTTTTAGATTGTCTTTGTTCTTTTCTTTTGTTGTTTTAGGTGTCGGTCTTAGCGGTTTTCTTCTCGGATAGTCCATAAAGTGAATGACCGTTTTGAAACGGTACAATAGAAAAAGCCGACTATACTGCAACTGCTTTTGTTGTTTCAGTATGTCGGCTTGATAAGTAGTATCCGTTTCAAATTTTTAGGGTCAAGGGTGAGCGGTAGCGAATGCACTTTACCCTTGACGATAAAAAGGGAATGGGGGATATGCAATCATCTTTGCTACTCCTCTTTTGCTCCCTGCAAGGGTAAAGGCTCCGCAGGACGCAAGGACACCCTTTAGGGTGTCCTTGCTTTTCTTAACTTTTTTGAAATACTCTTTGTAAAATAGCCTTTATTTCTTGATTACTTTTTTCGCTTGCTCCCTCGATAAAACTTTCTAAAATTGCTCCTCGTTCTATCAACCTATGGTTTCTCTTTTTCCGTTCTTCAAAGCTAGCTTGCTTTCTGATTTTTTAATTGAACCAACTTCTTTTCGTACTTTTCAAGTTCATTTTCTTTGAGTTTAATTTCCGATTTTACTTTTTGTAGTTCTGTCCTATTGTCTTTCATATCCATTCCTCGCTTTCATTTTTATGAGAAAAGGTTAAGCACATTTCACACTTAACCTTTCCGATTTATTAGATTTTACCTTCTAAGATTTTTTTTAATTTCTCTAAAATCTTATCCCTCCTTTTTCCGATTGCCTGATAGCTTCTTTTTTTCTTTCTCCGATAGACCGTAATCTCTCCTCTTTGAAAAATATGGCAGTAATGATGTCCCTTTCTTCTTCTGTAAGGGTAGATAATGCCTTATTCAGTTCTTCAATTTGCATTTTTACTTCTACAATTTTTTCAATATCAATGCTTTCATCTACGATGTTATCTATAAAATGTCCGTCATAGTCACATACAGAAAAGGGAAGTACATTATACTTCCAATCTTTTCTTTGGATATACTTTTCGTGTTCCGTTATTCTCCAGCAAGCTCTGTATATTTCCTCATTTACCTTAACCGCTTTTCCTTTGACATAAATGAAATATTCTTTTTTATCCATTGTGTAATCCTCCTTTTTCTGCTCTCTGTTTTTGCTTTTTGAGCATAAAAAAGGAGGACTTCTACACTTTGGTGTAAAAAATCCTCTTGAATAATTTTCTGTTTTATATCTATGTTTTATTTTTTGAGTTTCAAATATAATAATGGAGATGGCAATTTTGACATCTCCATAAATTATAAATAATATTTCTTATTCTTCATTTAGGCTAATAAGAAAATGTTTAAATTGTTCTTCATCGTTATCTAACTTTCCGAAAAAAAATTCATCAATTTGCTCAATTAACGGAACAGCATTTTGTAATATTTCTTCTCCCTTTTTATTCAAAGTAACAGCTTTTGCTCTTGTATCCCTTGAATGTTCTTTTCTTTTCACAAAATTATGTTTTTCCAATAAACTCAATATTTGAGATAAGGTCATAACATCTATCCCTGAGAGTTTTGAAATCATAACCTGTGTAACTTCATTTCCATTTTGTGATAGATAAGCAAGAGAAGCTAAAACAACAAATTGAGGGTGTGTCAAATTCATTTTCTTTAACTCCTGTTTTATCATAAGATGCCATTTATTGTACACCCTCATGAATAACAATCCTGTTGATTTTTCTGAATTATTTTTATATTTTGATGTAAACAAACAGCAATCACCTTATCTTTCCAAGCAATTTTTCAGAATGAATATAGAATGAGGAACATCGGAAAAAACTTGGCTCAAAAATTCCAAATGTTGCTTGTCTTCACTATCTAAAGCCACAATATGTTTTATATTTACGCTTCCGTCATTGTTATCAATTATTTGATGACCAAAAAGAATATCTCCAAACGGAGTTTCTGTTTTATCCCAAAATTCTTCAAAAGGTTTTACAAGAGTAAGCTGATATTCCATAGGGGGCATTCCTTCAAGTTCCATAGTTCCATATGAACCTGTCTTAAACCCCTCTTTTAATGTAATATTTTTTAAATCTTTTTCCCAGTCATACCATTTTTCAATATTTGCATAGTATTCCCACACATCTTCTTTTGCCGCTTTGATTTTCAAACTAAAACTAAATTCCATAGTACTTCCTCCTTTTATTATATGTGCACTTATTATAAATTATTTTATAATATTTGTCAACAAGATTTTACTTGTAATATTATTCTTTAGCTTTGCTAAATGGCAGAATAATTTTTCTCAATCTTTTCATAATCGCTTACTGGTATCCCTGTTCTTTTCAAAACTTTTAGTTTTTCCTGTTTTTTCTCCTCTCTCCTTGCCTTATATCTATCCTCATACTCTTTTTGCTTGCCGTTTGCTTTACGCTTGAGGTAGTTTTGATGAAGTCTGTCTTTTCTTTCCCGTTCTTTTTCTTCCTCCTCTGTTAATTTCTGTATTTCTTCTTCAGATAATTCTTCTTTTGACGGTTCATAGTTGCCGATAAAGTTGAAATAGATTTCAACTTTCTGATTGGCAGTTTGACTGCCTTTTCGATCTCGTTCGTGGACTAAGATTTTTTCTACAAACTCATTGATGATGGTCGGTATCAGTTCGTCAAAGTTATCATAGCGTTCAATCAACCGGATAAACTTCTTAGCTCTGTCTGTTTCTTTTTCATATCGCTTGATGGCTTTTTCCAACCCATCGATTTCTTTGCTAAGTTCCCTTTGCTCGGTTTCATACTGATTGTTTAAGATTTCATATCGGTTATTCGGTATCTTCTCCAATATCATATCTTCGTATATCCGGCACATTAAGCGTTCCAGTTCCTGAAGCCTATTTTTACTATCTGTGAGCCTTGTCCGTTTCTTTTCGATTTCCATTTTCTCACTTTCTTCCATTTCGTTTTGAATGGAATGGAGAAAGGCTTCGTTATCTTCATCAAGGCTTTTCTTAATGTCTTGTAGGGGGCTTTGAATGAGATTTAATACCACTTCCGCTTTTATCCTGTGAGCAGATAGACAAAGAGTTCCACAAGGTACTTTTGTGTAGGCACTGCAAGTATAATAGGGGATATTCTTGTAGTTACTCGTTCTATGCACATACATTTTGCTACCACAATCGGCACAATACATCAGTCCTGTAAGGGGATGGTATTCGCCCCAACCGTCGGGATACCGTTTGACATTTTCTCGTATTCTCTGCACATTATCAAATGTTTCTTGGTCTATAATCGGCTCGCGCGTGTTCTCAAAGATGAGCCAGTTATCTTCGGATACATATTTGCTTTTCTTGTCTTTGAAATGCTTTCTTGTTTTGAAGTTAACCGTATGCCTTAAGTATTCTTGCTTTTTTAAGATACTTGCAATCGTGGAACTGCACCAACGATATGGATATTCAAACACTTTGCTTTGATGTAATCCATATCCCAATTTCTGCTGATGATAGGCGGGTATATCTATCTTGTCGGCTTCTAATATCCTTGCAATGGCATAGGGTCCTTTTCCATCCATTGTCAGATGGAATATTCTTCGGACAACTTCTGCTGCTTTTTCATCGATAATCCACTGATTTTTATCGTCCTTGTCTTTGATATATCCATAGGGCGGGCTACTTCCTGTATGCTTTCCGCTTTCGCCTTTGGCTTTGAATGTGAACTTGATTTTCCTTTAGGTATCTCTCGCATACCACTCGTTCATAATGTTTCGAAATGGAGTAAAATCATCGCCTTTGTAAAAGCTATCTACATTGTCGTTAATGGCAATGAGCCTAACTCTCTTTTGTCTTAGGATTTCCATACATTGACCGACTTTGAGGTAATCTCTACCAAGTCTACTCATATCCTTTACGATGATACAACCGATATTTCCTTGATTGACTCCGTTCATTATTGCCATAAATCCCGGTCTGTCAAACTGTGTTCCGCTGATTCCGTCATCTGTAAAATGTATGATGTTGGTTAAATTATTCTTGCTTGCATATTCTTCAAGAATTTTCTTTTGATTGACGATTGAATTACTTTCTCCTTGAAGTTCATCATCACGACTTAATCTCTCATAGAGTGCTGTTATCTTTTCAAAATTCTTCATTTTACCCCCTTTCTCTCAATTTCTTAAATAAAAAAGAATTAAGAAGTACATATTTCACTAAAATAGTGATGAAGTGTTCTTCTTAATTCTATTACTCCCCATACAAGCTTATCTATATTTATACCGCTTGCAAAAATAACACCATGCTCTTCAAGAATCTTGTCCGCATCAGAAATTCCCTTTGATGATTCCTCAAAATTCTCTTCTAAAAGACTTGGATAAAGTTTATAGATCTTTTTCCAAATGATTTTTGAAATCCATTCTCCAAACGAGTTTTTCCTTTTTGCAATATTGTTGCTTATACCTTGCATCGGATATTTTCTTGCAAATATATATACTGTTATTAATGCTGACAAAAGAAGTAAAATAAGAACTGTTGCAATTATATTTACTATAATATCCGGTATCAATGATACCACAGAAAAGATTATCGGATGCAAAGTTTTCAAAAATATAAAAGCTATGGCTACAACAATACATGAATTTATACAGCTTAGCTGTAAACTCCTGCCATATCTGTCTTTTTCAGACCTTATCTCTTTTTTCAATAAAAGCCTTTGCGAAAAAACCAGCCCAAGCTTTTCCAAAATAAGATAATCTATAAATGCCATCAAGAGCATTCCATAATAACTTACATTTTTACCGGATGATACTATAATTATTATAGTCATAAGTATTGCCGGTACTCCAAGTATCGGTATACCAAGCACTCCGGTACTTACATATTTTTGCTCCTTAAGACTGTAAATAGCTGTATTTATTATCCATGCTAAAAGACCATATATAAAAAAATATATAATCAGATCCGCTCCTGTAAATAGTTTCATTCTACCCCTCTATATTCCATACTTTGATAAATCAACTCTGTTATCTTTCACCTCAATCCCCTCTGCCTCAAGCAGCTTTCTTTGTTCTCCCATTCCTCCAAAGGCAAACTCGGGAGCCAACTCACCTTTTGAATTTACCACCCTAAAACATGGGATATTATCAGGATCCGGATTTTTATGAAGTGCATTCCCAACCGCCCTTGACATCTTTTTATTTCCTGCCATTTCTGCCACCTTTGCATAGGTTGCCACATGGCCTTTCGGTATCCTTTTTACTGCCTCATAGATTCTTTTAGTAGGAGAATCTGTTACAAGGTCATAGCTTTCCGCAATCATTCTTTTAATATCATCTTCCTTTACAGTACCGTCAAGTATAATGGTATTCCAATGTTCCTTATTTTGATGGTATCCCGGCAGTACGGAAGCATAAGTGCTTCTCCAAAAATCTCTCCACTCAGGGCTTACCTTTACATTTAAATTTATAAAACCTTCCTTTTCATATACACAAAGAAAGGTTTTCTTACTGTCTTTTATCCTGACAAGCTGCCACTCGGCTCTTCTAAACGGAGTATCCAAATATGTATTTTCAAATGATAAACCGAAAGCACATGCCTCTTCCTTCGTTTTCATAATAATCCTCTCTTATATTACCAATATAAAGTAACGCTTTTTAATAGGTATTTTCTAATTACCTGAACTGTAAACTTTTAAGAAAAATGCAATGCATTATTTTTTTATCTTCAGTCCTTTAAGGTAATTCTTTTGCTCCGCATTGATACGATTGCTTTCTATCGCTTTTTGAATAGACTTATTATGCGTCCAAGTATCCAACTTATTACCCTCAATAAACGGCAGTATACTTTCATACTGCTTTGCAAGTGCAGTTGCAAAATACCATGCAGTCATCATATTTATATAATATTCCTCCGACCTTACAGCTGCCACCATTTCAGGATATTCGCTTTTAAAATCTTCATCCAAAAAATGTTCCATAAGCATACCTATACCAAATCTTACAGTATAGGTTTTATCCGACTTTAACCATTCATATATATGTGGAAGCAAATCATTGCGATATTTTTTAAATATCTTTGGTGAAAGCTGATCACAGGTTGCCCAGTTATCCAAATAAGGCAAAAAAATTATCAACTCGTCAATACATAACTTAAAATCCTTTATCTCTGAAATTATAAATGCATGAAGCTGATTTTCATCAAAATATTTATGTGGAAGCGAATGTAAAAAATCCTCCACACCTTCCTCTTTTAAAATTTTCTTTGCATGCTTTCTAAGCTCCGGAGTTCTCACTCCGATCATATCTTCCTTTTTTACTGTAGGAATAAGTTTACTGTTAAAATCTCTATACCCTATATCCTGCATTTTAAATAATTCATCTCTTATCTCATCCGAAATCATAATATCCCCTGTTTTAATTTATAAATATAAGATAATATTTACTGCTGCTTCACTTTTCCTACTGCCATAAACATACTGAAATCTATACCATTTCTTTTACCCTGCATAATTATTTCATAGTCTGTCACTTCCCAACCTGTATTTTCAAAGTATGTATAAATTTCATCCTTTGAAAAGCCGTCATGACCGTCAAAATCCGGAAAATCATTATGAAATTCTCTTGGTACAGTACATAAATCTATAAGATAAAATACTCCATCCTTATCAATTACTTCTTTTAAACTTCTAAGTTCAGCCTCAATATCCACGATATGATGGAAAGCCTTTTGGCTATATATAAGATCATATCTGTGAACATTATCCGACAAAAAACTCTCATCATAGATAAAAATATTTTCAGTCATAAATTTTTCTTTGTTTTTTAAGAATTCCTCTCTCATTCCGCTTGAACTGTCTATACAATCTATTTTACTGAAATGCTCTGAAAGCAGTATTGCAAGTATGCCGTCTCCCGCCCCTATTTCCAGTGCTTTTACCTGCGAATGAGGTTTATTATCAAATTTATTTAAAATAATTTCTTTTATATTCTCACTTGTATTCTTTCTTTGTGGAGTATTCCATCCCTTTGCAAGGGTATCAAAATAATTCTCTTTCATAAAAAATCCTTTATCTTTTATAATTTTCAGCTATACATAATAATATTCATGTTTTTCTAAATAAAATTCTATTAAATATATAATGATTTTATTTTATCATATAAAATATAAATCCGAAATAAATTAATATCGGATAAAATAATATAAATATAAGAAGAGGAATATATATGAGAAAAGATAAATTACTTTTTATACTACCTGTATTTTTTATTGTGATAGTTTTCCTGTCGGTAAATGTTTTTAAAAGCCGCAAGGAGGTAAGTGAAGCAAAAAATACAAATAATATTGAATCAAATACGGAGGTACAGAATATGAAACAGCACGGTAAATACAAAGAAATCTATCTTGCAGGTGGATGTTTTTGGGGGCTTGAAGCCTATATGCAAAAGATAAACGGTATTGAGGATGCCGTAAGCGGCTATGCCAATGGAAAAACTGAAAATCCGGGATATCATGATTTACATTCAAGCGGTCATGCAGAGACTGTAAAGGTGGTATATGATCCTGAAATAATCAGCCTTGAGGATATACTTGCATATTATCTTAGAGTAGTAGATCCTGTAAGTATAAATAAACAGGGTAATGATACAGGTTCACAATACAGAAGCGGAATTTATTATACAGATGATAATGATAAAAATATAATAGATATGGTTTTAAAAAATGAGCAGACAAAGCATGATAAACCCATTGCAATAGAGGTTCAAACATTAAAGCATTTTTATGATGCTGAGGACTATCATCAGGATTATCTTTCAAAAAATCCTACCGGCTATTGTCATATAAACCTTTCTCTTGCCGAAAAACCTCTGTCTGAAGATGAAAAAATAAAGTCTGATGACAAGAAGCCTATGATTGATGCTTCAAAATATCCAAGACCTTCCAATGAGGAGCTGAAAAAATCACTTACAGATATGCAATACAGTGTTGCTATTCAAAACAATACTGAAAGAGCATTTTCAAATGAATACTGGAACAATTTTGAAAAAGGTATATATGTAGATATCACAACAAAGGAGCCGCTTTTCTCATCCACAGATAAATTTGAATCAGGATGTGGCTGGCCGAGTTTTTCTAAACCTATTGATAAAGATGTGGTAAAATATAATGAAGACAACAGCTTTAATATGACAAGAACCGAGGTAAGAAGCAGAAGCGGAGATGCACATTTGGGCCATGTTTTTAATGACGGTCCAAAGGATCAGGGTGGAAAAAGATACTGTATCAACAGCGCTTCTCTTGAATTTATTCCATACTCACAGATGGAAGAAAGGGGTTATGGATATTTAAAGTACTTGGTTGAATAATATTGCAAATTATGGAGATATGATGTATAAGCTGCTTATAGTTGATGACGAACCGATAATCAGGCGAGGGATTAAAACCCTCGCCATATTACCTGAAATAGGTATAGATGAGATATTTGAAGCAGGTAATGCTGATAAATGCCTGGAGATAGTAGATAAAGAGCATATTGATATTATAATGCTTGATATAAATATGCCAAATACCGACGGGCTTACCCTTGCCAAAATACTTAAAGAAAAAAACAAAAAAATCGCAATTATTATGATTACAGGTTATGACTATTTTGAATATATGCAAACCGCAATCAGAATCGGAGTGGATGATTACCTTTTAAAGCCTGTAAACAAAACAGATATAGAACTTGTTCTCAGGCGAATAATATATAAGATAAAAACAAATATAGTTAAGGATAAGCTTATGGAGCTTCATTCAGAATATGAGAATATATCCTATGACAATTCAAGCTTTAAAGCTGTAAAGGAATATATGAAAAAAAATATTTTTGACTCTAAGCTTTCACTCGGTCTTATGGCTGAAGAACTCGGTTTTAACAGCAGCTATCTAAGCGGCATAATAAAGCAGATCTATGGTATACCTTTTCAGGAATATGTAGGTATTAAAAGGATGGAGCAGGCAAAAATACTCTGTCTCTCCACCGACATGAAAAATTATGAGATAGCTGAAAAAATAGGATATGATGATGTGAATTATTTTACAAACAAATTCAAAAAAACTTTCGGCATTACTCCAAAGCAGTTTAAACAGGGGATAAAATCAAATGAAAACTGAATTAAATTTTTTTTCAAAGCTTCATGTAAGAATTTCACTTACATTTTTATTATTTTCTCTGTCTATAATACTTCTGCTCTCAGGCAGTATATATCATTTTACATCAGATATGCTGATTAAAAATGATGTAGTGCGTACAAGAACCATGGTAAATCAAACAGGTGAGTATATATCCTCTTACCTTAAAAAACTTGGAGATTTCAGCAATATTATTGCAGAACATAAGGATATAAAATCCGCTCTTGCTAAATCTTCTCCAGAAGCTTTGGAGTCCATTTCATCACTTATACATCTTGCAAAAGAAGTTGATGAAAATATAAGAGCCATGGCTGTTATTTCTAAAAACGGCTTTGCAATTACCGGCGACAGTGATATGAGTATTACGCTTTCAGAAGATATGATGGATGAAGAATGGTATAAAAAAGCCCTTGCATCAAATCACATGCCTATACTTTCAAAAACAGGACACAGTGCATTTGCATCGGATAAAGGAGCATGGACAATCTCAGTATACAGAGAAATTACAGGGCAGAATAATGAACATCTTGGTGTAGTACTTATTGATATTTCCTATAATTTTATAGAAGATTATATCAAAAATCTTGATCTCGGAAAAAGCGGTTATGTATATATAATGTCTGAAGCAGGTGATATTATCTATCATCCTAATGAAGATATATTTAATGATACTAAAAAGAGTGAAGAGCTTAAATCTCTTATGGACGGCGATATAACAGACGGTAAAGTGGTTTATGAGGGTATAATAGATAATTCATCCTGGAAACTTTTTGGAGTTGCATCTTCGGATAATCTAAAAATACTCCAAAAAAATCTGACCAAAAATATTCTTATTTTGTCCTGTATCCTTATAATACTAAGTTTATTTATAGGTATAATAGCCTCTAAAATACTAAGTGAACCTATTACCCGCCTTAAGATTGCCATGATAGATATGGACAAAAAATGGGCTCATATAAAAATATCCACAGATATTACTGAAGTGTCGGAGCTTGAAAATGAATACAACAGACTTATTGACCGAATAAAAGCTCTTACAGAGAATATAGCAAAAGAGGAAAAGGCAAGAAGAGTTTTTGAACTTAAAATGTTACAAAGTCAAATAAATCCTCATTTTTTATATAATACTCTGGATACAATACTCTGGCTTTCGGAACTAAATGAAAATGAAGCGGTAATTAAAGTTACTTCCGCCCTTGGTAAGCTTTTAAGATTTTCCTTAAGTACCGATCTTGATTTTGTCAGTATTAAGGATGAAATCGAGCATGTGAAAAATTATCTTGAAATACAAAAAATCAGATATGAGGATATGCTTGTATATGAAATAGATTCTATTGATAATTTAAAGGATGCTTTTATTCCCAAACTTATTATTCAGCCTATAGTTGAAAATGCAATATATCATGGACTTCGCCCAAATGGTGGGGGCAAGATAAATATCTCTTTTGAAAGCTTAGATAATGATATTATTATAATTGTATCTGATAATGGTAAGGGTTTTGATACCGAAAAGCTAAAAGAAGACAGTCCTTCCGATAATAAAATTTATCTGGGCGGCATCGGGATTAAAAATGTTGACCACAGAATCAAACTTCTTTGCGGCGATAATTATGGCATAAGCATAAAGTCTGCACCCGGTATGGGAACAAAGGTCATTATAAAACTTAAAGAAAAGTGCTCATAATAAGGGCTGTCGGAAAATGACAGCCCCTTTAAAAAAATAAACTATATACTTTATAGAAAAATGTAACTTGAGTTAAAAATAATATTTTATTAAAATCCTTTACTATAAAGGATTCAATGTGGAAATGAAAATTATATATAAAATATTGCACAAATTATTATAATTCTTTATCTCTCTCCGGTATACTCCGATATAAGTTTTTTAAATATATCTATAGATTTTTCTATTTTTTCCGTTTCAACACAGAATGAAAGTCTAACATACTCCTTCATACCGAAGCCCTCCCCCGGTACCAGCAGCATATTATATTTTTTTGCTCTCTCACAAAAATCATAGCCGTCATCATTTGGAGATTTTATAAACATATAAAAAGCTCCGTCAGGATTTGCCGCTTTATACCCCATCTCAGGTAATTCTTTAAATAAAATATTCCTATTAATCCTGTATACAGATATATCAGGTTCCACACTCACACAATGTTTTATGACTTTTTGAAACATTGAAGGTGCACACACATATCCAAGAACCCTTGCAGCTCCTGATATTGCGGCAAAAACATTCTCATACTCCTTAACTTTATCCGGTACAAGTATATATCCTATCCTCTCTCCCGGAAGTGAAAGAGATTTTGACCATGAGTATGCTACTAATGTATTATCATATACATTCGGCAAAAAAGTAGGATGCTCATCAATAAATACCAGCTCTCTATATGGTTCATCGCTGATAAGAAAGATAGGATGATTATACTCTTTTTGATTTCTATTTAAAAGTTTGACCAATTCACCTATATTTTCCTTTGGATAAATCACACCGGAGGGATTATTGGGGGAATTTATAAGTACCGCCTTAGTATTTATACTTATCTTATTTTCTATAGCTTCTATATCAAGCAAAAGATCCTTATTGCACTTTACCGTCACAAATTTTGCTCCCTGACCTTCAATAAATACCTTGTATTCCGGAAAATATGGAGTATTTACAATTATTTCATCATTTTCAGACTCAATTATAGCCTTAAAAATAATATTTAAAGATGCTGCAGCTCCACAGGTCATAAAAATATTTTTTTCGGTATAATCTGTTTTAAATCTGGTGTTTAAATTATTAGAAACCGCAATTCGAACTTCCCTATCTCCCGGTGAGGAAGTATAGCTGTTATACTCCTTTGGTGAAAGATTTGTTACCATCTCTTTTATTATATTTTCCACTTCGGCAGGAGCCGGAGTGCTTGGATTGCCCAGGCTGAAATCCAATACATTTTCTGCACCTATTTTTTGTGCCAATTTATTACCATACTCAAATATATCTCTTATAACCGACCTTTTTGTTCCAAGGTCAAGCATTTTTTTTGAAACCATATTTCTCCTATTCGCTTATGATTGTGACAGATGCTTGTGCAGGCAGGCATATTGCAGACTCCCCTATATTTTTTATATATCCGAATCTTTCACAAATATGGTCAGGACATTCACTGTGAATAAATGCAACAGCACCGTCTTTAATATCAAGATGTATCTCTATTCCATTGCTCTCCAAATCAATTTTTCTGTCTTTTGACAAGTCTATATCCATACTCTGATTATTACCGTATTTTAAAACCGCCTTACCGCTTGATTTTTTATTTAAAAAAATATGCAGACTTGCGGCAATGCCCAAAACAAGTACAATAATTATCAAATATATATCATTCTTTTTTAACTTCATTTATTTTCCTGTTTTCTATTTTTATTAAGCAACTTCAAAATCTTTTTTGACTCTTTAATTTCCTCATTTATTGCATTAAGTCCGGGTGCCCCTTTGGTATTTCTTTTTTCCACACAGGTCTTTAAAGAAATGGCATCATAGATATCTTCTTCAAAATACTCTGAAATATTTTTAAATTCCTCAAGTGTAAAATCATCCAAAGACTTTTTATTCTCTATTCCATACAGCACAAGTCTCCCTACTATTTCATGTGCATCTCTAAAGGCTACATTCTTTTTTACCAGATAATCAGCCGCATCCGTAGCATTTGTAAAGCCTCCTCTTGCACTGCCGGCCATCTTTTCATGGTTGAATTTCATGGTTGAGAGCATACCGCTCATTAACTTTATAAGGCTTTTTAGCGTATCTATAGCATCAAAGGACATCTCCTTATCCTCTTGCATATCCTTATTATATGCAAGAGGCAAGCCCTTCATTGTTGTAAGAAGTGATATAAGACTTCCATATACTCTTCCGCTTTTGCCTCTTATAAGCTCTGCAATATCCGGATTTTTCTTTTGCGGCATTATGGATGAGCCTGTTGAGTATGTATCATCCATCTCTACAAATCTGTATTCATCGGTATTCCAGATAATAATCTCCTCAGACAATCTGCTTAAATGCATAGCAAGTATCGAAAGATTTGATAAAAGTTCCAAAAGATAATCTCTGTCACTGACTGAATCCATGCTGTTTCTTGTAGCCATATCAAAGTCAAGTAATGCAGCCACATACTCTCTGTCAAGTTCGTATGTAGTACCTGCAAAGGCTCCTGCACCAAGAGGTGAGGTGTTCATTCTTTTCCTTGTGGAAACAAGTCTGTCATAATCTCTTACAAACATTTCAAAATATGCACCGAAATGATGTGCCAAAGTAGTTGGCTGAGCCTTTTGAAGATGTGTAAACCCGGGCATATAGGTGGACTTATTTTTTTCCATTATATTTAATACTTCACAAAGAAGTTCATATAACAGCTCCATCAACTCATCAATCTCATCTCTTACATACAGCTTCATATCCAGTGCCACCTGGTCATTTCTGCTTCTTCCGGTGTGAAGTTTTTTACCGATATCCCCTATTCTTTCAATCAGATGTGCTTCTACAAACGAATGTATATCTTCTGAACCGTCATCAAAAATCAAAAGTCCATTATCAATATCCTCTTTTATTGACAATAATCCGCCAATAATTATATCTCTCTCCTCATTTGTCAGAATATTCTGTTTAGAAAGCATTTTTACATGGGCTATACTGCCTCTGATATCCTGCTTATAAAACCTTTGATCAAATGAAAGCGACTCATTAAAACTTTCAACCAATTTATTTGTTTCCTTAGTAAATCTTCCACCCCAAAGTTTCATATATTCTCCATTTTCTTAATATGCTTTATATCCTGTTATAGGAATCTTTGCCATAAAGTCTTAAAACTCCTTAAAATTCATCATAAAAATCTTTAAAATCAGAATCAATATCTTCGTTTTGTTTATTAATATCTAATTCTTCTTTCCCGGATTTTAATTCGACTTCATTCTTTAATTTATCATAGTATGTAGCCGGAACATTATCCAAGTCTATTTCTTCCATATCAAGTTCATCAAATTCCACATCATCGATATCTATTTCTTCAAACTCGTCAGAATCATAAAGCTTTTCTTTTTTTCCAAACTTTTCCAATATATTTTCTATTTTCAGGCTTCCGTTTAGTATAAACTTTCTTATAAGGAATATAAGCAGTAATATTGCCAATGATATGACACTTATTATGGCTCCCTGTAAAATACCCATACTTCGGTATACAAACTTTATTTCATGTTTCCCCTTTTCAAGTTCCAATCCGATAAATGCATCCATAAGTTTTATTTTTTCGGTCTTTTGTCCATCCACATATACGCTCCATCCCTCATCATATGGAATAGAAGTAAATAATGTAGTGCCTTCAACCGTATGCACTTTTCCAACCAGCTTTGTATCTGATATTTTGCTCAAAACAAGAGGGTTTTTATTAAGTATATAATAAAGTTTTTTCAATGAGTCAAAATTCACTCTGTATACCCTTGCATCTATTGAATCTTCACTGTCATCATTATTTACGATACGCCCGCTCTTTCCTCCTTCCAGAGTTCCAAGTTCCAGTATATAATGTCTCTTCAAATTCTTAAAAGGCTTTTTTATTTTCCCGTCATCAAAGTTAAACTCCACCTCATCAACACTTGGATTAGTTACATATGCATAATATTCACCATCTTTATCAGTCTCAAAATTTATAGCGGTGGTATTATTTATTGTTTCAATTTGCTCAAATATATCAGGCAATCCGTATACGGCAGCCAAATCATTTTGAACATCTATGGGATCTCCAAGATTTAAATTCCATTCATCGCTAAATCTCTCATCCACCATATATCCAAGTGGCAGAGTGTATGGATTTTCATATAGATAACTGTTTCCGGATACATCTAACAATGTAATATTGGGATTATGACTCTCCTCACTATATATTGCATATTTTACCGCAAATAACATATCAAGCAGAGGAGTCTCTCCTGTAATCGAATAGGCATTTGTAGATGCCTCATTTCCGAGTTTTTCAAATAAATCACTAAGTGATGCATCTGCCGTTGATGAAAATAATGAAACCGATTTAAAATTCATCCATGCACCGTCATCTTTTGTTTTTCTGGTTACCTTGTCGATACGATAAAAATCATCCATCGGTAAATTTTTAATCAATGCTCTTACATCATTATTATCAAGTGTATATGTTGTCCTATTTATTGTAGTAACACTTGTTAAGGACATATTTATACTTGACTCTATTACCACAATTGCCAGTGCAATAAGAAATAAGTTTGTACTTGAAAATCTGTTTTTCAAATACATATATATGATTAAAGCATATATGGAAATAAAAATCATTGCCGCATAAAATACTGCAAAATGAAAATCTTCATTGGTTACTATTTTTTGAGCCAGTAAAATATACATCATGGTAAGGGCAAAAGCTGTTCCAAGGTCTCTTGCAGTATTTACTCTGAAATTTTCATAAGCTCTCGCAGACATATATAGTATCAGAAAAATATATATAAAACTCTGTCTTGCAGGCAATGAGTTCGGATAATGAAGCCCATGCCAAACATAATTTAATACATTGATTGAAAAGCCCGCAAGGAAAAATACTATAAGTGATATATAAATAGCCTTTTCTTTATTTGAAATCTTTTTATTTAATACATACAGTGTAAATAATAAAAATACTCCTACACCACAAAATATATTCGGCCAGTGGTCAAGTTCTGTCTCTACTTTTACATTCCCCATATGTCTGGCAATCATATCAAATATTGAAAAATAAGAGTTAAATGTGGATGGAAAATTAAAATTTCCGGATGCCGTATGTTTAAGTGCATATATTTCAGGTAATAAAACCAATGCGCTTAACCCTCCGGCAAGCAGCGAGTACAGGGCAAATCTAAGTGAGGAAAGTATAAACTGATTTAATTTATTCTTTCTTTCCATAAGCTGTAATGCGAAAAAGTATATTACCATAAAAATACAAATCATTATTGAAATATAATAATTTGACAATATGCAAATTCCAAGACTGAAGGCATACAAAAATCCGCTTCCGGTTTTCACCAACTTTTCAATACCGAGGCATACTATAGGAAAGAGTATAATACAGTCAAGCCACATAATATTCCAGCTATATGCTGCTATATATCCCGATAATGCATAAAATATACCAAAAAAGATTATACCTGTTTTTTCATTTCCTTTTTTTGATAAATAGTATGTAAAACTGAGTCCGGACAATCCTATCTTTACTACAATCATATATGTCATAAATTCTATAACATAGGCTTGTGGACAAAATATAATGAGCCAGTTTAGCGGGCTTGCCAGATAGTATGCATATAATGCCGAGAAATTTATTCCCATTCCTAAGTTCCAGCTGTATAATAGTGAGCCTCCACTGCTCAATTTATATCTAAACTCTGAAAAAAACGGAGCATACTGATGATACATATCAGTTCTTAAAAAACTCTGATCCCCAAATGGAAATATTCCTCTTTGTACAAATATTAATATCATTATAAATACAGGTATTGCAAAGGATAAAACGAATATAGCCTTTTTACCAAGTATTGTTTCTTCATTTTGATTCAAATTTAAACCTTCCATTTTCTTCCTCCGAATTCTCACTAATTATATAATTATAGTTGAGGTTATTTTTTAAATCAATCTAATTCATAAGATTTATATACAATAGTAAAAAAAAATGCTATACTTCTACCTAAAAGTTATTAGGAGATATATGAACAAGAAATTTTTTTTACCGGTTTCGGTTTTTATAATAGTACTTATAGCTATTGCTGTTATCCTTAATATAATAAATAGGAACAAAAAAGTTGAAACAATCATTGAAACTGTAACAGAAACCACCACAGAACCTGAGACCACTACAGAGGCTCCTACAAAAGCCTATGAAGCAGATGAAAATTATAAAAGAAAAATAGATTTTACTTCACTTAAGGAAACAAATCCCGATGTTGTCGCCTGGGTATATGTACCCGGTACAGTCATAGACTATCCGGTTTTATGGAAGGAATATGATATAGATTATTATCTGCACAGGGATATAAATCATAAGGAATCCTATTATTCCATATATATGGACGGTTACAGCAATGCGGATTTCTCAACACTTAATAATATAATTTACGGTCATCATATGAAAGACGGGCGGATGTTTACCGATATCACCAAGTTTAAAAATGAAGATTTTTTCAAAGAGCATAGAATGATATATATTTATACACCGCAAAAGACTTATAGGCTGAAAACCTTTGCGGCCTTGTATTCCGACTCGGCTCCTGAAAGAAGGCAGACATATTTTGATGATATGAACTATTTCCATGAGTACATTGACAGAATGACAAATAAATGTACTTACAGAGATATTCCGGCAAGTGGTATTGATAAAATATGGTCTTTTATCACCTGCTCCTATGAGGGTGATGATACCAGAACCATTCTTTATGCATATGAATTAAATGATGATGACGAACCGCAAAGATATGATCTTGCCGATATCGACTTTGGAGAAGATCACAGATAAATTCTTAATTTTTGATGATATAACTTTTAGTTATAGGTATTATATTATTTAATAAATTGACATTTATCATAATGGTGCTATAGTAAAGTGCAAACCAATATGATTTTATCGTTTTGTTTCAAAACTTTTATACTACTACTTTTAATATTGGGAGGTAATATGAGACGAGTATTTTCACTTATTGTAGACAATTCCGTAGGTGTGTTAAGCCGTGTATCCGGTCTGTTCTCAAGAAGAGGTTATAATATAGATTCTTTAACTGTAGGGCAAACATCAGATCCGCAGTTTTCCAGAATGACAGTTGTTTCCATAGGAGATGAGGACACACTTGACCAGATTGTAAAACAGCTTAGAAAACTTGAGGATGTAAAGGATATCAAAGTTTTAGAGGAAGGCAAGAGTGTTTTCCGTGAAATTATAATGATAAAGGTAAAGGCAAATGCTTCACAAAGACAGGATATTACAGCACTTTGTGAGATTTTTAGAGCCACCATTGTTGATGTGGCAAGGGATTGTCTGACTGTTATGCTTACAGGCGATAATTCAAAACTTGAAGCATTGTCAAATCTTTTATCCGATTATGAGATACTGGAATTAGCCAGAACAGGACTTACCGCACTTTCCAGAGGCAGTGAGGATGTTGTTCTTTTTAATTAATTTAGCGGTTCAACCTAAACAGGGTTAATCATATATGTTTTTAGGAGGTATTTAAATGTCTAAAATTTATTATCAGGAAGATTGTAATCTTTCAATGCTTGAGGGTAAAACCATTGCTATTATCGGCTACGGCAGCCAGGGACATGCGCATGCATTGAACTTAAAAGAAAGCGGATGCAATGTAATAGTAGGTCTTTATGAAGGCAGCAAGTCATGGGCAAGAGCCGAGTCACAGGGGCTTAAGGTTTACACAGCGGCAGAGGCTACAAAAAAAGCTGATATTATAATGATTCTTATAAATGACGAATTGCAGGCTGATTTATATAAAAATGATATTGAGCCAAACCTTGAGGAAGGCAATATGCTTATGTTTGCTCACGGTTTTAATGTTCACTTCGGTTGCATCAAGGCTCCAAAGGGTGTTGATGTTACAATGATAGCTCCTAAAGCTCCGGGACATACTGTTCGTTCAGAATATCTTGAGGGTAAGGGAACACCTTGTCTTGTTGCAGTAGAGCAGGATGCTACAGGTAAGGCACTTGAACTTGCACTTGCTTATGGTGCAGGTATTGGAGGTGCAAGAGCAGGTCTTCTTGAAACAACATTCCGTACAGAAACGGAGACTGACCTTTTCGGTGAGCAGGCTGTTCTTTGCGGTGGAGTTTGTGCCCTTATGCAGGCAGGTTTTGAGACTCTTTGTGAAGCTGGATACGATCCGAGAAATGCATATTTTGAATGTATCCATGAGATGAAGCTTATTGTTGACCTTATCTATCAGTCGGGATTTGAGGGAATGAGATATTCTATCTCAAATACAGCTGAGTACGGTGATTATATCACAGGACCAAAGATCATTACAGAGGATACAAAGAAGGCTATGAAGAAGGTCCTTTCAGATATTCAAGACGGTACATTCGCTAAGGACTTCTTACTTGATATGTCTACAGCAGGTCGTCAGGTTCACTTCAAGGCTATGAGAAAGCTTGCAGCAGAACATCCTTCAGAGAAGGTAGGTGCTGAAATCAGAAAGCTCTATAGCTGGAATAATGATGATGAGAAACTTATAAATAATTAATTTTTCAGATATAATTTCAGCCACTGCTTTTTGCAGTGGCTGTTTATTATTCACTCTTCATAGGTACAAATGTTCTTCCGGTATCCAATTTATTTATTTTACATTCATTTTCATATATCTGATTCGCTTCCTTGATAAAAATAGACTGTGAGTTCTTCTTTGTACTTCCTGTTCGTTTTACCTTTTCATATCTGTCATCGGGTAAAAGTATTGAAGCCTTTACATTATCTTCAAGTTCTACATCCAGATAATGCTTAATACTTTTTATTATATCCTCATCTGCCACCGGGAAGACTATCTCCACCCTCTTTTCCAGATTTCTGTTCATCCAGTCGGCACTTCCAAGGAAAATCTCCTCATCATTATCTATCCTGAAATCAAATATTCTTGCATGCTCTAAAAATGTTCCTACAATTGATCTTACAGTAATATTTTCGGATACACCCTTTATGCCTACTCTCAGACAGCATATACCTCTTACAATCAAATCTATCTTTACTCCTGCACTGCTTGCAGAATATAAAGCCCCTATAATATCCTTATCGGAAAGCGAATTCATCTTGGCAATTATTTTTACATCTTTTCCGCTCTTTGCCGCTTCCTCACATTGATTTATCTTCTTTAAGAATATATCCTTCATCCAAAGCGGTGCAACAACCAATCTCTTCCAAAACGGCGGTTCGGAATACCCGCTTAGCATATTAAAGACTGCTGTGGCATCTTCACCATAGCTCTCTCTTGCGGTAAACATACCAAGGTCCGTATAAAGCTTTGCAGTGGAATCATTATAATTTCCTGTGCCAAGATGTACATATCTTCTTATACCGTCCTCTTCACGCCTTACAACCAATGTAATCTTTGAATGTGTTTTTAATCCTACCAGACCGTAGATAACATGGCAGCCCGCCTTTTCAAGCATCTTAGCCCAGTTTATATTATTCTCTTCATCAAATCTTGCCTTAAGCTCTACTAAAACCGTAACCTGCTTTCCATTATCCGCCGCATTTGCAAGTGCCTTGATTATAGGTGAGTTTCCGCTGACTCTGTAAAGTGTCTGCTTGATTGCCAGTACATCCTTGTCGGCTGCAGCCTTAGCCACAAAATCTATCACCGGATCAAAGCTTTCATAAGGATGTGAGAGCAAAATATCCTTCTTTTTTATCTCCTCAAATATATCTTCGCAATCTATAAATCTGGGGTTGCTTACAGGAATATGCTTTTTATCCTTTAATCTTTCAAAGCCTTCCAGTGAATATATCTTCATCAAAACAGTAAGATCCAGAGGTCCGTTTATTCTGAATATATCCTCCTCTCCCACTTTTAATTCATTTTTTAGAAATGCTAAAAGACTTGGATCCGTTCTCTCTTCCACTTCAAGCCTTATAGCCTCTCCCCATTGCCTTTTCTTAAGCTTTTTCTTTATTTCCACCAATAAATCAAGCGCCTCGTCTTCGTCCAGCTTAAACTCTGCATTTCTCATTACTCTGAATGTCGCAGCCGATATTACCTCATAGTTTAAGAAAAGTTTATCAATATTTTTTTCAATAATATCCTCAAGATAAATAAGCTTTCTTTCATCAGACTCTGTAGGAATCTCCACAACTCTTGGAAGAACTGAAGGCACCTGTACCATGGCAAAATCCATATCGCCGTCTACATTACCAAGATATACATCCTTTTTCTTCTTCTTTGCTGTCTCATCTTTTCTCTTTCTTATCAATGCCGCAATATTTAATGTTTTATTTCGTACAAGAGGGAACGGTCTGGATGCATCCACAGCCATGGGCGTAAGCACCGGATAAACAACCTCATCAAAATACTCATTTATAAAAGCACTCTCTGAAACTGTAAGTTCATCCTCATGACTTACAATATGCAATTTTTCTTTTTTTAAAAGAGGAAGAAGTGACCTATTATAAATCTCATACTGCTTCTTAACAAAATTATGGGTTTCTTTTGCCAAAACATTAAGCTGTTTATCGGCACTCATTCCGGAAATATCTTTTTTCTTATAGTCGGCTTCCACCATATCCTTTAAAGAAGCAATTCTTACCATAAAAAACTCATCCAGATTTGATGATGTAATACTTAAAAATTTCAGTCTTTCAAAAAGCTTTACATCATCATCTTTTGCTTCATTTAAAACTCTGATATTAAACTTTAACCAAGACAGCTCTCTATTGGTAAAATATTCCACATTATCAAACTTCTCCATAAAACTGCTCCTTTCTATTAAAAAGTCCTAACTTGTTTCAGTATAAATTCTATTCCAAAAATTTCTCTAAAAAAATCCTTATGAGAATTAAAACTTAGTATTTCAAGGCTTAAATCTCCCATATAACTTATCTCAAGTAAAAGTTTATTATCTCTAAGATTTATTGAAAAGTTTTTCATCTTTTGCTTATGGGATTTGTCAAGTGCATTTGCCATTTGCAGTATTGCACTTAGCTTTGCCAGCCTTATATCTCTTTTATTATAAATATTTTCCTCGGTACTTATATTTGATATCTCAGCCACCAGCATTCTCTCATCATGAGATATACCTATAATCTCTCCCGATGAAATAATATTATAAGTTGCCATAGCACTGTTTTTCATATTTATAAACTTGCCTATATTGTGAAGAATGGCGGCTATTTGTACAAGCAATCTGTCTCTTTCCTTTAGACCGCTAACTTCTTTTATGGCATCAAATATAAGCAGGGCATTTTTTTCCACTACTATGGAATGTTTGCTGTTACCTCTGTATCTTTTTGCAATATTTTTTGAAGAAGCTATAATATCCTCCTCAAAATTATGTCCTGCATTTATAATTCCGCTTTTCTTTGCATATTCAGCCGCAATTCCGTCTATCAGCAGAGTTCCGGGCATCCATATCTCTCTGGCATTAAATAAATCAAAAATTCTTTGGAAAATCAATATACTCGGTAATATCATTTTGGCATGATTTTTACTGACTCCAAGTATATTTTCTATCTCCTCCACGCTCTTATCCCTTATCTTGTCAAATAATGTAATGAATCTTTCATAATCAATTATCATATCGCCCGAATCATGATCCATATATTTAAAGACATACATTAAAGGTTCACCGATTCCTATAATTGTTTTTACCTTTTTATTTTTTAAATATATTTTCTTAAAGGTATTCAAATCATTATCTATAAGTTCTGTTAAAACATTATGCTTTTTTTCGGTTATATTATCTATCTCATCCACCATCTCTCTAAGTCTTAACACCCCTAGAGAAAGATTTTGCGTACTTTGTATTGCGCCATTGTCATAAAGTGTAAGCTGCATGCTGCCAAATCCCACATCAGCAATAGCTGTCCCGCTTTTTATATATTTTTCAAAGCGCTCTCCCTTTGAATCAATAGACATATAGCTGATAAACCTCTGCTCCGAATTTGATATTATATTTATATCTATTCCTGATTTTACCTTTATTTGATCAAGTACCTGCATATTGTTTGATGCTTCTCTCATAGCACTGGTAGCATATGCTCTGTAATCCTCTACTTTGTATGAATCCATTATCTTTCTAAAATCCGATAAAATATTGCAAAGCTCATCAATCATCTCATAGCTTATCTTACCGTATTTATAGGTATCACTTCCAAGTGCTATAGTATGCTTTACATAATCAACTCTTTTTATTCCCGACTTACTTGCTATTTCATAAATTCCAAGTTCAAGCTCAAATGAACCTACATCAATAGCCGCAAAATATTTGATCTCGCTCTTTTCCATACGCTCTCCAAGTCTATTCCCGACCTTGTAAATAAATTATAAACTGTGTTGCACTTCTTCCTGACATTCCTCCATGAGATAATTCCCACATATTCGCTCTTGCCAGTATCTCTTCTTTTTCCATATTTATATTATATTTTTTAGCCAATGAGAGTACTATATTATTAAATTCTTTTTTATCCGGTGAAGAGTAATAAATCTTTTCACCAAATCTTGCAGAAAGCGAAAGTTTCTCCTCCACAGTATCACGCCTGTGAATCTCATCATCTGTTTCCGTTTTATCCCTGAAGCTTTCTCTTATAAGATGTCTTCTGTTGCTTGTAGCATATATCAGTACATTTTCCGGTCTTCTTCCAAATCCTCCTTCCAAAATCGCTTTTAAATATTTATATTCCAGTTCCGATTCCTCAAAACTTAAATCATCCATATATATTATAAATTTATAATTTCTGTCCTTAATCTGCTCCAAAATATCAGATAAGTATCTGAACTGATGCTTATAAATCTCTATAATTCTAAGCCCCTTATCATAATACTCATTTACAATAGCTTTTACACTTGATGACTTGCCTGTTCCCGCATCCCCGTATAAAAGACAGTTATTGGCAGGTCTGCCCTTTATAAAATTCTCGGTATTTTGTGCAAGCTTTCTCTTTTGATTTTCATATCCTATAATATCATCTAAATATACATGCTCGACTCTTGTAATGGGTATAATATTTGCGGAGTTTAAATCATTACTTTCCTCTATACGAAATGCTTTATTTAAACCGAATTTACCCACTCCGTATTCTTTATAAAATTCGGTAACAATATCCTTAAAATCTTCATCAGATTTTGCAGAGGCAAGTTGCTTTGACAATTTTAATATCCTGTCTCTTACTCTTGTATTTACAAGCTTTGACTCTCTGCCGTCTCCCTGATAATCATATATCTCCTTTAAAAGAAGATTGTCAATACTCGGTATAAAATCAAACAGCTCTTTAAATATTTTAAAATCATGTAATGCAAAAGTATTTATACTGCCGGCTGTTTTACCGATTATTTCTGTCGCCTTTGAATATACATTCTCATGATATGCCAGTACCAGCGATAAAATATTTTGCCAAAGGTTTCCATAAAGACCGTACTCTCCCGCTATTTCAAGTAGACCGGATATAGTTTCTCCGATATTGCTACTGTTTTTATCCAAAGCGCAAAATGCTCTTACAGTATCCTCAAACTTAAAATCTCTATATAGTATCAATTCATTAATTTTTAAATTTTTATATGATTTTATACTGTACATATCTCTCCTTTTTGTAAAAAGACTAAATGCTCTTATTTGAACAATAATTTCCTAAAACCTTTAAAAAAGGTACTTTTTCTTTCAGTATCTCAAGTACATTTGAAACATTGGGTGAATTAAGATTCCCCTCAATATCGATAAAAAACCTGTACTCAAAAGTCTTTTCAGGTATAGGTCTTGACTCAATCTTTACCAGGTTTAAACCGTTCAGTACAAAAATACCCAAAATATTATAGAGCATTCCCTTTTCATGCGGCAGTTCCAAAATAAGACTCAGTTTATTTGAACTCTCGGAAAAAATCTTCTCCTTACTGAGCACTACAAATCTTGTTGTATTATTTGAATTTCTGTTAATACCCCTGTCTAAAATCTTTAAATCATATAGATTTGCGGAAAGCTCTGAGGCAATTGCAGCCTGTTCCTTACTATTATCATCTTTTACTTTTTTTGCCGAAACTGCAGTATTTAAAAAACTTACCTGACTCCAATCCGTATGCTCTCTAAGATAAGAGGCACATTGCATAAGTGCCTGAGGATGTGAGTATACTGTTTTTATATCTTCTATATTAGCATCCTTTGTTCCAAGAAGACAGTGACTTATATGCAAATCATATTCCGCCACAATAACTACATCCTTTTTTAAAAGCAAGTCATAAACATCTGTTACAATTCCTGCAGAGGAATTTTCAATAGGTACTACACAATAAAGTGCATTCCCATCCAGAACTTCCTTTATCGCATCTTCAAAAGTATTTACATTCTCTATATTTATATCCGGAAAGAGCTTTTTTGTAACTATATGTGAGTATGCACCTTCCACACCTTGATAAACCACCTTTTTTATATTAAAGTCCCTATATTCGCTGCATTTAAAACCTATATCCGCTTCCTCATATCTTGACTTTGATATAAGTTTTGAAAGCTCTCTTTTTTTATCAATAAGTTTCAGTATATCTTCATCTAAAGTATCAAGCTGTGACTTTATTTCTTCCAATTTTTGCATACCGCTCAAAATTTCCTATCTATTTTCCTTTGCCATATTTTCAAGCATATTTACTATCTTGTCTCTGGTATAAGCTCCAAGTTTCTTTTTTTCCTCATCCGAAAGCTCAGATATAATAATCGGCTCTCCGTATTCCATTATAACTTTACTGCTCTTTATAAATGGCAGATGCTTTTCCCATATCTCATAGGTACCGTATATAGCCACAGGAACAATGGGAACTTTACCCTTTTCAGCTATCTTTAATGATCCTTCTTTAAATTCTTTTACATCTGTTACATCAGCATTTAAGTTTCTTGTACCCTCCGGACATATCCAGATTGAAACACCCGACTTTACTTTCTCCACACCAAGTAGTATCGTCTTTAAACCCTGTTTTATATCCTCTCTGTTTAAGAAAAGGCAATTTATCAAATCCATCCATTGCCTTAATAAAGGCACATTTATCATCTCATATTTTGCTACAAATCCGATCTTTTTATATGTATAGCCATACCCCGCAAGAATATCAAAATAACTTCTATGATTACTTACAAACAGAACTCCGCTGTCATTTGGTATATTCTCTCTTCCTCTGACTTCCACTCTTGCCCCTGAAAAGAACAATAAAAGCTTAAATATATTTCTTACCATTGTCTGTGCAATACTCGATGAAATATCAGATCTGAATCTTTTTACCAGTAATAAAATAAGCATTACCGGTATAAAAAATACCAAATATATAATAAGGCTAAGTGCCACCAAAATAAATCTTATCATTTAAATCTACCTCTTATTCTATAATAATGGACTAAGGAGTCTGCTTATCTGTTCTTTAATTCTTTGAACAAGTGAGCGATTCTTATACATACTTAATGTGTACTCCTTTGAATAATAAATATCCCTCATAAAATTATCTTCAAGCTCAACAGCCGCCTCCTCATCATAAATCATGGCATTTACTTCAAAGTTCAGCTCAAAGCTTCTTATATCCATATTTGCGGTTCCTACACATGCCACCTTGCCGTCTGCCATTACAGATTTTGCATGTAAAAAACCGTTCTCATATGTATATACCTTTCCTCCGGCTTCAAGAAGTGTTCCTGCCCAACTCAAAGTCGCCGAATATACAAAGGGATGATCCGGCATACATGGTATCATAAGCCTTACATCAACTCCCGATCTTGCAGCAATATTGAGCGCACTCATAAATGCATCATCAGGCACAAAGTATGGCGTATGTATATATATATGATCCTTTGCACGGTTTATAATCTCTATATAATTATCCCTTATAAGCTTGGTTTCCGAGTCGGGACCGCTGGATATTATTTGCATCCTTAAGATATTATCATCTTTATCGGGTACAAAATCCATTTTCTCCAATTGTGTAAAATATCTGTCATTTACAAACAGATCCTCTTTGGTTGCATATCTCCAATCCAGTCCAAATCTTAATTCAAGCCCGTTTACAGCTTCTCCGACTATTCTTAAATGTGTATCCCTCCAATGTCCGAACCTTTTTGAACCGTCCACATATTCTTTTCCGATATTAAAGCCTCCGACATAGCCTATTTTACCGTCTATTACCGCTATCTTTCTATGGTTTCTGTAATTTATACGAAAATTTATCTTTCCTAAAGTCGCAGGAAAAAAGGTGCCTATTTTGATACTATGTGCCTTCATATTTGCCAGAATCTTCTTTGACATAAATCTTCCGCCCATTCCGTCAAACAGCACTCTTACCTCTACACCCTCATCAGACTTTTTGATAAGCTCCTTAACAATTTTTAAAAAAAGATAATCCTGCTTTATAATATAATATTGCAGATGAATATATTCCTTTGCATTCTTTATATCATTAATCAATGCATCAAATTTATCATTTCCGTCTTTAAATATATCCATTGAATTCTTCATAGTCATAAGAGAACCTCCTGATGACAGATTGTATTGCATCAGTCTTTGGTATTCCTTTGCATAGGAATCATTCATTATATTTTCATTACTTGTAAAAAAATCCTCCTGCTTTATAGCGGCTTTTCTTATTCTGTCATCCAATGTCTTCATCTTAAACATCTTAGACTTCCTATAATCCTGTCCTATCAACAAATATAGTACTATTCCTATAATCGGAAGAAAATTAAGTACTAAAATCCATGTCCATACTGTCCTCGGATCTCGCCTTTGAAAAAAAATAATTACAATAGACAATATTAAATTCAGATAGAATAAATGAACAAATCCTATTTGACCTGTTCGTAAAAAATCAAACATATAACTCCCGGTATATTAATTACAGAGCTAAATATCGCATTATTCCACACTTAGCAACTGTAATCATCAAATTATTTGTAATTTTCTTTATTATATCACTAATTTTTCATTATACCACTAATAGAATATTTTTACATACTAAAAGACTTATTTCTTGTATTTATTGGATTTTAGAGGTCCTTTTGTAGGAGTAATGTACGAACTAACTACTGTTTACTGCAATGATTCCGACTTATTGCCCGCATCATCAAGACCTTCAGCCACACAATATCCAATTACGCTTGCACCTGCCATAATTAAAGCTAATATTTGAGACGCAGTACTTTCGGTGCTGCCTCTGTCAATTATTAACACACTTACAAAACTTGCTATAGATAGCCATAATTTTCTACTCGTTAACTTCCTTTTCCAATCCATAATAACCTCCATTTATTTTATTTATTTTGTATGGTATACTTACCTAAAAGGAGACAAAATATGAATAACTCTATTGATATAAAGCCTATGGATATGGCTATTGATAAAACCAAATATGAAAAACTAGACATTGGTAGAAGCGAAATAATAAAAATTATCGAACCATTTATACGACAATTGCCAGACATAATACTAGACAAAGCATATACTTTTACATTACCAACTAGTATATCATTAATTAAATAACCGACACAAATAATTATTCTATGGTATAATAGGATTATTCTAAAAAGAGAGGTGCCTATTATGCCGAGAAAACCAACTTCCTTAACTCTTAATGAAGGCGATTATGAATACCTACGAACATTGATCAAGCAAAGAACCATACAGGCTCAAGTAGTTATCAGAGCTCATATATTGTTGGACAGATGTAACGGAACTCCAATTCGTACTATTGCACAAATATACGATATAAGTCCTTCTACCGTGCAACTATGCATCAAAAAATATATGGACGGCGGAACCAAAAGTGCATTATTTGATACTCAGCGTCAAGGTCGCCCTGTTGAGATCACGGATGACGCTGTTGCCTGGATTATAGATATTGCTTGTCAGCGTCCTGCTAATCTTGGTTATGCACAGGAGCTATGGACACTTAAAAATCTACATCAGCATATTCAGACTCATGCAGTCGAGGCAGGTTACCCACGTTTGGAAACAATAACAAAACCCATGGTTCAAAAAATACTAAAAAACTCTGATATAAAGCCTCACAAAATAAAGTATTACTGCGAAAAACGTGATCCTGAGTTTGAGTCCAAGATGCATGATGTACTGTTGGTGTATAAACAGGTGAGCATGCAGTTCGATGAAAACGGTCAGCTTATTATCCCGGTAGATGAACCGATGGTACATACAGTATCCTGTGACGAAAAGCCGGGAATACAGGCTATTGCCACTACAGGAGATGATCTTCGCCCTACGGTCGGAAACGGTTGTGTGATGCGAGATGCTGAATATAAGCGTCTCGGAACCTTATCACTCCTCGCCGGAATAGATCTGCTAACAGGTGAAGCAATCCCTTATGTTAGCACAACACATAAAAGTTCTGATTTTATAGAACTACTTAAAAAGCTCGATGATCGTTATTCTGAAGGAGATATCATCCGCATAGTATGTGATAACCATTCAGCGCATAAATCAAAGGAGACAAGGAACTACCTTGCTACTCGCCCCGAAGGAAGATTTGTATTTGTGTTTACGCCTAAGCATGGGTCTTGGCTTAACATGATAGAAAGCTTCTTTAGCAAAATGACGAAACAGATGCTCAAAGGTATCAGGGTAGAATCAAAGGAAGAGTTGGAGCGTCGTATCTACCTTTACTTCGATGAAGTCAATCGAGAACCGGTCGTTTATCGTTGGTCATATAAAATGGATGAAATTAGCGTTGTCGAAGCGATTGAAGCAGGAGTTAAAACCAATGAAGTTTGTAACAGTTAATAATTATTCGATACACTAGTATGTCTGAATTGCTTAACGACATCACAGATAGTCGACATCTACTTGTAAATTTAATAAATTCTGATGGTGCTAGCAACATTCTTTCTTTAGTTAAACTTCGACCTAGTATGATGTTATTTTCTACTTTAGCCATAGCATCTATCAAGATGGTTATGAACGACCTTGACTCCAAGCTAAGTATAATTAGTGGTAAACTGGATAAGATACTCGAGTTCTTATATGGCGACAAAAAAGCAGAAATTATTGCTGAAATGCAATTTATTCGTTATGCATATACCAATTTTGAAAGTATATTTAAAAACGAAACACATAGACTTGCAACTCTTACAAATGTACAAGCGTCTAAACGAATCGCCATGAAAAATATAGAATTTTATTTAGCAGATTTAGATACTTATAGCCATAAAAACACTAAGAATGATAACGAATTAAAAAGATTATCAGAGGACATTCTTAACATTAAAGATAGTCTTGAGCTCTCAGTGGAGTTGTTTTTCAGTAGCAGTGTACTTGAAATTTATTATTCTGATAACCACGATAAAAGTTATATAGAAAATACCATAGCCGAAGTAAACGCGTATCTCGAAGAATGTCATAGACGAAACCTAAAAGATATAGCTTTAATGGCTGGAAGATGGGAAGCTGTTTTTAACAAAGACAGTAAAGGATTACCCGTTCCTTTACCGAAGCCCAAGCAGCATACTCCTAACCCATTCAGTGACGTTGTAGAGTCCACATCTAGAAGAGAGACAATCAACATCAGCAAGAAAATCTTAGATAATATACAAAATCCTATAAGAGAATATATTGTTACCGAGAATGGTGATGTATATATTCCAAAGCAATAAAAAACAGAGCGACTTTATAGTTGCTCTGAATGCCGGTATTTATGATGCAATTTTCGTCCTTTTAAATCCATTTATTATGTCTATCTCTATAACGTCGCCGTTGTCCACGTGCTCTGCGTAGTCTACTATATGTATTATGTATATACTACCGTCAGTTTTTTTGATAGCCATTTCGCCATAACTGGGATGATTCTTTGTTCCGAACACATACGAATCGTTTATCTCTATCATCCTTGTAATTTTATCTTCGGGGTTTACACTTATGTGTTTATCCATTATTTCATAGGCTTCCTTAGCTGTAATCATGTCACTAGCTCCTTTAATAAGAATTAGTATTAATCAATAGTGTTTATATCTATTTCAAAGTTATCGTTATTATTTACATGCTCTGCATAATCAATGATGTGCATAATATATACTTCACCATCAGATTTTCTTACTGCCATGTGCCCATAACTAGGATTGCATTTTGTACCAAACACGAATGCTTCGCTCGTCTCTGAAAAATTAAGAATCTTATCTTCTGGATTTTTACTTATATATTCATCCATTATTTTATACGCTTCTTTAGCTGTAACCATATTATTAGCTCCTCTAATAATAATTAGTATTAGGATTTATCAAGAGTGTTTATATCTATTTCGTGAACATCTCCAGATTCAACGCATTCTGCATAATCTATAATACTCATTATATATACTTCACCGGTATTCTTATCTACAGCCATTTCGCCACAGTCTGGATGTTCTTTTACGCCAAACACATATGCATCTTTGGTAATTGCACAATTTATAATTTTATCGTCCGGATTTTTGCTTATATGTTTATTCATTATATTATAAGCGGTTATAGCATCTATCATTACAATCTCCTCTTCTCCTCCGTCAGCAATAGCCATAAGATTTTTCTGAAGCTTAAGTATTTCAATGGGCGAGCAGTTATCAATCTCTATAATACGGTTATTAGATAGCTTTTTATATTTTGTAATCTTTCTTTTTCTGTTCTTTTCAATAACATCTCTAACTTTATCAATTCCGTCAATTACAAACATTTGTGCATTTCCAAGCCCGTATTTCTCACTAAAACTATTATCTTGTAAAAAAGAATTATAGTTTGAATAAAGCTTATCAATAGAATCCAATAGTACTGCCGGATGATAATTAATGCTTCCACGCTATACAAAAGTATAACGATTAGCATTAGCTTCTATTTTTGTTCCATCAATAAACAACTCTTTTAATGTTACAAGCCCTTCTTTTTGTAATCGTCTCATAAACTGATAGTTTAGATTATCAAGGATATCTGAAGTGAGTTTTTTACCTTTAAATTCATAAAAAGCATCTCTTTTAGGCTTTCTCCCTTGAGTAAGCCGGATAAAAGCAATATCTCTTTCACATAAATCTACAATACGATCGATTGAGCGTATTCCTCGCATATTAGCATAAGTAATAACTGCATACATCATAATCGGGTTGTACCCTGTTCTTCCCTTATTCGAACAATTTGCTAATAGTCCGGAAAAATTAAATCCTCCATAACTTTTTTAGGGTATAGAATGGATCGTCATCGGGTAAACTCAACTCATAGAAGCTAAAGTTGATTTTCTGTTGACCTATTTCAAAAAAGTCATTATAATAATTAACCGTGAGCGTAGTTACATTATAACATGTAACGGAGAAAGATGGTTATCGTTAGCCATCTTTTTTTATGTAAAAACTTAGGGAGGTGTGACTCATTTTGAGCCACACCTCCCTTTTTTATGACTATAATTTCCCGACAGCCCCTTTATAAATTCTATTTTTTTACACTTGCCGTCAGCTCATTATAAGGATCAAGGTCAATATATATTATATCCTTTGACTTTAACTCATTATCTGAAAGGATGAGCTTTGCAACCATAGTTTCTACATTTTTTTGAAGATATCTCTTTAGAGGTCTTGCACCATATGCGGGATCATAACCCTTCTCAATAATAAAGTCTTTGGCTGCATCACTTAATTCCACCTTGAGCTCCTTGCTCTCAAGTCTTTCATTAAGTTCATCCATCAACAGATTGATTATATTTCCTATATTATCCTTTGTAAGCGGCTTAAACATAATGATTTCATCAAGTCTGTTTAAGAACTCCGGTCTGAAGCTGTTTCTAAGCTCTGCATTTACCTTTTCTCTTGCTTCCTCACTGATATCACCATATGTATTGATACCCTCAAGCAAATATCCGGAACCGATATTTGATGTCATTATGATAATGGTATTTTTAAAGTCCACAGTCTTACCAAGTGAATCTGTTACCCTGCCGTCATCCAATACCTGCAATAACACATTAAATACATCCGGATGTGCTTTTTCCACCTCATCAAACAGTACAACTGAATAAGGTTTTCTTCTTACAGCTTCTGTAAGCTGTCCACCCTCATCATATCCCACATATCCCGGAGGTGCTCCGATAAGTCTGCTCACGGAGAATTTCTCCATATATTCGCTCATATCGATTCTTATCATATTGTTTTCATCATCAAAGAGTGCCTTGGCAAGTGATTTTGCAAGTTCTGTTTTACCTACACCTGTAGGTCCGAGGAAGAGAAATGATCCTATAGGCTTTGAAGGATCTTTTATACCTGCTCTGGAACGTATTATGGCGTCTGTTACTTTTTCAACCGCCTCATCCTGTCCTATTACCCTCTCATGTAATGTATCACCTAGATGCAGAGTCTTTTCTCTTTCGCTCTCACTTAGTTTTGAAACAGGAATGTTTGTCCATCTTGAGATAATTCTTGCAATCTCTTCATCTGTAACAGATTCACGAAGAAGTCTGAGGTCTTCTTTTTTAACCTTTTCCTCTTCAATCTGAAGCTGTTTTTGCAGCTCAGGCAACTTTCCGTATTGAAGCTCTGCAGCTCTGTTAAGGTCATAGCTTTGCTTTGCGGCATTTATCTGTCTGTTGACCTCATCTATCTCTACTCTGAGTTTAGCCAGACCTTCAACACTTTTTTTCTCATTTTCCCATTTTGACTTTGCCTCATTAAGCTCATCATTTACTTCAGCAAGTTCCTTTTGCAAAGCTTCAAGTCTTTCCTTTGAAAGATTGTCATTCTCTTTCTTAAGTGCAGTTTCTTCTATCTGTAGCTGCATCTGACGTCTTGACAGTTCATCTATCTCTGTAGGAACGGAATTAAGCTCCGTCTTTATAAGTGCACAGGCTTCATCCACAAGATCTATAGCCTTATCAGGTAAAAATCTGTCACTTATATACCTGTCAGAGAGTACAGCGGCACTTACCAAAGCACCGTCGGTTATCTTAACGCCATGATAACTCTCATATCTTTCCTTAAGTCCACGAAGTATGGATATAGTATCTTCTACAGAAGGCTCCTCTACCAAAACAGGCTGGAATCTTCTTTCAAGTGCAGGATCCTTCTCAATATACTTTCTGTACTCATCAAGTGTGGTAGCACCTATACAATGAAGCTCACCTCTTGCAAGCATAGGCTTTAGCATATTTCCGGCATCCATGCTGCCCTCGGTCTTACCTGCACCCACTATTGTATGAAGCTCATCTATGAAAAGAATCGTCTCTCCATTTGATTTTTTAACTTCATCAAGTACTGCCTTTAATCTCTCCTCAAACTCACCTCTGTACTTGGCACCTGCAATAAGAGCACCCATATCCAGTGCAAAAAGCTTTTTATCCTTCAAATTATTAGGTACATCTCCTGCGACTATTCTACCTGCAAGCCCTTCAACTACGGCAGTCTTACCTACACCGGGCTCCCCTATAAGTACAGGATTGTTCTTTGTTTTTCGGCTAAGAATCCTTATAACATTTCTTATCTCGCTGTCTCTTCCGATAACAGGATCAAGCTTTTGAGCTCTGGCACGCTCAACAAGATCATATCCGTATTTATTTAATGTATCATAGGTAGCCTCAGGATTATCGGAAACCACTCTTTGATTTCCTCTTACCTCTGAAAGCACCTGCAAAAACTTATTCTTATCAATGCCGTATATTCTAAAAATCTGTGCTACATTAGATGAAGGATTCTCCAAAATATTCAGAAAAATATGCTCAACAGAAACATATTCATCTCCCATACTCTTTGCTACATCCTCTGCTGTAATAAGTACCTTATTTAAATCATTACTGATATAGGTTTTACCGCCACTTACCTTTGGAAGCTTTTCCAAGGCGGACTCTACTTCATTTCTGAACTCGTTTTCATTGATACCCATCTTTTTAATAAGATTAACTATCAATGAACCGTCTATATCTAATAGTGATGCCAATAAATGTATTTGTTCTATTTGCTGATTGCCATGAGTAGCGGCAACCTTCTCCATATTTTGAACCGCTTCAATGGACTTTTGCGTAAATTTGCTAATATTCATTATATCACCACCTTTATTTTATCTTTGTTATATATGTACTATAACAGATGATTATTTCTTTGTCAAGTTTTTATTATCAATTTTTTTTATAAACACGCTATTTTGTATATGGAAAAACAGCAAATCTATTGAATTTGCTGTTTGTTTCTTCTACGTATTTTCTTACTTATCAAATGTTGCTTTTAAACCATTTATCTAAAAATTCCATTTGCTCCTTTGTATGAAACCAATGTTCTCCCCCACTCATAATTGTCAGATTTGTATTTGTTTTTTTAACAAAATTATTTATTGTGTCAATGGATGTCATAGTATCTTTCTCACCATAGAGAACTTCTGTAGGTATATTCCAATTTATAGTATCTTTTATCACATAAGTCAGATACTCCCATGACAATATTTCTCCAAAAGAAGTTTCTATTTCCTTTTTTATTCTAAGCTCTTCCTTTGACACATTTTCTGATATCATCATATCTAAAATCAATCTTTCCATATCCACAATGGGAGATATTAACATTGCTTTTTTAATTTTTTTATCAGCTAAAGAAATCAAAGAAAAATATGCACCCAGGCTGTTTGCAATCAGCATTATTTTATTATATTTTGATATAAGAGAATCAAAATAATTTGAAAACTCTACTTTTGCATCCCATGGTTTTTCTGATTTATAATTAAATCCTATAATATCAAAACCATCATTAAAAAACTTCCTGTAATATTCGGCTTCTTTTGCACTTCCACCTTTCCCCGGAACATAGATAATTGCATTTTTCATTTATCACCTCATAAGTCTAATTTAATAAGCTTTCTTAATATCTACCCATTATTCGCTCATATAATATTTTATAATAGTCACTCAAGTATTTTCTACCTATTTCAACAAATAACAAGGGCGTGAAAATATTAAATCATTTTCACGCCCTTTAATAATTATTTTAAACTTCTACCCCTTTTTACCAAGGAAGTATGATACAACAGCAATAACAATTACAGCACCCAGAATAGAAGGAATTAATGACATTCCTGCGAGGCTTGGCCCCCATTTTCCAAATAGTGCCTGACCTACAGAGGAGCCTAGTAAACCTGCAATTACATTAGCAACTATACCCATTGCACTGCCTTTTTTGGTAATCTCTCCTGCAATAAAACCTATAATGCCTCCCACAATAATGGACCAAATCATAAATTTTACTCCTTCTTTTTTATTTATATATTTATCTTCAAACTTTATAATCAAGCATTTTTGTAGATATTTAATATATGGCTTCATTATACATCATTATATATTTATAATCAAATTAAAATATTATGGCATATTTTCTGTGTATTGCTCTTTCAAAGTCTTCTATACTTTTTCATATCCAAAAATTATTCCTTATAATTCAGTTTTTTTATATATGTTATCCATCCTTTTAAAGATTCTATATCAAAACTTTCAAGTGCCTTTTTATAATAATTAAAGGCTAAGGGATGTATTTCTTTCATCCACTTCAATGATTTTTTTGGTCCAAGATAGGGTTGATTCATTATGTCGCAAAATATCTCTAAACTGTCAATTAATACCCAATGCCAGCGAAACATTCCCTCACAGTCATTTCTCTTCACTCTCTCAAACATTTTAACACACCAGTCTATACTTGCCCGAATCTCATTATCTGTCTTAACCGTTATTTTACTAAAGTAATCCTTAACATCCTCTTGTAGTTTTTCTCCAATACCATTGCTGTCTGTAATAATAATTCCATCCAAAATTTGAATAAAATCCTTATGCTCATACCCTCTTTCAAAATATGACAATGGATATACAAATACATCCAACTCAACTCCATCTACAAATGATGTATCATGAAACCTTTCATAATCATATGAGATAACAATTGCATCAAAATCGCTGTTTAAGTTGTTTGTCCTGCTCGCATATGAGCCGTATACAATAATGGATATTGGGTTATACTTAGTTTTAATATATTTAATAATCTCGTCCAATAAAACCACCTCCGGTAATAACATTTATCTAAATTTGCAATTCAACTTATTTACCTGCAATATTTTTAATCATTTCATAAAGCCTTCCTTAAGACTTTTATACTCATATATCCGATAAAATAGAGTCCGGTTTGACAGGTATATTTTTATTATATACACTATTTTACTCAATAAATCATCAATTATATTGCAAGTTATTATAACACAATCCTTTAATATATTGATTGATGGATGCTCTTTCCTCCTCCATTAATTTAAAAACTTAACCAACTAAAATCAATTCATTCCTTTTTTATATTTTAGGTATTGTAAAAGTATAAAATATGGACTATAATACGAAAAATGATTTTTGTAAAGGAGAAGTATGAGACATCTTTTAAACCCATTGGACTTTTCTGTTGAAGAAACTAATGCACTTTTAGATCTTGCTATTGATATAGAAAACAATAGGGAGAAGTATTCCAAAATTTGCGAAGGAAAAAAATTATCAACTTTATTTTATGAGCCAAGCACACGAACCAGACTCTCATTTGAAGCGGCAATGCTGAATTTGGGAGGTAGCGTACTTGGCTTTCATTCTGCCGATTCGTCATCTGCTGCAAAGGGAGAAAGTGTTGCAGATACCATTAGAGTAATTTCTTCATATGCAGATATAGCAGCAATGCGTCATCCAAAGGAGGGGGCACCGCTTGTAGCAAGCAAGTTCTCTTCCATCCCGGTAATCAATGCCGGTGACGGTGGACATCAACATCCAACACAGACTCTTACAGACCTTTTGACAATAAAGAGAATGAAAGGAAATATCGCAAACCTTACAGTAGGACTTTGTGGTGACCTTAAGTTCGGTAGAACTGTTCACTCACTTATCAATGCTCTTATCAGATATCCAAATATTAAATTTGTTCTTATCTCACCTGAAGAGCTGAAAGTTCCTGATTATATCAGAGATGATGTTCTGAGAGCAAATAATATTGAGTTTAGTGAGGTTACAAGTCTTGATGAGGCTATGCCTGAACTTGATATACTTTATATGACAAGAGTTCAAAGAGAGCGTTTCTTTAACGAAGAGGATTATATTCGTTTGAAGGACACCTATATTTTGGATAAGCAAAAACTTAAACATGCTAAGAAAGATATGTATATACTACATCCGCTTCCAAGAGTAAATGAAATCAGTGTGGAAGTGGATGATGATCCCAGAGCCGCATATTTTAAGCAGGCACAGTTTGGTGTATATGTCAGAATGGCTTTAATTATCACTCTTTTGGAGGTAATATAATGTTAAATATAAGTGGATTAAATGAAGGTGTAGTACTTGATCATATAGAAGCAGGAAAGAGCCTTGATATATACTATAATTTAGGGCTTGATAAGATAGAAAAACCTGTTGCCATTATTAAAAATGCAAAGTCCAAGAAAATGGGTAAAAAAGACATTATAAAAATTGAAGGTGATGTACTTGATTTGATAGACTTTGATGTTATCGGATATATAGATCACAATATTACTATAAATATAATAAAGGACAATGCTATAGTCGAAAAAAGAACTGTTTCATTGCCTGAGAAGATAACCAATATCATCAAATGTAAGAACCCGAGATGTATCACATCAATCGAGCAGGAGCTCCCGCATATCTTCTATCTTTCAGACAAGGAGAATGAGGTATACCGCTGCATTTATTGTGAAGAGAAAAGAAAAAAGAAGAAATAATTTGCTATGTATACGCGCCGGTGAAGTCATAAATGCTTCATCGGCTATATTTTTATAGGAGGAATATATGAGTATAAAATCATTAAACCATGTAGATTTTGATTGTATTGAATATACTGCTGAAAAAAGAGAGTTTCGTGTTATATCATCTGACCTTAATCACTACATTGAGCAATATCGTGAGCTTAGCGATATGATATGTAGAAAAAAAGCGGAATATGCTAAAAAAAATAATTATTCTTACGATATGGCTAATGAAAGATTAGAAGAAGAATGTTGTATACCTATTGATACTCTAAGAAAAACAATTCTTGGTACTACAAAATGCTCAAGGAATTTTCTATATAAATTTTGTGTAGGATTACATATGTCGCTGGAGGAGGCAAATAAATTCTTTATATTATGTGATGGTGAATTAAATGAGAGATGTATGGCTGACTATATCTGTATAAAAGCTTTGGAAGATAGAGATACGATAAAAGACTTTATAGATCAATTTGAACAACATGTAGGCATAAAACTTATTAGGAAAAGACGAGAATAACTCCTACTTTTCCCGGGATAACTTATCCCATTAAACAAATTGTATCACTATGATATCCTTAAGTCAGTTCAAAGAGCAATAAATTTTCGGAGGAATAAAAAATGAGATTTACATGGGAAGCTTTTGATTTAACATTTTTAAAGTCAATTATTGAAGCATCAGATATTAAGGATAAGGATATCTATTTAGAAACTGATGACAAAGATATTATAATAGGATGTATTACCAATAATATTTGTTCATTACCTGACAGCAAGTTTATCAGCGAGTATAGAAATATTATAGATAATGTACTCTTACCTAAATATGATACTCAAGTGGATGAAATATGCAAGGCTCTTTATATTACTGAGAGAAGCAGAAATGGTAAGCTTATTACTTTATGTAAAAAGAAAACTACAACTACTTTGGTTAGAGCTTATGAAGCTGCATTATACTCTATCAGTGGACTTGCCATACAACCTCAAGACTACTCTACCTTCAAATACACAAAGTCATTGGATATGAAGTCTACAAAGATTGAAGAAGTACCACTTTATGATTTTCAAGAGAATGCTGTTTCTGCATTAAAAAAACATTTTATTGATAATGATTCTAAAAAAGGAATGCTTGTTATGCCTACCGGTTCCGGTAAGAGTCGAACGGCAACATATTTTCTGATAAAGGAGATGATAAGCAGAGACTACCAGATACTGTGGCTTGCACATAGACACATGCTTATTGAACAGGCGGCTGATTGTTTTTATCGCTTTGCCGGACTCTCTAAACTTGTAAATCCTGATATTAAATCATATAAGATCAGTTGTGTATCAGGTGAACATTTGAGAATGTCTCAAATTGATAAACATGAAATCATAGTTGCAAGTATCAACTCGGTATATAGAAACAGAGAACATCTTGCCAGAATACTCGGTAAAAAAGTAATGGTTGTAGTAGATGAATGTCATCATACATTTGCACCTTCATATCAAGAAATCATAAAATTTATAGAAAAGAAAAGAACCGGTATGAAATTACTTGGCTTAACTGCTACACCCGTCAGAGCAAATGATAATGACAGTGCTACTCTTATGAGTTTATATGATAATAATATAGTTTATACTATATCACTTAGTGAGCTGATTAAAACCGGTATTTTGGCAAATCCTAAGTTTGAAAGAATTGAGACTGATGAAGAAATCGAGCCTATCATCAGTATTGATGAAGAAAAATTCATTAAAAGGTATGGTGATCTTCCGGAATCGCTTGTAAACAAAATTGCGGATTCAGCATCCAGAAATAAAGTTATTATTGAACAATATATAGAAAACAAGGAAAAATATGGAAAGACTTTGATTTTTGCATTGAACGTTGTTCATTGTAGGTTTTTATATGAAGAGCTTAAAAAGCGAAATATTAGAGTTGGAAATATATATTCAAGGAAAGAAAATAATACAGAAGTTATTAATGCCTTTAAGAACAATGATCTTGATGTGCTTATTAATGTAAACATTATGACTGAAGGTAGTGATGTTCCGGATATACAGACAATCTTTCTTACCCGACCGACTCAAAGTGAAGGACTTCTTATGCAGATGATTGGTAGAGGAATGAGGGGACCGCAGTCGAATAATGGTACTGAAGATGTAAATATTGTAGATTTCCATGATAAATGGGCGACATTTAGAAAATGGTTAAATCCGGAATGGCTTATAAATGAAGAGCGTGAAGACTCTGATCCTGAGAAAAAGGTACATAAAAGAGTCTCATATAAAGAATATGAATGGTCTAAATGCCAGGAGATATATAGAAATATCCTTGTATACAATAAAATCAACCATAGAGATGTAATGATTCCATCAGGCTGGTATAGTCTTTGTGATGAAGATGGTGAGACTGTATGTATGTTGGTATTTGAAAACCAACTGGATGCTTTTAATAGATTATATAAAGACAAATCCTCATGGATAAATGATACAAGTATTTCCGCCGAAGACCTGATTGACAAGTATTTTCCTGATTTTATTGATAAACCCGCTTTAAATGATATGAAACTTTTTGTAGAAAACTTCAGGCAAAATGAAATAACACCTAATATACATATTATCTCACACAGAAAGCAAATAGATCCCCACTATGTTGCTCAAAGGGCCTCACTTGAAAACAGAGATGTTATCGATTTAGCCGGTGAATTATATGATGAATATGATATTGCAAGAGATTTATTTGAAACCAAAGAGATGTATCAGGAGGCAGTTTCAAAAGCTAAAATTTATCAACATAAGAATATTATAGTCGGTCAAAAAATAGAAGAATTACCTATTGAGTGGATTCCATTCGATAGAACACCATATCATGATCTTCAAAAACTTGCAAACGAAGTAATAGATGAAATGTTTGACGGTGTATCACCTGATTTAGGAAAAATTTCATGGACAAGTAAGGCGTATAAAGGATTCTATGGAAGATTTTGGCATGACTCACATAATATTGATATAAACTGTGTTTTAAACTCTAAGGATGTTGATCCGGAAGTAATAAAGTTCATCTTGTATCATGAGATGTTGCATAGAGAATTTTTAAGTCATGATAAAATATTCAAAATTGAAGAGCAAAAGTATCCAAAGTATGAATATCATCAGCATTTCTTGGAAGACACAATGAATAAATTTGATATAAAGGAATGGTAAATAGACCTGATTATAACATAACAACAAATATTAAAAAATACCGGATTGGCTTTCCAATCCGGTATATACTTTTGATTTATATTTTATCCACTACAGATATATTATCTTATTGGCTACATCTTCTACAAATCTTCTGTCATGTTCTACAAGCACCAATGTGGGCTTTGACTCTTTTATAATTTCCTCAATCTGTATTCTTGAAATTACATCTATATAATTAAGCGGTTCATCCCATATAAATAAATGAGCAGGTTTTGACAGGCTTATAGATAACAAAACCTTCTTTTTTTGCCCGTCGCTGTAATTTTGCATATCCGTCTCAAATAAATCTCTTGAAAAATCCAATTTTCTAAGAATGGTTTTACATAATGTTTCATCAGCCTCCATATTTTTAATATATTGATCAAGTCTGCCATGTAAATCAGAAGTATTTTGAGGAATATAGGATATCTTAAGATTACTTGCCGGTTTTATTTCTCCGCTGTAGTTATTATTTAAACCCGATAAAATTTTAATCAAAGTGGATTTCCCACTACCGTTTTTACCATATACAGCCAGTATATCTCCCTGTTTTATTTCAAAACTCAGACTCCATAATATCTGCTTTTCCCCATAATATGCCGATAAATTGCTGACTGAGATTAGAGTATCTTTATGATGCTGTAAGCAATTAATCAATAAGCTTTCCTTTGTATCAATATCTTTTAATAATTTTTGTTTTGCTTCTATTGCCTTATTTTGCCTGTTTTCCAGATTTTTAGATTTCTTCATCATCTTTGCCGACTGATGCCCGATATATCCCTTATCCGGCTTTACACCTGATACCTTTACACCCTTTTTTGTTTTTTCGATTTTGTCCGACCAGCTCTTGCTCTGCTTAGATGCTTCCCTTAATCTCTTAATATCTTTTTTTAGTCTTTCATTTTGGGTGATTTCAAAACTGTCTTTCATCATTTTATTTTCATACCATGATGTAAAATTTCCGGCTTGAACATCAATAGAGCTTCTATTGATAGAAATAACATGATTGATACATCCATCCAAAAAATCTCTATCATGCGATATAAGTAAAAATCCTTTTTTACTCTTTAAATATTCACTGACAATTTTTCTGCCTTCAATGTCCAAATGATTTGTAGGCTCATCAATAAGCAAGAAATCCTTTTCATTTGTAAATAAAACAGCCAGTAGAATTTTTGTCTGCTCCCCTTTAGACAAGGTTTCAAACTCTCTGTATATAAGGGATTCATCTATATCTAATAAATTAAGCTCCCTGAATAATCTCCACTCTTCGACATCTTTTGTCAGCTCCTTAAATAATTCTATGACGGTTTTTGTTGTATCCGATATATCAGGCGGAAATTTGATAAATTCCACACTTTTACTTATTTCCCCTTGATACTCCTCCTCTCCCAAAAGTAATTTAAACAGAGTTGATTTTCCAATCCCGTTCCTGCCTATTAAACCTGTTTTCCAGTTTGTATCAAAATAAAATGTGACTTCCTCAAATATCGGATTTACATATCCGTAATACGAAAAAGTTAGATTTTCAATTTTAATTACCGACATACAATCACCCCCTTTAAAGATTTTACTTGCTTAATATTATACTATTGTCAGATTTTATTTTCTATACTCCTTACTACCTAAAAACAGTATAAAAAATACCGGATTGGCTTTCCAATCCGGCATCTTTATTTATACCAATATAGCTTTCTTTATCTCTACTTTTTCCGGCAGTCCTTTGATTTCTCTTAGAATCTTCATAAATTCTTTTCCGGTAATGGTTTCCTTTTCTATAAGGAATTCCGCAAGCTTATCCATCACCTCTCTGTTTTCTTTAAGTATTCTAAGTGCCTCTTCATAGCTGTTTTTAAGAATCCTCATGACCTCATTATCTATCTCTGTAGCTGTATTGTCTCCACAATCCAGTACCGCTCTGCCTGAAAGATACTGGTTTTCAACTTTTGCTAGTCCCATAAGACCGAATCTCTCACTCATACCGTATTGGGTAACCATTGCTCTGGCAATGGATGTAGCCTTCTCGATATCGTTTGAAGCTCCTGTGGTAACGGAATCAAAAACTATTTCCTCTGCTGCTCTACCGCCCAATGTGCTTACAAGCATATCCTCAAGCTCTTTTTTGGACTTTAGATATGTCTCTTCTTCAGGTACATACATTACATAGCCCAAAGCGCCCATAGTTCTCGGTACAATAGTGATTTTTTGTACAGGCTCGGAGTTTTTTTGTAATGCCGAGATAAGCGCATGTCCAACCTCATGATAAGACACTATTCTTCTCTCTTCCTGATTCATTACCCTATCCTTTTTCTCCTTACCTACAAGCACCACTTCCACAGCCTCAAAAAGATCCTTTTGCTTTACAGCCTTTCTTCCCTTTTTTACAGCCAGAATTGCAGCTTCATTTATCATATTTGCAAGGTCTGAGCCTACTGCACCTGATGTTGCAAGACCTATTGCCTCAAGGTCCACACTGTCATCCATAAGTACATCTTTTGAATGTACCCTTAGGATATCGACTCTGCCCTTTAGATCCGGTCTTTCAACAATCACCCTTCTATCAAATCTACCCGGACGAAGCAGTGCCGGATCGAGTATCTCAGGTCTGTTTGTAGCACCGAGTACTATAAGACCTTTTGATGAATCAAAGCCGTCCATTTCTGAAAGAAGCTGATTAAGAGTTTGTTCTCTCTCGTCATTTCCTCCTCCCATTCTGGAGTCTCTGCTCTTTCCTATTGCATCTATCTCGTCTATAAATATGATAGCAGGTGCAGCCTCCTGTGCCTGTTTAAATAAGTCTCTTACTCTTGAAGCACCTACACCGACAAACATCTCTACAAAGTCGGAACCTGAGAGTGAAAAGAAAGGTACATCCGCCTCACCGGCTACAGCCTTTGCCAAAAGTGTTTTACCTGTTCCCGGAGGTCCTACCAAAAGAGCACCCTTTGGGAGCTTTGCACCTATTTTGGTATATTTTTCGGGATTGTGCAAAAAGTCAACTATTTCAGTCAAAGACTCCTTTGCCTCATCCTCACCTGCCACATCTTTAAATGTAATACCGGTTTCCTTTTGAACATATACCTTGGCATTGCTCTTTCCAACTCCCATGAATCCACCGCCGCCCATTCTCTTTAATAAGAAATTCATCATCAATATAAAGAAAATAAATGGCAGTATAAAGCTAAAGAATGACAATATCGCAGAGGTAGTCTCAAATCTTTCCATAGTAGCAGGTACATTGGCTGCATATAATCTGTCTACCAATGTATCATCCTCTATCCTCACGGTTTTATACACCGTCATAGATGAGTAATCGCTAAGATTTTGCTTTACCTTTATCTCAATTGTATTTGCCATTACCTTTACAGATTCCACCTTCCCGTCATTTACCATCTGCATAAATTCGGTATATGGGACTTCCTTTGTTGTAGCACTCTTTAGTCTGCTTGAAAGCATACTGACCGCAAAAAATGTAATAGCAGCCGCAATAATAAGTATAATTATCGTCCTGTTATTTAGCCCGTTGGATTCATTATTATTTTTTTTATCCATACACTTCCTTTCTATTTTATTTTGCTCTTATTATAATTTATAAGAGAACCTGCCTCAACTATGGATTTTTCAGCATCAGTCATTTCTGCAATGCTTAAGCTTATTTCTTTTATATTTTCACCTATAATATAGGCAGGAATTTTTGACATATCACCTCTTAGATGACTCTTGATGTTAGGCACAAAGATATAATCTCCAACCTCAAAATCCGGCTCCTCATCCAAGATAAACGGCAGCATACCCCAGTTCATTACATTTGAACGGTATCTCTTTGTTGCATATTCCTTAGCGATATTTGCAAGTCCGCCTATAACTCTTTGGCAGCTTGCAGCCTGCTCTCTTGCAGAGCCGTCACCCGGTTTCTTAGCATAAATCATGCTACCTATCTCTGTATTATTTGCGACAATATCTGAAAAGCCCTCTATCTTTTTTATCTTTTCAAATATTTTTGATAATTCCTCATTTCCCTTTAAGATATCTTCACCATTTCTTCTGGCTTTTTCTATAATATCCACAGCCTTGCTTCTGCCCACATACTCAGGATCTCTTCTTGAGAGTGTAAACTCGGCAAGTCCAAGCGGATTTGATCTGTATGATGATGTCTCTCCCGAAGGTATAAGCTCATCAGTAGTGGTCACTTCATCAAGTATCTTTGAACATACCTTTAAAAGAATATTTTCCGTAAGTGCAGTCATCTCAGGCCAGTCCTTGATATTCGGACCGTATACAAGCTCACTTTCTTTATTTGCCTCTCCAAATCCCTGATATACTCTGTTTTTATATATTGTATCATCATAATGGTATTCAGGTACTGTATAATCATCCGCAAACTCTGTAGCCGGAGTTAAAAATCCCTTGTTTCTTGCAGTTGCCGCAACCGATCTTGCATCCATAAGTGCTACAGCGGACATCTGTCCTGAGCCGGGCTTTGAACCCTCTCTGTTTGGGAAATTTCTTGTTGTATGTCTTATGGACAGACCGTTGTTTGATGGTGTATCTCCCGCACCGAAGCATGGACCGCAAAATGCAGTCTTTACTACGGCACCGCTTGCCATCAGATCGGCTACCGCACCGTTTCTTGTAGTTTCTATAAATACAGGCTGTGACGATGGATATACATTCAGATTAAATTCATCAAATCCTGTACTGTAGCCCTTTAAGATATGTGCAGCCTCCATTACATTTGAGTAGGTTCCTCCTGCACAACCTGCTATAATACCCTGTGATACTCTAAGCTTTCCGTTTTCTATCTTATCTAAGAGTCTAAGCCCTTTGCCTGCCTCTCCACCTATCTTTATCGCCTCAAGCTCCACCTCATGCAGTAAATCCTCCAAGTTCTCATTTAGAGTATCTATCTCATATACATTGCTTGGATGGAAAGGAAGTGCAATCATAGGCTTAATTTCAGAAAGATTCACATGTACTACACCGTCATAATGTGTAATATCTTCAGGCTTTAGCTCCTTATAATCCTGCACTCTTCCATGTGCGGCCAAAAATTTCTTTGTATCCTCATCCGTTTCCCAAACTGATGAAAGACAGGTAGTCTCCGTAGTCATTACATCCACACCGTTTCTATAATCAGTAGTCATAGATGCGATTCCCGGACCTACAAATTCCATTATTTTATTCTTTACATAACCGTTTTTAAATACCTTGCCTATTATTGCAAGAGCTATATCCTGCGGTCCCACTCCTCTTTTAGGTGCACCCTCCAGATAAATAGCTATAATTTCAGGTCTGTTTACATCATAGGTATCCTGCAAAAGCTGCTTTACAAGCTCACCTCCACCCTCACCTATAGCCATGGTGCCAAGTGCTCCGTATCTGGTATGTGAATCGGAGCCCAGTATCATTTTACCACAGCCTGCAAATGCCTCTCTCATATACTGATGTATTACAGCAATATGCGGAGGTACATATATTCCACCGTATTTTTTTGCAGCGGACAGACCGAACATATGATCATCTTCATTTATAGTTCCGCCGACTGCACAGAGCGAGTTATGACAATTTGTCAAAACATACGGAATAGGAAACTTCTCCATACCGCTTGCCTTTGCAGTTTGTATTATTCCCACAAAGGTAATATCATGTGAAGCCATTGAATCAAACTTTAATCTGAGCTTATCCATATTTCCTGATGTATTATGATTCTCCAGTATTTTATAAGCGATACTGCCCTTTTTGGCTTCTTCTTTATTTATATTTTTTCCTGTAAAGGTTTCTAATTTTTTTATATCATTTTCTTCTATAAGAGTGTTACCGTTTATGAGGTAAGCACCTCCATTGTACAATTTAACCATATTCCCTCCTAGTTTTCCACAATAGTATATCCTATCAAAAAGTTATTTTCAAGGCTGTTAATTTTATCTTAAAAGCCAAAATGAGGGCATTGCCCTCATTTATGATATGGTTCATTATTTCTGATTCTATATGCTCTGTATATCTGTTCCAATAAAATAACTCTCATAAGCTGATGCGGAAAAGTCATTTCTGAAAAACTTAATTTTTCATCCGCTCTGTCAATAACACTTTTATGTAATCCCAAAGAACCTCCTATAATAAATGATAGATTACCCTTTGATAAAATATCATATTTTTCCATTCTTTTGGCAAGCTCCTCTGAGGAATACTTTTTTCCGTCTATTGTAAGCGCCACAACATAGCTGTTTGTAAGCTTTGATAAAATACGCTCCGCCTCAACTTCCTTTATTTTCTCCTCCTCCAAAGCACTTGCCATGGCAGGAGTCTTTTCATCCTTTACTTCTATGATATTTAACTTCACATATCTTGAAAGTCTTTTGGCATACTCCGAAACGGCATCCTTAAAAAATTTCTCCTTGATGCTCCCGACCGCCACAATATTTATATTCATACGATTATTCCTTAAAGTAATATCCTACACCCCATTTGGTATGAATATATTTTGGCTCGCTCGGATTCGGCTCTATCTTTTCTCTAAGCCTTCTTACATGTACATCCACGGTTCTTACATCTCCCGCTTCATGTAATTTATTGCCCCAGACTATGCTTAAAAGCTTTTCCCTTGAATATACCTTATCCGGATTTTGTGTAAGCAATTCCAGTATATCAAATTCCTTGGCGGTAAGATTAAGCTCCTTATCTTTTTCAAACACCCTTCTGCTGTCAAGATCAAGCCTTAAATCAGATACCTCTATAACTCTTTCATTTTTTTCAACTGCTTTGGCTTTCTTGGAGTTTCTTCTTATTATCGCCTTTATCCTTGCCTTTACCTCAAGTATATTAAAAGGTTTTGTAATATAATCATCCGCACCGTATTCAAGTCCCAGTATCTTATCCATATCGGTACCCTTGGCTGTAAGCATAATAATAGGCATCTCTGAAAACTCCCTTATAGCCTGGCATACTTCCATACCGTCCATTTCCGGCAGCATAACATCTAAAAGCACTATATCATATTCCTTTTCTTTAGCCATCTTTAGAGCTTCGTTTCCGTCATAAGCCGTATCCACTTCATATCCGTCCTGCTCCAAACTGAACTTAATTCCTTTGACTATCAACTTTTCATCATCTACAACAAGTGCTTTATTCATTATAAACTCCTAATTTATGCAAATTTTATCTTTTATTTTATTAAATGCCGCCTCTTTTATTCCCGATATATTCATTATATCTTCAATAGCATTAAAGGGCTTGTTTTTTCTATACTCTATTATGGAATCCGCTTTTCTCTCCCCTATACCCGGCAGACTCATAAGTTCTTCTTTAGTAGCAGTATTAATATTTATAAATGTATTTTTTGTTTTACTCTCTTCCTCCGGCAAACTGAGACTCAAATTTTCCATCTCATCAATGCTTGGTATAACAATATGTTCTCCACCTTCAAGCTTTTTTGCCAGATTTACATAATCTTTACAGGCTCCGTCACTAAATCCGCCTGCCATATCTACGGCTTCTTTTATAATAGAACCCCTTTTTAACCTATATACATCTGGATTATTTACACAGCCCGAAACAAAAACATTGATATACTCTTCTATAGTTACACTCTCAGAAGTTCTTACTTCCAATGAACTCTCAGGATTACTTTCGGTATCACTTTCCATATCCGCTTTCCCGAATTTTATTTCGCTGTCTTTGCCACAAGATGTTAATAAAAAAGTAAAAATTATTATTAAAATAACCTTTTTCATAGCTTCTCCTAAAGAAAGCCATGTAAGTATATTTATATTTTAGCAAATAAAATGTTAAAAACAAGTATCTAAAATATTAAGTATTTAGTTCATTCTTTTTTCTATGGCAGCCCTTACAAGATGCTCTGCCAAAACCGATGTGGTTACCGCACCCACTCCCTTGGGCACAGGAGTCGCCATGTATGCATTTTTTACATTTTCAAGGTCCACATCTCCGCATAATTTACCTTCAGCAAAATTTATGCCTACATCTATAACTATTGCATTCTCACCTATATACTCATCATTTATCATCTTTGCCCTTCCGATTGCAACTATAAGTATATCGGCTTTTTTACATACTTCTTTCAGATTCTTTGTCTTTGAATGGCAAATGGTAATAGTTGCATTTTTTTTGATTGCAAGCATTGCTACTGGCTTTCCTATTACCATACTTCTTCCAAGTACTACCACATTTTTACCTTCAAGCTCTATATTATTGCTTTCAATAATTTTCAATACAGCTTTTGCGGTACATGGTGCAAAACCGCTTTCATCTCCTGCAAATACCTTTGCTATATTTTTATATGAAATACCGTCAAGATCCTTCTTTTCATACAATGCCTCAATTACCTGCTTTTCATCTATATGCTCCGGCAATGGTCTAAACAGCAGTATACCGTCAATCTCATTATCTTCATTTATCTTTTTAAACTCAGACAAAAAATCTTTTGATGAAATATTTTCTTCAAACTCAAATACTTTTGTATTTAAAGAAAGTGATTCCATCTTTTTGATTGCACCTTTTTCATATGATATATCGGCAGGATTTGAACCTATCCTGACTATTCCGAGAGTAGGTATATATCCATTAAGTTCTGATAGCATTTCAGAGATCTCTGTTTTTATCTTTTCAGCCGTATCAGCCCCATATAATAAAATCACAAAAGTACCTCCAATACTTCTCTATATATGATATCGGACTTATTCATAGTATCTTCCAATATTTCGCTTGCCTCATCCAAAAGTCTCTGTGCTATATCCCTATCCTTCATATATTTTACATTTATTACCACATTCATCATTGCTCCGCATACCGCACTTCTAAGCAGACCTACAGCTACACCTGCATCTGATATCGCAAGTTTTGAGCCTTTTTTTGCCAAAAAGTCAATGGAATTTAACATACTGTTAGCCTCTTTCATAATATCAAGCGGTACTATGGCTGCATCAAAGAGCAGTTTTTCCATATTTGCTTCATGAAGAGCTTTCTCCTCTTCATTTTGCGGTTTAAAGCTGTAAGCCTGTGAAAGAGGATAAAAAGCTTGTGCATCCTTATCGGAGAGTTTTATAAAGCTCTCCATATGTTTGTTCATATCTGAAAGTATATTTTTAATATCTTCTTCCACTGCTGCAAAGCTCTTTTTACCTATGGTCAAATTGCAGACCATACTTGATAGAGCGGCTGAAAGCGCTCCTGCAACGGCACTTGCACCGCCTCCTCCCGGCACCGGTGTCTTTGATGCGAGCTCCTTTATATATTCCTCTATATTATATCCGGCTGTATTCATTATGACCATCCTTTCCATATCTCAGGTGCATATCCTACCGTAGCTTCCTTACCGTTTCTTACTATCGGCATTTTTAAAACCTGTTGATTTTCCAAAATCTTAGGTATCTTATCCTCAGGTGATAAATACTTTATCAAGGTCAATGTTTCACTATCCTTGCATTTTTCATCAAGCATATTTTCAAATCCGCCCACTGCCTGCATAACTGAGGTGAACTCACCCTTTGACAATCCCTTCTCCTTCATATCCACAAGTTGAAACTTTATATTTCTTTCCTTAAAAAATCTGACAGCCTTCTTTGTATCTGAAGACTTATTTGTACCAAATATCTGTATATTCATTCTTCCAACATATCCTTATCTAAGAATAAAAGCCCTTATTCGGGCCTTTTTCTCAATTTTTTCTTATTTAACCACAAAATCAAAGCGATATAAGCGGCATAAAAAATTCTCAGTCTTCCTTTAAAAGATATATCCACCTCTATTATCTCATCATAGAACATAGGTACAATTTTAAAATCATCCCTGTATAGAGGATAAAATATCGCTATAGCCTCCAAAACCTGTCCTGTTGTTGAAGGATCCTCAAAACCGAATTTAAAATATCCTACAATCTTTTTTGGCAATATATGAACCAACAAGTTTTTAGTTTTTTCAAGCATAATTATCAGTATCCGCTTATTTTCCTCATCGCTTATAAGATAATGTAAATCCTTTATTTTATTTATCAGCTTATCAAGTTTGCTCTCCTTTTCAGAACTTTTACCCGAGCGTTCTTTTCTTCTCTGTTCGGCTTTTTTCCTATTCTTTTTTGTCTGTTTTTTTTCTTCCTGCTCCAATACTTTTATTTTTTGCTTATTTTTAATGTTTTGTATATCATCACTGTCTATATCTTGAATATCTATATCATTGTCTGAAGAATTTTTTTTCTTTATTTTTTTATTATCCGTCTTATCAACTTCAGTATTTTTTTCATTATCTTCTATAAGCAGATCTTCTTCATTATTTGAATATACCCTAAAAAACCAGCCAAGCTTTGCCAGTATATCAAGCCTATTTGTATATTTAACAGAAATAGATAAAAACTTAAAAAACCATGTTATACTAAGTTCAATATCCGGCACTTCCTTAAAATAAATTTTACCCTTATATCTCACCGGAATAAAAAGTACCATCAATATTATAAGCAAAGCGAGAGCAAGGATGGCAAGGATGATAATTCCAAATATTTTTACAACTGAAAGTATTATACCAATCATGCTTCCTCCGATTTAAAAAAGCTATAATACTCAAAATCATTTCTTTTCTTATAGGTATCTTCCACTATATTCCCAATAAGATTTATTCCCGCTTTTTTACCCAGTGCAAGTCCCACTATAAGAGCGTCACTTTTCCTGTAATTATTTAAAAAGATAGAATTATGTACCAAAGAAAGACTGTTTTCTCCCTCAAGAAATACAACCAGATATAATAAAAAACCTGATTTATTCATCTTCAGTGATCTCATATATTTTCTATAGTCTTTTTTTATATCCGGTGAAAGATATATTTTTTTTGAAAATACCATATCCTACCTTGATATTAACCTTTCTTAAGAAAAATGTTCCAAAATGCATTTTCTTGCAAGTCCAAGAGCCGAAACTACTGTTTGCTCCCTTACATTTGCCCTGTCTCCCGAAAATCTGAATTCCTCTACATGTACACTGTCCTTTATGCATACACCGATATATACAAGACCGACAGGCTTTTCATCAGTACCCCCGTCAGGACCTGCAATACCTGTAACAGATATACTTACATCAGTATCCGCTTCAAGTGCGGCACCGAATGCCATCTCCTTGGCTGTTTGCATACTTACCGCACCGTATTTTTTTAATGTGGATTTATTTACTCCCAAGGTCTTTCTTTTTGATTTATTTGTATATGTAATAAATCCCTCTTTATATACATCCGACACTCCGGGTACATTTATTATCCTTCCTGCCAAAAGCCCTCCGGTACAGGATTCTGCTGTGGATATTGTAAGCTCGTTTTTCTCAAGAAGATTTACCACACTCATCTCAAGTGAAATCTTTTCCTTTGTTGAGTAGATATAATTGCCAAATCTCTTTTTTATATCCTTTGATACAGGCTTTATGAGATCCTTTGCCGCCTCTTCACTGTCGGCACTTGCTGTAAGAATTATATATGTCTTTGCATCAAAAGGCTTTATTTCAATATTTACATTTTCATTATCTATTAAGTCTGAAATAGAAGTTCTTATCTCGGCTTCATTTATTCCAATAAGTTTTATCGTTTTGTTTCTGGTAACAGTATCCATTTCTACTCCTTTACATAATGCTTTATTTACTACTCATTATAACATTCTTATTCTTTATAATATACTCACATAAAGAGAAAATTGTAAGGAACAACATTAAAATAATGCATATATTTGTTACAAGACTCAGCTGTGGCAGATTCATTATAAGTAAAATCACTGTAATCATCTGTACTACAGTCTTTAATTTACCGGACATTGCCGCTGCAATAACTACTCCGTTATCTGATGCTACAAGCCTTATACCGCTTATAATAAATTCCCTTGCAATAACTGTAAGTACTATAACCGAGCTTAATTGTCTAAGCTCTACAAAGCAGATAAGCCCCGAACAAACCAAAACCTTATCCGCCAAAGGATCCATAAACTTGCCGAAATCGGTGATAAGACTATATTTTCTTGCAATCATACCGTCAAGAGTATCTGTAAGTGCCGCAATAATAAATATTATAAGTGCAATTATTCTGAAATTATAATCTTCTCCGGCTTTATACAAAAGGCTTGCCACAAAAAAAGGTATCAATAATACTCTTAGAACTGTCAGTTTGTTTGGCAAATTCATAGTACATCTCCTATCAAATCATATTCTGATGAACCTGTGATTATGACATCGCAAAAATCTCCGGATATAAAGTTTTTATCAGTATTTACAAAAACATATCCGTCAACTCCCGGAACATCCATATAAGTTCTTCCGATATATACATTTTCTTCGGGAAGTCTTCCCTCTATAAGTACTTTAAATGTCCTTCCGACCATATTTAAAAGATTGTTTTCTGAGACTTCCTGCTGAACTCTCATTATTCTGTCTCTTCTTGCCTCTTTTTCCTCTTCATCTATCTGATTTTCAAATCCTGCGGCAACAGTACCCTCTTCTTCACTATATGTAAAAACTCCAAGTCTTTCAAATTTCATTTCCTTTATAAATTTGATTACCGTTTCAAGGTCTTTTTCAGTTTCTCCGGGGAATCCTGAAATTATAGTGGTTCTAAGAGTAATACCCGGTATATTTTTTCTGAGCTTTCCTATAATACTCACCAAATCATCATGTGTGGTTCTTCTTGCCATTCTTCTTAAAATATTGTCGGAAGCATGCTGTATAGGTATATCAAGATATTTGCAGACTTTTTCCTCATTTGCTATCACATCTATAAGTTCGTCTGTAATCTCCTCAGGATAACAATATAATATCCTGATCCATTCTATACCTGACACTTTTGCAAGCTCTTTTAAAAGCTTTGGCAGGGTTTTCTCGCCATATAGATCCACTCCGTAAAGTGTGGTCTCCTGAGCTACAAGAATCAGCTCCTTTATTCCCTGAGCCGCCAGATCCTTTGCCTGTGTTATTAAATCATCCATAGGATAACTTCTGTAATTTCCCCTAAGTGACGGAATAATACAATAAGTACAATTCTTATTACATCCCTCCGCTATCTTTAGATAGGCATAGTATCCTCCTGTGGAGTTTTTTCTTTTATTTGAAATTGACGGCAGTCTGTCAAGGTCAAGAAATTCATTTTTTATCTCTCCGCCAAGCACATCCTCAACAGTTTCAACTATTTTATCAAAACTTGATGTTCCAAGTAATGCGTCTACCTCAGGTATCTCCTTTATTATCTCATCCTTATATCTTTGAGCAAGACATCCTGTTACTATCAATGCTTTCAGAGCACCATCCTCTTTAAGTCTTGCCGCATCAAGGATTGCATTTATGCTCTCTTCCTTTGCGGATTGTATAAAACCGCAGGTATTTATTATCATTACCTCGGCTTCTTCATCTATATCGGTATATTCAAATCCTTTTTCATTCATAAGACCCAGCATCATCTCTGAATCCACAGTGTTTTTGTCACATCCCAGTGACACCATCGACATCTTCATATAAACCTTTCAATATAAATCTTTCCTGATATTAATAAAAAGCCATCATAAAAATGATGGCAAATCAAAATGATTCTTAAGCTTTATTATCAGGATCATCATTTAGTATTCTAACTTTCTGCTCAAACAGTTCTTCAACAGCAATTGACAGCGGCTTTTTGCCGTCAGCCTTCACCTCAGGCACATCACCGTCAATAATCTGTCTGGCTCTTTTTGCACTGGCAATAACTATTGAATATCTGCTCTGTACTACAGGTGCCTCTCCCGGATCCACATCGGCATTTGCAACATTAATAAGCTCACTGTATGATGGGTGTAACATTTATTCTTCCTCCCTAAAAATCGTCTTTAAATCATCTTTTATTTTTTCTATAAATTCTGTATTATTTGTTTTCAAAGCTCCACGCTTTACAATGATTTCATTAAGCTCTTTTACGGCTCTGTCCAAATCATCATTTATAAGTACATAGTCATATTTATCCATGCATCCGGCTTCCCATACAGCCTGTTGTAATCTTGCTTTTATGGCATCGGCACATTCTGTACCGCGGTTTACAAGCCTGTCTTTTAAAATATCGGCATTTGGCGGTGTGATAAATATAAGCATGGCATCCGGATATTTTTCCTTTACCTTTAATGCTCCCTGTACTTCTATCTCAAGAATAACATCCTTTCCGTTCTTTCTTTGCTCCAGCACATAATCTCTTGGCGTGCCGTAGTAATTATTACAAAATGAGGCATATTCTATCAATTCATCATTTTCTATGAGTTTTTCAAACTCCTGTCTGCTTTTAAAAAAATATTCTCTTCCCTCTTGCTCCCCTGTTCTTGGAGTTCTTGTTGTAGCAGAAACGGATAATGCATAATTATCATATTCTGAGACAAGCTTTTTCATTAGAGTTCCTTTACCTGAACCCGAAAAGCCTGATACAACAACTAATATTCCATCAGTCATATTTCCTCTATTCTATGTTTTGAATCTGTTCCCTTATTTTCTCTATTTCCGTTTTTAATATTATAGCATAGTTTGCAATATTTAAATCAGTTGATTTTGAAAGAATGGTATTTGCCTCTCGATTCATCTCCTGAGCAAGGAAATCGAGTTTTCTTCCAATTCCTGTATCAAGTTTCATCTCATCCGACATTGCATTTATATGGCTGATAAGTCTTACGACCTCCTCATCCACACAGATTTTATCCGCATAAAGAGTCACTTCCGTAGCAATCCTGTTATCCTCAATACTTGCACCGTTTAAAAGTTCATTTACCTTTAATATAAGTTTACTCTTATATTCTTCCAAAACCGCAGGGTATCTTTCCTGTATATCCTTTGTGGTGGATAAAAGCAGTTCAATCTTTGAATTTACATCTTCAAAGAGCTTTTCACCCTCTGTCAATCTTGTATTATAAAATGAAGCACAGGCATTTTTTAATACCTTAAATAAAATCGCCTTTATCTCTTCCTCATCCAGCTTCGGCTCATCAATGCTTATCACATCCGGAAGATTTAATATATGCGATACCTTTAAATCATCAAATATATTATACTCCTCACAGAGCTCATTCCCTATATCCAAATACTTTTCCACTATATTTTTATTCAGATATACTCCGCCTGCCTTATCTTTAAAATCCAGATAGTTTATAAAAAGGTCTACTTTTCCCCTGGAAACGTATTCTTTTACAATATTTCTTATCTCAGCTTCAAAGGGGAAAAATCTTCTTGGCATTTTTATATTAAGATCCAAATATCTGTGATTTACAGATTTAATCTCTATAGACAGTTTATAATCACCCGTTATTTCTTCGGCTCTACCAAAGCCTGTCATACTCTTTATCAATGTTTTATCTCCATTCAGGTTTATGACATATGGGTTTAATTATACTTTTTTATCTTTTGCAAGTCAAGAAACGGAATATAATAATTTAGCACAAATTTAAAACAGCAAACCCTGAAAGATTTGCTGTTTTGCAATTATATCTCCACTATCTTTGTTCCATGTGCGGCAACTATATTCGGGAGCTTTTTTATCAATTTGTCCAGATTTTTAAAGCTTACTCCACCACCGGGCATTATATCTACATGGTATTCATTTGCACATTCCATATATGCCTTAAGAGTATCTATATTATCAAATATATCATTATTTTCATGACTTCCATGTGTGAGTATTGTATCTATACCAAGCTTTGAGAGTATCTTTATAGCTTCCAGTCTCTTTGCAAGAGCTTCTTTTGGCTCAAGCCCTGCACCTATATGGTCAAAAGCCATATGGAAAGTAAAATTCATTTCCTTTCTGAAAAACTTCGGTGCGGATACCAGTTCCTTAATAAAATCCTTATCAATATCTCCGTTCTCTGTAAGTGCACCTATAACGGCTCTTTTTACGCCCTGATTTGCCATATCCTTCAAATCATTGTACATAACAGCTTTTTCAATATTATTGTATACAAAGTTTCCTCCTCTGGCTCTTATCATAACCGCAAGTTCAACATTATTCGAATCACAAAAAAACTTTGCATAGTCCCTTATACCCATACTTACCGTAGTTCCGCCCACAGCCAGATTGTCACAAAGCTCAATCCTTTTTGCTCCGGCATTAACTACTTCTTTTAAATAAGTGATATTTTCAATACAAGCTTCTAAAATCATATTCTCTCCCTATTTCAATTCTATCTCCACCACAGAATCTCTATCATCCGGAAGTGGATAACAATCGCTTGCAGATGCATCAAAGAAGAAGAAGGCATCCTTTGCAAATTCCTTTAAATTCCAATAATTACTTTGCAATACCTCACTTCCATCTCTTAAAAGACGCATCTTCTTTATTTTGCCTACCATATCACCCAAAGCTATAGCACCGGCTTGCTCTTCAAACACATGTGCATATAAAAGCTTTCCATTTTGGGTAAATCTTCCCCACTCAGGCTTATTATATTCCGAAATCCCGCATCCGTAAATACTCTTTGAGTTTTCCTTCATCCAATCTCCTACTTTTTCAAGTATTTCTACAGATTCCTTTGGAATTTCACCATTTGCCTTAGGTCCGACATTCAAAATAAGATTACCGTTCTTGCTTACACATTCTACAAGCATTCTTATAATAAGCTTATCCGATTTATAATGCTTATCATGGGCATGATATCCCCAGTTATTATTCATTGTTATACAGGCTTCCCATGGTATGGAATTTCCTGCCTCATCCACTATACCCTCAGGCGGAATCATCTGTTCCGGTGAAGCAAAATCACCGGCATAGATGCTTGGATTTAAGGTTTTAATGGTACCTGCATACTCGGCACTTCCCTCAAGTCTGTTGTCTGTTATAATATCCGGCTGGTATTTTCTGACCATTTCCATAAGTTCCTTAGCCTTCCACTTGTCACAGTTCATAGGACCGTATGAAAAATCAAACCACATAAGGTCAAGCTTTCCATAACCTGTTACCAGTTCCTTAACCTGTGCATGCATAAACTCAAGATAATTGTCAAAATTATGATTATAATCCTTCCACTCCTCATTATCTCTCATAGGATGATGCATATCACCATAATGCGGATAATCCTCATGTCTCCAGTCAATAAGTGAGAAATATAATCCCACCTTGATTCCCTCCGCTCTGAATGCCTCCAAAAATTCTTTTACAAGATCCCTGTGACATGCTGCATTCATAGAATTAAAATCACTTACCTTACTGTCATACAGACAAAAGCCGTCATGATGTTTTGCTGTAAGCACTGCATATTTCATACCTGCTTTTTTTGCAAGTCTTGCCCATTCCTTAGGATTATAATCTTCACAGGAAAACTCATCTGTCAGATAGTCATAATCTTCCTTTTTTATCCTCTCTCTGGAACGCACCCACTCACCTCTTGCAGGTATGGCGTACAATCCCCAATGTATAAACATTCCGAATCTGGCATCCCTGTACCACTCGGTTCTTCTTGTTCTTTCTTCTATAAGTTTATTCATTACCGCTCCTTAATATACTTATTATCTTCTCTATAATATTGCCGCTTCCGACCTGATATCCGCTAAAAGCATATACCACTTTTACACCCTTACACAGTGCAACTATGGGCAATGTCTCATGATTTACAAAAGTACTTCTTCCAAAAGCCTCCTGTAAAATCTCTCCAAGATTTGTATATATATCATTATTTTTACTTTTTTCCAAAAGTTCATTTATTGCGCTGTCTTTTCTCTCAAATTCATTTGTAAATAAAAGATTAAGCTTAATATCTTTTAATAATTCATCCTTTAAGATAAGATCATTTGCAATATGCTGAGAAGGCTCCTCTTCCTCCTTTAGCCATATAGTAAGACTTATATCCTCACTGTTTTCCAAAATACCAAGGTTTTCCTGCAAATCCTTTGGCAATATATAGTTTGAGAGCATATCCTTTATATCTGCATGCATATACTCTAACTCTACCTCAAGCTTTGAGTCAGCCTTTAAATTTAAAATATTATATTTAGCACATATATTTCCGTTTGGAAGCCTGTTTTGAGTCGCCAAAACATATTCTCCCTCAGGAAGTTCCATGTTTTCTTTAATACTGCTCTTATCCAGCGAAATAAGATTATTTTCAAAAATATCAAATTTTGATATGGAAAAAGACTCGCCAAAACCGCTAAGATCTCCCTTGATACATAATTTTGCCATACCCTTTGTCTCGGTTTCTTCCCTGATACAGCAGCTGTCAATATATTTTAAGCTATCCAGTATTTTTGAAAGCTCTGTAAAAATTCTAAATCCTTCCCCATCATATAAATACACATCTGCATTTACAAGCTTGGAAGCAATGCCCATAGATCTTAATACATTTACAACAAATATCTTTATGGAAAGAGCATTGGAAATCTTTGTATAATATACTCCTGTTGAGCCTGTAACAGGCTTTTCTCTTGTAAGTCTGATATCCTTTACAAAATCAAGTATTTCATTTACATCTGAAAACTTTGACTTAAATAAGTCTCTGCAAACCTCCAAATGTTCAAAATATACTCTGGGATTTTGAATATGGTTCAAATAAATATCATCATTCACACAATGTATATTTTCCGCCTTCCGGCAGTCTCTTAATACATCAATACTTATATCTCTCTTATCCTTTTCCGATAATATCTCCCAAAGTGAACTCATCCCCTCAGCCATAGCCTGCGCTCTTACCTCTTCATTTGGTAAATCTTTTATTTTATATCCGCTGTCTTTTTTTACAGGAGCTTTTTTTCTGTTTCTGTTACTTGCCTGCGGCACATTTATAAAAAATTCTTTATACTTATTATATTCAGGTTCAAAATCCCTTATATCCACATAAAAAACATCATTATCCTTTAAATCCAAGGGTATAATATAATTTTTTTCTCTATACAGACTTAAAAATACATTTCCTATGCCTATATCCGTCTCATAGGCTCCTTCCATATCTGTTTTTGCCTTTATAATCGGTGAAAACATGGCAAAATTCATAAGACAGATATTAAAATCAATATTTGAAAGAATTTTATCACCATCATATAAATATATCTTTATATACTTTGTATCCGCATATCTTTTTGTCTGATTTATTTCATAAAGCCCTGCATTAAATCCCAGATAGTCTTTGGCTTCTTTTTTAATATTTCCATATAAAATATTTTTGACAATCATAGCTCTGGCTGATGCATCATCAAACCATCCCTTATCAAGTATCTCCTCGGGTTCACAGGCTCCAAGATAATGCCAGTCATTATCCACATAAACCTCTACCCATGCGTGATTGTCATCACAATGAGCCCAAAGCGGTACATAAATCTGTCTTGCGGGTATACCTGCGGCTCTGAATACAGATACTCCAAAAATCGATTCCTCACCACATCTTCCAAAACTTGAATTATATACTGTTATAGGATCAAGTGTTCTGATATCGGTTGTTCTATAGGTAACATTCTTACCGCAAAAATAATTTAATTTTATAACATTTTCTTTTTCCGAATCACCAAGCAAGTCCTTTACAAGCTCATAAAAATATGTTCTGTTTGCAACTATCTTTTCACTTCCGATTCTGTGGAATAATACATAGTTTAAAAATATATCTTCATCAAGCTCTTTGCATCTTGTATTTCTTAAGTTTACACCTGCTCTTGCATAATCTAAAATAATTTCCTTATCTACATTTGCTATATCGGCATATGGCATATGTAAATATAAAAATGAAAGATATTTTTTAAGCTCTTCATCTTCAAAGCTAAAAATAAATTTCTTTATTGAATCTGCAAAAGGATGATTTTTAAGTCTGTCTTCCATTTCAATAAAATATTCGCACATATTTACTCCTTTACCGCTCCGGCTGCAAGACCGCTCTCCACCTTTTCCTGGAACAAAAGATATATAGCCAGAGGCACCGCTACAGTTATTACAATACCTGCCATCATAAGTCCGTACTCCGAACCTCTCTCTCCGCTGAAATTAAGCAGTCCCAAAGATATCGGGCGCAATCTCTTATCATTTATAAACAGTAGTGGGAAAAGAATATTATTCCATGCACCCATAAAATTAAATATTGATATGGTGGATATAGCCGGCAATGTAAGAGGTATCATTATTTTTGAATATATCTGAAAATAACTCGCACCGTCTATAATAGCCGCCTCCTCAAGCGAACGGTTTACTCCCTTCATAAAGGTTATCATTACCATAATACTGAAGGGCAGATTAAATGCCACATAAACAAGTACCAAGGCAAAAATATTATTCTTTAAATTAAAGAGTCCTATAATATAGGATACCGGAACCAAGATTGTGTGCATAGGTACCATCATACCCAGCATAAATACAATTACAAGTACTTTATTTAATTTAAAATCAAATCTCGCAAGTGCATATGCCGCCATGGTTGAAATAAGGCTTGTTAAAATGACTGTAGAGCCTGACTGTATTACCGAGTTTATAAAATAGGCACTCATATTTGCATCTTTCCATGCAATCACATAATTCTTCCACTGTGGATTCTTTGGAAGTGCAAAAGGATCGGAAAAAATATCCAATTTTGTTTTTAAGGAGGAAATAATGGTAAATAACATAGGCATTATAAAAATAATCGCCATAACAATAAGGAAGGTATATGCCACCACCTTCATACTTATATTCTTTTTCATATTATTCCGCTCTCCTTCCCTTATTTAATAATTTATTGCTTCCTACAGTTCCTACAAGGCAGATAAGCATTATGATAATACCGATAGCAGAACCAACTCCGTAGTGGCTGTATTTAAATGCCTCACTTATCATAAGTGTTGTAGGAAGATTTGTAAGTCCGTTAGGACCTCCGCTTGTCATAGCATATACAAGGTCAAATACCTTCACGCTTCCTATAATATCCATAACTATACACATTATTAAGGTCGGCTTTAACATAGGTATTGTAACATTAAAAAACATCTGTACCGGATTTGCACCGTCAATAGATGCCGCCTCATACAAATCTTTCGGAATTACTGTAAGTCCCGCAAGTATAATTACCATATAATAGCCTATACCTGCCCATACATTTACACCCACTATGGTATTCATAGCCGTGGCTTTATTTACAAGCCAGGGAATAGCAAACTGCTTTAATCCGATATTTTTAAGCAATGTATTTAGAGCACCTGTAGGCATAAATACAAAATACCACATAAGACCTATGGCGGTCATAGGAAATACTGTCGGCACAAAAAATATAGTTTTAAATAATCTGTAACCCTTAAGCTTTGCATTCACAGCCACAGCCAGAAGAAGTGCTATAGGTGTATGAAAAAGCACACTGAATACAACCATTCTTGCCATATTTGAAAGTGAGAGTATAAACTGCTTATTATGAAATGCGCTCACATAGTTTTCAAAACCTACAAATGTCAGCTTGGTACCTGCCAAACCGTCCCATTCCACAAAGGAAAAATAAATACCCCCTATAATTGGTATAAGTTGAAAAATTGTATATAAAAGTAATGCCGGCAGGATAAATAAAAAAATAGTAAATTTTGCTTTGGCAGTTTTTAGCTTTATCATTTTTACCTCCTCAATCTTTATTAAAACAGGGCTGTTTGAAATAACAAACAGCCCTAATAACTCTACAAGCTTAGTTTAATCATATTCTAAGCTATTCTTATTTTGCATTATCTATTTCAGCCTGAATCTCTGCTGCAGCTTCCTCTGCACTTGCTCCTGTAAACAAGCTCATTATTGAGTTTCTTGTTCTGTCCTGCATAGATGTAAGTTCATCAAAGTCAAATACATCCACACCGATGCCTTCACTTGTAGCACCAAGTTTCATGCTTTCGATAAACAAAGGACTAACCTTGCTCTCATCAATATCAACACCCTCTATAGGCATAATAAACTGTGCCTCTTCGGCATATCTCTTTGCAGCTTCCTTACTTGTCAACATTTTTACAAGTTCTATTGTAAGTTCAAGCTCCTTTCCTTCAAGCTTACCATTGATCATATACGGGCTGATTACCTGCATATCATTGTTCTTAAATTCCGGCTTGTCCTTAAAATATGGGAATTTAGCAAGTTTGATATCATCATGTACCGGTGTCTTTTCAGGATCAACAAACCTTCCTATCATCCAAGGTCCTGTAACCACCATTGCAGCCTCACCGTTTTGGAAAGCTGTCATTGCAATATCATCCTGCATACCTACCGCATTAGGATCAAATGCCTTTGCATCAATTAAATCCTTTATATACTGAAGTGTTTGTACTACATCAGGATCCGTCCACTTTTTGCTTCTGTTTCCAAGTTCCTTTGCAGCCTCTGTTCCAAGCCATTTGTAGAAGATTTGATCATGTAAATGTCCACCCATATAGTTTGAGCTTTCTCCGAGAGCTATAGGTGTAACACCATTTGCATTTAACTTCTCAATAGCAGCCAATAAATCATCCCATGTCTGTGGGAATGTCTCTATTCCTGCCTCTTTTAATATATTTTCATGATAATAAACTCCTATAAGACCCGACTCCATCGGAACCGCATACGTTCCTTCCTTGCCCGGTACACTGTAGTATGACAATGCACCCGGTGCAAAACTCTTGCCCCACTCAGGGTCGGCATCAAGATATGGCTTGACATCAAGTAAAAATCCGTTATCAATATATTTTTGAAGATTGGCTACACCCTGTACACGGTATATATTTGCCATCTTTCCGGATGCCATATCTGTAGATAAAATATTGTTAAAAGCACTCTCATCACCCTGTGAATCATCAATAATCTCCACTTCAGGATGCTTTGCCTTAAACTCGTCCAAGATACTGTTATAGATCTTCACTATATCGGAAGTTCCTGCCATACGAGTAAGCAATCTGATCTTGATTTTTTCACCTGAATCAGAAGCTTCCTTGGAAGAGTCGGCACTACTTTGTGTATCTCCTCCCGCCTTGTTTCCCGAACCGCAAGCTGTAAGTGCTCCAATCGATAAAGCCAAAGCCATACCAAGCATCGCAATTTTCTTTAATTTCATAAATCCTCCTTCAAAACACGATACAAAATTTATGCCTTGATTATAACAATTTTATTAATGTACTCCTATGGAATTTTTATAGATTTCTTGTCATTTTAAATATTGGCATGTATAATTATTTCTATAAATTTTTAATAAATTTATATTACAATAGTTAAAATTTTAATAATCAAATTTTTTATTATATTCGGGAGTTTATTTTGAAGAAAAATAAAAGCATTTATTTACAATTATTTGACGGACTTAGAATTATGGTGCTGCTTCCGGTCGGTATACTGTTTTTTATCACAAGTATAATTTTTATATTTTATTATACCAATGACCGAATCGAGGCGTCGGATATACAGCTAAGTCATATAGAAAACAGGCTTGATCATTATTTTACATCCGCCACACATTATTCCAGACTTTTACTAAACAGTGATGTAATACAGAACAGTCTGAGCACCTATTATAATGATAATAAGTATTTTTCACCTCAGAAGATAAATATGAGCCTTGAAATTTATAAGCTTATTTATCCGGCACCCTATATTTTCGGTATCAGCATATATGATAAAGACTACAATATAATTATAAGCTCTGAAAGAAAGCCATATCCCGGTGACTTTAAAACCATCAAGGTAACAGGGGGCAAATGGTTTGCCACAAATAAATATGATAATTCAAGTGATGACCTGATTGACACATTCTCCTATGTTCATCCTATATATGACTATAGAAGCGGTGATTTGTACGGCTATATAGAACTTATAATATCGGAAAAAAGTATATCCGATATATACAGTGTTTCAGATACATCCAATTCCTTTTATCTTATTTTGGACAATGAGCTTAATATTATAAGTAAATCAAATTATTTAAACGGAAATACCACTCTTACCGATACTATACTTGGTACTATAAAATCAGGACAATCCGGGCATATATTTTCAAGATACGGCTTTGTAAATACCATGCAACTAAAAACCTATCCTTGGAAGCTTGTACATGTTATACCCCTTTTCTTTTTTATAAAGCCTGCCCTTACAATAGGCATTGTGTTTTTTATTACAACATGCTTTTCACTTGCTTTGGCACTTTTTATGTCAAAAAACATTGCAAAAAGTCTCAGCAAGCCCATATATGCTCTTGTTGAACATACACATTTTGTAAGTAAGGGACATTGGAAAGAGTTTTCCTATAATGCAGACTCTCCTGAAATGAAGGAGCTTATAGGTGATTTTAATATAATGTTAAAGTCACAAAATGATTTAAAAAATAAACTTATCGACATTGAAAAAGAAAAAAACCGACTTGAGATAGACAAGGTAAATGAGCAGATAAAACCGCATTTTTTATATAATACCTTGGATAATATATATTCTTTGGCAAGCCTTGATGAGAAGAAAACATTGATGGAACTGGTTATGAACCTTTCAAAATTTTATCGTGGAAGTCTAAGTCTTGGTAAAAGCTTTGTAAAAGTAGGAGAAGAACTCAATACCTGCAAGGCATACCTTGATATTATGGCAATAAGATATCATGATAAATTTGAATACAGCATTTCCTGTACGGAGGAATTAAAAAATTTTAAATGCCCCAAGCTAATACTGCTTCCTCTGGCTGAAAACAGTATCTATCATGGTATCAAGGGGTTAAAATACAAGGGACAAATAGATATCCGTGTTGACCAAGATGAAGACAATATTTTATTTAATATTTCCGACAACGGTTTTGGAATAGATATGAAAAATCTTGATTTGATACTTAATGATGATACTGTAAACAATCGACATTTTGCCCTGAAACATATAAACAGAATTTTAAATTTATATTATGGCGGCAATTATAAACTTGATTTTAAAAACAATGATTCAGGTTGCAGTATTTCCTTCAAAATAAAAAAGGAGTTTTTATGATAAAGCTTATTATAGCAGATGATGAGTATTTTATTCGGGCAAGACTTGAAAAAATAATTTCAGAAAGCAGAGAGAATATTGATATAGTTTCTCTCTGCGAAGACGGAGAGGATGTTATCAAATATCTCTCCGCTTCAAATATTGACTTATTATTATTGGATATAAAAATGATTTCAATAAGCGGTCTTGAAGTTTCCAAATATGTTTTTGAAAATAATTTAAAGACAAAGATAATACTTCTTTCAGGTTATAATGATTTTAATTTTGCAGTGGAGGCTATGCGATATGGAGTTTTTGACTATCTGACAAAGCCTATAAGTGAGGAAGCTTTGCTTGAGAGTCTGGATAAATGTATTGCTGTTATAGAATCATCCAAAAATATACCGAAAGACAGGAGTATAGCTCTTTTATCAGGATTATTTAAAAAGGAAAACAGCTTTATAAAAGCCAAGGATATCAGCAATATACGCCCACTTGTTATAAAATATATGTCAAATTCGGATAAAGAAGCTTACTCTGATTTTATAAAAGAAAATACCAAAGATATAGTGGATAATTATAATGCCTCCACACTTTATAAATTTATCCGTGAAGTGCTGGGCAGTCTTGATATAAAATACCATATATTACAAAGCCTTACTCTGGTTCAATATATGCAGGAAAATATTTTTGATAAGGAAATAAACAGTATCGAAAAACTTGAAGAAATTATCCTTGAAATCGGCATAGACTGTATGAGTTTAAATACCATACTTACAAAGGAGCAGCTGATCGGAAAGCAGATACTTGAAGATATCGAAAATAATTTTTGTGATTCAAATTATACTGTGGCACAGATTGCAAAAAATATAGGTAAAAATCCTTCCTATATCAATACGGTATTTAAAAAAGTATATGGTAATACCATAAAACAGACTTTGTCGGATTACAGGCTTGAAAAAGCCAAAAAGCTCCTGCGAATGAGCAATATGAAGATTGTGGACATAGCAAATGAATGCGGCTATGTGGATATCTTTTATTTCAGCAAAAGATATAAGGCTAAATTCGGCTACCCTCCAAGCGAAGAAAATTTAAAGCAGAATTTATAACTCTTATTACACCAAACGACATAGTTTTTACCTTGTCGTTTGCTGTAGATATTTGCTTATATTCTCTTTAATCCGGATGCCAAAATATTATATCGGCACCTTTAAGTGCCGTATTTTTTATAATGACGGAACCATGAAGTTGTTCGACCAATTTTTTTACAATATAAAGTCCCAGTCCCAAATGACCGCCTTCACTGCTTCTGGCTTTATCACCCCTATAAAACCTGTCAAATACTTTATCCATATCTTTTTGAGTGAAGCCGCTTCCTGTATCACAGATCTCATAAACTATTTTATTATTTTCTTTATTTACAAAAAATTTTATGCTTCCTTTATTCGGAGTGTATTGTAAACTGTTTGAAAATATATTGTCCAAGATACGTTCAAGTCTGTCAATATCCAACATCACACATCCCAAATCACTATTTATATTTAAAACAATATCAATTTCTTTTTGCTTTGCTTGAAATCTATATTGACTTATCTTTTTTTTCAAAAACTCAGTCAAATTTACATTTCTTAACACTGAATTTGTATTTGCATTTTCCAAATCTGAAGTGTACTGCATCTGCATAACAAGATTGGAACTTTTTTTTGCATTTCCGTTTATAACATTAAGATATGTTTTCAACTTTTCATCATCTATCGAATCTGTATCTGTCAAAGCCTCTGAATATGCCATTATCACAGACAATGGAGTTTTCAAATCATGTGCCAGTGCTTCAATCATCTCTATACGTTCCTGTTCCGCTTTCCATTGAGAAAATAACGACTTTTTAAGTTCATCTTTCATTTCCGTAAAAGCAGTGCATAGTTTTCCAAGCTCATTGTCAGATTGATAATTGACCTCAAAATCCAAATCTTTTTCCTTTATCTTTTGTGAAGCTTCTATCAACAGCTGTAGAGGAAGATTTATCTTATTTACCAATGATGTTGAAAACAGTCTTGTAAAAATAATAAAGTACAAAAATGGTGAAAGCATGGCAATAACTGCTATGGTTATTCCGATATTCTTATATGGATTTCCAAGCTTATACAAAAGTATTACGGCACCTTCTATCTTTGTGCCATTGCCAATCGGAACAATATAAGCAAACCTTCCTTTTAATACAAATGTTGTATTAATCTTATCAATAAGTTTATCAGTGTCTGCAAATACCCTCTCTTTGTATGTTCCGTACAATACCTCACATTCACTGTTTAAGACCTGATACATTATTCCATTTCCTTTTATAGTATTATTTAATCCGCTTTCTCCCTTTACATAAAGCAAATCCGTATTTTTTTCATGAATATATGCTTCAATTTTGGGTATTTGTTTTTCATAAAAATTTTCAGGATATTTACCGATATTTTGAATTCCGAAATATAACAGTATTGCAATTATATATGTAATCAATGTTGCAAGAATACCGGAAATTAAAATCATTACAAAGGTTCGTCTAAAACTCTTTACAAGCGAACGATCTTTCATAGCATTCCCAACTTTCTTAAATTCTATTCCATTTGTAGCCTATTCCCCATACTGTAGATATATATTCCGTATCAGATCCTCCCTCTATAAATTTGGCACGAATCTTTTTTATGTGTTCAACTACAGTACTTGAATCTCCGTCGGAATCATAACCCCAGATTTTTTCATATATCTGCTCTCTTGAAAAGATCTGTCCGGCATGTAATGCCAAAAACTCCACAATATTGTACTCAAGTCTGGTTAATAACAAATCATTACTACCTATTTTAACAGTACACTCTTTTATATTTATACTCAATTCCTTGAAATATAATTTATTTCTTTTATGTTCCGCATTTATATATTGAGATCTTTTTTCTCTTCTCAAATTAGCCTCTATCTTAGCCATCAATTCTTTCAGTCCGAAGGGTTTGACAATATAGTCATCTCCGCCGATATTCAGCCCTTTGATTTTATCCGCTTCCGACTGCCCGGCACTTAAAAATATAATCGGGCAAAGTACATCATCCCTTATTGCATTGCACACCTCAAAACCGTCCGCTTTCGGCATCATAATATCAAGTATTATCAGATCAGGTTGCTTTCTTGCAAGTTTTATTCCCGTTTCTCCGTCATAAGCCGATAATACTTCATGTCCCACAGCTTTTAATTCATCAGCAAGCAGCATTACAAGTTCTTTTTCATCATCTATAATAAGTATCCTGCTCAAATCATATCCTCCCTAAGCCTGTATCTTATATCTACTCATAATGTTTTCTGCCTTCCCATCTATAAAACCGGACTATACCACAGCTTAACATTATAATCAGATAAATTATAACGGATATTATCCCGCTTAAAAGTTGTGTTGTTGCCCATCCTGAAGAAATTAACTGTGGAGGTTTAGCCATGCCGCCCACAAACTCCGGATAAGGTCCTATAGCTTTTACAAGTCTTATAGGCAATGCCCATGGTATAAATTGCCATATATTGTTACCAAGTTCACTTCCTCCGATCATTGCAGCCGCCAAAAGACCTATAATTCCCATACCTACAGAAGCACCTATGCCGTATACAAAGCTTATCCACAGATGTATCGCAATAAGAGGAAGTATTCCTAATAAAAGAAGAAGCACTCCGGCTATAAAAAATATCTCTATATGGACTGTATCGGAAAAGAACATTGTCATTCCTATACAAAACACTGATGTGCCTAAAATAAGTGTAATTGCACACACAATACTTATTATAAAAAATTTACCAAGATACAGTCTGTACCTTGAAAATCTTTCACTTAAAAAGCCGTTAAAGCTCCCTGCAAGCTCTTCTTCATATACAATCTGACCTGCAAAAACACTTATAATTATCGGAATGATAAATATCGCCCATACTTCAAAAAAAGTTTCAAAAATATCCACTTCAAAGTGATCGCCCCTTTTATGTAAAGCAATATATCCTATTATACATCCCGACATCAAAAAAGGTAATATAAAAGTAATCCATTTGATGGAAGTCCTTTTTATTTTAAGCCATTCAGATGATATTAATTTAATCATTTTACTTCCCTCCTCTTAAACCAAAATGCGGTAACTATTGTGATTATTATAAAAACCGACAATGAAATGCCGATACCTATAGGAATTACCGACATATCTCTTAAATTTGAACCCTGCTCCAATAAAGTTCCGTTAGGATGTACGCCTATAATTGCACACATAAGCCTAATTCCCCAAGCCCAAGGTATAAAAACCCAATATGAACCCGCTGCTGATACAATACCTGCAATAAACCCTATAAACCCTACCACCATACTTAAAAACAATCCTTTATAAGTTGCCGCAAACAGCTGAATCGGTATCAATGCAAGTGATACCAGCCACGAAATAAAAGTTGCTTCAAATATCTGAATATAAGGAATCGTACCCTTTGCCGTAATAATCCCAGATATAAGTATCGAGAAGGATAATACAATACATGACAGCAGTGTATGAAATGCCATAACTGTTATCTTGCCTACCCATATATTTATAGCTGAAGTCTGATGTGTACGTAAAGAACGATAATTCCCGGCCTTTCTCTCCTGAGCGTCAACCAAAAAGGCAAATAATGCCATACCGAAAGGCAAAAATACTACAGTCCATATATTGAAAACCATAGAAGTCACCAAATCCCAATTTCTGACAATATCTTTCGGCATCAATTTGACACCTGCCATCGCCTGTACTGCAAAGAATAAAGGAAAGCTTAAAATTATCTTTCTTGTAAATGTTCTTTTATACTTAAGAAGTTCACAACCTATAGTATTCATTAATCTTTGCCTCCTTTTATGATATCCAAATAAAACTTTTCAAGGCTAATCTTTTTACTTGGCTTACCCTGAAATAAAAGTTTTCCTTTGTCAATGATGCCTATATCATCAACAACCTGTTCCACTTCAGATAAAATATGGCTTGATAAAATCACTGTCATATTTTTTTGCGGAAGAGATATAATAAAATCACGCAATTTTTGAATTCCTACCGGATCAAGTCCGTTAGTAGGTTCATCTAAAATCAACAGTTTCGGATTTCCCAAGAGAGCTGTTGCAATACCAAGTCTTTGTTTCATGCCCATAGAAAAATGTGAAACCGGCTTTTTATCTGTATCATCCAAATCAACCAACTCCAAAACTTCATAAATTCTTTCCTTTTTTACACCAATCAACTTTGTATGTACCAACAAATTCTCCATAGCGGTAAGATTCCCATATAATGCCGGACTTTCAATAAGTGAACCCATTTTTGTAAGGTGTTCATGTTTTAGGGTTTCACCTTCAAAAATAATCTTTCCGTCAGTAGGTCTAAGCAATTCCACAATCATTTTTAATGTCGTTGTTTTGCCTGCACCGTTTTGTCCAAGCAATCCATATATGCTGTTATATTTTATTTTCAGTGAAATATTATCAACAGCTGTCTGATTACCAAATCTCTTTGTTAAATTTTTTGTTTCCAAAATAAAGTCATTCATAACTTTCTCCTTATATATTAAGCTTTGTTCATAGTCAAAAGCTTAATATATAAAAATAAAAAAATTATAATATTTTGAAATATTTAAAAATATATGGAATAAAGTATTTGGTCATATATAATTCCTTATAGTTGCAAAAATAAAAAATCACAGAATAAGAATATTCATTTCCGGTTCTGTGACTTTTCTTGTTTGAATGCAGTCTATTATAAGTAAAGTATGAACATCTGAATTTACACTTTATCTCCTACTTCTGTTCTTTCTTTGACATTGCAAGAATACTTTGTAAAACTATAAAAAATGCAAGTATTGTTGCAATTATTATTTTTGTCCACCAGGAAGACAGAGTTCCCTGAAAACTTACAAAGGCTTCTATAGTTCCCTTTATAAGTACACCGAAAAGACTTCCAAATACATTCCCCACACCTCCCGTAAGAAGTGTACCTCCTATAACCGAGCCTGCTATTGCCTCCATTTCAAAGCCCTTTGCCTGCTCTACAAAGCCTGCACAGGTATTTAAACAAAATAAAAATCCTCCTATTGAGCAAAGCAATCCGTTAAGTATATATACTTTAAGCTTTATAGATTTTACATTCAATCCCAAAAGTAGTGCCGACTGTTCATTTCCTCCTACGGCATATACACTTCTTCCAAACTTGGTGTACTTTAATAAGATAAACATAATAACCAATATAATCAATGCCGCTATAACCGTTGGGTAGATATATGGATAAACTGTCACTCCCTTTTTATTTACAATTCCGAATAAAGGAATAGTGATTTTATTATTTGCCCATGCTAAAAATGTCTCATTTTTTATACTGATCATCTCCTGTGATATAATTGCCGTCATACCTCTGGCAAAGAACATACCTGCAAGGGTAACTATAAACGGTTGGATATTAAGATAGGCGATAAGTATACCCTGCACAAGTCCGAATACCAGTCCCATTAACATAATAACAATAATAGAACTTACAGCATTCATATTTCCCTTTTCCATCATCCATGCAAGTACCATGCAGGTAAGTGCTACAAATGAACCTACGGAAATATCTATACCGCCGGATATTATTACCATGGTCATACCTGTGGCTATAACTATAAGTCCCGCATTCGATATAAAGAGATTTAAGAATACCTGAGGCTTTTGAAAACCCTTATTGCCAAACATTATAATACCGATTGAATACATTATTATAAAGAGGACAATAGTCATATACAAAAGGAATGCCTTGTTATCTATATTTTTTATTTTATTTCTCATATACTTTCTCCACCTTCCTCTTTAACTTAAACTCCTTTATAATCCTTTGAAATTCTTTTGACTGTAAAGATACTATTATGACAACCACTATTGCCTTATATACCGGAAGCTGATCGGCTGAAACACTCATAGCATATAATGTTGTGGTAAGTGCCTGAATAGTATATGCTCCTATAACACTTCCAAGTAATGAAAATTTTCCGCCGCCAAGACTGTTTCCCCCAAGCGCAACTGCAAGTATCGCATCAAGCTCTATATTAAGTCCTGCGTTATTGGCATCAGCGGAATATACTCTTGATGACACAATCATTCCGGCAAGCCCTGCAAGAAGTCCACAAAATGCATAGGCTATAAACCGTATAAGTACAGGATTTAAACCTACAAGCTTAGCCGCCTTATTATTTATGCCGACTGTTTCAATATAAAGTCCCAAGGCGGTCCTTTTTAATATTATAAATGTCAGTATAACTACAGCTATTGCAACAAATACCGGTGTGGGAAGCGGAATACCTTTAACAGAATTGCCGAGCATCTTAAACGATTCAACTCTTATATAGGTTATCTGTCCGTTTGTTACAAGTTGTGCCATCCCCCTTCCGGCAGTAAAGAGTATAAGTGTAGCGACCATCGGTTGTATGTTCATCTTGGCTACAAGAAATCCGTTAAACGATCCACACATTAAACCGACTATGATAGCCGAAGCAAATGCGACTATGTATGGCGAGTGATATACGCCTGTTGATACTTCTCCACCGGATAAGACAAAACAGGCAACCGCACCTGATAAAGCACATACCGCACCTACCGATATATCCGTACCTCCCGAAGATGCTACCACAAGAGTCATACCTACAGCCAATATAACAAGCTCACTTGCACGGTTAATCACATCAATTATATATCCGTAAAAAACTCCGTTTTGTATTGTAATATTAAAGAAATTCGGAGTCTTTATTATATTTATAATTAACACCAGAATAAGACTTACTATAGGAAGAAAAAGCTCTGTAGACATTATATTATTTATTTTGGCTTTCATTTATCCACACCTCCTGCTATAGCACTCATTATATTTTTTTGAGATATCTCATCAGATTTCAGTTCTCCGACTTTTTTCTTATCTCTCATTACCACCATTCTTTGACATGTTCTTATCATCTCCTCTATTTCCGAAGAAATAAAAATAACACTCATTCCTTCTCCTGCAAGCTTTAAAACAAGCTTTTGTATTTCAGTTTTTGTGCCCACATCAATACCCCTTGTCGGCTCATCTAAAATAAGCAAATCGGGATGTGTCAAAAGCCATCTTCCAAGTATTACTTTTTGCTGATTACCACCTGAGAGCTGCTTTATAGGCGTTTCTCTGCTTGCAGTTTTTATTTGCAGTATTTCTATATATTTATCTACAAACTCTTCCTGTTTTTTTCCGGGAATAAGTTTAAAGATCCCCTTCTTAGCCTGTAAAGCTATTATTATATTTTCTCTTACAGATAAATCGGCTATAATGCCTTCATCTTTTCTGTTTTCAGGCAAATATGCCATACCCAGCTTCATAGCATCTATAGGTGCTTTTATCTTCACTTCATTATTATCAAACAGTATTCTTCCTGTATCTCTCCTGTCGGCGCCATATATTGATCTTACAAGTTCAGATCTTCCCGAACCAAGCAGCCCTGTTATCCCTACCACTTCGCCTTTATTAAGCTCCAGATCAAAAGGCTTTATATTTCCTTTGGAACTTACAGACTCCGCCTTAAGAAGAAGCTCTTTAGACTTGGTATCTTTATTTTCCCCCTTAATATTTTCAAGATCATTAAAATCTTTCCCCATCATTTTGGCTACAAGCTGTACTCTTGGCAGGTTCTCCACCTCAAACTCTCCGACCTGGCAGCCGTTTCTTAAAACTGTGATCTTATCACATACCGCATATACCTGCTCCAAAAAATGAGTAACAAATATTATGCCTATGCCGTCCGCTCTCAGTTTTCTCATAAGTGTAAACAACTTTTCAACCTCACCGTCATCAAGTGATGATGTAGGCTCATCAAGTATAAGTACCTTTGCAGACATATCCACAGCTCTGGCAATAGCAATCATTTGCTGTATTGCTATTGAATAATTTTCAGTAGGCTTTGTTACATCTATTTTTATATCAAGTTTATCTAAAAGCTCCTTTGCCATCTTATTCATATTTTTCCAATCAATAAATCCGAATTTTCTCGGTTCTCTATCCAGAAAAAGATTTTCCGCTACTGAAATATTCGGGCAAAGGTTTACCTCCTGATACACGGTACTTATTCCGTTTGCCTGTGCTTCCTTCGGACTTTTATTTATTATATTTTTCTTGCCCTCAAGAATAATTTGTCCGGCCTCAAATTCTTCCACACCTGTAAGCACCTTTATAAGAGTCGATTTACCTGCACCGTTCTCTCCCATCAGGGCATGAATTTCACCTTTATTCAGATAAAAATCCACATTATCAAGTGCCTTGACTCCGGGAAAGTTTTTACATATCCCTCTCATCTCCAATAGATTATCCATAATCACCTCAAAAGGAGTGAGGAGCAATATACTCCTCACTCCCACTATGTCCTTTATATAATCATCAACTAAGTTTTAATATGCTCTTTCGGACTTAATTTTTTCAAGGTCCATACTTGTATCAAAATATGATTCATCAACATATTGAATCTTCTCTACAGTTTCACCCTTCTCAAGCTTTTGAATTATCTCGGCAACTCTAGGTCCATGCAAAGGACTGCACTCGATACTTGCATTCAAATCACCTGCAATCATTGCATCAAAAGCCGCCTTTACAGCATCATATGATATAACTGTTATCTCGCCTTCCGGTCCACATGTCTTTCCTGCAGCCTTTATTGCATCTATAGCACCGAAAGCCATATTGTCATTTTCAGCAACCACAACATCTATATCATCAAATTGCTTAAGGAAAGATTCCATAACCTCCTGTCCTTTTGACTGTGTAAACTCACCTGTCTGCTTTGCAAGCATATTCCAGTTTGAATTTTTTGCTAAAATATTTGCAAATCCGTCAGTTCTGCCCACCTGTGCTGATGCTCCTATTGTACCTTGAAGTGTAACTATATTTATTTTTTCATCATTGTTTTTTCCTTTAAGTTTAATATAATCTTCAAGCCAATGTCCTGCAGTCTCACCCTCTTTTATAAAATCACCACATACAAGTGCAGTATATAGTGAATCGTCTGATGTCTTTATCATACGGTCTGAAAGTATTACAGGTATACCTGCATCCTTTGCCTCCTGTAAAACAGTATCCCAACCGGTTTCAACAACAGGTGCAAGTACAATATAATCAACTTCCTGCTGTATAAAATCTCTTATAGCCTTTATTTGATTTTCCTGTTTTTGCTGTGCATCATTAAATATAAGCTCATAGCCGTTCTCCGGAACGAATGTGGACTTAAATGACTCTGTATTTGCTGTTCTCCAATCAGATTCGGCTCCTACCTGTGCATATCCCACAACAATTTTTTCCTTTGCTTGTTTAGACTCCTCGGTCTTAGCCTCTTCACTTTTTTGTTCGGCGCTTGACTCTACCGCCTTGCTTTCTTCAGGTGCCTTTGCTCCACCTCCACATCCTGTAAGTGCAAACATTGTCAGCATAATTGCCGATACAAATAAACCTAAACCTCTTTTACTCATAAAATCCTCCTTTAAAATATTTTTACGAAACATTTTCGTTACTGTACACGGGTAGTATATTCCCATTGTGAAAAATGCCGAAAATTATTTTCTTATTTTATTATGAGTGATTCGGTTAGTAGAGTTTTTGTTGGTAACTCTGCCAACCGAATTTTTTGTATTTAAGTTATCAACAGATTTTATCTATATCTATCCTATACAGAATGATTTCACTATCATTTGTGGATAGTTCTACACAATCTGTGTTTGAACATGGTTTTTTTTAAGAGTTATGAACATGGCAAAATAACGAAGGGACTTTGTCGTCAAATTCGCATAAATACAACATTTCTGATATAATCTTACCATGAAATGAGGTGAGTATATGAATCATATTTCCGGTAAGATAGAACAGCTTTTAGCCTTACAAAAAACATTATGTAAGGAATACGAAAAGGAAAACAAGGTACTTTTGGAAACAATCGAAGCTCAGAAAGAGCAAATATATCTTTTGGAGCGAATTGTTAATAATCAGAATAAAATAATCAAGGAACTGGAGAAATCATAATGAGAATTCCCTTTGAATATATTGGTGCTTTACAACAGGAAAACAAAATACTAAAAAAGGAAGTTGCCGATTTTAAATCAGGTGAGCGCTTTAAGCAGATTCAAAGGGAACATCAAAAGTTGATCGATGAGTATCGTAGGCAGATAAAGCAACTAAACCTTGTTATTGAAGGTCTTCATAGGGATGTAAAAAATGCATGGAAATGGTGTGAAGAAGCATACGAGGACGCACTTAAAGAACTACATGCATCAATGAAAGAGTTGAAACGTGGGTTAAAAGAGAAAGAAAAGAAGTGGTTGTTATCAGAACGTGACAGGGAACAGGCGTTGTCTAAGATTACTGACCTTTGCCGTGAAAACAGCGAATTAAAAACTCAGCTTGATGATGAGAAAGGACGAAATAAAAAACTTTTAGCACAGCTAAACCGTGACTATGAGAATTCCTCCATTCCGTCATCACAATCAAGAAACCGCAGTAAAATTCCAAATAATCGTGAGTGTACCGGAAGAAAACCCGGGGCACAGCCGGGCCATGCCCACCATGGAAGAAAGAAACAGATACCAACTCAGGTCATTTGCCTTCCGGCACCAAAAGAGGTGGCAAAAGATCCGGGTTTTAAGAAGACAAATAAGACTATTATCAAGCAGCTCGTTTCTGTTGAGTTGATTATGAATGTAACAGAATATCAAGCGGATGTATACTACAATTCCACGACCGGAGAGCGAATCCATGCGGCTTTTCCAAGTGGTGTTGTTGACGATGTGAACTATGATGGCAGCATCAAGGCACTTTTGTTTTTGTTAAACACAGACTGTGCTGTTTCTATTGACAAAAGCAGTCGTTTTCTGTCAGATCTTACCGGTGGAAAACTGAAAATATCAGGAGGCATGATAAATAAACTCTGCCATGAGTTCTCAAAAAAAACAAAAATAGAGCAAAAAAAGATCTTTGCAGACCTGCTGTCTTCTGCGGTTATGCATACAGACTGTACAAATGCTAGGGTAAACGGAGAAAGTGCATATGTATATGTATGTGCAACACCGGATGAACAGAATGTTCTTTACTTCGCCCGTGAGAAAAAGGGGCATGAAGGTGTAAAGGGAACTGTAACAGAGGATTTCCAAGGTATTTTGGTACACGACCACGAAATCACCTTTTATAAGTATGGCAATGCCCATCAGGAATGTCTCGCACATGTACAACGGTATCTGAAAGACAGCATGGAAAATGAGCCATCTTTGACCTGGCACCGCAAGATGAGAGAACTAATCCGGGAAATGGTACATTACAGAAATGAGCATGCAGATGATGCACATTTAGATCCCAAGATCGTATCTGACTTTGAAGGAAAGTACCAAGAAATCCTTGAAAAAGCTGGGGAAGAGTACATACTTCATGAGCCAAGTCCTTATTATCGTGATGGATACAATCTGTATCGCCGGATGCAGAAATATAAAGCGCAACATCTACTCTTCCTGCATGATATGAGGGTGCCAACTACAAACAATACAGCAGAACGCTGTTTAAGAGATTATAAGAGGAAGCAGACTTTTGCAATGACATTTCGAAGCTTTGAAAGCATCGAAGAATTATGTCAGAGCAAGGGTGTGCTGCTTGGAGTACGGAAAAATAATCCAAACCTTTACACTGCTGTCAAGGAAATCTTTAATAGATAATATGGAGCCTGAACGGCGTGTTAGACTCCATAAGTTTAATAGATTAAGATGTAGAAGACAAGCTTACCCGTGTACAGTAACACATTTTCTTTTCAATACTATTTTAATATAAAAAAATCTATGTAAACATAGATTTTTTTGCGGATATTTTATATTATTTTTCAATATAAAGGTATATGTATAATTTTTTATGATTTATGTTTAATATCTTACGAATATGATCAGCAATAAATCAGTTCATATTATTTTCTGCAGGCAGTATAATTGTAACGGTTGTACCCACATTTTCTCTACTCTCAATATCCAAACCATATTCATTACCATAATATAATCTGATCCTTTCAGCTACATTATAAAGTCCGAAACTGTCTCCGTTAGTTCTTATTATATCGCTGTTTTCTAAAGAGGTGTTTTCTATCACAGCCTTTATTTTATTCAGCTTATTCTCGTCCATTCCCACTCCATTATCAATTACCTCTAAAATTATATTATTATCTTTTTCATATCCTCTTATACGGATACTGCCACCCTCTCTTTTATATTTAATACCATGATATAGAGCATTTTCCACAAGTGGCTGTAATAAGAGCTTTAGAATTCTCATATCATATAAGCTGTTTTCTATTTCTATACTGTACTCCAAAATATCATCATATCTGAATTTCTGTATTTTAAGATAGCTTTCTATATGCCTTATCTCTTCTCTTATTTGAATAAACTTTTTCCCTTTATTAAGTCCTATTCTAAGAAAGCTTGATAAGGCGGTAATCATATCCACAACCTTCTTTGAATCTCCCGCCTCTGCCATCCATACTACAGTATCTAGAGTATTATATAGGAAATGGGGATTTATCTGAGCCTGTAAAAGCCATAGCTCAGTGTTTTTCTTGTTTTTTTGCTCTATCTTTATATTTTCTATCAGCTCTTTTATTCTTATTATTTTATCATTAAAATTATAAGAAAGCTCATCAATCTCCAAGATATTGCTCTTTAGATTATTTTCCAGTAAATCATTTTCACTCCTCTTTGTATAATTACAAAGTTTCTTTATAGGATCTGCAATATGACCGGATACAAGATTATACATATACATAGTAAAATACAGAATACATAATATACTGATAATACTGAATGTAAAGATAACTGCCATCTGCTTTCTTATTTTAATACTTACTGTATTAAGCTTTTTTGTTTCTTCATAGATATAGTCATTTACCGTATCCTCTATAAGCTCTGTGGTAATCCTGATATCATATTCAAGACTTAGAATATTTTTATTATAATCCTTGTAAATATCACTCTTTGCAATATTATCTATTTGATTGTTTAATATATTTACAAGAGTGATAAGTCCCTTAGGTCTGCTTATCTCTTCTTTTAAATCACCGGATTCCAAAAGTTTTTCAAATATATTTTTTGCATATTCCAAATCTTCGTAGGGATTTAAGTTCTCTATCGTATCGGCACCTATAACCACACGATACATCTTATGGTCAACATTTTCCTTGAATTTAAAATTAAATTCTGTAGCAATACTCAGATTTTTAACTATATTTGTATATTCATCATTTTGCCATTTTAGAACAAAGAGTAAATATAAAATAATACATGCCGGAGGAATAAAGGTTATAAGCAACCTTTTCATAACATAATTTTGTATACTATTTTTCATTTTTATTTTCTCTATATGCCTTTGGGGTATCTTTTTGATATTTTTTAAAGGCTGAGCTGAAATAATGCTGGTCTCTATATCCTACTTCCAATGCGATATCCGATATTCTTTTATCTGTAGCTCTCAAAAGTCTTTTGGCTTCATTTATCCTGGTCTGTGTAAGATAGTCAATAAAATTAACTCCCAGTTCCTGCTTAAAAATTGTACTGAAATATGTCGGACTTAAGCCTATATACTCTGCAACCGTATTTAAAGATATATCCGCATTCATATAGTTTTTCTCGACAAAGTCCTTTGCCTTATTTAAAATAAAACTGTAGTGGCTCCCTGTAAGCTGATCTCTTTTTTCTATCATAAAGTTCAGCAGATTTAATAAATAATTCTTCATCATATGTATATCTGTAACCGCCATATCAAAGGCTTCCATACTTCCGAATTTATTTCCCAGTTCTTCTTTATCAGCGCTGCTCTTATCAAAAAAATTATTAGATTCTATAAAGGCATCCATTATTACATATTGCCTGAATATCAAAGATTTTAATTGACCACCCATTGTATCAATATAATCTTCTACAAAATTCTCAACATCAGACCTCTCACCTGTAATAATAAAATCTCTAAGCCTACCCTTATTAAAACTTGAAGTATCAAACTTTTTGATATCAAGTTCTATATTCTCTATTGTGGCATTTGAAATATTATTATCCGATTTGGATTTAATAATTGTCTTTACCTTTTTTAATACGGATAAAAGTTTTTCCTTGGAGATAGGCTTTAAAAGATATTCACAGGCACCTATATGTATAGCTTTTTGGGCATAATCAAAATCATCATATCCGCTCAAGAATATAATCACCATATCCGGAAATTTTTCTTTAACAATTCTTCCAAGCTCAAGCCCGTCCATAAAAGGCATTTTTATATCTGTAATTAAAATATCCGGTCTTTTCAATTCAATTAGAGGAAGTGCCAATTCTCCGTCGGCAGCTTCCCCTACAAAATCAAATCCATATGAATTCCAGTCTATTTCATTCTTTATACCTTCTCTGACAAACTTTTCATCCTCTACCAAAAAAACTTTTACCATCCCCTAAACTATCTCCATCGGATTTGTATTTTTAAACTTAAAAATATTTATATCATCAAACTTTTTTAAATCATCCTCTATTCTCTCTATAAATATATGTTCCAAACCATAATGTGTGGCATCAATAATACAAATTCCTTCATTGCTTGCATCCAGACCTTCATGATGTGTGATATCTCCTGTTATAAGCACATCCGCCTCAGCCAATGCATGCTTATACATTCCCTTACCCGATCCCGGACTTATAGCAATTCTTGAGATTTTTCCCTTTATATTTTCTCTGCCGAATACTGCCACCTTTTCCAAATTGAATTTTTCTTTTATCAAAGATACAAGCTCATCCAATGACAGAGCTTTTTTTAAATCACCTATTTTACCGACACCAAGCTCTTTTCCATCCTTTATAGCAGTCACTTCAAGCGGTCTTGTATTGGTTAAAGAGAGTTTTTCTTTTGCTATATCAGCCATACCTCCGTTTGCTATATCAAAATTTGTATGTACAGCTATTACGGATACATTGTTTTCCAATATTTCAAGGATATAATTTCCAAGCAAGGTCTCATTTGTTATCCTTTTTATGGATGAAAATATTACAGGATGATGGGATATTATCAAGTCTATTTTTTTCTCTTTTGCATAATCAAGTACCGAGTTTGTAATATCAAGAACAATCAATATTCTTTTTACCTCTGCATCTTTCCTCCCAAGTAAAAAACCGGAATTATCCCAGTCCATGGCAAGCTCCGGAGGATATAGATTATTTAAATATTCCAAAATTTCATTGCATTTCATTGATTACCTCCTCGATTATATCCAGTCTTTGTACCAATTCAGCTCTTCTTTTTTCATTTAAGCCGGTATTTGAAATAATATTTATATATTTATTTTTTTCCTTTTTAAGAAATTCAAATAGTATGGGGTTTTTATTTTTAATAAGATATTTACCGTATAAAAGTTCACTATAGCTGTAATAAACTTCATATCCTGTGTATCCTACCTCCATAACGGTATAAAACTTACCTTCATCAATACACATATCTTCTTTAAATATCTCAAAACCTCTTTTTAATAAAAAGCTTCTTACCTCATCAACTTTTGTATGAGGAGATAAAATAAATGTATTCTTTTTATCATAAAACATTTCAGCTCTTTCTAAAATATCAATGATAAGTTCTCCCCCCATACCTGCTATAATTATTGTATCAGCCTCATCATTTCCCAATTTTTCAAGACCATTAGAAAGCCTTAGAATAATACTGTCTTCTACACCGAAAAATTCAATATTTTCTCTTGCCTTTTCTAATGGTCCTCTGTTTATATCACAGGCATATGCTTTTTTTATTATCTCATTTTTTATAAGATAAATAGGTATATGTGCATGATCTGTTCCTATATCTGCCACAATGCTTCCACTTTTAACAAAGTCCGCTATTGTTTGCAATCTTTTTGATAATTTCATTTTCTCTATTCCAAAAAATCTCTCAGTCTTTTTGATTTTGACGGATTTCTAAGCTTTCTAAGTGACTTTGCCTCAATTTGCCTTATTCTTTCTCTTGTGATACCGAATACCTTTCCCACTTCCTCAAGGGTTCTTGGCTTTCCGTCCTCAAGTCCGAATCTGAGAAGTATAACTTTTTGCTCCCTTTCGGTAAGTAATTTTATCACATCCATAAGCTGGTCATGTAAGAGTACATCCATAGCAAAATTCACAGGAACTTTTGCATTATAATCCTGCAAAAAATCACCCAAATGCGAATCATCCTCATCACCTATAGGTGTTTCCATCGATACAGGCTCCAGTGCAAAACTCATAATTTCTCTTACCTTCGGAACGGAAATATTCATTTCCTTTGCCACCTCCTCAGGACTTGGTTCTCTTCCAAGTATCTGAACAAGTTTTCTTTGAGTCTTTATAAGTCTGTTAATAGTCTCAACCATATGTACCGGTATTCTTATGGTTCTTGCCTGATCGGCTATTGATCTTGTTATTGCCTGTCTGATCCACCATGTTGCATAAGTTGAAAATTTAAAACCCTTTTTATAATCAAACTTCTCAACAGCACGCAAAAGTCCTAGATTCCCCTCCTGAATAAGATCTAAAAGCTGCATACCTCTGCCCATATATCTTTTTGCAATGCTGACCACAAGTCTGAGATTGGATTCCGCCATCCTTTTTGCTGCTTCTTTTCTTATACTCTCATCAGGATCGGATATTTTTTTTGCAAGATCCATCTCATCATCAACATTTAAAAGCGGTATCTTACCGATTTCCTTCAGATACATTTTTATAGGATCTTCAATGGAAACATAATCATTTAAATCATCCAAAACATTTAAATCAATATCACTTAAATCCTTGATATCCTCTTCATTAAATTCATCATCAAAACCCCCGTCTTTTAATAAAATATAATCCTCAGGATCCGTATCCGTGTCAAAATCGGTCGGTTCTTTTTCAAAATCCTCATCTATTAAGATATCTTTATTTTCAAGAAACTCAATAAACTCAGGAATATATTCCTTCGGTATATCATTTTCAGAGAAGAATTTTTGGATATTCAAAGAATTTATTTTTCCGTCAATATCTTTTTTCAAGATCTTTTCAAACTCATTTTTTAAGTTCTTCCCCCTCATACTTCCTCCACTAGCCTAAATCAACACGAAGTTTTCGCAAAATTGCTTGTTCTTCAATAATTTTTTGAAACTCTTCTATTCCTTTTGCATTTTTGCTCTTCTCGTCTAAACTTGCTTGTCTGATTTTAAGTATACTTTCAGTGATTGCTTTTTTCTTTTCATCATCACTAAGGTTAGTCCCCAAGGTTGTATTAAGTATTTTTGAAAGTAATTTCTGCTTTTCCATATCCTCTGTATAGTCATCACAGATATTTGAAAATGTCATATCCCCGGTTTTTAACTTTTCAAATATCTTTGTTGCCACATCTCTGTAAAAGCCCTCTGTAAAATTTTCAGGTGATATATACTCACTTATCCTGTCAAAAAGCTCCGTTTCCTCCACCATCCAGGTAAGCAAAAGCCCCTGCGCCTTTGTATATCCGTCATCCGTCTTTTTATTTTCTTTACTTACATCCTTTTTTATAAATCCTGCGGTATTTCCGAAAGAATTTACCATATCAAAAAGTGCATTGTATTCAATCATCAATCTTTTTGCTACGGCATGGGTATAATTCTCTCTTTCCAGCTTTTCGCTAAAAAGACTCAGCATCCTTGCCACCTCTTTATAAAAGCTTGTTCTCTCATCGGGCTCATTAAGATTGTAGTCCTTTTTTAATACCTCGATTTCCCAAAGGAAGGCATTATCTGCATTGTCAATTCTTTTTTGAAATTCCTCGCTGCCCAGATTTTTTATAAATTCATCCGGATCCTTATATGGAGCCATGGATAAAACTTTTACATTGATATTTTCCTCCTTTAAAAGAGGAATTGCTCTCTTGGCGGCATTTATACCTGCTTTGTCCGAGTCATAGGTCAGTATGACTTTCTTTGTATATCTGCCTATCAGCTTTACATGAAGTGCTGTAAGTGCAGTACCCAGACTTGCTACGGAGTTTTCAAAGCCTGCATTATGCAAGGCTATAACATCCATATATCCCTCACATATTAAAAAGAAATCTCTTCTTGTCCTCTTTGCAAAGTTTAATCCATATAAATTTCTGCTTTTATCAAATGCAAGTGTTTCAGGTGAGTTTACATACTTTGGCAATCCGTCTCCAAGCACTCTTCCTCCAAAACCTATTACTCTGGAATTGGCATCAATTATAGGAAACATAACTCTGTTCCAAAATCTGTCTCTTACACCCTTTTCATCAATATTTATCAGACCGCTCTTTTTTAATATATCATCACTGTATCCCGAGTCTTTTAAAAAATAATAAAGATCATTTGGTGTTTTTTTTGCAAATCCTAAGCCGAAATGTGTTATATCTTTTGAATCAAGTCCCCTGTCCTTAAAATATTTCAGTCCGACTTCCCCTTCTTTTGAAAATAAATTTTCATAAAAATATCTGGCTGCAGTCTTATTTATTTCAAGTATAATGTTTTTTTCATCACTTTTTGCCCTGTCATTGTCATTTATCTGCGGCAATTCAATATTTGCTCTCTTTGCGAGCAATGCTAAAGCTTCATTAAAAGAGTAGTTTTCATATTGCCTGATAAAGGTGATTACATCTCCTCCTACACCGCAACCGAAACAATGAAAAAGCTGTTTACCGGGTGATACTGAAAATGAAGGAGATTTCTCTGCATGGAATGGGCAAAGCCCCATATAATTTGCACCTTTTTTTTGTATTTTCACATAGCTTGAAACAACATCCACTATATCATTTCGGGATCTGACCTCATCTATTATATCATTTGAATAATACAATCGTTTACTCCTTAATATACATCCCAGGATTTTGGAACAAATAAATCTTTAAATTTTTCTATGGCATATAAATCGGTCATTCCTGCAATATAGTCACAAACCACCAATTCCCTATCCTGATTCAGTTCTTTAATAAAAAATATATATTCATCGGGCAGCTTATCGCTATGGCACATATAATAATCAAATAATGATTTTACCATCGCTTTTGCCTTGCCCTCCTGTGATTTTGGAACTTCATTATGATAAACCTTTTTAAAAAGCCATGTTCTAAGTCCCATCATTGCCTTATACTTTTCTTTATTCATGGATATCTCAGGCTTATCAATACTTTCCTCTATCACACCATGTACCAGATTATTCAGTCTTTCCCTTACGGAATGTCCCAAAATATCACTGTATTCTCCGGGGATATCCTTTTCCTCCAGTATATGCGCTCTGATAGAATCATCTATATCATGATTTATATAGGCAATCTTATCTGAAAGTCTGACCACATGCCCCTCCAAAGTTGCAGGATTGCCCGAAGTTCTGTGATTTAATATACCGTTTCTTACTTCCTTTGTAAGATTGAGCCCCAAGCCGGATTTTTCTATAAATTCGACTATTCTGACACTCTGCTCATAATGAGCAAAACCGTGGGAACATACTTCATTTAATACATCCTCTCCCGAATGTCCGAACGGAGTATGCCCAAGATCATGTCCCAATGCTATAGCCTCCGCTAAATCCTCATTTAATCTTAAAGCCTTGGCAATAGTCCTTGCAATCTGTGCCACCTCAAGTGTATGAGTAAGTCTGGTTCTGTAGTGATCACCTTCAGGAGCAAGAAAAACCTGAGTTTTATGCTTCAATCTCCTAAATGCCTTTGAATGAAGTATCCTGTCTCTATCCCTTTGATAAACAGTCCTTATATCACATTCTTCCTCATACCTGTCTCTTCCCAAGGAGTTTTTACTTAAAGCGGCATATTTACTGAGAGTCAACTCCTCTCTATGTTCTACATCTTCCCGTATATTCATATTATTTTAATTTAAACAATGTTGAAAGGACACCTCTTCCAAGGCTGGCTCCAAGATTACCTCCAAGGCTTGTTCCGAATTTGCCTCCGGTCTTTCCTATAGTCTTACCTATTTCTCTGCCTATAGTACCGGCTGCCGTACCCGCAACGGAAGCCACACCTTTTTTTATAGCATCCTTTTTCTTTTTCTCTTCCCTTTCGGCTTCCCTTGCCTGTCTGTCCGCCTCTTTTTGTGCCTCTCTTGCCTGTCTGTCTGCTTCTCTTTGTGCCAATCTTTCCTGCTTTTCGGCTGCTTTTCTATCCAGTTCAGCCTGCTTTTGTGTTTCTTTTTCCTCTATTGCAGCCTGCTTTTCTTCCTCTCTTTTTTGAGAAATCTCTATTTGCAATCTCTGTAAAAATTCATATGCCGAATCTCTGTCAATCATATCCTTATATTTACCTGCAAGATCGGACATGGAAATAACCGTTGCCCTCATCATATCATCTATCGCTCCAAGATATGACTGTGGAGGAAGAACCTTGGCTTTTCTTACCATGGCAGGTGCACCGTCATCAGCTATAAATGATACTACAGCCTCACCTATACCAAGATTTGTTATAACCTGTGCAGTATCAAAGTCAGGATTTATTCTATAGCTTTGTGCCGCAGCCTTTATTCCCTTTTGCTCTGCAGGCGTATAGGCTCTTAGAGCATGCTGAACCTTATTTCCAAGCTGTGCCAATACCTCATCCGGAATATCACTTGGATTCTGTGTTATAAAATATACTCCTATTCCCTTTGATCTGATAAGTTTTACAACCTGTTCTATTTTCTGAAGCAGTGCCTTAGGTGTATCCTTAAATAAAAGATGTGCCTCATCAAAGAAAAATACCATCTTAGGTTTGTCAAGATCTCCCACCTCAGGCATTATCTCAAAAAGCTCCGCAAGCATCCAAAGCATAAATGTTGCATAAATACTCGGATCATTTATGATTGTAGTCGCATCCAGGATATTTATCATACCCTTTCCGTCCTTTGTCACAAACCAGTCATTTATATCAAGGGCAGGCTCTCCAAAGAATACATCTCCTCCCTTATCTCCGAGCGCAACCAGACCTCTCATAATTGCATTGACACTTTGAGGTGCTATATTACCATACTCAGCCTTATAATCAGCCGCATTTTCACTGACATAATTTAACATACTCTTTAGATCTTTAAGGTCAATTAATAATAATCCCTCATCATCAGCTATTTTAAATATAATATTTAATATATCGGTCTGAATCTGATTCAGCTCAAGAAGCTTTGCCAACAGCATAGGTCCAAACTCCGATATGGTAGTTCGAAGCGGCAGCCCTTTTTTCCCGAATATATCCCAAAAAATTGTAGGATATGCCTTGAATGAAAAGTCTGCACCCATATTAAGCTCTGAAGCTCTTTTTACTATACTCTCTTTTTCTTCACCGGGTCTGCACATTCCCGATAAATCTCCCTTAATATCTGATAAAAACACCGGTACACCGGCATCAGAAAATGACTCAGCCATAACCTTTAATGTAACTGTTTTACCTGTTCCCGTAGCTCCTGCAATAAGTCCATGCCTGTTAGCGTATTTTGATTTTATACATAATTTGGCATCACCATCGCTTGCCACCCAAATTTCATTATCTTTGTACATACTATCTCCTAAAATTTTACCTTATAATTCTATTTTATCCTAAGTTAACAATTATAACAAGCAGATAAAGTATTTAACTGCAAAAAGAGCCGATACAAAGTATCGACTCGGTAAACATGACAAATTCATGAACTCTAATGATCTACATTTAACAAAAAAGTATTTAAAAAGCCGATACTTAAAATCTATAAATGCCAGATATCATTATTATATTCAGCAATGGTTCTGTCTGATGAGAAGAAACCTGCTTTGGCTATATTAACAAGCATCTTTTTTGACCAGCTTCTCTCATCCTCATAGTCAAGAAGCATCTGCTCTTTTACTCTTATATAATCCTTTATATCAAGAAGCGCCATAAACCAGTCTTTTCCTACAATTTCCTTATAGAGTCTTGCAAGATTTTCAGGATCACCTATGCGTATAAGCTCCTTACTGATAATAAAGTCCACCAGTTCCTCTATAACAGCATCATTTTCATATATTGCAGCCGCATTATATTCACCTGTTTCATAGAGTCTGATTACTTCCTCCGATTTCTTTCCGAAAATATAAATATTTTCATCTCCAACCAATTCATGAATCTCTACATTGGCTCCGTCTTCAGTTCCCAAAGTCACTGCACCGTTTAGCATAAACTTCATATTCCCCGTTCCCGATGCCTCTTTTGATGCAAGAGAAATCTGCTCCGATATATCACATGCAGGTATAAGCTTTTGTGCCTTTGTAACATTATAATTTTCCACCATAACGATCTTCATATAAGGGCTTACATCAGGATCATTGTTAACCAACTGTTGCAGACATAAAATCAAATGTATAATATCCTTTGCAATAGTGTATGCAGGTGCAGCCTTCGCTCCGAAAATCATTGTAAGAGGTCTTTTTGGCAGATTACCCTTTTTGATTTCCTTATATTTATAAATAGCATACAGGGCATTCATCTGCTGTCTCTTATATTCATGGAGACGCTTTATCTGAATATCAAAAATCGAATTTTCATCTATATCTATATTCTGTGTATGTTTCAGATATTTCTTTAACTCTGATTTTGCATCCTTTTTGATCTCTCTTAATCTTTGTAAAACCTTTTCATCATTTTCATAGTCCATCAGTTTTACAAGATTATCTGCATTCTCAATATATTCCTTACCTATAAGCTCTTTTAAATAATCTGAAAGCTCATGATTGCAATGTATAAGCCATCTTCTAAATGTAATACCGTTTGTCTTATTATTAAATTTTTCAGGATAAATATCATAGAACGGCTTCAGCTCGGAATCCTTTAATATTTCCGTATGAAGGGCAGCTACTCCGTTTACAGCATATCCGTAATGAATATCAATATGAGCCATATGTACGCGTTCCTGATTGTCTATAATATAGACTCTTTCATCACTGAATTTATCCCTCACTCTTCTATCCAGTTCTCTTATAATCGGTACCAACTGCGGCACTACTTTTTCCAGATAGTATACAGGCCATTTTTCCAGGGCTTCGGCTAAAATAGTGTGATTGGTGTAAGCACAGGTTTTACTTACCACATCAATAGCGCTGTCCATATCAAATCCCTTTTGCTCAGTCAAAATACGAATAAGTTCCGGAATAACCATTGTAGGATGTGTATCATTAATCTGAACACATACATGTTCATGAAGTCTGTGTAAATCTATACCTTTTTCTTCAGCCTCTTTTATAATAAGCTGTGCTCCATTGCTTACCATAAAATATTGCTGATAAATTCTTAATAAATGTCCCGCCTCATCACTGTCATCAGGATATAGGAATAGTGTCAGGTTTTTATATATATCATACTTATTAAAGCTGATTCCGTTTTCAATAATAGATTCATCCACACTGTCAAGGTCAAAAAGATGTAATTTATTGCATTTACTGCGATTATATCCCGGAATATCAATATCATACATAGTTGATTTTAAAGTAAAATCTCTAAAAGGCACTTCAAAGCTTACATCTGTCTTTATAAGCCAGCTGTTTTCTGTAATCCATGGATTTTTTTCTTCACTCTGCTTATTGTCTACAAACTTTTGAAGGAATAATCCGTCATGATAGTTTAATCCTACACCGTCTCCGTTTAATCCCAATGTTGCAATGGAATCAAGGAAACAGGCAGCCAAACGCCCAAGACCTCCATTTCCAAGTGAAGGCTCAAGCTCAATTTCTTCGATACTTGTTAAATCATGATTGTTTCTTTGAAGGATTTCTTTTACTTCATCAAACATTCCAAGATTTATCAGATTATTGGACAATAATTTACCGATAAGAAATTCTGCCGATATATAATAAAGCTTCCTTTCTCCATAATTATGTTCCATATCCTTCATTTTTTCTTTTGTGATATTTAAAAGTGCAATATAAATCTCTCTGTCTGATGCATCTGCAATTTCTTTCCCAAGCTTTTCTCTAAGTATTTGCTCTAATGATATTTCCATAGCATACTCCTTTTTTAAATCTTTCTTATTAAAGTTCCGTTTACACCAAGAATGCTTCCGTTAAACTTTTGTGAGAACAGTATCTCTCCTCCCTCATTTATTTTAACATCCGTATCTGATGCATTTAAAAGAACTTCTATTTTATTTCCCTCTTCATCTATTTTAACATATTCCAACAGTCTTTTATTTCCATATTTATGGGTAAAATGAAAATACGGACTTCTACACATTTTCTCTTTTTTTCTGAGTGTGATAAGACTTCTCATAGTCTCTATTTTTTCCTGATTTTCTTTACTTTCTATCTCACTCCATGGCATACATCTTCTGCAGTCGGGATCATGTGCACCTTCCATCGCTATCTCTGTTCCATAGTATATACATACACTACCGGGAAGTGTAAATAAAATTGCAAGCTGTTGATAGAACTTATCAAGGTCATGAAAGCGATTCATAAGCCTCTCTGTATCATGCGAATCCAGTAAATTAAACAGTACATCATTGTTCTGCTGCATATACATGGTATAGCAATTATTTATCATATATTCAAATTCTTCTTTTTTCATTGATTTATCAAGGAAAAAATCATGAATTCCACAAAGCAGCGGATAATTCATAACCGAATCATATTCATCTCCCTGAAGCCACTGACTTGCATCATGCCAGATTTCTCCAAGCAGATAAATATCAGGCTTTATATTTTTTAAATATTCTCTTATCTTTTTTAAAAATCTATGAGATACTTCATTTCCCACATCAAAGCGTATACCGTCTATATCGAAATCTAAAATCCAGTCCTCGCATATCTTGCAAAAATACCGTATCACTTCATCATTATTTGTATTGAGTTTCGGCATACTGTCGGTAAATGCAAAAGAATAAAATCTTCTGTCTCTGGTATCCGCTCTTTTTTTGATTTTCTCCCAATTTTCCACCATAAACCAGCCCGCATACTTTGAATTTTTGCCATTCTCCATTACATCCACCCATGGTGCAAACTTTCTTCCGCAATGATTAAATACTGCATCCACCATAATGCGAATACCCTTTTCATGTGCCTCTTTGCAGAGTGCTTTCATTATAGCAAAATCTCCAAAATCAGGATCTATCTTGGTGTAATCTATGGTGTCGTATTTATGGTTTGAATCGGATTCCATAATAGGGTTCAGATAAATACCTGTAATACCAAGTTCCTGTAAATATGATAATTTCTGACGAATCCCTTCAAGATTTCCTCCAAATTTTTCATAATTGGTCACTGTTCCGTGATTCCTCCATGGCGTAATATCCCCTCTGTTTTTTTCAGGCGTTCCGTTACAAAACCTGTCAGGAAAAATCTGATACCAGATAGTTTCATTTACCCATGACGGTGTACGGTTTATATCCGACGGATTTATCCATGGCATCATAAAACATTGCAACATACGCCCGTCCATATTAAACTGCCCTTTATTTAAAAAACCGTCTTCAAAATAATACCAAACCTCATCCTTTGTATGAATCTCAAAATAATATTTACATCTTTTATAAAACAAAAAAACTGTTGTTGTCCACCATATTTGATGTGAAAGATGTTTTTTATAAACAATCTCTTCTCTTTTTCCTGTCCATTTCTCTTTTCCCCCTGCTATACCTGCCTCAAAAGGGTCTCCATAGTGGATAAAAATACGCTCCACATCATATCCGGTCTTGATATTTATTACAAGACGGTCCTCATCCAAAGGATAACACATCTGCTGTGAAGTCTTATGGTATACAGCGGCAAATTCCATTTTTCTACTCCTTTATTTTTGACCAAGTATCAGCACACTCTGCGGTGCCACCTTTACCTGCTCACCTGCATTTATCATCTTTCCTGTACAAAAGCTCTCATTTTCATCACATAGAATTTCCATATTGCTCTCAAGAAACTCTCCTGCAAAGACTTTTTTGGATGCATTGTAAATCACCTTTACAAGATTCCATTTACCGGTTTTACCGTTATTTACACTAAAACCTACTACATCTTTTTGTTTCCACATATCTGTAATATTCTTATAGCTCTCCTTAGACTTATCACAAAGTCCGGGCAACTGTTTTCTAAGTGCTATAAGCCCACGGTAGTAAGAGACCAGTTCCTTATTTTCCCATGCCAGTTCCCAATCCAGTCTATTCAGTGAAATCGGAGCCTCAAATGTATTATCCTCTCCATTCTTTGTACGGGCAAACTCCTCTCCCGATAAAAAGAACAAAGTCCCCTGACAGGTCATATAGATTGCGGCAGCCATCTTATTTAAACGCATACATTCATCTTCCGGTACAGTCTCTTTTAACTTATCCCATAGAGTATGATTATCATGTGCCGAAACATAGGTAATAATCTGTGACGGTGCTTTGACATTCTTAAAACCTTTTGCATTATAAGGGTTAAAACACCATGCTGTAACACTTGCAAGCATAGCATCTTCCTTTCCCTTGGCACCGTTTATAAAACCTGCCTTTTTTGCAATAAGTGCCGAGCCCTTTATTCCGTCACGGGTACTGTCACAAAAAGCACCTATATTTTCATCCAAAAGCCCGATATTTTCTATATCGGCAAGTTTTTTTCCGCCCTCTATGGCAGTCTTATCTGCCGCCCAAGGTTCTCCGTAAATAATTATCTTGCCCTTTCCATATATTAAATCCAGCTCTTTTCGTATTCTATTCATCAAATCTACATCCAAAAGCCCCATCAAATCAAAGCGAAAACCGTCAATATGATACTCTCTTACCCAGTACAATACAGATTCCAAAATGTATTTTGCACACATTTCCCTCTCGCTTGCCACATCATTTCCGCAAGCCGAACCGTCGGAAATTTTTCCATCCGGAAATACCCTGTAAAAATACCATGGAGCGGTTCTTTGAAACCATGAATCCAGTGAATAGGTATGATTGTAAACCACATCCATAATAACTCCAAAACCTGCCTCATGGATTGATTGTATCATCTCCTTTGCTTCACGGATACGAACCTCGCCGTTTTTTGCATCGGTAGAATATGAGCCCTCGGGAATATTATAATTTATAGGAATATACCCCCAATTAAACTGCGCATCATCACCGGCTTCATCCACATCTCCAAAATGATACATAGGCATTATTTGAATATGTGTAACTCCAAGCTCCTTTAAATAATCAAGACCTGTAGGATGTATACCGTCATTATTTAAGCTTGTGTGCTTGCAGGTAAATGCCTTGTATTTTCCACGGTATTCCATCGGAAAGCCTCCGGATTTATCCCATGAAAATTCTTTTATGTGAAGTTCATATACAATTCTTTCTTCAGATTCCTTAGGTGAGTGATCATTTTCCCATCCTTTGGGATCTGTTTTCCTAAGATTTACAACCATACTGCGCTGTCCGTTTATACCACATCCTCTGGCATAAGGATCTGCTGAAAGTATCTCTTTATTATCCCTTGTAATCAGATAGTCATAGTATACACCGTGAAGTTCTTTATCACTATCCCAGCTCCAAACACCCTTATCTTCTTTTTTCATTTGAATCTGTCGGTATGCTTCACCGCCGTCACCTGCATTATATAGGTTTAAAAGAACACATTCCGCCCCCGGTGACCACAGGCGGAATGATGTTTTTTTCTCGTTACATTCTACACCGAGATCATTTCCATCATAAATAAAATTTTCACGAAACTCTTTTATAGAATAATAATTTTTTAATTTTAGTCTGTCTTCCATTTTTATCCTTTAACTGCACCTGATACACCGTCTACATAGTATCTTTGCATAAACAGGAACAAGATCGCAATCGGAATGGATATAAGTACCGCACCTGCCGCAAAGCTGGTATACCAGCTGTCAATATATTCTTTTTCAAGCATTTTCCAAAGCCCGATAGCAATTGTATACTGGTCGGAGTTTGCCCTGCATATAACCTTTGCAAAGATAAAATCAAGCCAAGGTGCCATAAACGAGGTCAAAACCGTATATACAATAATAGGCTTACTAAGAGGCAGTGTTATTTTGCTGAATATCTGCCATCTTGTACATCCGTCAAGAAGTGCCGCCTCATCAATTGCAAGAGGTATGGTATCGAAAAAACCCTTTGCAATTTGAAATCCCAGTCCCGCACCTCCGGAATAACATAAAATCAAAGCCAGCTTAATAAGACTTCCTTCTGTAAGCCCCATAGCCTTTAAAATAAAGTATACAGCGATCATAGACATAAATCCCGGGAAAAGTCCCAGAACCATTGCCATATTCATATATGGTTTTCTAAGTTTAAATTTTATTCTTGACAGGCAGTAGGAAACTGCAAGTACATAGAATGTAGATAAAATACATGAACAGATTGCAATAAATAATGTATTCCCAAACATCTGAGAAAAATTTAAAATTGTTGTGTCTGTAAATAACCTTTCATAATTTTTGGTTGTAAATGCTGCCGGTATAAAGGTTGATATATAGGACCCCTGCTCCTTGCGAAAACTTGTCATGATTACCCAAAAGATTGGAAAAAGCCATATTACAGCCAATATCGCAAGTACTATATGAACAATTATATTATTAATCATCTTTTTTTGGCTTGCAGATTGTAATTTCTTCTCTACCATAATTAGAATCCTCCTTCTTCTTTATAGGATTTGCTGTTTCTATATGTGAATAATGCACCGACTGCCAAAACAATAAATGTCATAATTCCTATAACCGCACCTATATTATAGTACTGCTTGTCAATTGTCAACTTATACAGCCATGTTACCAAAAGATCCGTTTTACCTGCTGTTGAAGAAAGATCTGTGACCGGATCTCCTCCCGATAAAAGATAAATAACATTAAAGTTATTTATATTTCCCGTAAAGGTTACAATCAGATAAGGTGTTGTAACATAGAGCATATACGGCAGAGTAATCTTTGTAAATGTCTGAACGGTATTTGCTCCGTCAACCTTTGCCGCCTCATATAATTCCTGTGGAATATTTTGAAGTACGCCTGTAAGTTGAAGTAATGTATATGGCACACCAACCCATATATTTATAATAATAACTGTCACCCTTGCCCATGTAGGATTTGTAAAGAACGGAAGGCTTGTATCCTCCGCAATCAATCCGACATTTCTAAGCAGCACATTTACCGCTCCCTCAGGCTGAAGCATGGTACGCATAATAAGAAGTGATACGAACATAGGTACAGCACATGAAAGTACAAAGCAGAATCTCCAAAATCCCTTTGCCCTTGTTCCCTTTCTGTTTATCAAAAGTGATAAAATCATTCCGAAGATATAATTACTGAAAGTCGCAAAAAATGCCCAGATAACAGTCCATCCGAGAACAGACCAGAAAGTACTTCCAAGAATACTTCCGGAGTCAAATAATGTTTTAAAATTATCAAGTCCCACCCAGTCAAATAAAACAAGATGGTTGTCAATACGGCTGTAGTTGGTGAATGCCATACAGATCATAAATACCAGTGGAAGTATGGTAAATACAAATACAAATCCTGTAGGCGGTACCATAAATAAGCGGTAGAGATTTTCATGTAACAGAGATTTTAAATCCTCCGAAAATGTATTTACATGCTTTCCTTCTTTATGAAGACATTCCGCTTTGTATGCACTTTTTAAAGCTCCTCTGCAAAAAAACACCATAAGTACGGTAATTAAGATTGCCATCACACCATAGAGCAAAATAAGAACCGACTGATCTCCCTTTGTATAAAGATAGATCTGCTTTGCCTGATCCCATACCTCTTCCTGCTCCACAGTTCCAAGTGTCCTAAGACCTGCAATAAATCTGATTCCGTTTACCGCCATAAATACTATATAGGCGATTTCTATTGCAAGATATAAAAGTCCTTTAATAATCTGTCCATGTACTATATTTCCAAGCCCCATCAAAACCATGGAAAGCTTTGTCTCCAATCCGCCCTCTTTTAATGCATTTTCACATGTATAAGGCGTTGGGAATTCATTAACTCTTTTTTTAAATAAGCTCATTCCATACACTCCTTAATTTATTCCGTTACTGTTCATTGCCGCATTCATCGCTTCTGTCTGCTCTTTTGCATTTTCATGTGTCACGCTCTTATTTCTAATTCCTTTACCCATATTTTCAATAGGTACCCATACATTGACCATAGCCGGTACGAATGGCTGAAGAATAGAGGTATTATTAAAGGTGTCATTTTGTGCCTTGACAAGAGCATCTGATGCAATATCCTTTTCTTCCAAAAGTTTTGTATTACATGGAATAACATTTCTCATTCTATAATGTTCTCTTTGAGCATCCATTCCGCTAAGATATACTGCAAGCTCAACCGCCTGTTCCATATATTTGCTGTGTGAATTAACACCTACTGCTTTTGAACCTGCATATGCATACATCTGCTTTTCCTGTCCGTTGATTTTATAAGTAGGAAGAGAGGCAACTCCCATATTATCCTTCAATATCTCTTTGATAGAATTGGCATCCCATGAACCGGTAAATATTGCATTTATACTTCTGTTACGAAGTCCTGCCATTCCTGAGCCGTCAGCATCAACTTTAAAATTTGGATTTGCCACAAGATCAATTATATAATTTGTGACATCCACAGCCTTTTGACCTTCAAAATCCACTCCCTTAGACTCATCTGTACCGTCTCCGAATAAGGTACATCCGTTTCCGAAATAGAATGACGGAAGATACCATGAATTGGCAAGCGGAAATGATACTTTGCCCTTTTCAAGCATTTTGTCAAGACTTTTTACATCATCTTCTGAGAATACCCTTTTATCATAAAACATATACCAGGTATTTGTTGTAAAAGGTATACCGTAAATTCCGTCATTTATCTTCACAGAGTTTAAAAGTTCCGGTGAGTTTGTAGACTCAATTATTTCCTTGTACTTTCCGCCAAATTTGGCTACAGCCTTTGCCTCTACAAGTGTCGTTATACGGTCATTTGCATACATAAATACATCGGCACTTGCCTCGGGATCCCGTGAAACCTGATCTGTTGCAGTTGCTTCATCCGCAACACCGTATACAAATGTAATATTCCACTCCGGATGTTCCTCTGCAAAATTATTGCACATTGTCTGAAGCCATTCGCCGCGTTCCTTTGCCTGATCTTCAGCCGGTGACCATACCATCAATCTGACATGCTCCGCTCCCATATTTGACTTGCCGCATCCGGTAAGTCCCGCCACAACCAAGGTTGTAGTAATGATTCCTGTCAGAAACGCTGCCGCCCCTTTTTTAATCATCTTTCTTCCTCCTCACTAAATATTTCACACTATTTATTAATATTACTATATAACTACTACTTTTTTTAGTCAATCAATTTTCACCTTTCTCTAAGTTTTCATTAAATTTGTATCATTTATTTCCGATCATTCACATAAATAATCATATATGATGCAAAAGTCGCATATATACTTCCTGTATAAATTCAGCATATTTAAGTAAGCACTTTATTATTTCTATATAAAAAATCGCCCAGATTTTTAATCTGAGCGATTCTATATACGGATATTTTATCAATACCCTTTAATCACAAATGTGATTTCCGTTTGTACACTAAATAGATTGTTGTCTATTAACTCTATATTATCAGCTTATATTATTTTGAATATAATGTTACAAGTCTCTCAAGATATGTAAATCTTTCCTTAGCATCCGCCTCATTCTTAACAAAGAGCTCAGCTGCTCTCTCAGGATCCTTGAGTGCAAGTGATGAGTAACGAACCTCACCCTTAAGGAACTCTTGGTAGTCTCCTGTAGGTGTCTTTGAATCAAGAGTAAATTTGTTCTCTGCATCAGGGTTAAATCTGAAGTTATGCCAGTAACCTGCCTCAACTGCAAGCTTCTCCTCTGTCATAGCCTTGCTCATACCCTTCTTGATACCATGAGCGATACATGGTGCATATGCAATGATAAGTGACGGACCCGGATAAGCCTCTGCCTCGGCAAGTGCCTTAACAGTCTGATTGTAATCGGCACCCATAGCTATCTGTGCTACATATACATAACCATAGCTCATTGCAATACTTGCAAGATCCTTTTTCTTTGTATCCTTACCGCCGGCAGCAAACTGTGCTACAGCACCTGTCTTTGTTGACTTTGAGCTCTGTCCACCTGTATTTGAATAAACCTCTGTATCAAATACCATGATGTTTACATCCTTACCGCTTGCGATTACATGGTCAAGACCTCCGAAACCGATATCATAAGCCCAACCGTCACCACCGAAGATCCACTGGCTCTTCTTTGATAAGAATTCCTTATTATCTAAGATTTCCTTAGCTTCAGCTGTATTTAAGTTCTCAAGTACGGCTACAAGATTGTCTGTTGCAGTTCCATTGAGTGCACCTACAGTGAATGTATCAAGATATTCCTTAGCTGCCGCCTTAAGCTCATCCGAACCGTTCTCGGCAATAGCCTCTACCTTTGATCTAAGTCCCTTTCTGATAGCCTCATTTGCAAGGAACATACCGTAACCGAACTCGGCATTGTCCTCGAACAAAGAGTTGGACCAAGCAGGACCATGTCCCTTGTCATTTACTGTATATGGTGTTGAAGGTGATGAGTTACCCCAGATTGATGAACAACCTGTAGCGTTTGCGATATACATTCTGTCACCAAAGAGCTGTGTGATAAGTCTTGCATAAGGTGTCTCACCACAACCTGCACAAGCGCCTGAGAACTCAAGTAAAGGCTTCTTGTACTGTGAACCCTTAACTGTTGTCTCCTTAAACTTGGCAATAACCTCAGCCTTCTCAGGTGTAGCTGTTGCATAATCAAACCACTTCTGTCTATGTACATTCTCCGGCATACTCTCCATAACAAGAGCCTTCTCGCCCTTCTTACCCGGACATACATTAGCACAAGAACCGCAACCTGTACAGTCAAGTGCTGATACGGCTACTGTAAACTTGTAATTCGGCATACCTGTCATTGGAAGTACACTCATTCCCTCAGGAGCATTCTTTGCCTCATCCTCTGTAAGAGCAACTGTTCTGATAACAGCATGAGGACATACATATGAACAGAATCCACACTGTATACAGTTATCACTGTTCCAGATAGGCATATTTACGGCAACACCACGCTTCTCATATGCAGCTGTACCTACAGGTGTTGTACCGTCTACATAGTCAACGAATGCAGATACAGGAAGGTTATTACCCTCTTGCGCACTTACAGCTGTCTGGATAGTATTTGCAAACTTGATTGCGTCCTCTCTACCCTCTGTATGTACCACATAGTCAAGTCCCTCATCCTTTGCATCAGCCCAGCTTGCAGGAACCTCTACCTTATGAACATTCTTAGCACCCTCTTCGATAGCTGCCCAGTTCTTCTTAACTACATCCTCACCTTTTCTTCCGTAAGTCTTCTCAGCCGCCTTCTTCATAAGGTCAATAGCCTGCTCCTCAGGAATAATTGCTGAAAGCTTAAAGAATGCTGACTGAAGAATTGTGTTAATTCTTGTTGGTCCCATACCTGTAGCTATACCGATCTTTACACCGTCAATTGTGTAGAAGTTGATATTATGATCTGCAATATACTTCTTAACCTGTCCGGGGATATGCTCTTCAAGCTCTGCATCCGACCATGTACAGTTAAGTAAGAATGTACCGCCGTCAACAAGCTCCTGTACCATATTATACTTTCTGATATATGCAGGGTTATGACATGCTACGAAGTTTGCCTTACGAATAAGATATGTTGACTTAATAGGCTTCTTACCGAAACGCAAGTGGCTCATTGTAATACCACCTGACTTCTTTGAGTCATAATCAAAATATGCCTGCGCATACAAATCTGTGTTATCACCGATAATCTTGATAGAGTTCTTATTTGCACCTACAGTACCGTCAGCACCGAGTCCCCAGAACTTACAGTTTGTAGTTCCCTCAGGTGTTGTAACAATAGCAGGTCCAGGATCAAGTGAAAGATGTGTAACATCATCATTGATACCGATAGTAAATCTCTTCTTCTCTGTGTTTTTGAATGTTGCAACGATCTGAGCAGGTGTTGTATCCTTTGAACCAAGACCGTAACGACCGCTGAATACAGGAACAGCATCAAACTTTGTTCCCTTAAGTGCTGCAACAACATCAAGCCAAAGCGGCTCACCAAGTGAACCGGGCTCCTTTGTTCTGTCAAGAACCTGAATTCTCTTAACGCTGTCAGGTATAGCATTTACAAGTGCCTCTGCACTGAACGGTCTGTAAAGTCTAACCTTAACAACTCCGACCTTCTCACCCTTTTTCGCAAGGTAATCAATTGTCTCTTCTATTGTATCATTAACTGAACCCATAGCTATGATAACAGACTCTGCATTAGCATCACCATAGTAGTTAAATAATTTATAATCTGTACCGATCTTAGCATTAACCTTGTCCATATATTCCTGAACAATTGCAGGTAATGCATCATAATATGGATTGCTTGCTTCTCTTGCCTGGAAGAAAATATCAGGGTTCTGTGCTGAACCTCTCTCTACAGGACGATTTGGATTAAGCGCATTCTTTCTGAAAGCTGCTATAGCATCCATATCAGCCATTTCCTTAAGATCTTCATAATCCCAAGCTTCAATCTTTTGAATCTCATGTGATGTTCTGAATCCGTCAAAGAAGTTTATGAATGGAACTTTACCCTTTAATGCTGATAAATGTGAAACAGGTGTCAAGTCCATAACTTCCTGAACTGATGATGCACAAAGCATTGCAGCACCTGTCTGACGACAAGCGTAAACATCTGAATGATCTCCGAAGATACTGAGCGCATGTGTAGCAACTGCACGAGCTGAAACATTGATAACAGCCGGAAGCTGCTCTCCCGCTATCTTGTAGATATTCGGAATCATAAGAAGAAGACCCTGTGAAGCTGTATATGTTGTAGTCAAAGCTCCGGCTGAAAGAGAACCATGAACTGCACCTGCAGCACCTGCCTCTGATTGCATTTCTGTTACTTGAACAGTCTGGCCGAAAATATTCTTTCTACCCTCTGTTGCCCACTCGTCGGTGTGCTCTGCCATGACAGATGATGGTGTTATCGGATATATTGCAGCAACATCTGTATAAGCATATGATGCATGAGCAGCTGCCTGATTACCATCCATGGTCTTCATTTTTCTGTTAGCCATTTAATTCCTCCTACTAAATAATTATTTATAAAAATTATAAAATTAGTTTTTCGTCTCTCATTATACCAATTTAAAAAATATTTGCAAATAATTATGCTCTCATTTTGTGTATTATTCTTCGTACAATACCGCTTGTACCTATTTTAAAACAATAAAACCCTTAATAAGACATTGTTAGATATATATTTTAAGTAAATATAACTATTTTTATACTTAAAAATTAACAAAGTATACTGTTAATATTTATAGCCGGGCAGATAAAAATTTACTCTGCCCGGCTATAATTTACTTTGAAATTTTATATAATTTTAATATCTACCTCCCTGATTAAACAATATATCATTAACTATAACTTGCGATAATTCTCAAGCAATTTCTTCAAGTCCGATATATCTTCCAATAATTTTTTACCGATATCCGTATCCTTTACAAACATTCTGTAAGTATCTTTTTCCACTATTTCGGATTCTGATTTGATATCGGTATTATTTATCAAAACATCTTCCACCGAGGTGAAAGGTGTGTGAGCTTTAAGCCTTAATCCATGCGAATTAAATATCAATGTATAGCCTGCAATACCTGTGGTTTTATTCATTGCACGACAAAATCCTCCGTCAATAACAAAAAGCCTTCCGTTTGCTCTGATAGGAGCCTCTCCGTCAATTGCATGAACAGGTGTGTGTCCGTTTATTATATGAGAATGTGCATCATATAGACCAAATTCATGAAGTATCTGTGAGCAAAAGCTTTCATCATAATATCTGCTGTAATAAGGATTGGATTTTTCATGCCAAAAACTCTTATCCTCTATATAATCCCTTTCAAAAGTCTTTAATTTCCTGCCACATAAAGGAGATTTTTCACCTCCCCATAAAAACCACATAAAATCAACATCATCCATATTCGGATTGTCAACATAGGCGGCTCTTGCTTTTACCTCACATATATCAAGTAATGCCTTTCCATGATAGTATCTTCCATTGATAAGCAACATATCAAATATACCGTTTTCATCCACCGGTACACAGCCGTGATAAATAAGATTTCTATTATAGACATTATACATACTGCCCTTATCATATAAAAACTTTATATGATTATTAAGTCTTTGACCTGAAACAAAACTTCTGTGAAGTTTTAATACTATTTCATTTTCTTCCTCGGTAAGCTCATAAGGATTATTTATATCCAGTGTAGGGAAAAGTGTAGTTTTTAATACCGCCTCTTTTCCGTCAATTTTTACTATACCCTTTTCTTTATCAATATGTTCTAAAAGCAATCTGTCATCCATACCATATTCCGGATGCCTTTTTATAAGCTGCCCTTCCAGTTTAAATAAAATAACTTTTATTGCCGCAAGTGCAGCCTTTATGCCGTCATTAATTCCATATTTTGACATACCGAAAAGAATAAGCGGCCTTAAGCTGATACCGTATGCATTTTCCAAAATCTCTACATTGCCGTATTTTAAATTATTGCGTATAACATTACAAATACATGCATCATTTCCGCATACCGCACCCATCCACAAAATATCATGATTTCCCCATTCAATATCCAGTGAATGATAATCCAGTAATAAGTCAATTATTTTATCAGCTTTTCCTCCTCTGTCAAAAATATCTCCCACTATATGAAGATGATCCACCGCAAGCCTTTTTATAAGTGCAGATAGCGCAATTATAAATTCATCCGCATCATCCAGATCAATAATTGTTTGAAGAATATGCTTATGATAGCTTACTTTATTGGTATCCTCATTTTTTTGTGCATGCAAAAGCTCATCTATAATATAAGCATAATCCTCCGGCAGGGCTTTTCTTACTTTTGACCTTGTGTACTTTGATGATAAAAGTTTTGCAAGCATTATAAGATAATTTAATGTCATTGAATACCAATCATCATCAATCCTTCCATGCTCAGAAAGAATTGTCATTTTTTCTCTCGGATAGTATATAAGGGTACATAATTCCTGTCTGTCAAACTCTGACAGGGTATTTTCAAAAATCAAATCAACTTTTTCCTTTATAACTCCGGAGCAATTATTCATTATATGCAAAAAGGCATCATATTCGCCATGTATATCACTTAAAAAAAATTCAGTGCCCTTTGGTAAATTTGTTATTGCAGATAAATTGATAATTTCTCTAATTACAGACTGACTTGTAGAATAGTTTTGCTTCAAAAGTTTTAAATATTTTACATTTTCTTTTTCCTTATTCATGAATTTTACCCCACCATTATTATAATTTTAAAAAATAGTTTCAGCATCTATGTAATTTACTACAAGTTTAGCATTATAATTTGTTCTAAGTCAATACAGCTATATGCACATATAAAAATGTTAATTATTTTCTAATAAAAAACCGTGTAGATTGTAATTTATCTACACGGTTTTATGTTTTTACTAATTCTCAAGCTTGGGTACAGTTTCTTCAGGCTTTGTAGCCTCAGTTGTATTAAGCTTTTCAACTGTTTGCTCTGCCGTTGTTTCTTTGTTTTTTGTACTTTGAGTGCTTTCTTTTGCTTTTGTACTTTCCTGAGCCTTAGAGGTCTTCTCTTCCGTATTTAGCTTTTCCACTGTACTCTCGGTAGTCGCTTCGCTCTTATGCACAGATTCTTTCCTCTCGGTAGCCGCCTCGCTCTTATGTACAGATTCCTTCTTTTTTACAGAGCTTTCACTTACCTTTTCATGAGTAGTTTCCTCAGATGGCGGCATGGTATTTGTTTCCTGATTGGTCTCAGCAGTTTGAGCCGTACTTTCCTCAACATTTGCCGCACTTGTTTCACCGTTCCCGGGATTTATCTTAATCTTTGCGGGTTTTCCATTATATGTGGAATTATGGAATTGTTCTTCCTTCACCACCACACCGTCTTTTTTTATTATATAGGTGGTAGCCCATCTTGAACCTTTTTTGGCTTCATTTACAACTACCTCACTGCCTTTTTTTATACTTTTATCCTCTACATACTCAGGAATCGGAGGGTTTAAATCCGATATCTTTTTTGATGACATCTCTACCGTCACTCCCTCCTCAAGTATCGGGATACCTATAATGGAGCAGGTAAGAGTTTTTCCTGTAAGTACTGCACGAATAGCTATAGCCGTATCTGAAGTATTTATAAACTTCATATCAGGTCCTGCATAGCCGTCATAGCTTACCATAGCATCTTCTCCCGGTGTCACATAATTAGGTTCAAAAGAATGTGCATGTCTTTCTGTGGTCTTAAGCCCCGCAAAAATAACCGCATTATATAATGTGGATGATACCTGACAAACGCCTCCTCCAGGCTCCTCTACCAAAACACCGTTTACATATGCACCGGCAGGCTTATATCCTCTTTCAATTGTTCTGTTCCCTGTTGTATTATTAAAAGAAAACTCCTCACCCGGCTTTATTATAAGTCCGTCGAGAGTTTCCGCTGCCAGAGAAATATTCGTGTTTCTGTCCTTATTATCAGTGGTCTTTGTGGTAAAAGTACCTATAACCTTATATTTTTCCTTAGCCTCAGCCGCAGTAATGCTTGCTTTTACCTCATTCTTTACAACGGAAATCTTTGCCTCATAATTTTTTCTGCCAAGGAAAGAGCTTAAATCTTCCTTAAGTCTGTTCTCATCTATTAAATATCCGTCTTTTTCATCTTCGTATATAAAGCTTTTGGTCTCCTTATTAAAGCCTGAAATAGAGCCGTTTTTCGGAGGAATATCCCATTTATCCTTAGCCTTTTGAACAATAGTATCTATATCGCTGTCATCAAAGTTTATACTGTAATGTGATGCTGCATTGTCCACATCCTGATAAATCTTTTTTAAAAGAGCCTCCAACTTTATATCCAATATATTTTCAACTTCCAGTATATCTGCTTCATCATTGCTTATATAAAGACTTAAACTCCATGGATATATCTTTTCTATGGCAGTCTTTGCCTCTGCTATTGTCATTCCTGTTATATCCACATCATCGATTCTTATCTGCTTTTTAAGTTTTTCGGTCACAGGCTGTGTAGTCTCTTCTTTACTTGGCATATCCAAAGCGCTCACAAACTTTGTTATCTTTTCAACACCGACTATCATAAAAAGAGCGGATAAACCAATTATCAATATCACCAAAGCCACCGGCTTAAAATTTATATTTGATGCCTCTCTCTGCCTCTGTGCCCTTTGTCTGGCTTCCCTTACCCTCTCAGAGCCGCGTTTTCTATAGTTCTTTTCTTTATCTTTATTATTTAGCATTTCTATTCCTTACAAAATGTATTGGTAAAATATCGCTTATCATTTTCAATATAAAATACTTTGAAGGTAAATTATAGCAGTAATTTAAATTTTAAACAATATATCAAATTTGCTTTGATTAGTTTATTATGCTAGACTTATTAAGATTTATCAATAAGATTTGTTAAATCTAAAACATTTATTAATTTTTAAAAGGTGATTTATGAACAAGATATCAGGATATATTGATTTACATACACATTCTACATCTTCTGACGGCACTTACTCGCCCACAGATGTGGCTGTACTGGCAAAACAGGCATCTCTAAGTCTTATCGCACTTACTGATCATGATACTATGGCAGGTGTGAATGAATGTTTTAAAAAAGGGCTTCGGCTCGGTCTTTTTGTAATACCCGGCGTGGAGATGAGCTGTGTATATGAAGAAAAAGAAATACATATTTTAGGATATCTCCTGTCTACCTCTTTCTCTCAGGATAAACCCGATATTCCTAAAGAAATTTTTTCTGATTTAGATTTTTTTGCAAAAGAAAGAGCTGATAGAAATACAGAGATAATAAAGAGATTTAAAAAAGACGGAATATTCATATCTGAGAACGACTTAAATAACGGAAATCCGAAGGCACAAATTACGAGAGCTCATTTTTCAAATGCTCTTATAAATATGGGCGTTGTCAAAAACAAAAAGGAGGCTTTTGAGAAATATCTGGAATATGGCGGTAAATATATTCCGGTAAAAAATATCACTACATACAGATGTATGGAATTTCTAACCCGACATAACTTTTTTATTTCTCTCGCACATCCTTTCCAGTATAAATTTTCCGAAAAAGAATTGGAAAACCTTTTATTACATTTAAAAGATTTAGGTTTAAAAGGTATAGAAGTATATCATTCCACTCATTCATCAAGTGATATAAATAAGCTGAATTCATTAGCACAAAAACTTGATTTGCTTCCCACCGGCGGAAGTGATTTCCACGGAAACAATAAGCCCGGATTATATATAGGAAGGGGCTATGGTGATTTAAAAATACCTGCATCAATCTTTAATGATATTTTAAACAGCAACTAGTCTTTGGTATTTTATGCCGGTAATCAAAGTATGAAAAATGCGTATGGATATCCATACGCATTAAATTACATTTTTGCAATTGTAGGCTTTTTCTTTGCCTTTACCACTATATCATCCTTACTCTTATAGATGGATGATTTATTTACACAGCCTCTGACATTTGAAAGCGGATATATGGTTGTATTCTTTCCTATAACGGTTCCCGGATTTAAAATAGAGCCGCATCCTACTTCCACCTCATCCGCTACTATAGCTCCAAGTTTTCTAAGGCCTGTTTCCAGTTCGGCATCATCAAGATGAAGTACCACATCAGACTTATCACTCTTTAGATTGGATGTGATTGCCGATGCACCAAGATGTGCCTTAAATCCTATAATAGAATCCCCTACATAGCTGAAATGAGGCACCTGTGCCTTATTAAATAATATCGCATTCTTAAATTCACATGAATTTCCCGCTACAGCACCCTCTCCTATAATTACATTTCCTCTAAAGAATGCACATGAACGAATACTTGCATCTTTACCGATAATAAGCGGACCTGCAAGTGCAATTGTCGGCATTATCTTTACAGAACGATGTACCCAGATATTTCTTCCGATTTTTAAATACTCGATATCAGGCAATGTTTTTCCTACCTCCTCTATGAAATTCCCAAGATCTTTAAACACCTCCCATGGATATGTATATCTTTCAAACAACTCCTTTGCGATAGTCTCCTCAAGATCAAAAAGTTTTTTAGTTTTTACATCGATTTTCTTCATTTTCTATCCTTTCATGCCTTATACTCTTTGGAAATTTTTTCAAATATGGCATTTAAACTGTATTGATTATTAAGTTGCTTCACATTAAGACATCGAATGCCTACAAATCTTTCAAGCTTTGTCATATATTCTTCAGAGCTTATATCTCCATTGGATACCATCGTAAGTCCTTTTTCCCAGCTTGCGGTTAACTCGGGATTTAAGAGTTGCGAAATAGAGCAATTAACTACTTCATACACGATTTCACCAAAAAGTGTAGGTGTGATTATCTGTGTTTTTTTATTCAAGGCAAGATACTTTATAGCAAACAACTTCTTTAAAATATCTGCTCTTGTAGCGGAAGTACCGATACCGCTCCCCTTTATTTGACTCCTCAGTTCCTCATCCTCTATCAGTTGCCCTGCATTTTCCATAGCAAGTATAATGGAACCTGAAGAATATCTCTTTGGCGGCACGGTTTCACCTTCTTTTATACTCATTGAGTCCAAAACAAGCTTAGAGCCCTTTCTAAGTGATGAAATCATTTTTATATACTCGGGATTTTGATTTTCAGTATTTTCCTCATCATCATCATTTTTTACAGGACTTAATATATCCAAAAAACCTCTCTCAACACAAACCTTTGTATTGCTGACAAATATTTCATCTCCTACACCCATTCGTATAGTAAATTTCTGATATATGGCGGGAGGATAAAATATACTTAAAAACCTTCTGCATATCAACTCATATACAGATAATGATAATTTACTCAATGAATTCGTATTTCCAAACCCGGTAGGTATTATAGCATAATGGTCGGTAATTTGGCTATCATTAACATACTTTGTTTTATCAATATTTTTATATACACCTTTTTTAAGTATATCCTGTGCAAAACCTGCAAGTAGAGGAAAATTACAAAGTCCCTTTATATTCTTATCAATTTCCTTTGCTACAGCCGATGATAATACTCTCGCATCCGTTCTTGGATAGGTGACAAGTTTTTTTTCATACAGTTCCTGTATTATCTTTAATGTCTCGTCAGGGCTTATTTTAAATCTCTTTGAACATTCATTCTGTATTTCAGCCAGGTTAAAAAGCAGTGGAGGATTTTTGGTTTCCTTCTTTTTCTCATTTGATAAGACAATTACTTCTCTTCCTGTTTCATTTGCCCTTGTTTCTATATGCTCTATAAGTCCTTTTGCATATATCTTTTCTCTGAAGCCGTTGTCTTTATAAAGCATAGGTGAATTAAAATATTTTGACTTTTCATTCACCTTCCATTCACCGGATATAAACATACCGGCGTTTTCAAATTTGCCAAGAACCTTAAAAAAAGGAGTTTTTACAAAGTTTCTTATTTCTCTTTCTCTGTTTACCACCATACCTACAACGCAGGTCATTACTCTTCCCACACTGAGTACGGCTCTGTCAAGCTTTAAAAAATTTGCTACATTCCTGCTGTATTTTAATGTAAGTATCCTGGAAAAATTTATACCCATAAGATAGTCTTCTTTTGCACGAAGGAAAGCTGCCGAGGAAAGATTGTCATAATGCGACCAATCCTTTGCCTCTCTTATACCTCTTAAAATCTCTTCCTCGGTTTGAGAATCTATCCATACCCTTTTTCTTATCTTTCCCTCTACCTTTGCCATCATATCCACAAGTCTGTATATATATTCACCCTCTCTTCCGGAGTCAGTACAAATATATATTGTATCCACATCTTCTCTGTTTAAAAGACCTGATACTATGGAAAACTGGGCTTTTACACCGTCTATTATTTCATATTTGAATTCCTTCGGCAAAAAGGGCAGGGTATCAAGCGACCACCTTTTTAATCTCTCATCATATTTTTCGGGATAACTCATAGTCACCAGATGTCCTACACACCATGTAACTATAATATCTTCACCTTCCAAATATCCGTTTTTTCTGCCTGTAGGTACTTTTAGGGCTTTTGCAAACTCGGTTGCCACACTCGGCTTTTCCGCTATAAAAAGTTTTTTCATCAATCTCTTTCTACACTGAACTTATATACTGTTTCACTGATAAACTCTTCAAGTTCATCCACAACAGGCTGTATAAATTCAGGCATATTTATTGCATTTGGGAAAAACTGAGTCTCAAAGCAATATCCGCTCCTCTTTTTATAAGGAAATCCCTTCTTACCTATTATTTCTTCATTCAGATAGTTTCCTGTATAGAATTGCACTCCCGGTAAATCTGTATATATTTCCATTACTCTCTTGCTTTTTTCATCTTTTGCTTTTGCAATAAGTCGAAGGTTCCCGTCATAATCATTGATTACCCAGTTATGGTCATATCCGCCGCCCTGCACTACAGATTCATAATCGGAGTCAATTTCCTTACCTATCTTCTTATACTGTCTAAAGTCCATAGCCGTATTTTCAACTTTTCTTATCTCACCTGTCGGTATGGAGTTCTCATTACATGGTAAAAAACTGTCGGCATATATCATAACTTCCTGATCATATATATCGCCTTTATCCTGACCTGCAAGATTAAAATATGCATGATTGGTAAGGTTTACGGCAGTCTTTTTGTCACATACGAAGCTGTAGCCTATTGTAAGAGCATTATCATCAGATAAAACATAGCTTACACTTACTCTCGCCTCACCACCAAAGCCCTGATCCTTATCCGGACTTCTTAGCATAAATGTAATCATATCTCTGTCTTCATCTTCAAAAGTGCCTACTTCCCATATCCTGTCATGCCAGTAATCAGGTCCTGAATGAAGAGAATAATTCCCATTATTTAAAGCAAGTCTGTACTCCTTGCCGTCTATACAAAACTTACCGTCAGGTATACGGTTTGCATATCTGCCTATTATAGCGCCGAAGTGAGGTATATTGTTCTCATATCCCGCTACAGTATCATATCCAAGACATACATCTTCAAATTTGCCGTCTTTATCAGGTACTATCATATTTACCCATGTACCTCCAAGATCTATAAAAGATGCACTTACTCCATTTTTATTTGTCAGAGTATATAGATTTACTTTTTGACCATCCTTAGTTTTTCCAAATTCAGTTGTCTTAATCCCCATGTTCTTCCTCTCTTTACAAAGAAAAAGCCATCACAGCTTGAAGTGACAGCTATTTTCATATATTATACAAATTTTTCTATTCTCTTGCAATACTTAGTATAAATATCACCAGCTGTTTGATAATAGTGTTTTATTATATAAGTTTATAATTAAAATTTCGAGAGATATAAAAAGAGGCATCCGCCACGCAAATGCCCCAATAGTATTATTTCTTTGTTATATAATTTTTTGCTGTCAGATACTCTGCACATAGTAATGCACCGCCTGCCGCACCTCTTAAAGTATTATGTGAAAGTCCGATAAACTTATAATCATACATTGAATCTTCTCTAAGTCTTCCTATGGAAACTCCCATACCGTTTTCATAGTCAACATCCAGTGCTACCTGCGGTCTGTTATCCTCTGTGAGATATTGTATAAACTGTTTCGGTGCTGAAGGAAGATTAAACTCCTGTGGCTCTCCCCTGTATTCTACAAGTTTCTTTACAAGTTCTTCCTTGGACGGCTTGTTCTTAAATCTTACAAATACCGCTGCGGTATGTCCGTTCAGTACAGGTACTCTTACACATTGGCAGGTAATCTTTGGTAAGCTTGCAGGAACAATCTCATCTCCCTCAATATGACCGAGAACTCTAAGAGGCTCTTTCTCACTCTTTTCTTCCTCACCTCCGATAAACGGAATGATGTTTCCCTCCATCTCAGGCCAGTCCTTAAAGGTCTTTCCCGCTCCTGAAATAGCCTGATATGTTGTAACCACTACTTCTATAGGCTCATACTCCTTCCATGCATTAAGTGCGGGAGCATAACTTTGTATAGAACAATTAGGCTTTACAGCTATAAAACCTCTCTTTGTTCCAAGTCTTTTCTTTTGAGCTTCTATAATCTCAAAATGCTCGGGATTTATCTCAGGTACCACCATCGGAACATCCTTAGTCCAGCGATGTGCGGAGTTATTTGAAACCACAGGAGTCTCTGTCTTGGCATAAGCCTCCTCAATAGCCTTTATCTCTTCCTTTGTCATATCTACAGCTGAGAATACAAAGTCTACCTTTGATGCAACTTCCTCTACATCATTTACATTCATTACTACAAGGTCTTTATAAGCCTGCGGCATAGGTGTTGTCATTTTCCAACGGCTTCCCACAGCATCCTCATATCTTTTACCTGCACTGTTTGGGCTGGCTGCAACCGCTACAACCTCATACCATGGGTGATTTTCAAGTAATGACAAAAATCTCTGTCCTACCATGCCTGTTGCACCCAAAACACCCACCTTTAATTTTTTATCCATAATGTCTCTCCATATCTATTTCTTTTTATAACAGTTAATCCTCAATATCTTTTGAATTACTATTTTTTAACTGGTTGCAATCATAGTATATTATTTATAATATTGCAAGTGTTTTTTCGCAATAGACGCACATTTGTACTCCACTCAAAGACAGCCGCTCTGAATTGTTTATTTTATTTTCTGTCCCTTATAGCCTCTATGGCTTGGCTTTACCTTATTAAGCGCAATCTCTTTCCCCGATATATTTACAAATCCGGTATCATTTAATAAATAAAGCTCTTTAATATATTCATTATATCCAAGAGTCATCGCCTTTTCTCCTCTGGTACTCTTTTTAAATTCGTTTACCTCCGATATATTAAATCTTAAAATATATCCGGCATCCGATATTATAAAAATATCCGTATTTATACCTGAAGATATCATTTTAACCGCTATAAGCACATCATCATTTGTAAGTTTTGTGGATGCAACCTGTTTATTATTTGTTTTAAACTCCTCACATGATATTTTTTTTATAAATCCGTTCTTTGTAAGCATAAGTATGTAATTCCCTCGCATACTGTCTTCACTTACAGCCAGCAATATTTCTTCCGTACTGCTGTCAAACTTTGTCAGATTATCAATAGGAGTTCCCTTATCTCTAAGCTTTGATATAGGCAAATCCATTACCTTTATTTTATATAAAATACCTGTATTTGAGAAAATACATACTTTATCGGTATTCATCACCGGAAATACGTAGATATTTTCACTTTCCACAGCTTGTGCATTCTTATCAAAAGTACCTCTGTCATAAACTTTACAATATCCGAATTTATCCATTACAAAGATAACTTCTTCACTGGCAAGAGGTTCCTCAATATATACAGCTTCTTTTGCGTCTTCAATCAAAGTCTTTCTTGGCAATGCAAAATCCCTTTTGATTTTTTCCAGATCCTTTATAAAAAGCTTATCCATATTTTTATGATCTTTTAGAATATTCTCATAATCCTCTATATTTTTTAAGGTGGCGGCATTGTCCTTTAAAAGTGCCTCTATCTCAAGACCTATAAGCTTATAAAGTCTCATATCAAGGATTGCCTGTGCCTGCTTTTCTGTAAAGGAAAGCTTTTTGGCATCCTTTTCAAATGCTTTTACCGTAAAATTAATACCGGTAGTATCTCCTGATATAAGACATTTTTTTGCCTGAGTGAGATTTTTTGAGCCACGAAGTATTGCGATAATAAGATCAATAACATCTACAGCCCTTATAAGACCTTCCTGTATTTCTTTTTTCTCAAGTTCCTTATTTAAAAGAATATTGTACTTTTTTGTAGTGATCTCATATTGAAAATCAAGATAATTTTTTAAAATATCCCTCAAAGATAGTATCTCCGGTCTGCCATCCACAATAGCCAGCATATTGACGCCGAAAGTATCTTCAAGTTTGGTTTTTTTATAAAGGATATTCTTTATTTTCTCAATATCCGCATCTTTTTTAAGTTCAAGAACAATCCTTGTACCGTTCTTATCCGATTGATTACTTATATCCACTACATCTGAAAGTTTTTTGCTCTCTACCAGATTAGCCACATCCACCAAAAATTTATTGATACCTGCACCAATCATAGTATATGGAATCTCTGAAATTATAAGCTTGTCTTTATCACTTTTTTTTCTTCCAAGCTCTACTTCTATCTTTCCTCTAATCTTTAACTTTCCATTACCGGTATCATAGATATCAAACAAATCTTTTTTATTGGCAATAATACCTCCGGTTGGAAAATCCGGACCATGTAATATCTCCAAAAGCCCCTTGGTATCTATATTTCTGTTTTTTATATATGCAATACAGGTATTACATACCTCCAACAGATTATGTGTCGGTATGGAAGTTGACATACCTACGGCAATACCCTCGGCACCGTTTATCAAAAGATTCGGAACTCTTACAGGTAAAACTGCCGGTTCTTTTTCAGTCTCATCATAGTTTGATATAAAATCAACCGTCTTATCCAGATCCTTTAAATATACTTCTTCAGTGAATTTTGAAAGCTTTGCCTCCGTATATCTCATAGCGGCAGCCCCGTCACCCTCAATAGAGCCGAAGTTTCCATGTCCGTCTATAAGAGCCATACCCTTTTTAAAGTCCTGACTCAAAACGACCAAAGTTTCATATATTGAGCTGTCACCATGCGGATGATACTTACCCATGGTATCACCGACTATTCTTGCGGATTTACGATGCGGTCTGTCACTGAATATTCTAAGCTCACTCATATCGTAGAGAACTCTTCTTTGTACAGGCTTTAGACCGTCTCTGGCATCAGGTATAGCCCTTGCGGTAATAACACTCATGGAATAATCCAGATAGGATTTTTGCATCTCTTCCGAATATTCTGTTCGCAATATCTTTTCAGCCATATTCCCTCCTATGCATCAATCACAGCTTCTCTTGCATGCTCATGTATAAAGTTTCTTCTAGGTGCCACATCGGAACCCATCAAAAGCTCGGTCACTTCACTTGCAAGTCTTGCATCCTCTATTTCGACTTTTTTCAATACCCTTCTTTCAGGATCCAGAGTTGTCTCCCAAAGCTGCTCTGCATCCATCTCACCAAGTCCCTTATATCTTTGTAGGGTGAAATTATCCTTATGCTTCTTTTTATAATCTTCCAATGCCTTTTCATCATACAGATAAATCCCCTCACCTCTTTTAGGTACTACTTTAAAAAGCGGAGGCATTGCAATATATACATGTCCGTCATATATAAGTTCAGGCATAAATCTGTATAGGAAGGTCAAAAGCAATGTATCTATATGGCTTCCGTCCACATCCGCATCGGTCATAAGAATTATCTTATCATAGCGAAGCTTTGATATATCAAAATCATTTCCATATCCTTCGGAAAATCCGCAACCGAAGGTATTTATCATGGTTTTTATCTCTGCATTTGCAAGCACCTTATCAATAGAAGCCTTCTCTACATTTAAGATCTTGCCTCTTATCGGTAATATAGCCTGAAAATTTCTGTTTCTTGCAGTTTTGGCAGATCCGCCGGCTGAATCTCCCTCCACAATAAAAATCTCACATTTACTTGGATCCTTAGACTCACAATTTGCAAGCTTACCGTTTGACTCAAATGAAAACTTTGACTTTGTGAGCATATTTGTCTTAGCTCTTTCCTCGGCTTTTCTTATCTTTGCCGACTTTTCCGCACAGGAAATGATGGATTTTATAACATCCACATTTCTGTCAAAAAATCTTGTAAGTTCATCCCCTGTTACGGTAAGTACGGCTCTTGTTGCATCTGCCGATGCAAGTTTTGTCTTTGTCTGACCTTCAAACATAGGATTCGGATGCTTTATACTGATTATTGCAGTCATTCCGTTTCTGGTATCCGCACCTGTAAAATTGCTGTCCTTATCCTTTAATACACCTAAATCTCTGGCATAAGTATTTATCAACCCTGTAAACTTGGTTTTAAAGCCCGCAATATGTGTACCACCCTCCTGAGTAAATATATTATTACAAAATCCCAATATATTTTCTTCAAAGGCATCCACAAATTGTATAGCTATCTCCACATCTATACCGTCACAGATACCCTTATATGATATAGGAGCATGCATAACTTCTTTTCCCTTATTCAGCTCCTTTACATAGGCTACTATTCCGTCAGGCTCATAAAAAGTCCTCTCCTCATGCTCATTATCTCTTAAATTTATAAAATGCAGCATAAGTCCCGGATTTAGATATGCACTCTCATGCATCCTTGATTTAAGCCATTCCGCCTTAAACTTTGTGACTTCAAAAATTGTATTATCCGGTAAAAAGGTGATTTCCGTACCGCTCTCCTTTGTTTTGCCTATAGTAGGCAAAAGTCCTTTTTTGAGTTCAATCACCGGTATGCCCTTTTCATATCTGTCATGATGAATATATCCGTCACGTGATATTTTTATATCAAGGAAATCGGACAAAGCATTAACCACTGACGAACCTACACCATGTAAGCCACCACTGGTTTTATAAGAAGCATTATCAAATTTTCCTCCTGCATGCAAAGTGGATAAAACCACTCTTTCCGCTGAAATACCCTTTTGATGCATTTCCACGGGTATTCCCCTGCCATCATCCTTAACTGTACATGAACCGTCAGCATTTAAAGTAACCCATATATTTTTACAATATCCTGCCAGATGTTCATCTATGGAATTGTCCATTATCTCATATATAAGGTGATTTAGTCCCTTTACACCGACACCTCCGATATACATGCCCGGTCTTACTCTAACCGCCTCAAGCCCCTCAAGCACTGTAATACTGCCTGCATTATAGTCCTGCATAAAACCTCACTTTTACAAAAATGTAACAGTCCGGCAAATGCCAAACTGTTACATTTAAACTTATATTTTTAATTAAACCCTCTTGTAAGAATATCTACAATAAGATCTTCATTGTTCTTTGTAGAGTCAAACTCTTCGATAATCTTTTCAGCCAACTCTTCAGGCTTCGGATTATCAGAACCTTTTCTCATTATTCCGACTACCTCAGCCTCTTCTTTGCTTAAAAGCAAATCATCTCTTCTTGTAGAACTCTTTAAAACATCGATTGCCGGGAAAATTCTCTTTTCAGAAAGCTTTCTGTTAAGCACCAGCTCCATATTCCCGGTACCCTTAAACTCCTCAAAGACAACATCATCCATTCTGCTTCCGGTATCTACCAAAGCGGTTGCAAGTATTGTAAGACTTCCACCCTCTCTGATATTTCTGGCTGCTCCGAAAAATCGCTTAGGCATATGAAGCGCCGCAGGATCAAGTCCACCGGATAAAGTTCTTCCGCTTGGTGCTACTGTAAGATTATAAGCTCTTGCAAGCCTTGTAATGGAATCAAGCAGTATCATTACGTCTTTTCCATGCTCTACAAGTCTTTTAGCTCTCTCTATTACCATCTCGGACACTCTCTTATGTCTTTCCGGCAGTTCATCAAATGTAGAATATATAACCTCCACATTATCTCCCACAATAGCCTCTTTAATATCGGTTACCTCTTCAGGTCTCTCATCTATCAACAATATAATCAGATGCATATCCTTTTGATTTTCTGTAATAGACTTTGCTATCTCCTTTAACAGAGTGGTCTTTCCCGCCTTAGGCTGTGAAACTATCATTCCTCTTTGTCCTCTGCCTATAGGTGAGAGCAAATCCACTATTCTCATAGCCTTTGATGCGGAATCGTCACTTGCAAGATGTATCCTACTATCAGGGAAGATCGGTGTCAAGTCCTCAAAATTCGGTCTTGTCTCCAATACATCCGGTGGGAATGAATTTACTGTATTTATATATAGCAGAGCCGCAAATTTTTCTGTAGCCGCTTTTATCTTTTTTACACCCGATACAACATCACCGGTTTTCATTCTGAATTTCTTTATCTGTGTAGGAGATACATAGACATCATTATCCCCGGGAAGGAAATTTTCACATCTTATAAAACCGAATCCGTCAGGCATGACCTCAAGTATTCCTTCAGCAATCTCACCTGAATCCAAATCTCTGATATCTGTTACATAATCTCTTTGATATCTGGCACCATATTGATTATCATAATAATCATTTCTGTATCCCTGCTGATTTTGAGGCTGATACTGGTTTTGATACTGATTTGAACCGCTGTACTGATTCTGATACTGATTTGAATATTGATTTTGATTATTATACTGATTCTGGTTCTGATAATAATTAGGCATATTTCCTTGATTGTTTAATTGATTATTATATCTTTGCCCGCTTTGATATGTATTATTATATCCCATTGTTCTGTTTTGATTCACAGTATTTCTCTGTGCATTATTATAGTTGCTTCTGTTTTGATTGGAATAATTGCCGGGATTTGAATAGTTCTCTCTTTGATAGGAATTATCTCTTGTCACCATTTCAGGTGAAACCACTTCATTTTTTGATGCTGTTTTATTTTGGTTTTCAGAAAATTCCACTAACAAGTCTATTATATTGGCTTTATTTAAGTTACTAACCCCTTTAAATCCCTGTTCCTTTGCAATTTCTTTTAACTGTACTAATGATAAAGTTTGTAATTTCTCCCTCATATTATCTATCTTTCTTTTTTATTTTATTTAAATAATCCTTTATTGACTTCTCATATCCCATATCCGTAAGATTTAAAAAAACTTTGTCCCTTATCTCATACGGCAGGTATTGCTGATCAATATAATGGTTTTCATAGTCATGAGCATATTTATAACCCACTCCTATTCCGATATCCTTTTCTCCGGCATAATTTGCATTTCTGATATGTTTTGGAACTTCAAAATCACTGTTTTCCTCCACAAATTTCAATGCCTCATTTATTGCCAAATATGATGCATTTGACTTTGGTGCACAGGCTATATAATTTGCCGCCTCTGAAAGAATTATTCTTGCCTCGGGCATGCCCACCCTTTCCACTGCCAAAAAGGCATTGGTGGCGATATTTAGAGCATTCGGATCTGCAAGTCCCACATCCTCGGCTGCACATATAAGTATTCTTCTGGCAATAAACTTTATATCTTCACCTGCATAGAGCATCTTTGCCAGATAATACATTACCGCATCGGGATCTGAGCCTCTCATACTCTTTATAAAGGCTGAAATAGTATCATAATGGCTATTTCCGTCCTTATCATATTTTAAAATCTTTCTTTGAACACATTCACTGATAATATTTATATCTATATGAATCTTCCCGTCCTCTGAAATATCCGTGGTAAGTATTGCAAGTTCCAATGCATTTAATGCATTTCTTGCATCTCCTGAAACACTTTTTGCAAGAAATTCTATTGCTTCTTTAGAAATATCGGTTTCATATCTCCCCATACCTCTTTCCCTATCACTGATCGCCTTTTCTAAAATATATTCTATATCTTTATCAGAAAGCGATTTGAGTTCTAAAACCCTCGATCTGGAAATCAAAGCCTTGTTTACCTCAAAGAAGGGATTTTCGGTAGTTGCACCTATAAGTATTATCGTACCATCCTCTACAAATGGCAATAAATAATCCTGTTGAGACTTATTGAACCTGTGAATTTCATCAATAAACAAGATAGTTTTTTTCTTATACATCGAAAATGATATCTTGGCTTCCGATACTGCTTCTTCCATCTCCTTTTTTCCTGCCATAGTGGCATTGATTTGCTTAAAATTTGATTTTGTGGTATTTGCAATGACCTTTGCTATGGTTGTCTTTCCACATCCGGGAGGACCAAAGAATATAATCGAACTCAATTTATCAGCCTTTATTGCTCTGTATAAGAATTTATCTTTTCCCAAAATATGTTCCTGCCCTACTATCGAATCTAAAGAATCGGGTCTTAATCTTGAAGCTAACGGGGCATCTTCTTTTTCATTAACTTCTTTCATATAATCAAATAAATCCATTATTTCTCCATGTAGGTTGATATTCTTTACTTTACCACATTTTTTTGAAATGTCAAATATCCTGTTATCATTTTGCTCAAAAATATGATAAAATAGAGCATTATATTGTTTTTATCGGGAGAGTTTTATGGAGAAAAACAGAGAACAGATTTTTATTTCCTCTTTGCTATGCCATATCCAAGGAATCCTTGCAAGGCTCAGCCTTTGCTATGACAGTATTTACCGCACTTACTTCAATTGGCGGCATACTCACCCCATATATTATAGGCGTAGTTTCAAATAGATTTAATATAAATACAGCTGTTTTGATGCTTATATTTAATGCGGTGCTGATATTTATATTATCGGGGGTAAATTATAAATTTTCAAAAAATAATGAAAATGCATATTAAATTCTATACAGTTATTGCTTTAAAAGCTATAAATTATGGATTTATATAAAAATGGTCACTACATTTGTAGTGACCACATTTATTTCAATCAAGCCTTATTTGCTGAACCGAAGAGCTCTATCTTCTCTCTTACAGTCGCCTTTATAGCCTCTGCTCCCGGTGCAAGGAGTTTTCTCGGATCAAAGCCCTTACCTTCAAGATCCTTTCCTGCCTCAATATACTTTCTTGTTGCCTCTGCAAAAGACAGCTGGCATTCAGTATTTACATTGATTTTTGATACACCAAGAGAAATAGCCTTTTGAATCATTTCCTTCGGAATACCTGTACCTCCGTGAAGTACCAACGGAACGCTACCTGTTTTTTCCTGTACCTTAGCCAAAACATCAAAGTTAAGTCCCGGCCAGTTAGCAGGATACTTACCATGAATATTTCCGATACCTGCTGCAAGGAAATCTACACCGAGATCCGCAATCATCTTGCACTCATCAGGATCTGCAAATTCTCCTGCGCCTATAACACCGTCTTCCTCACCACCTATTGAGCCTACCTCAGCCTCAAGTGACATCCCGTTTGCATGTGCCAATTCTACAAGTTCCTTAGTCTTTTCAATATTCTCCTCTATAGGAAAATGTGAACCGTCAAACATTATTGAAGAAAAACCTGCTTCTATACATTTCTTGCAACCCTCATATGAACCATGGTCAAGGTGAAGAGCTACAGGTACTGTAATACCCATTTCCTCAATCATATTCTTTACCATATCGGCAACTGTCTTATAACCTACCATATATTTTCCTGCACCTTCTGAAACTCCAAGGATTACCGGAGAATTCATTTCCTGTGCCACTGCCAATACCGACTTGGTCCACTCTAAATTGTTGATATTAAAATGTCCTACCGCATAATGTCCGGCTCTTGCCTTATCCAGCATTTCTTTAGCTGCTACTAACATAATTACCTCCTGTTGTTAAATAGAATATCTTCTACTTCTTTTTGCATATCTGCACTGTCACATTCTCTTGTATGTCTGATCTTTGCATCCTTTATCTCGACTATTGCCCTTGGGATATCAGGTGCTCCGATCTCATGCAATTTATCTATGACTTCAAAATCTCCCATATCCTGCCTTTGTCCATAGATTGCCTCCAACACACTGTCTGCAAACTTATATGGACTGGCTGTGGATGCTATAACGGTCTTTGTCATATCCTTTGAGGTGTTTTTATAATCCTCATATACAGAATATGCCACTCCTGTATGTGTATCTATAATATAACCTGTACCGTCATACAGAGATTTTATACCTGCAAAATTTTTATTTTCATCAGCATATCCTCCGGTAAAATCCTTCATAAAATCTTTCATATCCTTTGTGATTTCATATTTACCGCCTGATGCCAAATCCTTCATAAGTTTTGCCACATACTCTCCGTCACTTCCACAACTTAAATAAATCAATCTTTCCAGATTGCTTGAAATAAGTATATCCATAGACGGTGAAGAGGTCAAAACAAACTTTCGGTTTCTATCATAAACCCCATTTTCAAAGAAATCAAATAAAACTTTGTTCTCATTTGATGCACATATAAGCTTATCCACAGGTAATCCCATCTGTTTTCCTATATATGCTGCCAATATATTTCCGAAGTTTCCTGTAGGTACACAGACATTTATCTTTTCTCCAGCTGCTATATCACCGCTTTCCAAAAGCTTCACATAGGCATAGACATAGTAAGCTATCTGTGGTACCAAACGTCCTATATTTATAGAATTTGCACTTGAAAGCTGTATTCCGTTTTCAGAAAGTTTTTTTGCAAATTCCTTATCTGAAAATATCTTTTTTACACCTGTTTGTGCATCATCAAAGTTTCCATGTATTGCAACAACATCTGTATTATCACCCTTTTGGGTAACCATTTGCAATCTCTGTACATTACTTACACCGTCTTTAGGATAGAATACAATAATACCTGTACCCTCAACATCGCAAAATCCCGACATTGCAGCCTTACCTGTATCACCGCTTGTGGCTGTAAGAATCACTATTTTATTTTTTATACCGTTTTTCTTTGCCGCTGTGGTAAGAAGATGCGGTAATATCGACAATGCCATATCCTTAAAAGCTATGGTATCACCATGGAAAAGTTCCAGAAAATACACACCGTTTGCTTTTACAAGAGGTGCAATCTCTTCTGTATCAAACTTCTCATCATATGCCTTTTCTATACAATCCGTCAATTCTTCTTTGGTGTAATCACTTAAAAGAAGTTTCATAACCTCATAGGCAATATCCTGATATCTTCTCCCCTTTAATTCTTCCAAAGAAAAATCAAATTTCGGAAATTTTTCAGGCATAAACAGACCGCCGTCATCCGCAAGACCTTTTAAAATCGCTTCTGATGCATTTACTCCCGCTTCCTTGCCTCTGGTGCTTTTATACTTTATGAATTCCATTCTAAACTCCTATTTCTAGATTGTCTAAACTATAACATATATATTAAAAATAATAAAGTTTATCTTTAATCTATTTTCTTTCAATCCTTGACCTGCTAATCACCCTTGTACCGAGGTCTATATCCTTACAATACTCTATCTTCTCGGCATAATTATTATTAAAGTCTATCTGATTTACACCCCTGTTTACAACACCGGATGATGTCATATTATAATCTGAATGCACTTTATGTACATATAGTAAATATGCGATAATACTGCCCACCAATGCAATTAAAAAAGTACCTGTTTGCAAATTACCCGTAAAATACAGTATAGCATTAATTATTAAAAATAAAGGTAATATCGCTATAAGTCCTGAAAGATAAAGTTTGGCATTATCTATAGGTAATTTACCTACCACCTTTCCTGTTTGTCCGTTTACACTGAAGAAAAAGTGTTTATTGCTGTCCCTATCATTATAAGAGATAGCCCAAACAGGCAACATCGCATACTCAAAGCTTCCCTGACCTATGGTAAAATCGTTATTCACAACATTTACACTCTCTCCGGTCATTGAATCTCTTACCACCTTTGTTGAGTATTTGTATACATCATCCTCGATGGAATTCATCAGCGCTTCCTTTTCAATATCCTTTTTTTCAGCTACAAAACCGCTCAAATATGAAGAATCAAAGTTTATTGCATTATTAAAATCAAATGGATATACAGATTCTACAAGCACTTTATTTGACTTTGCAAGTGCCAGCTTGGGGAGATTTTTTACATCTATATCTCCCTTTCTTACTATTCTGAAATCCTTTCTGTATGTAACCCTGTAATCTCCCTCAGTCCTTGTATATGTCCTGCTGCCCTCTCTGTCAATGTCTACCGAAACATTAGTATTATACAGCCAATAAGGGAAGTATACTCCGTTTATTTCTTCTATCTCCTGTTTATCATTAAAGAAGCTCTTCGGTACGAATTTTTTGGTCTTTATCCAGCTTTCAAAGGATTCCAAAGCCTTTTTCTTATCAACTCTGAAAGGTATGACCTTGGTAGGCATCTGTGAACTTTCAAGTTTGCCTGACATTACTATCGGATTATTGCAATAATAACAGTTTGTAGCCACTGTTGTTTCATCCGTTACTATATTTGCTCCGCAGCTTGGGCAGTGATACTCCACATAGTCGCCGTTTACAGCATCCACCACCACATCTTCTCTCTCTGATAATAGAGTCAGTGCCTTTACCTCATCCTCAGAATATACGGTATTACAATATTCGCAATTAAACTTTCCAAGTGTTGCTGAATACTTTACCGGACCACCACAATTTTTGCATTTATAAATTACTGTTGCCATACTTCCTCCATGTTTTACAATGTGGTTTTATTTTTACTATAGATAATGCCAAAAGTAAAATGGATAATAACAAGTCCAAAACCATATTTATGTAAAACCAGTTATCGTACCAAAAAAGGCTTACCAATATGTCCGAACTGTCTTCACCCATAATCTTTGACAGTAAAAAATCCATACTGACCAAAGGATTAAATAACAAAACAAATTTGCTGAATCTTATAAAAAGAATTCCCAAACTATTGTTTTCATTCATCATAAATGAATTTGCGGCTAAAAAATATAATACCAAAGTCCCTACGAAAAGCCCAAGTACCGTTGAATAAACCAATGCCGTAGCCACACTTGTTTTTACAACAATACTTGAACAAAATATCCCCATTGAAATAATCAGTATTACAAATACCACAAAATTTATCACCAGTTTTATAATATCCAAAACCGATATACCGCCATATAAGAATAAAATAGCCATAATAGGCAGCTGTGATACCAAAATAAGCATTATCGAAGCAAAAAGACTTAAAAACTTTCCAAAAACAATACTTCTTGCAGTCATTTTGGTTGTCAAAAGTATTTCAAGTGTTCCCCTCTGCCTTTCATCACTTATTGAACCCGATATAAAACTGGGTGCTACAAATATAAGTAAAATTGCAGGTAAAAATATTATAATTTTAAATATCTGCAAGAATGATGTGTAATCAATAATTGAAGTTTTTCTGGCATAATCCACAACTTCATTCATCTCTATCAAGGTAACGGCAGCCACAATAAAATTAAATATCAAAATAGCCATTGAAAGCTTTAAACTTCTTGTGCTTACCCTATGTTCCCTTTCATAAATCGGATTAATATTCATTGCTAAAAATCACGCTTTCATTTGAATGATTGGTAACTTTAATAAAGTATGACTCCAAACTGCCCGGTTCTCTTATAAACTCACTAACAAGTATATTGTTCTTTACAAGTTCCTCCAGCAACTTAGCTTCGTCTAACTTCTTACCATCAAAGTATACCATAAAATAGCTATTATCTACAGATAAAATCCTAACTTTTTTATTCTTTTTTAATATTTCAAGTGCCAAACTTTCATTATTTAAAACTTTTATTTTTATAGGATTTGCACCTTCCACCTTAGCCAATATATCCTCAACGGCTCCGGATATTATCATTTTACCGCCCTCGATAATCCCTATATCCGTACATATTTCAGAAACCTCGGATAAGATATGAGAACTGAGTATTACAGTCTTTCCCGCGGCATTCAGTTCCTGTAAAAGCTCTTTTAATTCATATCTTGCCCTTGGATCAAGTCCGCTTGCAGGCTCATCCATAATAATAAGCTCCGGATTATGTATAAGTGCCCTGGCTACACATAGCTTTTGCTGCATGCCTCTTGAAAGCTCATTTAAATAAAAATTTTTCTTATCGGTCATACCCACCTGCTCAAGGAGGATATCCGCCTTCTTTCTTGCAACATATCCGGTAAGTCCGTATGTTGCGGCAAAAAACAGCATATACTCAAAAACCGTCATATCATCATATATTCCAAGTACATCCGGAACATATCCTACAATTTCCTTTGTGGCTTTCTTTTCTCGGCATAAATTTATATTATTAAAAATAATATCTCCATTATCCGGAAATATAATACCCGAAATAATCTTCATTGCGGTTGTTTTTCCTGCACCATTTGGACCTACCAGCCCGAATAATGCACCGTCAGGTATATTTAGATTCAGATTTGACAATGCCGTATGCCTTCCATAGGATTTACTCACATTCTTTATTTCCAACATTTATTTTTCCACACCTAAAACAGTTACCATCGGCAAGGCTGTTTCCAGGTCTCCACTCTCTATATTTGAATATCTTACTCTGATAGTATTGGTATCCGACAGATATATCAATAAATCCAATATGGAAAAATTATCCTTGGAAATATAATCAAAGTTTCCGGTTTTATAATTATATAATGCAATATTGCCTTTAAATACCTTCACCTTATCATTATATCTCGGATTCAGAAATACATCGGATATCTGTTCAAACTTTACTTCCTCGATATTTATATTCTCACCGAGAAAGTATTCCAGAACGGTCGCCTCATTACTCTTAAGAGAATTATTTATATAAGAATAATCTCCGCTTAGTACTATCGGCATTTTTAATAATGACTGCCTGTACACTCTTCCATCTTCTACCGCATTTACGGGGATAACTGAGGTCAGAAGTGTCAAACCGCTGCCCTCCATAGGATTACCGTAAAAAATAGGATTCGCAAGGGCAGTATCTGAAAAGGCTATAATTCTTGCATCCGCATTATATCCGTTTGAATTCTCCTTCAAATAAAATGAGATAAAATTGGATACATTCATCTGCTGCATATACTTTTCGGTATCCATACCGTTTACACTTCCGTTTTGATCTATTGTATTTTCTTTCTCCATTCCGGTTATCAATCTTGATGTTATATCAAAATCTGTCAATGGTATATTTAAAAGCTCACAATTATCAATTTTTCTTGTCTCACCTGCATCAAAATCTCCAAGCATTGCAATCTTACCATATAAAATCAAGGTGGCATTTTTTACCTTGTATTTATAATTATTGGTGATCTCTACATCAAGTTCTCCGTCAAAAAAGTTTATTTCTCCGGTAAATCCCTCATTATTCAAGTTTTCAATTGTTTTATCCAATTTCCATATGTTTGAAGAAAACGCACCTACCTCATTGAGCGAAATATTTTTTGTATAATCCTTGTTTTCAATATTTATTGATATATTTTTGTTTAGTAATTTTTTTTCAAAAATATATTCCCTATTTCTTATTATCGGTACAATGGAATAATTGGAATCAATGATAACATCATAGGGTTTATTATACGGATTTCTTAAGTTTACATATGTTGATTCGGAAACATCCAAATCTCCCGCTTCATACACTGTAACATAATTATAAAATGTCGTGGTAAATCTTGTTCTCCCATTATATATGGTGATTATAGCAAGTAAGAGCAAGGATATTAAAAGTACAATTTTCCTGTAATATATTGCCAGTCCGTAGTCCCTTAAATATATAAATAAAACAGGTCCGATAAGCAGGATATATGCAATAAAAATCAATGTATATACTGTCATAGGAGGAAGTTTTTTTATCTCGGAGGAGTTTAGTATGGGCTCAACATTTTCAAATGTATCATCCACTACTTTACCCTGCTTTGAGAAGTCGTCTATTCTTTCATTTCCGAGGATATTTGATACAAGATATCTTGCAAATTGAGTATTTTCTATTGCAAACTCTTTTAAAGCACAGAAATCAAAGCCTGCTACAACAATTATTCCTTTTTGTTTATTTACAGATGTTATCAATGGAAAATCTTCATCTGAAATTAAAACATTTCCACCATGTAAATTTATATTGGTACTGTATAAATCAATGGACTTGATTTCATTATTGAATGAAAAGTTTACAGTTCTGACACTTGGAGTCTCATATATATCCTCCAAAAGTTCCGGGGCATATCTTCCTATAGTATCATCAGCCCTTGCACCTGTTCCGATTAAAAGTACACCGCCCTGTTTTACCCAGTCCATCAATGCTCTTGATTGCTCATTAGATAAATCTCTTATTCTGAAATTGCTTATTATAATCATATCCAATTGCTCAAGCCCGGAATAAGACTTCGGGAATGCACCTGCCGATAAATTTACCGTACTTAGATTCAGCAATCCGAAGTTTATTGCCACATCATTAAAATAATCCAGCTGTTCCTGACTGTCACTTAGAAGTCCCACCATTATCTTTGATTGGTTTTCCTCCGTATTTAATGATACGATTTTTTCTTCTATTACATTTCCATTTTTATCTTTTAATACTACAGCAATCGTATATACCTCATTGCTGATTTTAATATAGTAATCAGACAGAGTACTCTTTTTTTTATCAAGCTTTACATCATACTCATAGGCATATTTTCTGTTATCGGCTTCATTAAACTCTATGGATACTTTACCGTCGAAACTCTCATCTGTATAATTATTATAAAATATATGAATAGGGAGGTATCTACCTCCCTTTGCAAGATTGCCATAACCATAGCTTATATCCATAGTTATGTCACTATTCTCTTCAGTAGCCGAAAAAGTATTGATATTGGAACTGCCAAATAAGCATAGGAATAATACCAATGAAAACATAAGTATTTTATTCAATTCCTTTAAAATTCTCTCTTTCAATATCCAACTCCTTTGGTAATATTACGCTAAATACCGTACCGCTTAAATCACTGCTTACCTCAATAACCCCATGATGTAATTCGGTAATATTTTTTGCTATAGCCAATCCAAGCCCTGTTCCTCCGGTATTTGAATTTCTTGCCTGATCCACTCTGTAAAATTTACCGAAAATCAGAGGTAATTCATTTTGTGGTATGACCTTACCATAGTTAATTACCGCAATTTTAACTATCTTTTTTTCCACAGTTATTTTTACATCTATTCTTTTACCGTCTGCACCGTATTTGATGGCATTATTTATCAGATTATCAAATAATCTTGCCAATAATGTGCCGTCTCCATCTATGATACAGCTATCAATATTGGTATTTACACTACAAGTAATACCCTTATTTTCAAAATTAGGGTAGAACTCCTCCATTAACTGACATAATAATTTTACTATATCAATTTTATCTATTTTCAGCACAAGCTTTGTTGAATTTGTCTTTGTAAAGCTAAACAGACTCTCTATCAAATCCTGAAGCTTTTTAGACTTTTCATATACTATTTTCAGATATTCTTTTTTTGTATCTTCAGATAAATCTCTTTTATTTATCAAATCCAGATATCCGAGTATTGACGTCAAAGGAGTCCTAAGATCATGTGCAATATTTGTAATCATCTCGTTTTTAGACTTTTCATTATGCCTTTCACTCTCCATTAAAATCCTTATTTCCTCGGACATTTTATTGATACTTGCAGCTATCTCTGAAAATTCATTATCACCTTTTACATCAATATTTGTATTTAAATCACCTGATGATATCTTTTTAATAGCATGAAGAATATCATCTATATAAATAAACGACTTCCTCTGCAATAACCAAAAAGACAGAGCAAATACACCTATACCGAATACAACAAGTATCAGTACAAGTACCAAATCACTTCCGTTACCCCTTACCAATAAGGTGTCATTTTCGTGATTTGTTATACGCAGTCCCGAAAAAAATGATATATTACTTACCAATAATGTTTCTATCAAAATAGATATAACCAGACTAAAGAGAATATTTATTATTACTTTAGTCTGAAATTTTTTCTCCAGATCATCTCTCAATTTTATATCCAACGCCCCATACAGTAGTTATAATCTTATTCTCCCTCTCATCCTCATTCATTTTTCCACGAAGCCTTCTAATATGTACCATTACTGTATTATTTGCCTCATAGACCTTTTCATTCCATACCTTTTCAAATATTTCATCGGTAGAGAACACTCTTCCGGCATTACTTGCAAGTAAATATAAAATATCAAACTCTATCGGAGTCAGCTTTACTTCATTTCCCTCGATGATTACCTTATGATTGTCCTTATTTATAGACATACCTTTTAGTCTTATTTCATTAGGATCATCCTTATCTATTACTGAGCTGTTCGGGTTTAACTGAGTATATCTGCGAAGCTGTGATTTTACTCTTGCTGTAAGCTCTAAAGTATTAAAAGGTTTTGTTACATAATCATCCGCACCTGTTCCAAGTCCAAGTATCTTGTCAAGGTCTGCACTCTTTGCACTTAGAAGGATGATTGGAAAATTATGTGTTTCCCTTATTTTCTTACACATTTCAAGCCCGTCCATTCCCGGCATCATAATATCAAGTATTGCAAGATGGATATCCTCATTTTCTATCAGTTTTAACCCGTCTTCTGCACTATTGGCTTTAAAAACCTTAAAACCGTCACTCACAAGATATATTTCAACAAGGTCTGCAATTTCCTTCTCATCATCTACCACTAAAATATTTGTTTCTGTCATTATATTCTCCTTTTTATCAACCATCGGTTATATTTAACTATATATTTTAATTATTTGTTTCTTCCGTAACGCTTTCTTCCGGAATATGTTCTTCCTCTGAATGACTTTCATCACTCTCGCCATTATGTTCCTCGCTGCTTCCTTCGTTTGCACCTTGGCTCTCCTCGGTACTATGGCTTTCTTCTATGTTTTCTCCATCATCTCTATGAGGAGTGATACCTATTGCCCCGTCAAGGTCCTTATCAATATTTATATCTGTATTTTCCTTATCCGCACCAAGTCCGGTATCCTTAATTATTTTATTGCTTATCTTGCTTACCGTCTCACTTGGCGTATAAGTATAACCCGAAATATTGCCATAAAGCATCTGATGAAGTGCTATTACATTTGATTTTAATGTAATTGGAATTACATAATCTCTTTTATGCATTTTTTTGGTATCTTTATCAAACGGGAAGCCTGTTGTTTCACTCAAATGATATTTGGATATATCTTTTGCAAAAGGTATCAAATCATCTATACCGACATTTGTGGATGTCTGAGGCAGTACCGCAACAAGAATGCTGTAAAGAGTTGAGAAATTTGCTTGTTTTGCCTTGTCAAAAGCCAGGCTCACTACCTTTCTTTGTCTCTCCGTTCTGTTAAAATCAGTATCCATAAGTCTTAGTCTTGCATAGGCTACAGCCTGTACACCGTCAAGATGGTTCATTCCGGCACGCTCCAGTTCATAAGAACCGACTCCTGTAGCCTCTACCGTCTTTGCAATAAATGAATTCATATATTTAAACTCGGCATCGGTTATCTCAAGATCAACTCCACCCAAAATATTTATCGCATCAATTACAGCCTTCCAGTTAACTGTAATATAATCCTTTATATCCAGATCCAGATTCCTGTTTAATGTTTCCAAGGCCTGCTCAGGTCCACCTTCAACATATGCCTGATTAAATTTATGGAATTTGCCGCTTTCATCTATCATAGAATACATATCTCTGTAAATAGATATCAGCTGTGTGTCTCCGGTTTCTCTGTTGACATTTATAATCATATTTACATCGCTGAGTGCACCGATTTCTACATTTCCATCCCTTGAATCCACTCCGAAAACAGCCACTGTATAGTATCCTGTTTGATTTTTTACATAGTGGAATGCAAAATAAGTTCCACCTCCGACTATGGTAAAAAGCAATATAAGGAGTATCAATCTGGTTAAGAAGCCTCTTTTCTTTTTAGGCTTCTTTACCTTTACTTCCTTTTCAACCTTTTTTACTGTTTTAGGATTTACCTTCTTTACACTTTTTTGAGTCTTTACCACTTTTTTTGTGACAGGTTTTGTTATATTCTTTTTAACAACCTTTTTTACAGTCTCTTCCCTCTGTGGATTTTGAACTCTATATGTATCATTTTTTTGCAGTATTGTTTTTTGATGACTCTTTGGCAGTGGAATCTTTATGCCTTCTGCAATTGTATCATCACTTACATTGCTCTTTATATTTCTTTCATTTTTTGTTTTTGAATGTTTATTGCCACCTATAATATTTATTTTATCGGCTTTTTTTTCTACTTTTCTTATATTCTGTCCAATCTCTTCAAGCTTTTTATTATTTTCTTTTATAGTTTTAAGTAGTTTTTCATTTTCTTCTTTTAGTTTTTCTTCTTCCCTTATTTTTTTAAGTTTCGCTAAATCTCTCAAATATTTTTCAAGATCTTCACTATCGATATCGCTAAATTCTTTGTAAAAATCTTCATCTCTCATTTTGGAGTAATTCTCCTTTCAAGAAGTATTCCCATATATTCTATCATAGATGAAAACAATATACACTACGAAAAATAGAATAATAAATGACATTTCTATAAAAAAAGGCGGGCAAGCCCACCTAAAAATATTAAATTAAACATTTAATATTTTATTTAGAAAGTGATACCCCTTTTGAACCTGTATCATCTTTATCATTTTCCATTACAGTTTCCTCTACTTTTTCTATAGTTTCAGAAGCCGCAACTTCTTCTGTATTTGTATCATTTGAGGCCATTTCTCTTGCAAGCTTTGCAGCCTCATCTACATGGCTGTATGTCTCCTCTTTAGCCTTCTTTGCATTTTCCAGATTATTTCCGCATTTAGTACAAAATCCTGCTGTTTCCGGACATTCATTTCCACAGCTGTCGCATACTATTTTATTTGATGAAGAGCTCTTACTGTCTGCGGCTTTATTTTCTGTAGCCTTACTTGCAGCGGCAGATACATTACTTGCCACATTTGTAGCTACATTTCCCGCCTTATTTAACATATCCTTGGCATAATTGGCATTCATATCAAAGGCTTTTGCATTTTCATCTATCTCTAATCTTCCGGTTATCAATATTCCATATACCGATAATACTAAATTAGCAAGCAAAATCAAAAGCAAAATCCAAACAAAAAATGTTCCTTTAAAGAAGTCCGCCTTTAAAGATGATATACCGTTCATTGAAGTAAAATGTATAAATCCAAAGGACACATTTATTAAATAAATAGTATGTACAATAATATAGCTTTTCTTCCCTGTAAAGTTTTTATTTAACACCCATAATACAATATTAGCGATAGGATAAAAAAGTCCAAGTAGAATAGCTCCTCTTAAAGCCTTTAATCCTCCGAATACAAAATCATCGCCGCTTATAAATGCAAAGCTGAAAAGTGAGAAACTTCTTTTTAAGCTTTCACCTAAATATCCCGCACCAAAATCAACCTTTACTACAGGAATAAAAAAGAATAAAGCTATCCAAATAGAAAGTATACATAATATATTTAATACGCTTAATCCTTTGTCATTCAAAATCAAATCATTATTTTTTGTTCTTTTTACATTTTTTAACATATGTTCTCCTTATCACTATGAAATTTCTTTTCCACATGATGAACAGAATTTATCACCATAATTATTCTTGGTGCCGCAATGTGGGCAAAATACCGTGTCACTTATTATATCATCAGCCACAGCAGCACTCTTTTCACTACCCTCTGCATTGATATCCTGTATCTGTGCCGATTTTTTCTTGTTCTTTTTTATAAGAAGCAATACCGCTACAACTACAGCCAAAATAACTACCGCAAAAATAGCGGCTAAAACTATAAATATTATATAGTTTGTTCTTACACTGATAAAATCAATTGTCATATGGTTTGCCATTATGAGATTTTCTCCCTTAACAACAAAATCATTCCCTTTAAATTTAGCCTCGGCACTGTCGAAAGAACCTCCAAAATAACCGTTCTTATCTACAGGTTTGCCCGCATTCTTTACCCTGTACTCATATTTTTCCACATTTCCTGAGGTAAACATTACAGGATCAAAATCGTCCGTAAAGTATATAGTCTGTTTTAAAGACAGATATCCTTTTTTATCAATATCCAGATATCCGCTATACCTCACATTACCTGTGACTTCTTCCCACATCTTCATATCCTCATCCATAGTTCCGATTGAAGATATCTTAACCTCAAGATCATTATTCTTTAATGCTATTTTATCAAGCTTTATTTTAGTATCTTTAAAAACTGTTTTAAGCTTTTCTTCAATATCTTTAACATCACCCTCATTAAAAGAATCCTTGAAAACAACATTAATGTTTCTCTTTATCTTTCCGTCAGGAGTAATATCTACTATATGCCTATACTTACTTACATCAGGCAGTATACTTATTTTTACATCTATATCAAAGGTCGAACTGTATCCGTTAAATAATAATACATTTGAACTTCCCACCCTTGCATCGGATGAAAAGCTGTCTGTATTAAAAGATGCATCAATTACACTGCCTTCATAATCATTTTCAGAGTTCATATAGTAATTGAAACGAACCGAATTATCACTATTGCTGATATAATCTTCAAGGTCTATATTTTCTGTAAGTAAATAATTCTTGGCAAACAGATGACCTTTATCAATTTGTATAGTCTGAGTTGCCTCATCACTTTCAGTGCTGCTTTCAGTTTCTTCACCGCTTTTTGACTCATTTACTGCATCCGCCTGATTACCCGAGAATGAAAATTCACTATGTTCACTCTTACCTGTAAATTTTTCAGTCATTTGCTTACATTCATCACTGCTTAAGCCCTTGCCTTCAATAGTGAAAATATGTGAAGAATCTTTTGTAACCCAAGTTCCTGTGCCTATGCTACCTACTCTTTCTTTAACAAATTTCTCTATTTCATCTTTCCCCTCATTAAAGGTGGAATCCGGAATATTAAGTTCAATGGTTCTGTCAATACTGCCGTCTTTATTTATATATGTGGTGAAATCCACATTGTTTATAGGCAGATATTTTGCATTACTTACATCTAAAATGCTCATAGAAGCATCTTTTTCATAATCATCACCATTGATGCTTAAGCTGACATAATTTGATGAAAAGATATATGACTCATATGAGGATGTGACAAAATCATTACTTATGATACCGTCACCCATCCATTTTAACAAATCATCACTGCCGAAGTTCTCCTGATAAGCAACTCCCTTTGCAAATACCGTATCCGCTCTGACAAATGTTACAGTCGGTATTATATCACTTCCTGAAGCTGAGAGTATATTTGCCACCTTTTTTTCATAATCCTCTTTTGAGGTGAAATTTATGGTGAATACAGCAACCACATGACTGTCATTTTGCTCAACAGAGGTGATTTCCATATCCTGTGGACAAAGTCCTCTTAATGTGCTCTCTACAGTCCCAAAATCCTTCTGTACATAGGATACAAAGTCCGCATTTGTTACACTGTATTTAATCACTCTGCTTCCTGCAAATGAGTCATCAAAGCTCATCTTGGTATCTACCACACCACCACAGGCGGTAAGCAGTAAAAACGCCAACAGACAAATCAGATATCTTAATTTATTTTTCATAATACTCCCTTATATTTTGATTATCATATTTATTTACCGAAATAAATGTCCAAACCGTCGGCAATACCTTTTGAAAGTCTTTTTAATTCATCTTTTCCATGATTAGATGTTTTATCTCCCAACTCTATATCTATCGACGGAATAGTTGAATAAGAGGTCTGAGTCAAATCCATAGCCATTCTTCCATTGCTGAATATTTTTGTTCCGTTTGCAGACAGCCCGTTAATAAGCGCCTTTCCCAGTGCCTCATGTTTTTCCCAGTTAGACGCCACAGGCTGCATATTTCTATATGAGTCCGCCTCAGGAACTCCCATATAAAACGCTCCCTTATCGGCTGTGGTCGAATCCCAATGAAGAGCAATATGTGCATTTGAATTATTGTTCGCTATAACTGTTCTTGCAATATTATCCAGCTGGACATCGGTATCATTACGAATCATCAATACATTATACCCTCTTGATAAGAGTTCATCCTTTAATACTTTAGCCATTTCAAATGTTACAGTGCTCTCAGTAGTGCCGTCGGCAAAGGTCATGCCCTCTGAAACCGCAATCGCTGTAGTCGCCCCCGCCTTTGTAGTACCGCTTGTCACCTTGGCACTTCCGTCAGGATGACAAAGTGTTTTCTGTGATGAACCTCCCTTTGTGCCATGACCGGCATTGACTGCTATTGTAATACCCTTGGCATTCTCCCCTGCCTTATATAATACGCTTTTTCCTGAGTTTATCTTTGAAAATGAAGCATACTGCCACTCAGGATTTAACCCGATTTCCCCGCCTTCTTTATTCTCTGAGACAGTTTCTTTTTTTGCCTCTGTCTGCTCTGTTTGTTTGCTTGTCTGCTCAAGCACCAGAGCAGACAAGCAAACATCAGGTGCTTGAGTCGTTTCTGCCTTTGTGTTTTCTGCTATTGTAGTTTCCGCCTGAGTAGTCGCAGCGGTAGTCTCAGCCACCGTACTTTCCTTTGTAGTTTCGACTGCCTTGCCGCTTTCTGATATAACTCTGTATTTTTTAACCTTGGACTGCACTCCCTTTTGTGTACTGTCTGCATATTTTTCCATTGTAACAGCTCCGGAAGTATTCTCCGCACTTTTTGTCTCTGCCGCATTACCTCCACATGCCACAAGCATGCCGGAAATAATCATGGCTGTACAAATAATTTTTATTCTCATAGTAAACCTTTTATCTTTGCAAATGTTTTTATCAACTCCACACTGCCTTCAAGTCCCAGAGTTGTACTGTTTATAGTCAAATCATAACTTCTTGAGTCAGCCCATCTCTTACTTGAATAGTAGTTGTAATAACTGGATCTTTTTTTATCCGTTTTTATCATAATATCCTTCGCTTTATTAGCCTCGATATTATTTGTCTCCATAATTCTTTTTATCTTATCCTCATCATCTCCGGTAATAAATACTGAAAATGCATTCGGATCCTCTGCCAGTGCATAATCGGCACATCTACCTACAATAATACAGGATTCTTCCGATGCAAGCTTTTTGATGGTATCAAACTGTGCCAGAAAAATCTTATGATTTATAGGCATATCCATATAGGATGATGATGTATATCCCAGTGAGTATGTGTCCATTACAAGTGAGTATAAAAATGAACTTGTCGGCTTCTCATCATGAGTCTCAAACAACTCGGCAGCCAGTCCGCTCTCTTTTGCAGCTCGATTGAGTATCTCCTTGTCATAGCATTTTATACCCAGTTGCTCGGCAAGCATCTGACCGATTCTTCTTCCGCCGCTTCCACACTGTCTACCAATGGTAATAACCAATCTTTTGTCCATATCTACCTCCTAAATAACCAATTCCTGTCTACATTTTACATTTCATAAATAAAATGCGACTACAGCTAATCTATACAGATTATTATATAACATAAAAAGCAGGATGTATATATATTTGTCATTCAATCCTAACTTTTTAGTTAGTGTTTATGTTAATATAAGCAGTATATAGCTTAATTCTTTCTAAATTTCATTAAAATTTCCTTAAAATATTCAGGCAACGGTGCCTCAAACTCCATATACTCATTTGTACTTGGGTGAATAAATCCAAGTACCTTTGCATGAAGGCATTGCCCTTTCAGCTTTGTATTTTCTTTTTTGTTTGAATATACTTCATCTCCAAGCAGGGGATGATGAAGATAGGACATATGTACCCTAATTTGATGGGTTCTTCCGGTTTCCAGCACACATTCAATATATGTATAATTATTTAATCTTTCTAAAACCTTAAAATGTGTTACAGCCCTCTTTCCATCCTTGTCCACAGTCATTTTTTTTCTGTCATTTTTGGATCTGGCTATGGCTGCATCCACCACACCCTCGTCTTCCTTTATATTTCCGCTTACTATAGCAACATATTTTCTTGTTATGCTGTGCTCAGCCAGCTGCTTTGCAATATGTTGATGTGCATTATCATTTTTACAAACTATTATAATACCCGTGGTATCCATATCTATTCTATGCACTATTCCCGGTCTTAGCACTCCATTGATACCTGAAAGATTGTCTTTACAATGATATAAAAGAGCATTTACCAAAGTACCGCTATAATGCCCTGCAGCAGGATGCACCACCATACCTTTCGGCTTATTCACCAGTATTACATCATTATCCTCATAAACTATATCAAGAGGTATGTTTTCCGGAAGTATTTCAAGCGGCTCGGGCTTTGGTATCGCCAAGGCTACTATATCACCTTCTCTCAACCTGTAATTTGCCTTTATTGTTTTACCGCCTATGGTTGTCTTCCCTTTTTTAATCAAATCCTGAATATATGATCTTGAAAAACTTTCCAGATTCTTAGATAAAAACACATCTATCCTTTTGTTTATATCCGATTCTTCTGCTATTATTTCAAAGTTATCCATCTGTCTCCAAACTAAAACTATTTTTTATAAAAATCCAATTCATTTTCTTTGTACACAAACATCAAAGAAATAAACAGTAAAAAAGTTCCCACAGTTACACAAATATCCGCAAAATTAAATATAGGAAAATTGATGGGTTTAAAATAAATAAAATCCACCACATAATTTCTTATAACTCTGTCAATAAAATTGCCCAGAGCACCTGCAAATATCAAGCCTCCACAAAATCCCAAAGGGTAATAATGTCTTTCATAAGGCATTTTAAACAGCAAATATAATATTCCTATCAAAACAATTACTGTAATTATATAAAACAATATATGCATATCCTGTAATATGCCAAATGCCGCACCCCTGTTCTCAGAATACCAGAAATACAAAATATTATCGATAAGAGGATGAGCAGGTGCACCCTTTAATTTCTTTAAAGCCTCATACTTGCTCCACTGATCTACTCCTACCAAAACCGATACCATAATCAAAAATGAAGCAAATTTATATACTATATTTTTTTGCATATGCTATTTAATGCCTCCGACATATCTTTTTTTGATACTTCCGTATCAATATAACCTTCTCCTATATTTTCCAGCAAAATAAATTTTATTTTACCTGATTCCATCTTTTTATCACTTAATGTAGCTTCTATTACATCTTGAATATTTATATCCGTTTCCGTATCCAAAGAATAGATATTCATAAGCTTAATAAGAAATTCTTTATCCTCTTGCTTTAGTTTATACTTTTTTATACATATATCAAAAGCCGCAAGCATGCCAAGCCCCACGCAATCACCATGAGAAAGTTCAAAGTTTTTCTCCCTTTCTATAGCATGCCCCAATGTATGTCCAAAATTTAATACAGCTCTTTGACCTTTTTCATACGGATCGTTTTCCACTACCTGCTTTTTTATTTTTTGGCTGCAAAAAACCATGTCCGCTAAAGTTTTAGAATCCCCCTCCAATATTTTTTTACTGTTTTGATAAAGCTTGTAATAATAATCTTTATCAGCTATCAGACCATGCTTTATTACTTCACCCATCCCTGATGAAAACTCCGATTTAGGTAATGTTTTTAAAGTATTTATATTTACATAGACAAGCTTCGGCATATAAAAAGCTCCGACCATGTTTTTGTACTGCTTAAAATCAACTCCGGTTTTGCCGCCTATACTTGAATCCACCTGTGAAAGAAGTGTGGTAGGAATCTGAATAAAATCTATACCTCTAAGATATGTTGCCGCCACAAAGCCACATATATCTCCCACTACCCCACCTCCAAGTGCAAGTAAAATATCTTTCCTGTCAAATTTGTTTAGAATCAGAGTTTCATATATTTGGGATACCGTATCCAAATGCTTATTCTGCTCCCCTGCCTCGAAGCTGTGTACAAACACATTTAAATCAACGAGTTTTTCTTTTATTTCTTCTAAATATAACGAGGCTACATTTGTATCTGTAATAATACAAATCTTCCTGCTTTCTATATTAAATTTCTCCAGTTCTTTTTTTAACTCGCAAAATCCGTCTGAAATAACAATATCATAACATGGCTTATTTAAAAAGCTTACTTCCAATCTGTTCAAATACATCTGATAATCCTTATTTAAAAATCTCTGTTTCGGCAAACAGTCTGCCTTTTTTTGATAAAGCACTTATTCCCAAAAACCTTGCTCTTCCCAGCCCTCTTACTGTAATAATATCTCCATCCTTTATCTTGGCGGAATGTGAAAAACATTGTTTTGAATTTATAAATACCTTACCGGCATCAATATATAAATTTACCTTGCTTCTTGAGATATTATATATCGAACCGATAATAGAGTCCAATCTTTCGGAAGAAATATTTATCCTTTTATTTTCAAGTCTGTTTATATTTTTCAGACTGTCTATATTTTCCTTTTCAAGAACGACCTTTGTATGCTTAACCATACTCAAATCATTGATAATAGTTTCAGACATTGTTTTAAAGGTAATGATATGGGCGGTATTATCATCAATGCATATATCCCCGATCATATGTCTTTCAATACCCAGATTCATAAGCGCCCCAAGAAAATCTCTATGTGTAAGATTATCCGCAAATTTTTTATTGCATGGGAAGATCTTTATATATTCCAACATATCAAAATCCGGTATTTCATCAAAATAAAAACAGACAATCTTTCTTTCCGCTTCAGAATAACCACCAAACATAATATTTCTTATATTTGGCAATTCATTTTGAATCTGCTCGAATATTGTCTGCTCATATAAATTTAAGAACGCCGAATATGTTACAACGTTCTTAAAATATGCCTTTCTTGCTAAATCTAAAATTTTATTTCTTAGAATTAGTTCTTCTTTTTCCAAAATTATAACCTCATACCATAACCTGAAGCATCAGCACTATTACGATCAATACCGCTTGTTCCAAGTAAATCTACAAACTCACCTGACAATCCTACATTTGGAGGTGTTACAATGAATATGCTCTCTGATATACTCTGAAGGTTTCCTTCCATATCATATGCCGCACCGCAGATAAAATCCACTATTCTCTGAGCGATAGCAGTTCTTACCTCTTCAAGATTAAGTACAACAGTCTTTCCTTCTTTAAGGCTGTCCACCACAAGTCTTGACTCCTCAACTGATGAAGGTCTAAACATAGTAACTTCCAGGTCTTTTCTTATAGGTATAACCTTATTAACTCTGGTATTCCTACTTGCTACTCTAGGCCTCATAGGCTCTTCTTCTTCCACTTGCTCGCTTGCGTTTTTGATTTCAGAATCATCTTCATCTTCATTATAATCTTCAATTTCGATCATATCATCGTCAAATGATTCATCATCGCTTTCACTAACTCGCAAATAACTTTTGATCTTGTCAAAAATATCCATCTTCACACGCTCTCCAGTTCTAATTATTTTTATCTTTTCCCAAATATTCCTGTACCAACTCTTAACAAGTTTGCTCCTTCTTCAAGAGCCACAATATAATCGCCGGACATTCCCATTGATAAAAATTCTACCTCTACATTATCATAGTTTTTATCAATTATGTCAACAGACAATTTTTTTAATTTCTTAAAATTTTTTCTGTTTTCTTCTGAATTTTCTACATTTGGGGCAATTGTCATCAATCCCTTTATATGTAAATTCTTATATCTTGCAAATATAGGCAAAATTTCTTCAAGTTCTTCCTCTATAAATCCATATTTCGAAGCCTCTTTTGCAATATTTATTTCCAGCAATCCGTCTACATGAATCCCCTTTTTTCTTGCCTCGGTATCTATTGTATCTGCCAGCCTTATACTGTCAATAGAATGTATCAAGACCGTATTTCCAAGGAGCTGCCTCACTTTATTGGTCTGCAAATGTCCAATCATATGCCATCTTACATCATCCGGCAGTTCTTCTTTTTTTCTCAGTAACTCCTGTACCTTGTTCTCACCGAAATCTCTTACACCGCTTTCATATGCTTCCATAATAAGTTCATTCGGCTTTGTCTTACTTACGGCAATAAGAGTAATATCGTCTAAGTTTCTATTACTTCTTTCACAGGCGTTATTCATTTCATCTCTGATATTTTTTAAGTTATCCTTAACCATATTCTCTCCTATTGGTAAATAAAATCCCCCTCTTTATAGTTATCGGGATTTAATAAAATATGATCATATACCTTCAGACCATATTTTGTTCCCTTATCTACAATATAAAACTCTTTGTTTGAGCCAATTATATCAATTGTTTTAAATATAGTATAGCCTTTATTTATATTATAAACTCCCAATAATTTTTCTTTATTTGAAACCTCAAATATTTCATTTGAATCCGGTTTTATCAATTTATCACCTGATGCTATATCTTTATTTTCTGTACTTATATAACAGTTTACATCGGTTACCTTTATTATTTCAGCCGGTACAAATACAGTGGAAACATTACCGTCCTTATCCACCTCCTTATAAAAGCCGTCACTTACACCGTCTCCACCCTTTGCTATGAAATCAATAGGTATAGTATAAAAATCTTTTTCAAGCACCGATCTTGAAGGTATTTTTAAACCGTTAACTGATGATGACTGAATGTCAAAATCTGCATATCTGTTTGATATGAATTGTACCATATATTTATCAAATGTCAATTTCCCCAGACTATAACCGTCTTTTGTTTCTACAACTGAATAATCTCCGGTAAGTATTAAACCGGTTGACTTAAATTTCACAGTTAATGTTTTTTTCTCGGCATATAATTCTTCTTCGCCCTTTTCAAACTCAAAATATATGCTCCAGGATTCACTGTGTACAACTCTGTATATTCTTGTCCCTTCCTCTACAAGCTGTTCATTTTTTACATAGCTTACAGCATGCTTGGAAGAATCAAAATCGCTTTTAGTCAAATCCTCTTCTTTTTTTTCCGCAATATCATCCATTGCATATGATACCTCACCCGATGCCGGTGAAGTCACCACATTTAAGCTTAATCCGTTTTCATTTGAAATATTATCTATGTTTTCTATATTTATAATATTGGAATGTTCACTGGCAGCATTGTCAAGCAGGTACTTCGTATCATATACATATTCAAAATCGGAATCCGAATAGTTTGAAGTAAAATTCGATAATTTCTTCTTCATTTCAATAACACTCGAATCCGATACCGTATCCTCTTTACCGGCTGATGCCTCCATCAATTTTTTTAAATCCCCTGTTGCATCAAGAGAATATACTCTGCTTCCCACGGCCGCCCTTTTCCCGTCCCTCATATATATATTTATATATCCGCCGGCAGGTGCCACTTCCACGCTTTCATCTCTTAATATAATTCCTGTATGAGTCTTATTCTCCGCCATACTTCCTTCCACAACTTCATTATATATTACCTTCTTTCTTGTAATAAGTTTGATAAAATATACCGATGTATACAGTAAAAGAAGTGAGAATATTATAATACCCACATTTAAATTTCTTCTTTTTTTATAGGGAATAATTTTTTTAGATTTTGCCAATTTTATTCTCCTTAAAAATGCAAATAGAGCCTTTCTTGCATAAATACAAGTCTCTACATTATACTGTACATAAATATTTTTTTCAATTGATTTTAAAAATAGCAGGTTCAAATCGAACCTGCTATTATCTATTAACTCAAATTTTTAAATATTTATAAATAATTTGATGTTTTCTTTTTTATAATTCTACAGTAACATTCTTCTTTGCATTTTCAGGCAAAGCGGAAGCATCCATTGAAACGCTTAAAACAAATGTAATTCCGTACTTCTCACCCAATGTCTCTATACGATCTATTGTAGAAGTGATATCAGAACCCTCAAGAACTGCCAACTTCAAAAAACTGTCCAAAAATATAGCCTCAATATCATGATCTGATGAAATAAGTCCTGCCAAAAATCCTACAAAACCGTCTGCCGACATAATAGGAAATTCGCTGACATTAACAAGTCTTATCTTATTGTTGAGCTCATACATATGCTTTGAACTCTTATCAAGATAAATAACTGAGCCATTCGCTTTTGAAATAGCCTCATTAGCTTTTTCAAGTAAAATTTTTGTTTTTCCCTTACCCTTCTCTCCTGCAATAATAGAAACCATGGTAATGCCCTCCTTAAATTTACTGTTATCAAATATAAAATAAATATATAAATATTATAAAATAATAATAGGAATAGTGCAATGCTATTTATTGATTTTAAAAAGAAGTTTAGACATATTGTCATACAAGTCAGCCCTGTTTTTAGACTTCAAAACCACTGAAATATACCTGCTTCCTTCTTTATTTTCACTGCATATCACAAGACAGCTTCCTGCCGCCAAAGTGGTTCCGGTCTTACCCGCCTCAACCACCAGTCCTCCCGGTGTAGCAACCTGACCGGTTAAATATCTATTCCCGTTTCTCCAGCTTTTGGTAACCTCACTACCGTCTGCCGCAATATATGATACATTATAAGATGCAGTTCCCGCATAATTTAAAAACCTGCTATCCTTTAGCGCCTCATTAAATATAAGATACAAATCATATGCGGTAGTATAATGATTTTCATCAGATAAACCATGTGCATTCATAAAATTGGTATCCACAGCACCGATTCTTTTTGCTTCATCATTCATCATTCTTACAAAATTATCCACGCTTCCGCCTATATGTACCGCTATTGCATTGGCTGCATCATTTCCGGAAGGCAGCATCAGCCCGTATAAAAGCTCATCAAGTGTAAGCTTATCTCCGGGATTTAAGCCGGCAAGACTTGCACCCGCCTCGCTTATAACGCTTTCCTCAGGAACCGTTATTTCATCTGATAAATTACCGTATTTTAATGCCACCAAAGCCGTCATAACCTTAGTTGTACTGGCAGGATACATCCTTTTTGTAGCGGCTTTGGATGCCAAAAGACTACCCTCAGTGCTTACAAGTATTATGCTTTCAGAAGATATATCATCCACATCAATATTTTCATCCGTAGGTAGGGCAAGCTTCTTTGCAATGGGTGAAATTTCCATATTTATATCAAGGGTTGACAACCTGGCTGAAAAATCATAACGGGTAATCATAAATTGATAATAATAAACCGCACCTATAATCAAAGCAAGCACTATGCAAAGCGGAATAAATATATATATTTTGTTTTTGACTTTTCTGCCTCTTTTGATATAATCCGCCATGAGATCTATCTATAAGCCTCTCTGAACTCAAAATCGCCTCTGTCAAGTGCCATAATCAAAAGCTCGGCTGTAGCAAGATTGGTTGCCAACGGGATATTATGTGTATCACAAAGTCTCATAACCTTGTCCGCATCAGGCTCATGGCTCTTTTTTGTAAGCGGATCTCTTAAAAAAATAACCAAATCTATATCATTGTTCTCTATCTGGGCACCCAATTGCTGTTCACCGCCTAAATGCCCCGCCAAATATCTATGTATATTTAAGTTGGTAACTTCTTCTACCAATCTTCCTGTAGTACCTGTCGCTGATAAATTATGTTTGGATAAAATACCCCTATATGCAATACAAAAATTCTGCATGAGCTTTTTCTTAGCATCATGTGCGATCAAACCTATATTCATCTTTCCCTCCAAATTTTAGTTTTTGCCCTGTCTTACAGCCACACTCGCAACCAATCCCACTCCAAGATACAAGCTCAAAAGAGAGCTGACTCCGTAACTTATAAAAGGAAGAGGTAAACCTGTATTGGGAAAAAGTCCCGTTGCAACCGAAATATTTGTAAAGCTTTGAAAGCCTACCAAAGCCGCAAAGCCTACACAAACCAATTTACCCTCTAAATCCTTTGCTTTAGAAGCAAGGCGAAAACATTCAATAACTATAAATGCAAAAAGCACAATTACTACCATACTGCCGACAAAACCAAGTTCTTCTCCTATTACGGCAAATATAAAATCTGTTTGATCCTGAGATATAAAATTGCCGTTTTTAACAGAAGCAAAAGTATTGTTATTAAGTCCCTTCCCCATCATCTGTCCTGATGAAATAGCCATAATAGAGTTGTCCTGCTGTACATTTATGTCTGCATACTTATTCGGATATATCCATCCAAGTATTCTGTTTGCCTGATAGCCCCTCAAAAAGGGCACGGTGTTACTCAGCAATAAAAATATAAATATTGCTGCTGATGGTATTACAAATGCAATACTGCCAAGCACCCATTTATAACTGATACCTGAGATAAACAACATACTGAGTAACATAATAATTACAACAATAGTGGTTGATAAATCAGGCTCTTTTAATATTAAAAAACAGGGCACAGCAGCAACTGCGGCAAATACAAGTAAAAAAGAAATTCTGTCAATATCCTCCTGATGTTTGCCCAAAAAGGCCGCTACAAATAAAATCATACCAATTTTGACTATTTCAGAAGGCTGTAGCTGTCCAATAACCGGTACTTTAATCCATCTTACCGCTCCGGCTCCCTCGGGTGCATACCCGAAAACAAGCACCGCAAGCAATAAGATAATACATATTCCATATACAATCCACATTAGTTCCATTATTTTCCTGTAATGTATAAAGGAAATAAACACTACAAGTACAAGACCGAGAACAATGCCGAATATCTGTTTGGCAACCATTCCCTTATCTCCTCCTGTGGCACTGGAAATAACCAGTACACCTATAGTATTTAAGACCACAATATACAATAATAGTCTAAATGGAAAATATTTAAGTTTAAAACCGTCTAACATTCTCTACTCTCCAAATTCTACACGAATTTAGCAAAAAAATCCAGTGTTTTTTTGAAAATTAACATCTTTTCTATTAAAATTAATCCCCAATTCTGACATCACTTACATCATGTGCACTATTATTTAGTATATAATCCAAACTAATTTGATTATAATAATATTTATAGATATTCTTGGCAATAACTGCCGCATTTGTTGATGAATATCCATACGGAATATTAACGGTAACCGCTATTTCAGGACTTTCAAAAGGAGCGAATGATATGAAGAACGCATGGTTTCCTCTGCTCTTTGACTCCTGTGCGGTACCTGTCTTTCCTGCGATATTTACATTCACATCAGTAAACAGTCTTCTGGCGGATCCGTTTTTTATAACCCTGAACATACCTTCTTTTACATTTGCCCAAGTTTCCGGGCTTACATTCACATGAGTTCTTGACTCCGGGGTATAATCCTCCAATACATTCCCGTACTGGTCACATACTTTATCTAAAAGACTCAGTTCAAAAACTGTTCCCTGATTTGCAATAGTTGCCACATATCTTGCAAGTTGAATATTTGCAAATGAATGATTACCCTGTCCGATTGATGACTGTTCAGGGTTTATATCCGAAATCTGCGGATCATTTTCTGTTATCTCCACTCCCGACTTATGATCAAGCCCGAACATTGAAGCGTATTTTTTTAGCCTTTCAATACCGAGTTCAGCAGAATATTCGCCATTTGCATCCATAGAAAGTCTGTGTCCGGTCTCGGCAAAGTAAACATTACATGAATCCTGTATTGCCTTTACAACATTTTCGTTTCCATGGCTGCTTGGATAGATCCAGCATTTTATCGCAGGATTTATGGTATTGTAAATACCCGTACATAGTACGGAATCTGTAGAATTTATAACCTTTTCTTCCAATCCCGCTATTGCAGTAATAGGTTTAAAGGTAGAACCCGGTGCCTTTTTTGTCTGAGTTGCATTATTGTATAAAGGCAAACTCTCATCCGCCAATAATTTATTAAAATAAGCCACATCCATTGAATTTGCCAATCTGTTATTGTCATATCCCGGATATGATACCAATGCTCTTACCTCACCGGTATTTACATCGGTAACCACCGCACCGGCAGAACACGGATCAAGCGCCAGCTGTGCCGGAGTTATTTCTATTCTTGAAATCTTATCAATAAAGAAAGAAAAAGCATAACCCTCTCCTCCGGCTGTAAGCTGCGCATATGCGACCTCATCCGTAGCCAAAACTCCCTGATCAAAAAGTGCCAGGCAGAGTTCTCTTCCGGTAACAATATTATTTCTTATCAAATATTTATAAATAAGTTTATCAAATTCGGAATCCTCTCTAAGCATATTTCCGATATATTCCACAAGAGTATTATAAATATCTTCCGCACTTGAATAATTGCTTTCATTAAAAAACACGGTTGTATCGATATATCCGCTTGAGATTCCTATAAAAAGGTAATCCCTGAGTGATGTTGTTTCATCTCTCCATGCCTTATAGACTTCGGATTTTTCATCTATATTATCTTTTTTTAATATATTTTTCTTGGAAAGTGCTGAATGAATATAATTTAAATATGCCTTTGTATCCTCGGGCAAAGCCCCCATCACTGTCGGAGCCGCTGCTGTAAGCTCATTATTTATCGCAACCAGTATATTTTCCTTATGTGCATTTAACTTCCCGTTTAAGTTTTGTTCTGTGGCTGATGCATCCTCTTTACCGAAATGCGTTGTATCCAGCACATTATTTCCTATAAGCTGGTAATATGCATCCTTTACAGGTATAAGCCTATGTGTAGAGTCTGTATTTTCAGTATTCGGATTGTCCTCATTTACAATTTTGCTTGCAAGAACACCTGCCAATTGCTGCTCCACCAAATGATATGTTGCTATTTGCAAATTCTTATCAATGGTCAGATATACATCATTTCCGGCACCCGACTCCACTTCACTTATAGTCTCCATAATTCTTCCGACATTATCAACTATCATAGTCTTTGAACCCTTTGAGCCCTGCAAGGTGGTCTCCATGCTCTCCTCAATACCGATTCTTCCTACGATATCATTTAATGTATAATCATGTCTTTCCTTTAAAAGTTCCTCCAGCTTATCATCCGGAACTTTACCGGTATATCCGATAATATCAGAAAAATATACAGCATCATTATAGACTCTTAATGTATCATTTTCTACATCCACACCTATAAGCAAAGCTGTATTCTCCATGATATCAATCTTTGTTTCTTCTGATACATTGGTAGCTATTATAGTAGGTTCAAATCTCCTATAAAGCTTTTTACCTATCTCATATCTTACATTTATTAGATCTATTTTATCCTGACCTGACAAATCATAGACATTTCCGTCACTATCCGTCATTTCATCAAGACCGTATGTTTTTAATTTCTTTTCAACCATTTCAGCCGCCGTAATATCCGAAGGATACTTTCCCGCCTTATCATCCAACTCATCTGTTGTTTTTAGACCGTACATATCGGCAATAAATCTTAATCTGGCTGAATCCGATTTGGTGGTATAATAAAACTCTCCGTTTTCATCTACAGCCACCAAAAAATCGCCGTCTATTTTTTCATCATGCTTTCTTAAAATCTGTACCAATCGGTAGTACATATTATTTTTATCATTTACTTTTTTATAGTATCCACCATCAATGACAGTTACTGTATATGAGAGTTTATTATATGCTAAAAGATTTCCGTTTCTATCATATATATTTCCTCTGGCACCTGTAGTTACTACTGTTTTCTTTATCTTTTGTACATATTTATCCTGAGCTTCCTTACCATTGACAATTTGCATTGTAAACAGCTTTGATCCGAGGATAAATACCATAAACAAATATATTACACCCAGTATAAAAAGTCTGGAGGATTTTATCTTTTCAAAAAAGTCCTCTAAAAATTCTTTAAAATCCCTTATCACTGATTTTTTCCTCTACTGTCCAAAACTCTAAGTTTTTTATTATACCAAAGCAAAAACCTGTACAGTAATAATGTAAATATAAGCGTAATTATTACTTCAGGTATTACAATATTTTTTAAATAATACAAAACATCATATTTTTCTCTGATAAAAAATCTGAATATATAAATAAACACATTATACATAATTTCACTTATCGTGCATACTATAAAAGGCAGGAATATATACTCCTCATAAAAATATGCAGTGAGCTTTCCGTTCACAAATCCGATCCATAAGAATAAAAGTGTAAAAAACCCGAACGGACCTGAAAAATATAAATCCATCAAAATACCGCATATAACGCCATACAGCATCCCCTCTTCCACTCCCAGACTGAAGCCATAGGTAAATGTAAGTATTATAAGAAGATTCGGTGCGGCATATAAAAAAGGTATAAACGGAAAAATACATATTTGAAGTGAAAATGCAAATATAATAAAGGCTATATTTACTATTATTCTTCTCATTTAATCACTCACTTCCTTTACTCCGGTTATTACAAGTACCTCAGATATTGTATCAAAGTTCACTATAGGTATTATATATCCGCTCTTTGTAAGTCTTGAAGAATCATCCTTTAAATCCCTTGCATAACCTATCAATATATTCGGTAAATACTTTGTAGAAACATTTGAAGTGACTATCATATCACCTTCAATAACATCCGCATCAGACTTTATATCCTTTAAAAGCAACCTTCCTTCATTGTAAAGTTCCAGATTTCCGTCCACTCTGCAAAGTGAACCTGTTCGCAAAGACATGGCACTGACTCTGGATATATCATCTATAACAGATCTTACATTCGCATAGTTTTTGCCCACATCGGTTACTATACCTATCAAGCCGCCATAGCCTATAACATTCATATCTACAGCTATGCCGTCCTCACTGCCCTTGTCTATGGTAAATGTAGAGAACCACTTTGTACTGTCCTTTGCAACCACTCTGGCTCCCACCTTCTCATAATCCGAATAACTCTCATCAAGCTTATACAATTCTCTCAATCTTGCAAGCTCCCCATTATCCGCCATCAACCTGGTGTTTTCCATAGTTAGTTCATCTATTTTTTTATTAAGCTCTATATTTTCATTAATTGCACTATGTATTTTTCTTTGTTCTTCTATACTATCATATATTGCCCTGCCGGCAGTATTTACGCCTGATTGGACAGGCAATAGTACTATTCCTACCGCCTGCCTCAAAGGCAAAATAATAGAATCATTAAACGAAGTAATTCCTATAAGAACGATACTAATTATACTTAAAATTATCAGTACAAGTCGGTTTCTAGATTCCATCAAATAATCCCCTGTTCCTTAAAGCTGTAATAGCAATTGTCGCCTATAACTATATGGTCTACAAGCTCTATTCCAATACTATCCAAGGCTTTATTTATATCTTTTGTTATATCTATATCCGCCTTACTGGGTGACGGATCTCCACTTGGATGATTATGCAGCAAGATAACATTTACCGCAAGATGTTTTAAACTTTCTATCAAAATCTCTCTGACAGAAACTAAAGATGCATTCACCGTGCCGACTGAAATCACCATATCTGAAATAGGTTTCTGCTTTGTATCCAAAAAAATGATCCTAAGCTCCTCCACTTCCAGATGCCTGATGCTCTCCTTGTAATAATTTGCAACTGTCTCGGGAGATGAGAAAGATATACGGTTTTTAGTATTCTTTCGCTCCCATGCCCTTTTGCAAAACTCTCCAAGTGCCAGTATCTGCACAGCCTTTACCTTGCCTATGCCCTTGATCCCAAGCAGATTATCAATATTATGGTGAAAAATACTATGTATACCAAAACCCTCACCATTACCCTCAAGAATTTTATAAGCAAGATTTACAACATTGATATCCTTTGTTCCGCTTCTGAGTAAAACTGCCAAAAGTTCAACATCTGTAAGTGACTCCACTCCATACTCCAATGCTCTGTCATATGGCCTTTGTTCCGGCGGCAATTCTTTTATTTTTCCCATAAAGCCCTTTCCGCTCTCCAAGCATGAAAGGCATTTTTATTTTATCACAAAATATAAAAGTAATTAATTAATATTTTGTGAACTATAGTTTTTATTTTATAATACTAAACAAATTATTCCTGGCTTAATACTATTTTAAAATTCCGGCATCAAATATCTTTTGTAATGAAAGCATTATCCCAAGCTTTGCATGATACCAGGTAAGCCCTCCCTGGAAAAATACCGAATAAGGCTCCTTCATAGGTCCGTCGGCACTGAGTTCTATAGAAGAACCTCCTACAAAAGCCCCTGCCGCCATAATAACATCACTGTCATATCCGGGCATTGCCCAAGGTTCGGGCTTTACATAGGAATCCACCGGTGCGGCAGCCTGTATACCCTCACAAAAAGCACATAATGCCTTCGGATCTCTTAAGGTAATCTCCTGAATTATATCAAATCTTGGCTCGGTTGCATTCGGATGACATAAAAAGCCGAGACTCTCATACAGATTTGCTGCAAATATCGCTCCCTTTAAAGCTCCCGCAACCACTGTAGGTGCGAGGAAAAATCCCTGAAACATACTTGTATTCATTCCAAGACTTGCGCCTATTTCCTTACCAAGCCCCGGAGCCGAAAGTCTGAATGAAGCATTATCCACACATTCCTTACTTCCCACTATATAACCTCCGATTGGAGCCAATCCTCCTCCCGGATTTTTTATAAGAGAGCCTACTATCATATCCGCACCGACTTCAAGCGGCTCTATTCTTTCCACAAATTCACCATAGCAATTATCTACCATACATATAATATGTGGATTTATTGATTTTATAAATTTTATCAAATCACCTATTTGCTCCACAGATAAGGTCTTTCTGGTGGCATATCCCTTTGACCTTTGTATTGTAACCAGCTTTGTTCTCTTATTTATGGCATTTTTTATTCCTTCATAGTCAAACGAGCTCTCATTAAGCAAATCCACCTGCGAATATGTAACCCCATATTCCTTTAAGGATCCCCTTGAATCCCTTATTCCTATTACCTCTTCCAAAGTATCATAGGGCTTGCCTACAGGGGATAAAAGTTCATCACCCGGTCTTAAATTTCCCGAAAGTGCAACATGGAGTGCATGAGTACCGCTTACAAGCTGTGGTCTTACAAGTGCCGACTCACCTCTAAAGGCTGTGGCATATACATCTTCAAGCACATCCCTTCCAAGATCATTGTATCCATAACCTGTAGTCGCCGCAAAATGTATATCGCTTACCTTATGCTTTTGCATTGCATTAAGCACCTTCATCTGATTGTATTCGGCATTTTTATCAATCTCAAAAAACCTCTCCTCTAAAGATTTTAAAACTTTATTTGAAAGCTCTGCTACCCTTTTTGAAATACCGAATTCCTCATATATATTGTTTAAATCATTCATTGCTTATTCTTTCCGTGTTGATTTTTTCTATCATATAATCGACTATTTTTTCATTGTTTTCAAAGCTGTAAGGATCAATATATATTACATCCTTCTCCCTTTTAAACCATGTCACCTGTCTTTTTGCCATATGCCTTGTGTTTTGCTTTATATTTTCTATTGCGGTTTCAAGGCTCACATCTCCTTCAAGATATTCAATTATCTCCTTATAGCCTATTCCCTGCATAGAAATATTATGCTTTAAAAGTCCCATTTGTTTTAAGCTTTTTACTTCTTTTAAAAGACCTTTTTCCACCATAATATCCACCCTTTGATTTATTCTTTCATATAAAATATCTCTTGGAGGGTTTAATACAAAAAATCTGAAATCATATGGCGATATTTTATTTCTTTGTGTTTCATTATGTGATGAAATAGGGGCATTATTTATCATAAAATACTCTATTGCCCTGATTATTCTTTTTTTATTGTTTTTATGTATATTCTGTGCCGAAATACTGTCTATTTTTTTTAATATTTCATACATATAATCCGCACCCAGACTCTCATACTCTCTTTCAAGCTCTTCTCTTATAGAAGTATTATCTTCCTCATTATCAAAGTCAATATCATAGATAATAGATTGAATATAAAAGCCCGTACCTCCGACTATTATAGGTAAATGACCTCTTTTTGTAATTTCTTTTATGGCGGTCTTTACCATATTTTGAAACTTTACAATATTAAAGTCTTCTTTCGGATCCAGTACATCTATTAAATGATGTTTAATACCGCACATCTCCCCTCCGGAGATTTTTGCAGTCCCGACATCCATATATTTATATACCTGCATGGAATCCGCACTTATTATCTCTCCATTCATCCTTTTTGCCAAATCTATGGATACGGAGGTCTTTCCTGAAGCCGTAGGTCCTGCAAGAATTATCAATTTTTCCTTTGTCATACTATCCTTTTAAACTTCTTTTCAATCTCATACTTACTCATTTTTATTATGGTAGGTCTGCCGTGAGGACAATTATAGGGATTTTTTAGCGAAAGCAGTTCATCGAAAAGTTCATTTGCCTCCATCAATGAAATTCTCATATTTCCCTTTATAGCAGCCTTGCATGCCATAGATGCAGTCTTTGCAAGTATAATTTCTGATGGCGATATAATATCATAATTTGTACTGTCGGAAAGCATTTCATTAAAAAGCTCAGCCTTAGGTATGGATGGAAAAATATTCGGGATTGAATTTATTTTGTATTCTTTTCCGCCGAACTCCTCTATATCAAAACCCGCATTTTTAAATTCATCTAAATGTTTATTTAAAACATCCTGCTCCACATCGGTCAAAGTCACTATAATCGGGGGATTTATCATCTGAGCAGTTATTTTATTGTTTTTGCTCTCTCTTAATAATCTCTCGTACATCACCTTTTCATGTGCCGCATGCTGGTCAATAATATACATATCATTTTCAAGCTGTACAATCCAGTAGGTATCAAAAACCTGACCGACCACCTTTATATATTTTTTTGATTCTTTATCAAAGAATGATATTTGTGAAGCCTTTTCTTTATTTGCAGGAGTCTCTACGTCTGTAGGTATATCAGCTTCTTTGGTAGTTTTTATATTTTCCGTATTGTTTTCTGTCTTTATACCTGTATATGATATGTTTTCATTTATATCCGTATATGTTTTCTCCGTAGACTTGGAATCTGCATATTCTCCCTGTCTTATACTATTATTAAAATATATATTCTTTGAATTGTCTTCATTAAATAGTACCGAATCATTTTGTGGATTATATGAAGTTTCCTTTGGGACGGTCCACTGTATTTCATCATCCTTATCAGGCTTTGAGAAAGATATATCTCTTCTTCTATTTTCAAAGGGCTCGGGAGTATTTATAAAAGTTTTTTTCTCATTTGAAGTGTTTTTTCCTACAGGTACTTCCCTGACAGCACTTTGTGTTTTGAAAATATCTTCTACCGCCTCCTTTGCAGCATTGTATACAATATTTCTATCGGAGAATCTTACTTCCATTTTTCTTGGATGCACATTTACATCCACGCCCTCTATATCAAAGCTTAAAGCACAAAATGGATACTGATGCTGCATCAGCCTGTCTCCAAATCCGTCTTCTATAGCTTTTGAAATAATATTATCCTTTATATACCTTCCGTTTACAAAGATATTTTCAAGGTTTCTTGTACTTCTTGTGACCTCAGGTCTTGCAATTACACCACCTATTTTTATTCCGTCTTTTTCATAATCTATTACACATAATGCCTTGGAGATTTCTTTACCGTATAACTGATATATAATATCTTTTAAATTTCCGTTTCCGTTTGTCTGCAGTTTTATCTGATTATTTGATATAAATTTAAAGGCAATGCCGGTATTTGACATAGCCATCTTTTCCACCAGTTCACTGATATGCGCTCCTTCAGTGGATGCGGTTTTTAAAAATTTTCTCCTTGCCGGAGTATTATAAAAAATATCTCTGATAATTATACTGGTACCGTCAGGTGCTCCTATCTCCTCATATTCCACTTCGACTCCGCCTTCCATATAGTAGCGGACTCCGGTAAGCTCATCCCTTGTTTTTGTAATCATTTCGCATCTTGAAACGGCTGCAATACTTGAGAGGGCTTCACCTCTAAATCCGAGGCTTTTTATGGATATCAGGTCTTTATCGCTTATTATTTTGGATGTGGCATGCCTTAGAAAGGCTTTTTTTACTTCTTTTGCATCTATGCCGCAGCCATTGTCCGTTATTCTTATCAGGTCAATTCCGCCATTTTTTATTTCTACTGTGATGGAAGAACTTCCTGCATCTATTGAATTTTCCAAAAGTTCCTTTACTATTGATGCCGGACGCTCTACCACCTCACCTGCGGCAATCTTATCAATAGTACCCTTATCCAGTATATTTATCATAAGCCCTTCCTCCTTTATTATAATAGGTTATTTTACACCCTGTTCTTAATTTTATTCTGCAAAGCATACAATGTGTTTAGTGCATCCATCGGAGTCATGGTTGTAATATCTATATCCGATATTTCTTTAATGATTGTATCATTGTTCACTGCATCAAACAATGAAAGCTGCCCTGCCTCCACCTCGCTCATCTTCTTTACAGGTTTCCTCTTTGATGCTGTGGGAGTTGCCTCTGCTATTTCTCTTGCCTTTGTAGCAATATCGGCACCCGATAATTCTTCTATAAGTTCCTTTGCTCTATTGGTTACACTCTCAGGCACACCTGCAAGCTTTGCCACCTGTATGCCATAGCTCTTATCGGCACCGCCTGTAATTATCTTTCTTAAGAATACAATATTGTCACCGTTTTCCTTAACTGAAATACAGTAATTGTTTACTCCGGGAAGTGTACCCTCAAGCTCCGATAATTCATGATAATGTGTGGCAAAAAGAGTCTTGGCACCTATAAGCTTTACATTTGAGATATGCTCCACCACAGCCCATGCAATTGCAAGCCCGTCAAAAGTGGATGTACCTCTTCCGATTTCATCCAAAATAACCAAAGAATTTCTTGTGGCATTTCTTAAAATATTTGCGACCTCTGTCATCTCCACCATAAAAGTGGACTGACCGCTTGCAAGATCATCCGATGCCCCGACTCTGGTAAATATTCTGTCACATACACATAGACTTGCTTTTTTTGCCGGCACAAAGCTTCCTATCTGAGCCATCATACAAATAAGTGCAGTCTGTCTCATATATGTGGATTTACCTGCCATATTCGGACCGGTAATAATTGACATCCTTTTTTTATTCTGATCAAGATAGGTATCATTTACAATAAAGGAATCATCTTTTAGCATGGTTTCTACCACCGGATGTCTACCATCCTTTATATCAATTATCCCTGTAGTATTTATCTCAGGCCTTGCATAATTATTATTATAAGCTACTGTAGCCAGTGAGCAAACGGCATCTATATAGGCAATGGATTTTGCACTTGATTGTATTCTGTTTACATTATTTGCAATTTCTTCTCTTACCTCTACAAAAATCTCATACTCCAAACTGTTTAGCTTATCCTCGGCTCCAAGGATGATATTCTCCAAATCTTTTAGTTTATCGGTAGTATATCTTTCCGCATTTGTAAGCGTCTGCTTCCTGACAAAATAATCAGGCACCATATTTTTAAATGAATTGGTAACCTCAAAATAATAGCCGAATACCTTATTAAACTTTATTTTCAGATTTTTGATACCGGTCTTTTCCTTCTCCTCGGATTCTAAAGAAGCCAGCCAGTTTTTCCCCTCCGTCTTTGCCTGCCTTAATTTGTCTATTTCAGCGTTATAGCCTGTATTTATTATATTTCCTTCTTTTAGAGAAAGAGGGCTGTCCTCATTTATAGCCCTGTCAATGATGTCAATGATATCCTCAAGCCTGTCCAGATTTTCATCAGTTCTTTTTATCTCTTTTGCCTCAAATGTCTTTAAAACATCCTTTATAGGGCTTATCATCTTCATTGATGCGGATAATGATAAAAGATCTCTTGTATTTGCGCTCTTTGTCACCACTCTTGACATAAGTCTTTCAAGGTCGTAAACCGGATTTAGATACTCTCTTAATTCCTCTCTGTCAATATATCTGTCAAAAAGTTCGGCTACCGCATCCTGCCTGCCTATAATTTTCTCTCTGTTTACAAGCGGCTGCTCCAAAAAGCTTCTAAGCATTCTTGCACCCATTGCTGTATTTGTCTTATCAAGCACTCCAAGAAGTGATCCGCTTTTCTTTTTTTCTCTCATGGTTTCAACCAGTTCAAGATTTCTTCTGGAAGCTGTATCGACAATCATATAATCCCCGTTTTTATAGGCGGTTATTCCAACTATCTGTGCACATGAGCTCTTTTGCATCTCATGCAGATATCTCAGCATCGCACCTGATGATATGGTGGCATCCAAAAATTCTGAAAGCCCCAAAGCCTCAATACTTGAAACCGAAAAATGCCTTTTTAATATATCTATACCGGCTTTTTCATTAAAATATGAATTATCAAGAGAGGTTATTGTAATATTATATTTTTTTCTAAGCTCATCAAGGGAAATACCGCTGATTTCAAAGGCATGATTACATATAATTTCAGTAGGCTGATACTTTTGTATCTCATCAAAAAGCTCTCTTATAGAAACCAGTTCCGTTACAAAAAAATCACCTGTTGATATATCACAGATAGCAAGTCCGAATCTCTCATCTATATAAAAGATAGAAATAATATAATTATTTCTGTCATCAGCAAGTACACCGGTACTTGTGATGGTTCCCGGTGTAACAATCCTTACAACCTCTCTTTTTACAAGCCCCTTTGCAAGCTTAGGATCTTCCATCTGCTCTGCAATAGCTACCTTATGTCCATTTTGTACAAGTCTGTTTATATATGTTTCCGCAGCATGATAGGGTACACCGCACATGGGTGCTCTCTCCTTTAGCCCGCAGTCCTTACCTGTAAGTGTAAGTTCGAGCTCCCTTGCAACCTCTATTGCATCATCAAAAAACATCTCATAAAAATCACCTAAACGATAAAAAAGTATACAATCCGGATACTCATTTTTAGTTTCCAGATACTTTGACATCATTGGAGATAGTGCCATTTATACCTCACTTGTCTTTATATGTCCCATATAATAAAAGCCCTTAGCTTCGTCCAAAATCACATCCACTATTTCACCTATAAGCCTCTCCTGACCTTTAAAATGCACTGTCAGATTGTTTTCAAGCTTTCCGGTAAGATAACCTTCCAGATGTTCATTCTTTCCCTCTACCAATGCGGGCATACATTTTCCTTCATTTTTCTTTGTATTCTCAGCCGCAATATCCTGTACAGTCTTTAAAAGTCTGTCAAATCTGTCCTTTATAGCCTTCGGATCCACCTGTTCTTCCATCTTTGCAGCCGGAGTTCCCGAACGCTTTGAATATATAAATGTAAATGCGGAATCATAACGAACCTCCTTTACAACCTCCAAGGTATCAAGGAAATCTCCTTCCGTTTCTCCCGGGAATCCCACTATAATATCAGTTGTAAGTGAAATATCAGGAATAGCCGTCTTTATTCTCTTTACAAGATTCAGATAATCTTCCTTTGTATAAACTCTGTTCATCTTTTTTAATATAGCTGAGCTTCCCGATTGTAAAGGCAGGTGAAGATGTTTACAAATCTTTTTATTATTTTTCATTACCTCTATAACTTCATCTGAAAGATCCTTTGGATGAGGTGTCATAAATCTTAATCTCTCAAGTCCCTCAATCTCTGCTATTCTCTCTAAAAGTCCGGCAAAGCTTATCTCTTCTTCAAGCCCTCTGCCGTATGAGTTTACATTTTGCCCAAGAAGCATAATCTCCTTTACACCGTCAGCCACCAAGGTTTTAATCTCATCTATTATTTCCTCAGGCTTTCTTGAGCGCTCTCTTCCTCTTACATACGGAACTATGCAATAGCTGCAAAAATTATTACAGCCGAAAGTAATATTTACACCGGATTTAAAAGCATACTGCCTTTTATTTGGCAGTTTTTCCACAATCATATCCGCACTTTCCATTACATTGATTATCTGCTTTTTTGTTGTAAGATGGTCAAAAAGTATCTCCGCCAGCTTATATATATTATGAGTTCCAAAAACCAGGTCTACATGTCTGTATGATTTTTTTATTTTTTCAACTTCCTCGGCTTCCTGCATCATACATCCGCAGATACCGATAATCATATCATGATTTTTTTCTTTACTTTTTTTAAGCTGTCCCACCCTTCCGTAAAGCCTGTCGTTTGCATTCTCTCTTACAGTACAAGTGTTAAAGAGAACAAGATCCGCATCTTCCTCATTCTCAGCCTCTGTATATCCTATGCCGCTAAGTATTCCCGAAAGCTTTTCGGAATCCCTCGCATTCATTTGGCATCCGAAGGTTACCACTTTATATGTCGGATATGCTCCCTTGTCCATAGCCCTTGAATGTATTATATCATTGACCTCAGACATAAAATATTCCTGTCTTAAAGGTTCTTCATTAGGTATTAAATTCTCCATAATCCTCTTTCTAAATCGTTTTAATCACCGGCAAAACTTCTCTAAATTATATCATCTAAGCGCCATTACCTGCCACAATAATATAATCCATTAAAATATCATGCTCTTCGGCAACAAAATCTATATCAATCTGAAAATCATATGCCAAACCGTATAATATATTATTCCTGTGTAGTCCAAAGTATTTATCATAAAATCCTCCGCCAAAGCCAAGTCTTTGTTGATATTTATTAAGTCCTATAAGGGGTACTAAAACATGAGCGTTCTCGGCAATGATCTCCTCAGAGTTTAAATCCGGCTCCATAATGCCAAACTTTGATTTTACCAAACTGTCAAGTGAGTTTATCTTAAAAAATCTCATTTCCTTTCCACAGACTCTCGGTAAGCCCAAGGTAATATCCGCATCATACTTATCTTTATAATATTCTGTAAGTATTTTAAGAAATAAAGGTCTTAAGTCTATCTCATTACCAAGCGGCATAAAGCCTAAAATTGTGATTTTACCGGTTTTTTTTATTAAATTTTCAATCTCTTTTATTATGCTTTCACTTGCCGCCAAAACCTCCGTCCTTGAAAGCGAATTTCTTTTTTCAAGTAATTCTTTTCTAAGCTCCGGCTTATTCATTTTTATTTCCGAATTTTTTGCCAAGATCCGTTATACTTCCGTCAGCCTCTTTTATAGAAATATTATTAAGGTTAGCCCTTAAGCTTTCTCTTATTGTTTCAATATACTCTTTTCTGAGTGCCGCCTGCTCCTGTTTTTCCTCCTCTGTCAGACCTACACTTTTTTGCTTATGAGCCAATGTATTTATTCTGTCAATCTTTGTATTATCCATGTTTCACCTACTATTCCAAACAATTTAACCAATCAAAATCCTTATTTATTTTTGCGGGGAAATATGTTCCTATTTCCTCTCCGTTTACAATATTTTCTATTATACTCATATCTTCGGCACTTGCAATTACCATATCACTACCAGAGTTTGTTGCAATCTGTGCAGCCAACAACTTAGTATACATTCCGCCTGTGCCGAGTGCAGACTTTGATGTGGATTTTCCCATACCCATATATTTATCTACATCCTCTACAAAATCTATAAATTTTGCATCCTTATTTGTGTTCGGATCATCAGTATATAATCCGTCGATATCCGATAAAAGTATAAGAAGATCCGCCTCCACAAGGGCACTTACAAGCGCCGACAATCTGTCATTATCACCGAATTGAATCTCATAGGTGGATATTGTATCATTCTCATTTACTATAGGTACCGCCTTATATTCCAAAAGCTGTGAAAAAGTGGCTTTGGCATTATCACGATAAGTATCATTTGTTATCGTTGATTTTGTCATCAAAATCTGTGCTATTCTAAGATTGTATTCCGAAAAAAGTTTCTTATACTCCATTATAAGTCTTGCCTGACCTACAGCTGCAAGCGCCTGTTTTTCTGAAAGTGTGGTCGGTTTTCCGTTTATTCCAAGTGCATGTCTGCCTGCTGCAATAGCACCTGATGAAACAAGGATAACATCTTTTCCGGCGCCTTTTAAATCCGCAATCTGCCTGATAAGTTTTTCGATTTTTGAGATATATAGCTCACCGGTTTCACTATGTGTAATGCTTGAGGATCCTATCTTTATAACAATCCTTTTTGCATCCTTTACTTTCTGTCTTATATTCATATTTACTCCTTAAACCTGTCAATGATTTTTTCTGCAACCTTCAGTCCGTCCATGGCGGCACTCATTATACCTCCGGCATATCCCGCACCCTCACCACAGGGATATATACCAGGGAAGTTGGCCTCCAGAGATTCATTTCTGCTTATTCTTATCGGTGATGAAGTCCTTGACTCAATTGCTGCCACATAGGCATCTTCATTTATAAAGCCCTTTATTTTTCTGTTAAAATCAGAAAATGCTTCTTTTATGCTCTCATAAATTTCTTTCGGAAAAAGTCTGTCAACTCTTGCAACAGTGGTATTTCCCTTTATTTTAAGATTATTTATATCAAAATTTTCACTGTCTCTTCCCTCTAAAAAATCTACCAGTCTTTGCACAGGCACTCTGCCCTTCCCCATTTCAAACGCTCTTTCTTCCAATGCTCTTTGAAAATCAATACCCATTAAAGGATCAAAAGCCTTACCGAATTTCTCAAAATCTTCTTGCGATACACTGACAATAATTGCAGAATTTGCCTCTCCGGAATCCCTCTTATGATAGCTCATACCGTTGATTGCAATTCTCTCACTCTCGGTGGAGGCATTTACTATAAACCCTCCCGGGCACATACAAAATGAATACACCCCCCTGCCGAGGCTTGATTTAAATGTGAGCTTATACGGTGCAGGTGAGAGAAAATCCGCTTCCCTTTCACCATATTGGGAAACATCTATCAAATGCTGCGAATGTGATACTCTTATACCAAGTGCAAATGACTTCGGCTCCATATAAACTCCAAGTTCCTTTAAAAGCTTAAAAGTATCTCTTGCACTATGTCCAAGCGCCAGTATGATATTCTCACATACTATACTTTCCTGCTTTTTTGTCTTTGTATTTATAAACTTAATCCGCTTTTTGTTTTCCGAGATATTTTCTATATCTATAAGCTTTGTATTAAACCGAATTTCACCGCCAAGAGATTTTATTTCTTCTCTTATATTTTTAACTATGCCTGTTAAAAGATCGGTTCCTATATGAGGTTTATTATCATATATTATTTCCTGCGGTGCTCCGTATTCCACCAAAGTTTTTAAAACATATTTATTTCTGCCGAATGTATCCTTTACAAGTGTATTTAACTTTCCGTCAGAAAATGTACCTGCCCCTCCCTCTCCGAAGGATACATTTGATTCAAGATTAAGTTCGCCGTCCTTCCAAAATTTATTTACGGTAACTTCCCTGTCTTCAACACATTCTCCACGCTCTGTTACTATAGGTCGTAATCCTTTTTTTGCAAGCAAAAATGCGGCAAATATACCTGCCGGACCAAAGCCTACAACCACAGGTCTTTTAACCTCCTCTATATCAAAAGCCCCTATACTCTCATAAGCGTATTCCACCTGTTTTGCCGTAGTAAGATTTTTATTCTTCTTTAAGTACTTTTTTTCATTTGATACATTTACATCCAATGAATATGAATAGTAGATATCCGGCTTTTTCCTGGCATCCACCGATTTTTTTATAATTTTATAATCTATTATTTCATCTATATTACAGCCGATTGTTACGGCAATTTTTTTCTTTAAATCATTTTCATCATGATGAACATTTATCTGTAAAGAATTTATATGTAACATTCTTAATATCCTTATCCTATAATACCTGCCCTGCTATATACCCTGATGTCCATGCCCATTGCAAATTATAGCCTCCGCATATTCCGTCCACATCCAGTATCTCACCTGCAAAGTATAGATTTTTTATACCCTTATACATCAAATTATCATCCATAAGGTCAAGTGAAATACCTCCTGTACAAACCTGACATTTATCAAAATCTCCGCTTTTTAAAGCAGTGAAATCCATATTCTTACATATTTCAACAAGCCTTAAAAAACTTTTTTTCTCACATTTTTTTATATCCAAGTCAGCTTTGATATCCGCCATTCTCAGTATTCCAAGCCAAAGTTTGATATTTATAAGCCCGTTCCCCATATCTTCCATAGTTCTGAATGAAGGTATTTTTGTTCTGTTGTTTAATATTTTTTCTATATCTCCGATATGTGAAAACATATCAAGTCTGATTTTGACTTTTTTATTTTTGTTTAAATAAAGGCTTACATATCTGCTGATTTGAAAAGTGGGTATACCTGATATTCCGGTATCACTAAATTGCAGTTCTCCAAAATCGCCTGCTTCTATCTTTCCGTCAACAATTACGGATATTTTGCCCTTTGCTCTGACTCCGCTTGCTGTTTTAAAGAAGTTTTTATTATCAAGGAAAATACCGCAAAGTGCCGGCAGGCAGGTATTATATTTTATATTCAGCCTTTTAAGCAATGGTAAAAACGAACCGTCACTCCCCAGTTTTGGCGCCGCCATAAGTCCTGTGGCTATAATAATTTTATCAAAGAAAAGCTTCTTGGTATTTTTATTTTCCGTATTGCAGATATTTAATTGAAAAACATCACTGTCTTTATTTATATCCTTTACATAGGTATTTAAAAGTATTTTTACATCATATCTGCCAAGCTCCATCAACAGGGCATTTCTTATAGATGCCGCCTGTTCCGAATTCGGGTAAACATAGCCATCCTTTATATACTCCACCACCCCAATACTGTTGAAAAATTTTATAATATCATATTGATTAAATCTTTCTATAAACTTTATAGCCCTGTCATTATTGTGAAAATGTGAGGAGTCCATTTTTATATTTGTAAAATTACATTTTCCGTTTCCTGTGGAGAGTATCTTTTTTAAAAGCTTATCATTATGCTCTATTACAGTGACCTCATTTTTTCCTTTACACGCAAATAGAGCAGACATAATACCTGCTGCTCCACCGCCAATAATACCAACTTTCATTTCAAAAGCCTGACTTTCTGTAAAATACTTACTATCTTTTTGCCCTTCGGCATTTGTAATATTTCATTCTTTGTTATAGTTTTTGTACCGATTAAAAGTATTGCATATACAGGTGCACCCACTAAAATAGGTATTGCAGTCTGCATAAGTCTGCTGTTTATTTTAACAGATGTATAACAATATACCATATATACAATTATTCCCATTATACCCGCACATATAAAAGGCATAAGAAAGGTCTTTATCATTTCCTGTTTATAATATAAATTTTTCCTTATACTTCTTGCATTTAAAATACACATAGACAGAGCAAAAACCATATTCCCGAAAACCAAACCTATTATATTGAGCTTAAGTGTAAATAATAATATATATAATATTATAAAATGTATTATCAAAGAGATAAATGCATTCTTAACAGGCTTATTTATAAGACTTGTTCCCTGTAGGATAGCATTTGTAACCGTTGAAACGGAATATAAAACTACCACACCCGAGCCTATAATCATTAAATATGATGCCATCATAGCATCTTGAGTCTCTTTAAACATTATTCCCATTACAGGTACAGAAATCACCGCAAGCCCGATAGCACATGGGAAACTTACAATGGATGCAAATCTGATTACCATTGAAATCTTTGAGTTTACATCAGCTCTTTCACCCCTGCTGAAACTCCTTGAAATTGCAGGAATAAGTGATGATGACATTGCATTTGATATTGCTACAGGCACATTTACAAGTACAAGATATCCTCCCGTATATATACCGTAAAGCTTTGAAGCTTCCTTCTCCAAACCCAACGCCTTCATACTCTGCCCAAATACCATACCGTCCAAAACCGAATTTATATTATAAATTGCGGTGGAGGCTATTACAGGTATTACAGTAAGTATAAGTATTCTGGTAATGGTATTAAAGCTCTCTTTTCTGGCTGATTTATCATCTTTTATCTTTTTTCTTCTATCCTTTGCTGAAAGAAAAAAGAATATCAGCACAACTGCCAACGCTATAACTGTACCTGCGCCTGTACCTATAGTACTTCCTGCCCCACCGTAAGCCGCTTTTATCTCCTCAGATTTAGCCTGTCTTACTGCCATCTCACAAAGATAGTAAGCCGCACCTACCGATACAACAGCATTTACTATCTGCTCAAATATCTGTGAAAGAGCGGTGGGAATCATATTGGAATGTCCCTGAAAATATCCTCGAAGCACTCCAAGATATGCCATAATCCATATCGTCGGTGCCAGACTTTGAAGTGCATATTTTGCAAGCGGCATTTGATATAGACTGCTTGCAAAAAAATCCGCTCCGAAAAAAGCCACTATAGAACCCAGACCACCCATTATAGTTGCATATATCAGCGCAGCCTTAAGTATTTTATTGGCATTTTTATATTCATTCTTTAAAATTCTTACAGAAACCATCTTACTGACTGCCAATGGCAATGAGTATGAGGACAATAAAAGGATTATTGTATATACATTGTATGCTATAGAGTAATACCCCATTCCGTCTGCCCCTATCACTCTAAGAAGCGGCACTCTGTATGCAAGCCCTATAAATCTGACCAAAATCCCTGCAATCGCCAATATGGCTCCCTGCACCAAAAAATTATTAGATTCTGTTTTTGTTGTTTTCACCGGCATTATCTGCTAATCCCCTCAAACTCTAAAATTTTTCTCTGTCTGTCTTCCATATCTTTTCTTTCATCATCAATCATATGGTCATATCCCATAAGATGTAGCATTGAATGAACAACCAAAAAAGCAAGTTCTCTGGTTTGACTATGTCCGTATTCCCTTGCCTGTTCAATTATATGCTCTGTTGAAAGTATTATATCACCCAAAAGCAGCTCGCCGCTTTCGGGATTAAATGCATCCACATTTTCTTCGATATTATCAAAATTACCCGGAATATCAAATTCATTAAAAGGAAAAGACAGCACATCTGTAGACTTATCAATTCCTCTGTATTCATTATTTATTCTTCTTATTTCATCATCATCCACAATAGTAACAGAAACCTCCGCTTCATACGGACAATCCTCAAAATCAAGCGATGCCACTACCATTTTGTTTATTATATCTTCATATGGTATATCCAGTTTTATTTTAGACTCATAGCTTATCTCTATAGTCATACTCCCTCGCCATTATATAATCAGCCAAAGCCACATTATACTTTTCTAAAACACCTATTTTCTAAACCTTTTCCTGTCATCCTTTGATATATTTTTCTTTTCATATATATCGTATGCTTCTACTATTTTTTGAACAAGAGGATGCCTTACCACATCCTTATTGGTCAACATACATATTCCTATATCATTTATATTTTTTAATATTTTAAGTGCGCTGTCAAGACCTGATGTCTGCCCCTGAGGCAAATCTTTCTGACTCTGATCTCCTGTTACTATTACTTTTGAACCGAAACCTATTCTTGTCAAAAACATCTTCATCTGAGCCGGAGTGGTATTCTGCGCTTCATCCAGTATTATAAAGGCATTATCAAGCGTTCTTCCTCTCATATATGCAAGAGGAGCAACCTCTATAAGCCCCTTTTCCTGATTATGCAAAAAACTGTCGGCTCCCATTATCTGATAAAGCGCATCATATAGCGGTCTTAAATACGGATCTATCTTACTTTGTAAATCCCCGGGTAAAAATCCCAGTTTTTCTCCCGCCTCTATAGCCGGTCTTGTAAGGATGATTCTATTTACAGTACCCTCTTTAAAGGCTTGTATAGCCATTGCCATTGCCAGATAGGTCTTTCCTGTTCCTGCCGGACCTACACCGAAAACTATCATCTTTTCTCTTATCAGGTCCACATATTGCTTTTGTCCCAGAGTTTTGGGCTTTATGGGCTTTCCCAGTATGGTTCTTGCTATTACATCCTTATCAATCTCAAGGATTATATTATCCTCCAATGTAAATGACAATGAAAGTGCATAGTCTACATTTTGCTCTGTGATTTGATTTCCTCTTTTTGACAATTCAATCAGATTATTAAAAACAGATTTAGCCTTATCTACATAAGCCTTAGGTCCGATTACCTTTATGCTGCCGTCTCTGGCAATCATACTTACCTTCAGCGTTCTCTCTATTTTCTTTAAATATACATCAAATTCACCACAGACATTCCTTTCATGTTCCATAGGTATATCTATAATATTTTCAATTATACTCAAATTATTCTCCTAAAAAGTTTTCTTTAAAAAGAAAACCCCGGTCAAATGACCGAGGTTGTGAAAACACGCAATTAATTAAACTTACGCTTTCTAGCTGCTTCAGACTTTTTCTTGCGTCTTACGCTTGGCTTCTCGTAATGCTCTCTCTTACGAATTTCTTGTTGAATGCCTGCCTTAGCACAATTTCTTTTAAATCTTCTAAGTGCACTGTCAAGACTCTCGTTTTCTTTCACAATCACGTTTGACATCTAAGATCTAACCTCCCTCCGGTTGTGAAATTCAAAATCTATCTCATTATACCATAAAGTATAGATTCGTCAATATATTATTTGAAATAAATATGCTTTGTATAAGCCTTATATTTATATATAAGCCATATAGTTTCAAAAATAAATACTCTTCATCATTACTAATACGAATTATTAATCCAAGTTTAATATTATGATATCTGTAATAGCCGATAATACCGTTTATAACCACTATAAACTTATATTCTAAATCATAGCTCTTTTATATATTGTTTTAGATAAGTGCAACATAATCGCTATACAACTATGATATCTTCTTATACCTTTGATATCTGCTTCTTGGCTTACCGGGAACCGTCATCTCCACAAGCCCCATCTCTATAGCCGGATTAAGATAGTTTTTTCTAAAGGTGGGTTTATGTGTCATACCAAGTCTTAGCATTATCTCATTGGTTGATAACACCTCATTACCCAATACATCTACCAGCTTTTTTGCAAAGGAGTTTATATTGGAAGGAATTTCCACATTTCTTTGTGGCTTTACATCATAATTTTTAACCTGCTTTTTTTCATTTTTTACTTCAGGCAGTTTTGCATCTTTTAGCATACAAAGTATTGTATCAAGTATAAACTCGACAAATCTGTTGCAGCCACCTTCTCTTTCAATATTTAAAAGCGTTTCCTTATATCCCTGTATTTTATTATAAAGTTCCTCTTCCAAAGGCAGACAAAAAAATACATCCTTCCATTTACAAAGCAATAAATCAAACCACAATCTGGCTATAAGTCCGTTTCCATCCGCAAAGGGCTCTAAAAATTCAAACTCAAAATAAGCTATAATACTTTTTATAAGAGGATGAAGCTCAGATACTTTACACCATTCAAAAACATCTCTGATTGCTCCCGCAAGAAATCTTGACGGAAATATATTGCTCTCAAATAATCCACCATGCAAATCCGCCAAACGGTCTTGTCTATAGCCGGAATTTTCTATTCCAAAACCGCTAAATATCATCTTATAAGCAAACAATAAATCATTTGCAGAGTAAGGATTAAGTTTAAGTGACATGTCGTAGGCCTCAAACATATTCTTTACAAGCTTTGCATCTTTATTATCCTGACCTATACTTTTATCGACTATGATTTCTCGTACATGTTCATACGAAATATTACTGTTTTCCATGGCCAATGAAGCATATACCTTTTTTATTATACTCTCTTTTCTGAGATCATTATTTATTCTACCCTCAAAAAGCAAACCGACTCTTCCAACTTCTTTACTTATTTCAATCAATAAGCTTATCATTTTATCGCTCATACAAAAAAGCGGACTATACTCTCTCATAAACAACTCCAAAATAAACATATCTTCCGATATCTTAATCATATCAAGATCATGTTTCCACTCGTCACATATTTTATAGTAATATTTTATTACATAACTAATTATAATAATATATTATTTTTTCTTTATTTCAAGCTTAGTCTTTATTTTATTATATAAATTTTTGTTTTTTCTACCAACACTGTCAGATTTCTGAATAATGACTCCGCCACAAATCCGAAAATCACCATAAATAAAACACTCATACCTGATAAATCCGTCAATGCAAAAAATTTACCAAGGAAAATCCCTGTAAATATCAATCCGGCAATATTTAAAAATATTATACTGCATTTTCTAAGATCAAGAGGGATACTTATTTTACAAAGGATCATAAATCCTACCACAGACATAACCATGGTCGCAATCGTACTTATGCTCTCCTTAGATATTGAAAATACAGATCCGCATACCACTATTGCAAAGACTATAATAACATCCGTCAAACCTCCCGGTAATGCCTTAAGAAGTACATGCTTAAGAAAATGTCCCCTAATACGCTCTTTTCCGGGTTCAAGTGCCAATAAAAATCCCGGAATACCGATTGTAAACATGCCTACAATTGAAATCTGTGCCGGCTCAAGCGGATATGTAAACATAAAAACAGCCGATAATAACGATAATAATAGCGAAAAAATATTTTTTACCAAAAACAAGCTTGCTGAACGCTCTATATTATTTACAACTCTTCTGCCTTCATATACAAGTTCAGGCATATGCGAAAAATCGGAGTCTAAAAGTACAACCTGTGCAGCCTGTGTTGCCGCCTCACTTCCCGATGCCATTGCGATACTGCAATCCGCATCCTTCATAGCAAGAATATCATTTACCCCATCCCCCGTCATAGCTACAGTATGCCCATCTTCCTGTAAAGCCTGTATGATTTTTTGTTTTTGTTTAGGTGTAACGCGCCCGAATACTGTGTAACTTAAGGCGGCTTCTCTTATTTTCTCATCACTCTCAAGCAAAGAGGCGTCAATATATTTTTCCGCATTTTCTATTCCGGCTCTGACTCCAATCTCTGAAACAGTCTTAGAATTATCTCCCGAAATAATCTTTATATTTACTCCTTGATTTTTAAAATAATTAAATGTTTCTACGGCATTCTTTCGTATAGGATTTTTAAACGAAACAAAGCCAAGGGCAATAGCATCCTCTATCAATCCGTCTTTAATATTATCACTGAGATATTTTGCAAAAAGCAGTACTCTTTTACCGCTTTTTGTTCTTCTTATAATCTCGTTTTCATAATCTGAAAAATTATCCTTTATAATAAACTCAGGTGCTCCCAGTAAATATACACCATCATTAAATGTAATGCTTCCGTATTTAAGTTCCGATGAAAAAGGCAGGATATTAATTGGAGTATCAAAATCTTTCTCTATACTGTTAAGCTTTGCATATTTTTTCAAAGCATTCATAGTGGAATTATTATCCTTTGAAAAAAGAGCATATCTGCATAAAAGTCTTTTAAACTCCTCATCCCTCAATCCTAAGCTATTTTCCCTACATACAAATACATCATCCACTTCCATATCAGGCTCTGTAATCGTTCCGGTTTTATCCACACATAAAACATCCACCCTTGCCAAAGTTTCGATACTCTTCATATCATGTAGGAGTATATTTTTACCTGCAAGCTTTACCGTGCTTATTGCAAGTGCCAAAGTGGTCAGAAGGTAAAGCCCCTCAGGAATCATACCGATAACCGCTGCAACTGTGGATGTTACACTCTTTTTAAGAGTATGCTCATTAATATAATAGCTTTGTAAAAATAAAATAACGGCAATCGGGATAATAACAATACCAATCATCTTTACAATCAGATTTATATGGCGTATCATTTCCGATTGTTCTTTTTTATTCATTGCCTTTGCTTCCATGCCTAGTTTTGAAATATATGCCTCATCTCCGACTTTTTCAAGCCTCGCATAACATTCCCCCGATACCACAAAGCTCCCTGATAAAAGATTACTCCCTATATTTTTTTCTATTTCGTCCGCCTCACCTGTAAGCAAAGATTCATTTACCTGTATACTTCCCTTTACAATTACGGCATCAGCACAAATTTGTTTTCCTGCTGTGAGAAATATTATATCACCCTGTACCAATTCCTCCGACAAAATATTTTGAAGCTTTGATTCTCTTATAACCGTTGCGTGAGGAGCATTAAGCAGTTTCATTTTTTCAAGTGTATTTTTTGCACGCAACTCCTGCACTATTCCTATAACAGTATTTCCTATAATGACGGGCAAAAATGTAAGATTTCTAAATGAACCTACCAATATCAAAAGTATTGAAATAATTAAAAAAATCAGATTAAAATATGTGCATACATTTGATAAAACTATCTCCGTTACCGTTCTATCCGTACCCGAATAAGATTTATTAACCAATCCCAAGGCTATTTTTTTATCTACCTCTATTTGTGTCAAGCCTGTTATCAGACTGTCAGTATTTTTTATATTATCCATCTTTTCACCTTTTAAATATATAAATAAAAGACATCTAAATCAATGTCTTTTATTATGCAATATTATAATTATATATGAGTTTATGTCAAAATATACTTTATTTTTTATTTTTGATTTCCCATCTGTAATGCCCGACTATTTCATCAGCCTTACCTTTTAAATAATTTTGCTCATATGCTCTTTGTATCTTACTTCCATGATGAATAATATACGGCACACCGTTTTTATCTCTTCTGTCAGATACTATCCCGATATGCTTTTTAAAAATTACAATATCTCCTCCCTGCCACTCTTCTATCTTTGAAATATCTGTGCTGAGACTTTTTGTATTATTTTTAAAATACACCTGTAAATTTCTGACTCTACGATAATCTATATTACTATCGGCGACTTTAATATCATAATCATCCTTATGCTCCTTTATATCCTCCGCCACAAGTTTTTGTAAATCGTATCCGGCACCTTTTAGCCCCATAGCCACCACATCGGTACAGACTCCATATCCGTCATCCGGAGAACCTCCTATATAGTATCTACTCTCATACTTCGGCTTTGTCTGTATATATTCCAATGCACTGTTTAGTATATCGCTCTGATCATCAATGCCGTCCCCGTCCTTGTCGGTAGCACTCTTAAACTGCTCTATCTTCTTTTTATAAGCATTCCTTGGACGCTTTATCGAAGTCTCCTTATAAGAAAATCTGCTTATTATGCTGAATATAACTAATACAATTGCTGCAAGTAGTATTCCTGCAGCAATTATTTTTGATCTTTTTTGTTTCATTTATAAACTCTTTTATTTTTCCCTGTATTTCTCTTCAATATACAAAACATAAACCGCCATAGTAGCTATTGTTAAAATCAGGACTCCTATTATTGATAAAAGCATAAATACCGAACTTTTATCAAATAATATCGGTACTCCAAAAACAATCAAAAGCACTCCGAATAAAACAAACAGCTTCCCTGTAGCATGATTATATCCCTTTACATCCTTTACCTTTGGCGGATTAACATTTGCCCAAAATCCTGCCTGCTTTTTAGAAAAGAAACAACTGATTCCGATAGCGATTATTAAACATCCGGATATTGCCCAAATTATAAAGCTTAATAAATTTTCACTCATATAACACACCTGCCCGGCTACTGCTAAATAATATGAACTCTTTCAGAAAATGCCTTTTTTTCTTTCTGTATTACAGTACCCTTTGGCTTTCCGAACGGAATAATTGTCCTGGGTGTTTCTTCACAACTGATATTCAATAATTTTCTAACCTTATCTATATTTCCCTCAAACTTCATCATTCCATCCATCCAAACTCCGGCATATCCCATTGCAGTAATTGCAAGCATAATATTTTCTGTTGAAGCCGCATAATTTTCAATTTCAAACTCAAGATTATAATCTCCGGCATGAATACATTTAGACGTAACAACAATAATAACCGGTGCGGATTGCGTAGCTTCAGTAGGAAAAATTTCAGCAAGCTTCTTGCGAGTATCTCCATCTGTTACGGCATAAAAAGTTGTTGTTTGTAAATTATAACCTGACGGTGCACATATTCCCGCATCTAAAATTATTTTCAAGTCTTCCGGCGGGATAGAAGAATTTTCAAATTCTCCACGATAACTTCCCCGTCTTTTTATTACATCAAAAAAATCCATAATTCCTCCATATCTTTTGTATATATATCCGCCTTAAATCCGAACAGCTCCTCATTTCCTTTTTTCTTTCTTTTTAACAAATACCGTCCCATAGCAATCATTGTAATAGGGGAAATCAAGTTTAAAAAAATATAAAAATCCAAAACTTCATAATCGCTCCTTAGGTATGGCTAATTACATAATTACTTTATTTACAAAGCCTAAAATAACTAATATACAGGCAAAAGCTGCTGTAAGTATAGCAAGTACTTTTCCTCTCTTCCAGTATTTATTTGTAACATATACCAGATCGATAATGCCTATTACCGGTATCAATTGCAGTAAAACATGTAATACACATTTTCCAAGTCTCATCTCCTTTTGTCTTTTTGTAATCATAATCATACTGATAAATAAAACAAACCCCGGCAATGATACCGTAAAAGATATACCTAATAAAATCGGTGGCAGGATAAGAGCCGCCGCCAGAAAAAACGGAGCCAGGGCAATTGCCATCGGAAATATAAAAGTTAAAAGTGAAATACCTAATCCGCCTAAAAATATAAATATTGAACTTAATATAAAAAACAGTGTGGAAGGAATTAAGGTGTATTTATAAAAAAGGCTTCCATCAACACAGTATTTTATGTTTTCATCTTTTACCGCCTTGCCTATATTTACAAGCTGATATACAAAAAGTACTACAAATATAATAAAAAGCACAGCATTTAATATCAGATATAAAGGTATGCTATCCATCATCTCGCCTCCTACTACAATGGTACATATCAATATATATACTGAAAGTATATAGGCTATACCCATGCCCCATGAAAATCCCTTCATATTAAAAGATTTGGCAGCCACTTCCAAATTTTCACTTTTTACAATATTATCTTTTTCAATTTCATTTTTTTCTGCGGTGTGATTTTCTTCTCTATCCATATGCCATCTCCTATACTCTTATTATATATGCCACTATAGCAATCAAAACAAATATAAACACACAAACAGCAGTGATTATAGACAATAGCCTTCCTCTTTTCCGGTATTTATTTGAAAGATAAAGGATATCTATTATATCTATTACAGGTACCAGCTGTGATAAATAATGCAATAAAATCTTATTTTCTTTCATTCCATATTCTTTTTTTGCTACAGAAATTATATATTTAAATGCTAAAAAAGATGGTGAAAAAACTATACAATAAATAAATACTACCAGTACGAATGCAATGCAAACTGCCGCTATCCAAAGCGGTGTCATAAATATAGTTGCAGGAACCACCATAAATGCTATAGTACCAACCATTCCACCTAATACAATAACTATTAAAGCCAGCCCGACCGACAAAGTAAACGGGAGTAAACTGTATTTAAGAAAAACACATATATTTATACAATAATCTATATCATCCATTTTTACAGCACTGTTTACCGCTTTGATTTGTAAAATAAGCAGCAGCAAAAATATAATGAAATATACTATATTGATTAAAATAAAAGTACTTGATTCTTTCATTATTTCATTTGCCCTTATATCAAAATATGCCCATCCATATAATACTATAATATAAAGTATGCTGATTAACCATTGAATCCGGTTTATGTTCTCGCTTTTGCCGATATATAAAGATTCATCATTTTTTACATAACTTTCTTTCCTATAGTCTTCCTCTATATCCATATCACACCACTCCCTATCAATTATTTTTTAATCTGAAATTTTCGCCCTCATAGATTCTTACAGGATTTCCTCTCACAATTTCACTATGTTTACTCCATGCATTATTGCGGCTTTTCACCTTTTCAAAATCATTTCTGCTTTTTAGAACAATAGCAAGCTTTCTGATTGCATCCTTTTTATTCAAGAGCTGACTTCTTTCTCTTGTGGAGCTTACCCTTATACCGCTTGGAATATGAATCACACGAACTCCGGTCTCCACCTTGTTTACATTTTGACCACCCGGACCGTTTGCATGAAATTTCTCAATCCTTAACTCGTTCTCTGAAAAGTTCTCCTCTATCTCTGTAGTTTCAGGAATAATACTCACATCTATAAACCAGTTTTTTCTTTTATGCCAAGGTCTGTATTTACTTTTACAAATCCAAAGCATACTGCCCTCCAGATATGAAACATCCTGTTTTGAATAAAGCATCACAGACAAAAAAGTTTCATCTTCCGCTCCGGCTACATGATTTAAAATCTCCGGTGAAGGAATTTCTTTCATCAATTCCCTACATATTCCAAAAACCGCTCTTTGACATTCTACCGGTCCCATTCCTGCACTTAATTGTAAAATCACTTTCTGTCTCCTCCCTTATAATTATATATGGGAGAAAGTATGTCCTTAATATCTACAGTCTCTTTTATTGCTTCTTTTATATACTCAATTCCTCTGTAGGCAAAAGGCGCTTCATCCAGGGTTTCCTTACTTATGCAAGTAGTGTATACCCCCTTCATCTTTTTTTTAAACTCAGAAACAGTATGTGAAGAATTTACCATCCCTCTTGATAAAACTCTTCCGCTTCCATGCGGTGCGGAATTATTCCAATCAGCATTCCCAAGACCTTTACAAAGAAGTACTCCTTCTTTCATATTTATAGGAATAATAACGTCTTCATTTAATCCGGCAAAAACAGCTCCTTTTCTAAGTATTGGCACTTCCCCTGAAAAGTCCACATAATTATGAGTACAGGAAATCTCATCCAATGCCTTCCACTTCATTTTTCTGATTATTTCACCGTCAATTATTTTTCTGTTTAAAATCGCATATTCCTCTACAATTTTTAAATCATGTAAATAATTTTCCTTTAAACTTCCGCTAAGATATGTCATTTCATAGGGTATACTATTTATGCCGCAGTTTTTTAAATATTCCTGACCTGCATTCATATAGTATTCCGCCACCTCTTTGCCAAGATGTCTGCTCCCTGTATGTATCATAAGATAAGTATCCCCATCTTTTGATATATCAAGCTCAATAAAATGATTACCTCCTCCAAGAGTTCCAAGACTCATTAATGCCTTTTCCTTTCTGATATGTGAAAGGCATCTTAGACTTTCCACATCCATCTTATCAGCATTTATATGTATATCTTTTCTAATCCCGAATCCTACAGGAATATTATCTCTGATAACGGTATCCAGCTTTTTAAAATCATTTCTTATTTTACCTAATTTTACCGCCAGCATTCCGCATCCGATATCAAGTCCCACAAGTCCAGGCAATATCCTCTCACCCACAGTCATAGTGAGACCTATAGGTCCTATTTTACCCGGATGAATATCCGGCATAACTCTGATTTTTGAGTTCTTGGATACCTCATTGTTACAAATCATCATTACCTGAGATAATGCTGTCTTATCCACTCCGGCATTATCCATATTTTCATCGCACATAATATAAGCCTGTGCATATTTTCCATTTAATTGTATCAAAATAAAAACCTCTGTTTTCTTCTGTACAAAGGCTTTATCGTTCATTCTCTAATAGTAAAATTTAGAATAATAGACAGTGAACAACCATGCCTCTGTAGTTTATAGTTCCGCCTGTTTTATTATTCATTATACTCTTCATAATTGTTCTCCTTTCCGTTCTCTATTATTTATTACCCTAAAATTATATCACAATAGTACTCTAAAAACATCTTAACTTTCTTCTACATATATCTTTCTTGCAAATAAAGCTATCATAACTGTAAGCAGAGCTAAAATAAGTTCAATAAAATACACAGGTATTTGTATTCCGGCAAGAATAATTACCAAAGCGTCTACAAAAAAATGAATAAATAAAGCTGTTAAAAATAAATACTTCTTCTTAAAAGAAAACCATACCAGAACAGATAATGATATCTGTATGGCTACAGCAATTATTCTCTCCACTATTCCAATCAAAAAAATATATGGTGCCGATGTTATCAAAACATTTGCACTGAACTTAAGCTGTTCCAAGGTATATCCTGATAAATTGCTTGTAACGGCATCCAAACTTCCGCTATTTATCATAAAAGAGAGTACAAGATTATTTATCATAGCAAATCCCAAAATAGCCAATGCCTCAAAGCCTCCATGTCCCGCACCATACATACAGGCATTTATATTATTATCTCTGTTTTTTCCAAGCAATAATTTAAAAGCAATGAGTCTTCCAAATTCCTCAAAAAGAGCCGCCATAGCTCCTCCATATATTGCATAAGTTATTATATTTTCCCTTACATTTCGCCCCAAAGGAGTAATAAAAAACAATTTATGAATTGTTGCTTCAATAAATAAAACAAAAACCATAAATACAAGGCAACCTACAAAAAAAGGTATAATATCAGCTTGCTTTTTCTTTCTGAAATACAAAAATAAAATAACCGGAATTAAAAATCCCGTCAAACATGATATCATCATAAAAATGATACTTAAAAAAGGAACTTTATCCATAAGCTTACCTCCTGCCTATTTATAAATTTTATTTAAACTTAAAATATCAACTTTTAAGCCTTATCACTTCCCTAAAAAATTGCTTCCAAGGAACGGACGAAGCAACAAATCTATAGTAAAGATTATTGCAAGTATTATTGTAAATATATTTACAGCTCTTTCATTCAGTTTTTGAATACAAAAATATACTGCCGGCTCTATAATGTATATTATTATAAGACCTCCGATTCCGAATTTTACACTGCTCCATAAAGCTATACGCCCTTCAAAATTACAAAAGTAAGTGCTGTAATCCCAAAGCCAGTCACCCATTATAAGCTCCATAAAATAGCTTCCGATAAGTTCAAGTATTGTAGTAATCAGCATTGTAGATAAGAATACTAAAATAAACGAAACCGAAAAACTCCCGACAGATATCTTTTTATTCCTTATCGGCAGTAACAATGCAATCAATATAATTCCACCAAACCCATATATAGGTAAATAAGGTCCGAATAAAAAGCCTCTATTTACATAGCCCATATGAGTTTCAAAAATTCCAACAAGCACTTCATATATCCAACCAAGTAAAGCACATGTCATAAACATGAGAAAAATATTTCTGATTTGTTTCAACTGCATATATCCTATCACCTTCCTTTATTACTCTTTATTGTATAATAAATTATATAAAATATCATTCACTTTATACATTATTTTTTCACAAATATAGAGTATAGTATTGACGGTACAAAACTGTTAAGTAATATATTACTTCAGTAAAAATAATTTTAAAGGAAGTGAAAATATGAATTTTTTAGAAAAAATCAGGCGAAAAGAAAAGCTTAGATACTTAAGATGGTTTGATATCCTTATCATTACCGGCATTATGTTCGGTACATTTATAATAACATCCACTCAGTTATTTATAGGACTTTTGCAGTCCGATCCACAGGCTATACAGGAATCAGCCGAATCTATGGATATAACCTCTGACGGTGCCGCCTACTCCGGCAACTTTACAATACAGGCAATTCTATTGCTTATTACAATACTATATTTAATAATCAGAAATTTTGACTTTAAGCAGTTAAAAATAAGACTTCATCCATCTGTAATCATCTGGGTTCCTGTACTTTTTTCTATAATGGGACTTTTCGGGGACTTTATAACAACAATAAGTGGAGAATATAACTATTTTGATCCTTCTCTTCTTCAATATATTGATCCTTTGGAAATAGTAAATAAATTCCTTGCACTGTCTCCGCTTGCAATCGGATATGCATTTTTAAACGGCTTTTATGAGGAATTTTTCTTCCTCGGGCTTATGACCTCTGTAAAAGATGAACATAAATGGTATGCGCTTGCCTTCTCAACCCTTGTCAGAGTATCATTCCATACTTATCAGGGACTTGTATGGGCATTGGTAATCGGTGTTGTATATGGTCTTTTCTACTATTTTATGTATAAAAAGGTTATAAAAAACTTATTGCCGTTTTTCCTGATGCATGCATTGGCAGATATGTTCGGTTCATCACTCATATATCTATTAATTGCTTGGGGTTATTAACTGAAAATTTAGTCGTATTTCACATGGTATGAGTTTATATACACAATATATCAATTATTTTTCATAGTTTATCTTATTTAAGTTTTAGCTATTAGGCTATGTATCCAAATAAAAACATGCTGAATATATGTATACAAAAACTATTTTTGCTGTAACAGTTGTCAATTTGCATAATATCATTTCGTCATATCTTTGTTAAATTATCTACTTTTTGAAAAAATATAGCTTTTATTTTTCTTTTATGCTAGAATCAATCTATAGCAATTTGCTATAGATTGAACAATTTGAAAGGGGTCAACATGGCTAAGAAACCGGACGAAAAGTATGGACTTTTTATTAATGGAGAATTTAGAGATTCAAAAGACGGGAAGTTTTTTGATACATATTCTCCGGCTACCAAAGAAAGAATCGCAAGTGTGGCTGAAGCCACAAAAGAAGATGTAGATGATGCTGTGAACGCTGCTTGGGCAGCTTTTGATTCATGGAAAAACCTTGATAAGATTAAAAGAGCTGAAATCCTTTTAAAGATTGCTGATGTTATAGATGAAAATAAAGAAGATTTGGCTTATATTGAGAGTCTTGATAATGGTAAGCCTATTCGTGAGACACTTAATGTAGATATACCTTTTGCAGCAGATCATTTCAGATATTTTGCTTCTGCTATACGTACAGAGGAGGATACATCCAACTTCCTTGATTCAAAAACATTATCTCTTGTATTTAGAGAGCCTATCGGTGTTGTTGGACAGATAGTTCCATGGAACTTCCCATTCCTTATGGCTGCATGGAAGCTCGCACCTGTACTTGCATCAGGATGCTGTACAGTTTTAAAGAGCAGTTCTTCCACTCCGCTTTCAGTACTTGAACTTGCAAAGCTTATAAAGGATATTGTTCCAAAGGGAGTATTTAATGTGATCTCAGGTGCAGGAAGCAAGTCAGGACAATATATACTTGACCATGAAGGATTTAGAAAGCTTGCATTTACAGGTTCTACCGAGATTGGATATTCGGTAGCGAAGGCTGCGGCTGAAAGGCTTATCCCTGCTACTCTTGAGCTTGGCGGAAAATCAGCTAACATCTTCTTTAATGACTGTGATATAGATCTTGCTATTGACGGCGTACAGCTTGGTATTTTGTTTAACCAGGGACAGGTTTGCTGTGCAGGATCCAGAGTTTTTGTACAGGAAGAAATATATGATGAGTTTGTATCAAAAGCTGTAGATCAATTCAATAAGATTCAGGTGGGCGATCCGCTTGATATCAACACTCAGATGGGTTCACAGATAAATGAAATTCAGGTGGCAAAGATACAGGCTTGTGTAGACAGAGCTGTTGCCGAAGGTGCTACTATCGCTTGTGGTGGTTCGCGTTATACAGAGGGTGAGCTTGCTAAGGGTTCCTTCTACAAGCCTACACTTATAACAAATGTAACTAATGATTCTTATGCGGCTCAGGAAGAGATTTTCGGACCTGTTGCTGTTATCATTAAGTTTAAGACTGAAGAAGAAGTAATCAAATATGCCAATGAAAGTGTATACGGACTTGGTGGCGGTGTATGGACAAAGGATTTAAACCGTGCATTCCGTGTATCAAGAAGCATTGAAACAGGTAGAGTTTGGGTTAATACATATAATGCAATTCCTGCAGGTGCTCCATTCGGCGGTTACAAGACTTCCGGAATCGGTAGAGAAACACATAAGGTTATCCTTGATCACTATACACAGATGAAGAATATACTTATTAAGCTTGATGAAAACCCAAGCGGATTCTATCCTAAAAAATAATATAAGGCTAATTCCTTTATATAGCGGCAGGTAGATATATTCGATAAAAATACACCCGATATCGGATTCTACATTGCCTAAAACAAAAACTCTCATTCCGGAAAACCGGCTTGAGAGTTTTTTCTTTTATGATATCTTTACTATCGGAATCCAAAGCTCCATTCTATAATCAGGGCTATACATATCTCCTTCAAAATAATACTCAAAATCCGGACTTTCCGAATGTCTGTAACCATGCTCCGGAAAGAAAATCTCCATCACATATTTCCAACCTTCATGAATACATTCCGGAACACTTCCTTTAAGTTCAACAACTGCGTATTCATTTTCATTTATTTCCAAAACTTCCAGTCCCATACTTTCGGCTTTTTTTGCATCATTTACAATATAAGCCGCCATATAATTTATCAACCCGGGATGTTTTACATCATGGCATATCCCTACACTCTGCCCGTTTCCAAGTTTTGCAAGATCATCATGGCTGTACTTTGAAAACAGTCTGTTCCATACATCAGGACATCTTGATGAATCAATATTATTTTCATTGATTCCTGCAACCATAAATTTTTCTCTTTTTTGAATCTTAACATTCATATTTCTTCCTCCTTTTATACTCAGTGCCAGTTGCACACGAGAAAATACCTTGAACGGTTTCCCGTTCCTTACTTCTGTAGGAGTAAATCCATGAAAACTCTTAAATGCAGTCCCGAATGAATCAGAGGATTCATATCCATATTTAAATGCAATATCAATTATCTTTTCATCCGTATCCCTTAAATTTATTGCAGCCTCTGTAAGTCTTCTGCTTCTTAAATACTCTGAAAGTGTGATTTCCGTCAATACAGAAAACATTCTACTAAACATAGCATAGGAATATCCCGACAAATACATAATCTCCTTTTCACTGACTTTATCATCCAAAACAGTTTCAAGATAATCAATCGTATCATTAAACGACTTTATTATATTCATTTCTTTCCCCTTTCACCCATATATTATAATTTTTCAGTGATTTATACCCTATATTTCTTGCACAGATTTTAAAGGTTAATAAAATATCCGTTTAATCAGATATATAGTAGTTTTAACAATACTGTTTTGTCAAATATTAAATACTTAATACAGTGTTTATTGTTTTTATCTATAGCTTATGTTAAAATTATGACAAAAGGAGGGCTGACATGATGAAAGTAATATTGAGCAAAAAAGGAATGGATAGCGAATCTGGAGTAATGCCAAGTCCTATACTTCCCGACGGAACACTACTGTCACTTCCCATACCTGACAGAAAAAGCAATAAAAGGTATGAGGATTTGGAATACAGAGGACAGAATATAAAAGAAATAATAACTCAATTAAATCCGGATTTTGATTTTGAAAATATGCCAACCTGCCATCTCGATCCTGATATTTATACCGGTATTGACAACCGACCTGATGAATGGGTGCCTGCATTTGGGCAATGGGGTGTACCGGCTACACATTTGGACAAATCCGGAGTGGATATAGGTGATATGTTTCTTTTCTACGGTATGTTCAGAGAAACCGAGTTGCAGGATAAAAACCGTCTATCCTATATAAAAGGTGCGCCAATACTCCATATTATTTACGGATATATGGAAATCGGAGATATTATAAAAAGTGATCAAGTAATCGGAGACAAATACAAATGGCATCCTCACAGTATTCCTCCATTCTATACCAATAATAGACTGTATCTCTCAAAAAAATGCGGAACCTTTCACTACAGAGATTCTCTTGTATTAACACAGCGTGGACAGGCAAGTAAAAGTATGTGGCAATTACCGCCATTCTTTGCGGAAAAAGGTATTTCCATCTCCTGGCAGGGTAATGCACATCCGGTTATAAAAGGGGAATCATCGGTATTAAAAACCGCATCAAGAGGTCAGGAATTTGTTATCAATGCCGATACACCCGAACAAAAGAAAAACTTATACAATTGGGTAGAAGGTATTATACACCATAAATAAAACTAAATACATCAGATAGAGTTGTCTTTACTTAAATATATCATCTTTAAGTAAAGGCAACTTTTATTTATCTATTATTTCGAAAAGAAGTCATTAATTATTGAAAAATCAAATTAGCATAATTATTGAGTATTTAACTATATTTTTATATAATTTATCTAAATATAATATTTATTGATAATAACGATATTTCAGTATTTGTTTTTTATGCTCTATTTACCTAAATTATTCATAGCATAGCTATGTCTGCGGCTGAAAGCCACATAATTACTGCATTTACAAAACTTTCTTACTTTCACCTAAAAAGTGAATAGAAAAAGGACCTCTTTCTTGGTAAAATTAAGGTGTCAAATCAAAACAATGCCAAGGAAAGGAAGTCCTCTTATGTCAATTTTAAACACTATTTCACTTGAAAGCAACAAGAAAATTAAAATAAATTTTAACGGTGGAAATCTCTCTTCTGATGGAGGGCTGCTCCTCATCAAAGAATTCGCTGCAAAGGTAGGTCTTATAAAGCTTGTGAAAAAGCTCTTCAAAACCAATGACCATACAAACAGCCGTATTCATACAGATTCTGATAACCTTATGCAGATGCTCTACCAAATTATAGCAGCCTATTTTGAGGATGATTGTGCAGATGAACTGATTAATGATCCGGTATTAACATCTATTTTGGAAAAAGAAGCCTTGGCTTCTCAACCTACACTATCTCGTTTTTGGAATAGAATGGACAACGACACTCTTACACAGCTTGATTCTATAAATGCAAAAATGCGTGATATTGTCTATTCTATTAAGGCTCCGGAGCACATGATGTTTGACCTTGATTCTACACTGCTTAACACCTACGGCAAGCAGGAAGGCGAAGGTTTTAACTTTCATTATCAGGCTCACGGTTATCATCCACTACTTTGCTATGACGGAATTACAGGTGATCTTTTAAAGGCTGAACTTCGTAACGGCACACAGTATTGTAGTAATGATGCTGACAAATTCATGATTCCACTGTTACAGGAATACCGTGCAAAATATCCATCGCTCCCTCTTTATCTTCGTGGTGATAGCGGTTTTGCTTCTCCTGATTTATACAAGGCTTGCGAAGATAACGACTGTAAGTATGCAATCCGCTTGAAGCAAAACCGAACATTGATAAAATACGCTGCAGATGCTGATACAGCATTATTTAGAGCAGCCCGTGAAAATCAAACGGATTATATGGTGGAATACGGTGAGTTCTATTATCAGGCAGGAAGTTGGTCGCATCCAAGGAGAGTTGTTTTTAAAGTAGAAAAACCCTATAATCAGTTTATTCACCTATATACTTTTATTGTCACTACAATGAAATCAGAACCACACAAAGTAATTCAATTTTATTGTGGGCGTGGCAAGATGGAGAACTTCATAAAAGAAGGTAAATCAGGGTTTGGTTTTTCTTCAGTAAGCAGTCGAACCAAGGTAGTCAACGCAAATCGTTTACAGGTACATGCTCTTGCATACAACCTGTTTAATTGGTTTAGGCGATTGGTGCTCTCTACAAATATGAGAAAGCAACAAATCAATACCATTCGCTTAAAGTTGCTAAAAGTAGCTGCAAAAGTAGTAAATAAGGCAAGATATATAGTACTCAAATTGTGTAGCAGTTGCCCTTATAAGAAAGAATTCTATGAAACGATTTCAAACATTATGAAACTGCCACTACAGTTGGAATAGTAGTAACTTATGAGCCTTGATAATCCAATATCAAATGACTATTTTTGATACATAGGGATAGTGCACCCTTTTTTCAGGTGATTTTCCAACTTACGAACGAGATAGCTTTATAAAACAATTATCTTGTAGGCTTTTTAAGCCAAATCTACTGTGGTGAATAATTCAGGATTTATAATTAAATCAATATTTTTCATATAATAAGGAGGATTTCATTATGTTACGACTTCCGGAGAATTTTGAGACTTTCCCAGAAGCAAGAAAAGCGGGTTTTATGAAGATGAAGGAACATAAAGACCGTGGAGGCAAGATTGTAGGAATTTATTGCTCATTTGTTCCTACAGAACTTATTATGGCGGCAGGTGCTGTAGCGGTATCTCTTTGTGCTACCAGTGAAGAACCTATAAGTGCGGCAGAAGAATATTTACCTTCCAATCTATGCCCTTTAATAAAGGCAAGTTACGGCTTCGGACTTACCGATACCTGTCCTTACTTTTATTTCTCGGACTTTATAGTGGGTGAAACCACCTGTGACGGTAAAAAGAAGATGTTTGAACTTCTAAACGATATAAAAGAGACTTATGTTATGCAGCTCCCATCCTCAAGAGATGAAATAGCTCTTAATATGTGGGAGCAGGAAATGTATAAATTTTGGAGAAAACTTGAGGATTTCTATGGTATAACCATCACTGAGGAAGATGTTAAAAAAGCTATTTTAGAAAAAAATGCCGAAAGAGATTTAATACTTGAATACCTTGAACTTAGTAAACTTAATCCGTCTCCTATCTCAGGTTATGAACTTGGTACAAAGCTTGATGCTCTCAGTTTTATCCCGGATATGGATGAACGTTGCAGACAGATAAGACAAAGGATAGATGAGGTAAAAGCCGACTGGGAACAAAATTATAAGGGAAAGGTATCAAGAAAACCGAGAATCTTAATAACAGGCTGTCCAAATGGAGGCGTAAGGGATAAAACCATCAAAATATTGGAAGAACTCGGCGCTGATGTAGTTGCCTTTGATACCTGTAACAGTAATAGGGAAAAAATCGAAAAAGTCGATACATCCTTACCTGTAGCCAAAGCACTTGCAAAGAAATATCTTAATATCAACTGCTCGGTTATGAGTCCTAATGAAAACAGGCTTAAGTTTATAACAGATATGGTTGATGAATACGAGGTGGACGGTGTCCTTGAAATTATACTTCAGGCATGCCATACATTCTCCATAGAATCTTATAATGTAAAAAAAGCCGTGGTTGCTAAGGGTATACCCTATCTAAAGGTGGAAACCGATTATTCAAAGGCTGATGCAGGTCAGATTAATACCAGACTTGAAGCCTTTCTTGAAACTATAGCCGTATAAATGAGAGGTATTTATATAATCAATGGATAAACAATATTATATAGGCATAGATATAGGCTCTAGCGCTTCCAAAGTTGTCGTTACGGATGATGAAAGACTTATAGATTCTTTTTGTCTACCCACAGGCTGGAACAGTAAGGAAACTGCAAATACAATATATCAAAAACTTAAAGAAAAAGGTTTTTCAGATAATATATCCTGCGCCGCCACCGGATATGGTAGAATATGCGTGGAATATGCCGATAAAGTAATCACCGAAATAACCTGCCATGCCAAGGGCGCTTATGCATTATTTTCACAGGACGGCACTATTATAGATATAGGAGGTCAGGATACAAAGATTATCAGCCTGGAATCCGGTATGGTAAAGGACTTTTTAATGAATGATAAATGTGCAGCCGGTACAGGTAAGTTTATAGAAGTCATGGCAAACAGGCTGGGCACAGACTTTGAGGAATTATATTATCTTGCATCAAATGGTGAGCCTCTGTCTATAAGTTCCATGTGTACGGTATTTGCCGAATCCGAAGTTATAAGCTATATCGGGTCCGGAGAAAAAAGAGAAAATATTGCCGCAGGAGTTATAGACTCTGTGGCAAATAAGGTCATAAACCTTGCCAAAAAGCATGGACTTCATGGTGAAATAATGCTTACCGGAGGACTTAGTTATACACCATATTTTATTGAACTGATGTCAGAAAAAACAGGCAGACAAATCCATACCCATCCGCTTGGCAGATATGCCGGAGCGATAGGAGCGGCTATTTCTTTAAGACCTAAAAACTCCACTATAAGCTTTGGATAAATATAAAGGACTTTTAACATATACAAGCTTAACTTTGTAAATATGTAAAAGTCCTTTTTACTTTAAAAGTTCTTTGTCAAAGACACTAAGTTCAGGGATACCAAATGTAACGTGACCTTTATCACCCATGTTGTGACCAAGAGTAGCAAATGTAGGCTTACATAGAAATTTGTAAACCACTGCAACAAAAGCCTAACAAAAACCATTATCTTAATTTATATAGCATTATATCAGCGACATTTCCATTTACTACTGTAATCGTTAATAAACATTGAGCACTATAGTCATTAGCAAACTCTACAAATTGTTCCTGCGATACATCTACAGAACCGCTCATACCGTACTTCGTTCTGTATCTTGTATTACCTGTAAGTTTATAGCTTAATGACCTATATTCGACATGTTCATTATCAGACTCTCTGTATATATGTCCGGCAATTAAATACTGATTTCCGTAAATACCGCAATAATCTACACCCATCTCTTTACCGTCTACAGTCAAATCAAATGTATAAGTTCCGTTATCAAGATCTGTATCTCCTACTCTTCCATTAGATCCGGCATGTATCCACTTACCATTATAATCAACCGCATATCCGTCAGGTGTAATAGTATTTGTAAGCATTGAACCCCTATAACTCAGATAATAATCTCCAACCCATTGATCGGCAACCATATATCCGTCCCCGTTAAAATAATACCATTTTGAATCACTGTCTTGAAACCAGGCATTGGTATAATAACTGCCATCATATTTTTCATACCACCACCCTAAATTGTTTTCTCTCCAAGTGTCGCCTGCTCCTGCTGCATACGCACTTATACCCATAGCAGATAATGTAACTGCAAACGACATAGCAAACAATAATTTTTTCATGTAAACCTCCTTAAATAAAACCACATGTCCGGACAAACTGTTCTTGTTTATATGGTTTGATTTTAACATTCGGTACATAAAAAATATATTATCCAATGAATACTCTTTTTAGATATTAACAAAAAGTATTCATTGGATAATGGTGTATTTCACATAAATATATTCCTTTTTGCATAATATAGTACTTTTTATATTATGCCTTTATAAATTTCATTAATACATTACAACTATTCTATAAATCTAATCACCTGATTTTTAACATCCACCTCTGCATCCACTCCAAACGGCATAATACATCTTGGTGTAGCGTGACCTATATTGATATTATATACCAATGACAGATCCTTATATGAAAGCTCTTCCAATAAAATATCTTTATACTCACCATAGTATATTTCATCTTGCGGTTTTCCCACCAGTACACCTGTTACTACATCAAAGATACCATATTGCTTTAAATGCCCTATCATTTTTCTAAATAATTCAGGTTCCGGTTTTTCCTCACTTGTTTCAAGAAGAAGAATTTTGCCCTTCCATTCTTCAAGTTTTGGAAAGATGTCATATTTCTTGCATAATGAAACCGTATCCTCATATCTGGTATTATCAAAAATATCATAGATAGAATCAATACAACCACCCAAAATCTTACCTCCAAATACAGCTTCTCCCTTTAACAGTTCAAAGCCTTTGTTTGGATAGCTTTCCATATCTACGCCTATACCATTTTCACTGAAATCTTCTCTTTCCTTATAATGTATATCACTTGGTCTTATCTCTTTTATTCTACCTGTAAAAATCAGCTCTTCAAAATACTTTCTTGTATATGGAAGCATCTCATTTGCAAGTTCACAAATATCAGATAAAAATGACTGCCCGTAGAAAGTTTTTATACCAACCTTATTCAGCATAAAGTGATTGAAGGTGGTATCGGAAAAACCTAAAAATATTTTCTGCTTAACTGCATTTGCAAGTTCATTATTTTCAAACAGATACGGCAATAATCTATATGTATCATCCCCACCTATCGCACATAATATCATATCAATAGAATCATCCTTAAATGCAGATAATAAATCCATTGCTCTGCACTCGGGATGTTCCCTTATAAAGTCCATTCCCTTAAGTGCATGTGGCAAAAAGTCGACCTCTATACCATATTGCTTTAGTCTTTCAACCCCTATCTTAACCTCATGTTTAACAAAATCTTCACCCAAAACACCGCTTGATAAGCTGACAATTCCTATTTTTTTAACTTTCATATATTTGATTTAAACTCCTTCTCATATATTAAATTCTTCTTTATTTAAATCTTAAAATCAAATCTATTACTATTCCAACTACAATAAATATGACAACACATATTGCAGTTACCCTTGCAAGCAACTTCCCCCTGTTCCAATACTTTATACTTATATATAGTCCGTCTGCAATACCCACTATCGGTATCATCTGCAAGAAAAAATGTATTGTACGTTCTATAAAAGACATACCATATTCTTTTCCGGTAATACCTATGATACAATCCACTGATATTAAACACGGCAATTCTATTATGGCAGCTGTTACAGCTATATAAGGCACTATAGCTAAAATAAAAGCAACAAATAAAAATACCGCAATAACTAAAAGCCGTTCTTCAAATGACTGAATTATCAATCCAAACAATGTAGAAATAGTAACACCCACCATACCTGCACAGATTAATTCAATTGGCATTGCTATATACTTATATAAGAAATATGTATTCAGGCAATAATCTATATTTCCTTCCCTTTTAGCCGACATAATATTTCGAATTTGTAATGTCAAAACAACTACAAACATTATAAATAACGGAATAAAAAATAATATCGCGATATCTTTTAATATACCAACTCCTATAATTAAAAATGTAAAACTATATATTGCTATTCCATATAGTATACCTAAAGGCACATCATAAGTATTATATTCTCTTACTTGTACATCAATGTTCTTATCCTCAGTTAAAATATCTTTTATATCTTCATCACTTTTTTGCTCATAATTCATATTTTCACTCATATTACCCTCCAACCTATTATTATCAGCTTTTCAAATCTTTCTATTCATTAATTCCCGATAAAATCTACCGCTCCACGGAAGAAACACGAACAGCAGTTATAACAAATAAAATTATATCATAAATATATCCCTCTTTAAAACATCAAAAAACGGGTTGAAAACTCAACCCGCCTTTCTTTATCCTTTAACCGCTCCTACCATTATTCCTTTTGAGAAGTATTTTTGCATAAATGGATATAGTGCAAAAATCGGTAGTGATGCCAATACTGTTATTGTCATTCTGATTCCCTTTGGGGAGATACTTGCCATTGCCTTTGTCATATCGGCACCGCTTGAGGATGTTTTTAACTGCTCCGCAAGTCTCTGTGCCTCATTCAGATAATTATATAATAAATACTGTAATGTTGTCAGTGATTCATTTGCTCTTGTGTAGATATGATTATCAAACCATGAGTTCCACTGTCCCACCGCAACAAACACTACAACAGTTGCTATAATAGGTTTGCAAAGCGGAAAAATAATCTTAAAAAAGCATGTAATATATCCTGCTCCGTCCAGACTTGCAGATTCTTCAAGCTCGGGTGGTAGCTGCTCTATATATGTTTTTATCAAAATCATATTGTAGGCGGAAATCATTGAAGGTAAAATATAAACCCAGAAAGAATTTAATAATCCGTATGATTTCATTACAATGTACGTGGCAATCATACCGCCACTGATATACATCGTAAATACTACAAAGCGATATAATATCTTTCTTCCGGGCATCTTATCCTTTGTAAAAAGATATGCCAGGAAAGAACAACAAAACACTGAGGTTATCGTTCCGACTACAGTTCTTAGAAAAGACATTAAAAGTGCCGGAAAGAATCCTTTTAAAGTCAGAATTTCCTTGTAATTGCTAAGTGTAAATCCGCTTGGCAATAATACCGGTGTAGTCACTGACGCCGCCGTTGTATCACTTAAAGAATAACAAAGTACATACCAGAACGGATAAATACATATAAGTGCAAGCAGTATCATCAGGCAGTAATCAACTACTAAAAAAACTTTTCTTGATGTAGAAACTTTCATTTTATTCTTATCCATAACGCCCCCTTAGATAACTGCCCTGCCTCTTATTTTCTTTGCAACCATATTTGCCGCTAAGACCAATGTGATACTTACAATTGATTTCACAACACTGATTGCAACACCATAGGAGTAATCCATATTTTGAAGACCGATTCTATATGTGTAGAGATCCAGCACTTCAATATTAGTTGCTGTTAATGAGTTTTTGAAAAGAAGGTATTGCTCATAACCGGTATTTAGGAAATTACCGATATTTAATATAAACAATACTACAAATGTCTCCATCATAGCAGGTAATGTGACATGAATTGCACATTTAAAATGTCCTGCACCGTCAACTTTTGCCGCCTCGTATTGCTCCTGGTCGATTCCTGCAATAGCCGCCATATAAATTATAGAGTTCCATCCCAAAGTCTTCCACTGTACAAGGAATGACTGAAACCAATATACTGCCTCATTTGATCCTAGTAATGAATTGGAGGCATCTCCAAGTCCAAGCTTTACTGCAAGCATAGTTATAATTCCGTCCGATGCAAAAAGTGCTGTTGCCAGAGAGAAGATTATTACCCAACTTATAAAGTTTGGAAGTGTTGTAAATGTCTGTACAAATTTCTTTACAGGACCGTTCCTTAACTCATTTAAAAGAATTGCCAAAAGCATAGGTAGCGGTGTCAAACATATATTGATAATTGCAAAAACAAAAGTATTCTTTAAAGCTCTTAAAACATTGTCATCTTTTAAAATCAATTTAAAATACTCAAGTCCAACAAAATCACATTCAAAGATACTGACTCCCGGCACATAATCAAAGAATGAATAAATCCATCCAAAAATCGGAACATAGCTAAACAAAAAGACTATTGTGATAAATGGTATTGCCATCCAAAGCAGTTTATAATCTTTTGATCCGCTTTTCACAAATCCCCTTTTTCTGTTCATAAACATGCTCCTCTCTGTTTATTTGCTCTCTAAACTCTCGATTGCGCTCTTAGAATCCTCCCATGCCTTCTTCCACCAATCAATAGATTCTTTTACACTTGCCTCGGAAAGCTGCTGTAATAATGCTTCTTTGGCGGAAGCAAATGCCTCATCGGAATCCGCCTGTATAAGTCCCGGCAATGCATTCTTTGTAATTTCAATACAATTACTGTCTATACGCACAATATTCTTTGGAATTGTCTCAAGGCACATACGGATTGTAGAATCTGATTTGCTAAGATCCATGTTCTCACCCTTTTCAACTCCGTTCTTTAAAAGATCACTTGGTAATGAAATGCCAAATTGTGTACAAAGTTCCTGCTCAGCAGTAGTAAGACTGTCTTTCATTACATCTTCATCATTCCAAAGACTTACTCTTCCTCCGTCAGCTAAAACATTATTGTAATCCCATCCGATAAGATTATCCACTCTTGAATCACTGATTCCGCTCATCTTCCACTCTTCGGCTCGATTTCCGTCAACCTTCATACTGATAGTATCTGCTGTTAAATGCGGCTTTCCGTCTGAACCTTTCTCCCAACGTCCTTCAACACCTGAATCTGAGCTTCTTGCAAATTCACCACTCTGTAAATAATCAAGAACCATCACGGCACGCTCAACATTTGGTGAATGAGAAGATACAAATAAGTATTTTCCTGTCCATCCGGCTCTGTTTTGCTCATTTACCCATCCTAATTTTGAAGGTAAAACAACATACTCTTTATCGGTTCCCTTATTATTGCTGTTATATGTTCCAAAGTACCAGTTTACTGTTCCTCCGATATACTGCCCCTTTGTATATTTTTCTGTAAGATCCTCTCCCTTTGTAATAAAGTTATCAGGATCAAGTAATCCTGCTCTGTAAAGCTTATTATAGAACTCTACACCTGACCAGAAAGGTGTTTTAACATTTTCATCCTTGTCATACACATCAACTACAAGATCATTTGTCTGTGCATTCTGAACATAAAGTCCGTCCTCAAGATTTAAATATCCTTCTCCAAGACATCCCTTAAAGAAATATGTATGAAGATCGGCATCATTATATGCGCTCATTGCATATGTCTCCGCTCCATCCTCAGTCTTTGGATAAAGCTCTTTCATTTTTTTCAATGCTTCGATATATTCATCATCATTAGTGATTGTAGGAGCTCCGATTTGCTTATAGAGATCCCAGCGCACAACATATCCGTACTGAATTACAGAACCGTAGCTCTTTGCATAATTATCTGAAACCACTCTCGGTGTGACAAAGTACTGTGACTCCCCATTATCACCTTTAAACTTCTGCATAATTTTATTTCTGTAATCCATTCCGTCAGAGAAAATATTCGGTGCAATATTTTTATAATCCACAAGATTTACCGCATGCTTTCCCTTTAGCACACCCTCTATATTTCCATCTGAAATCTGTACGATATCACATGTATTTCCACCTGATAAATCAAGGTTTAAGCTTTCCTGATCATAAGCCTTTGTTGTAATTGTACAGTTAAACTTCTCTTCAACCGCTTTTATCACTTCTGTAGGCCAGGCTCCTGTAGAAGAATCTGATAGGGATAATCCTCCTATAGTAATATCTACATGCTCGGATGTATTAACTTCTTTTGGACCGCTTTCTGCGGTTTTGCTGCCTGATGCGGAATCACTTTTACCTCCACCGCATCCTGCCAAACATAAGGCTGTCAATGCAACCGCACCGAAAAGCGCAGTTAATTTTTTTGTTTTCATTTACTGTTCCCTCCTTATTAAATCTAAATCAAGTTAACAACCCCCATTTCAAATGGGGGTTTAATTTTAACCCCTCCGGGGTATTTCTCCGGTTCCGCCAAGGGCGGGATTTCGCAGTACCATTTTTATCGGTAGCCTCCTAAAGAAGGCTCTTCTACTTTCTTCCGTCCGCTACCTTATCATTTTCTTCTTGTTCCTTAATATATTTCAAGATTGTTTCTTCATTTACATTTCCTACTGTTGATACATAATATCCTCTTGCCCAAAAATGACGATCGCCCCATTTATTTCTATACTCAGGATGTCTATCAAATAGCATTAATGCACTTTTACCTTTTAAATATGACATGAATTCCGATACACTTATTTTTGGTGGAATTGCTATATACATATGAATATGATCTATACATACTCTTCCATCTATCAACTTTACCTGTTTCATCTCACACAACTTTTTTATTATTTCCACCAAATCTTTTTTTGTTTCTCCATACATGATTTTTCTTCTGTATTTTGGTATAAAAACAATATGGTAAGTGCAATTCCAACGTGTATGTGTTATACTTTGATTATCCACTTGGATACCTCCTATGCTTTGATATGGCCTGCGAAACCAATATCATTATAGCATAGGAGTTTTTAATACTCTAAGTAACGCTTCGGCTTTGCCGGTTCCCCCATCTCAGATGGGGGATTAATAGCTTTTTTCATTCACACTCTTACGTTTTGATTTTGATTATTATTTTGTACCGGCCGTTTAAAATATTTCTTAATGAGTAAAATATTTTCTCTATCTAAGATATGATTATATTATCATTTTAGACTGTTTCATAAAATGTTTTATATTATTTGTCGATTGACTATTTTATCGTTTTTTTATTTTAAAATATAAAATTTGACATATTTTATGTTTTTGTGTTTTGCACCATAAAATATGTCAAATTATTGACTTCAATGTTATTTTTACTAATTTTATCTATTTAAATACATTCTTTATTTGGCATTTCTACATGCTGCCTGAATCGTATATGTACAATCAGTCCCAGTTTGTAATCCGTTTCAACAGACATATAGCCCTTATCTCCATACAATAATTCCAATCGTTTTGAAACATTTGCAAGCCCTACATGATCCGAAGTTTTTAACTTTGATTTCATTTTATTTCGTATCTGATTAAGTTCTTCTTCATTCAAAAATATACCGCTGTTTATCACCTTTACATCCATACAGTCATTGCATTCTATCACTACTTCTATAGTGCGCATTTCTTCTTGGCTGCTTCCGTGAACAAAGCAGTTTTCAATCAAAGGTTGCAAGATAAACCTCGGAAACTCTATCTCATACAATGCTTTTTCACAGTTCATTTTATATTCCATATCATGGCCATATCTTAATTGCATCATAGCTGCATAGTTTTCCAAAAACTCCACTTCATTTTTAACCTTCCAAGTTAAACTGGGGTTTCTGAGTACAGGTGTAATAATCTTTCCAAGTCTTACCAATGTATCCGCAACTATCGTATTATTGGTCATCATTGCCATCCATCTGATTGAATTTAAAGAATTTAATAAAAAGTGAGGATTCATCTGGTATTGAAGTGCCATCAGTTCCTCCCTTCTTTTTTCATCCTCAACCTGTTTTAAGCGATTTATATATTCTTTAATACTTTGTGCCGTAGAATATAATTCTTCATTTAACTGATCCAATTCTTCCCAACCAAGCTTCCCGGGCTTCTCGATATCAAATTCCTGTCTTTTTACATGATGCATATTTTCCATAAGTAATTCGATGGGTTTGGTATATTTTCTGCTCCAAACAAATGCAACAACAGCGGTTGCAATAATTGCCGATATGATTACGATTACTCCAAAGTTCCTGATTTCATTTGCATCCTTTAAATATTCTTCTTTTGGAATCATATCACATAATCTCCACCCGTAAAATCCAAGTGAATATTCGATATTCTGGGTATCACTTCCCTTATAATATATCTTACCCAACATGCTTTTATCGGTATCTGAAATTATTTGACCTTTTTTATCTACCAAAACCGCCCTGCTGTCATTAAATGCCACCGGTCTATATGTGCTTTGGATGTTTTTTTCATCTATTGCAACAAAAAGAAAGCTCTCCTCTTTTAAATCTACATTTATGCCTACAGCTTTTATTCCGACCAAGGACGGAGTCTGAGCCATTACTTTAAAAGGACTTAAATCATTAAGTTCAAGTTCCCAGCCGGGTATCCATACGGTATAGGGATATTTATTCTTTGCCTCCATCAAAATATCCAAAGTTTTTCCTGTTATATCAGTCTCACCCGTACGATTTTTTCCTACAGCTGCGGACATAATGCCGTTTCCATCACCTTTTAAGATACCGAGAGCCGCAATTTCTCTGTTTACAAGCATTTCCGAATGAAAACTCTCAGAAATCCTCATCTTTAATTTACTATCTTCTATATCCGTCTTTGGATATTCATATCCGAATTTCCATACCTGATCGGAGGCTGCATATTTATTCAAAGACAGTTCCGCATTTTTTAAAATATTTTCTAAATCCTTTTCCGCCTGCTCAAAATTCAGTAAAACCACCTTTTCATTGCCTGCTTCCACCTTTTTTACAAAATAATGGTAGGTGATATAAAAAAGAAAGCTCATAATGATTATAAAACTTCCAAGAATAGATATTAAAACCTTCTGTCTCCAGTTCAAATGCTTTATCGGTTTAATTTTCTCCATCGTGCCGGTGACTCTCCTGTCTTCTTTTTGAAATATCTGGAAAAATACTCCAAATTCTGAAATCCATGCTTTTGTGCAACTACAACTATCTTTTCATCGGTATTTTTCAGATCTCTCATTGTTGCTAAAAGTCTGATTTCATTTAAGTATTCAATATAATTTTTTCCTGTTTCCTGTTTAAAAAGATAAGAAAAATAACTTACGGAAAGCCCTATGGTACGGGAAATATCCGTTAAACTCAATGCCTCCCTATAATGTGCCTGCATATATTCAATTGATTTTTGAATTAATGCTTTACCGCTGCTTTCATCTATATTTATTTCATATTGCTGCACATAGGCTCTGTCAAACCAGTCTTTTAAGCTTTCTTCTCTCCTACGGCTGCTATGAGTGATTTTAAAACTGACTCCCAAAAAATCTCCAATGGAACTGTTAATTCTCTTTATCCGCTCCTGCATATTTTTTTCAGTACTTTTATAAAAAACACAGAATTCCTTATCTTTTAGCGGCACCAGTATTTCTCCGGGTATCTGACGATTAACCAATTCATATATAAACTCCATCGCCAAATCATTGATTTTATCTTTATTTCCATCTTCAAGGCTAAACAGTAATAGATGTTCAAGATAGTCTAAATTTTCTTCTATATTTCCGCTTACATCTCCCATAAGATATTTTGATATCTTTTCTTCAAGCTTTTCAGAATCCTCTTTATTGTTTTTGGCAGTCCTTCCAATGCTCTTTAAATAGCTTTTGGTCTGAGCCAGTACACCGCACACTTCATCTATACTGATACTTGCCTTTAGTACATAGGCATTTATATTATAAGGAATCAATTTCCTAAGTGTCTCAAAATCATTTAGACAGGAAATAACTACTATTGCACATTCTTTATCTACTTCTCTCACCCTTTTAACAAGTTCCAGACCGTCCATTCCTTCCATTCTAAGGTCAGTTATAAGTATATCCGGATGAATTTCTTCAAATAATTTGTATGCTTCCAAGCCGTTTTCCGCCAATGCTACAACTTCCATTTCATATTTACTCCATGGAATAGAGCTTTGCAACCCAAGCCTTACCAACAGTTCATCTTCAGCAAATAAAACTTTATACATCTTTACCCCCTTGTTGCCTCTAACCTTGTTTTCATATTTTTAAAACAAATGGAGCATAAAGTTGATTTTTATACTTTATTGATTATACCTTAAACCGCTATCTTTGGAGAAGAAGTTAAAAAGTGAAGTTTATATTGTATCCACCAAATCACAACCGCTTATAATCCGGTTCCAACGATTTTCCCGTTTAGCCGACTTTTCTCCAAAATACGGCAATCTCTCATTTTCCAATTCCTCTAAGGAAGACAATTCACAATTTACATAAGAAAAAACTCTTCTTTTAGTACTTTCTAAACGCGTGATAACTCCACCCAGTTTTATATCCATCAACTCATATCCCCATGGTTTTGCATCATACATCCATAATTCTTCTCTAAGAATTTTCATTTTTTTCAAGCTCTCTATTGTATTTGGGATTTCATTCTCGCAGATTTTTCTAATTGCGGATAAATCCTGTACTTCATATAAATCTTTTAATCTCACACCCAAGTCCGCTTTCCCGGACAATACCTCCGCAAGCTTTTCATAATACAAAAAGAGCTTAGAATATTTATCACAGCGCGCTGCACATTCCCCGATTTTTATTTTTAAATCACTATAATATTTCTTCGCATCAATACCCGACTCCTTTATATGATAATCAAATATTCCTGTTAAAGGATCCTGATACAGCAAATATTTTGACGGATTGTCCTCAGCCTGATTGGATTCCCCGTCTAAAAATAATGAGTCAAATTTATCCAACACAAAAAAATCCTCTAAATATCCTTCTGTACAATTTTTAAATTCTAATGCAAATTCTTCGCTATTATAGCTTTGGTTAAAACCTAAGTATGCAAAGAGGGCAATTCCGGGCAGTGCTGCATCTATAGGTGTCTCTGCACCGTTATCAAGCCATACTGTACAAAATACTTCTTTTAATTTGTTTTCTTTACAGCTTTGAAGAGCCGATATTGTACACTCAAGAGTCTTTGAATGATTTGGAGCCATACCGTTCCATGCCCATGAACCGCCCGCAAAAATCACATTATCCGAAATTTGCTTATGAACACCAATCATCTTTTCATATATCTTGGTATCTTTATGGTAATAGTCCCAGTATACAAGTCTCAATTCTTTTTCCGGCTTCTCCCAGCCTGAACAGTCTAAATTATCCTCAATATCATAATATCCTTTTCCCGTATTGGCGGTTATATACATATCGCTCCATATCATCGGGCTTAAATCCAGTTTTTTACATATATCCATAACCCTTTGACAATGTTTTTTTATTAAAACGGAACTCTTCTCATACCCTTTATTTTTAAGATAGTTTCCAAGTCCCAAAGATACAGCCTCATCCATTCCAAGATGTACACGTCTTGTAGAAAAAGCCTCTTTTACACAGCAAAGCAATTTCTCAATAAAAACATAGGTCTCTTCTTTCCCAACATGAAGAATATCTGCCGTATCTTTAATATTTTCCATTCCCTGCCATTTCAGGGCATTATGTAAATGTGCCAATGTCTGGATACATGGAACAAGTTCAATCCCAAAAATATAGGCATAGGAATCTATTTCCTGTATCTCATCTTTTGTATATCTTCCACGATAAATTCCAAAATAAGGCTCTTCTACAACCTCATAAGTATCTTCCGTATAAAGCATAAGTACATTTAATCCAAGTTTTGCGAGCATACGAATTATGGACTTTACTTTATCCACCCTAAATACTGCATTTCTTGAGCAATCCAGCATAACTCCGTTTTTTTCAAAAAACACTTTTTCTTTATTTTCATATACTTCCCCGTTACATAAAATTTGCGTCAGAGCTCTGTAATAATGAGCCGGTTCTTTACAAACAATATGTATTTTATTGCCACTGCGTTTGACAAAGAGTTCATCCCCTTCCTGAAATTCCACAATAATCTCAAGCTTTTCGGTATCTTTATTCCATTCTTTTATAAGTATTTCCGTACCTATTTTTAATTGTTTTTCTCTTGATTCTGCATTCTTACATGAAATTTTCATTACTCATATCCCTTCTTATTTCCGTATTTTATAAAATAACAGTACACAAAAATTAGCCTGAATTATTCACGGTACAATATTTTAGTTAATTACCGTGCTATAAATCTTTAAACTTGACCAATGACGCTATAACTGACTTAATACATCTAAAAATGGGCAGACTTCCCCTAGGTAGTGTTTTTGAGTAGTTATTAAGCTCTCAAGGTTCATTATTAGTTGTTATTCAAGCTGTATACATAGCTTGCTGATATTGGATATAGTCTCATAGAACTCATCCTTATATGGGCAACTGCTACACAGCTTGAATGTCATATATCTTGCTGAACGAATTACTTTTGCAGCAATCTTTAGCAGTTTTAGACGGACAGTATCAATGCGTTGTTTTCGCATATTTGCAGATAATGCCAATCGTCTAAACCAATTAAATATATTATAAGCAAGTGCATGTATTTGAAGCCTGTTGGCATTTACAATCCTTGTATGACTGCTGACAGAGGCAAAGTCAAAACCTGTTTTACTTTCCTTTATGAAGTTTTCCATCAAGCCTCTTTTGCAATAGAACTTGATAAGATATTCAGGGGATGACTCCATGTTTGTAACAATGAATGTATACATGTAAGTCATTTGGTTTTCAGGCTTTTCAACTTTACAGACAACACGTCTTTCATAAGGCCAAGGACCTGCCTGATACATGAAGTCACCATAAACCACAGCATAATCTACTTTGTTGTTTTTTGTGATTTCATCAAGTTCATCTACAAGATATGATGCCTTATCACGAAGTATAGCATTTTCTTTCAAACGAATTACATAGCCGGTACCGTTTTCTTCACACTGTTTATATAAACCGGGTGTTGCAAAGCCACTATCTCCACGAAGGAGAAGTTTAATTTCCGGAAAACCTTCAAGATATTCATCAAGTATAGGCTGCAGAAAGTCCACAACTCCTGTGCTTGAATACTGAGTCCCGTCACGAAGCTGAATTTTAATCAAATCTCCTGTGATTCCATCATAGCAAACAAGTGGATGGTAACCGTTATTTTGATAGTGGAAGTTAAATGCTCTGCCTTCCTGTTTGCCATAGGCATTAAGAAGTGTTGAGTCCAAATCCAAAATGATAGCTTCCGGCATCTGAATGCTATAAACTTTCTTTCGAAGAATTTGATTTATTGAAAGGAACCGTTTCAGCGAATCCTCATCCATTCGATTATGAAATCTTGAAATGGTTGGTTGTGATGCTAAAGTGTCTTTATTTAGCACTGCTTTAAACACAGGATCATTTGTAAGTTCATCTGAAGAATCATCTTCAAAATAGCCTGCAATGATCATATATATCATCTGAAGAAGGTTTTCTTTATCAGTGTGATAACGGAATAATGCAGAATCATTGGTCTTAAATGATTTACAGAAAAGTTTGTCAATGCCAAGTTTACTTACGAATTCTTTTATAAGAAGTAAGCCTGCATCGGAGGATAAATCTCCTCCATCGAAATTAATTTTAATTTTTCTATTGCTTTCAAGTGATAAGGTGTTTACAATACTCATAAAGGGCTCCTTTGTGTGATTATATTGAGTTTTAGCACCTTAATTTTACCACAAATGGACGCTCTTTTTTTATTCACTTACTAGGTGAAAGCAATATTTTGTTAAAATATAGTAATTATATGGCTTTCAGCCACGTTCATGATGTTGCCATGAATAATCTAGGATTAGTATACTCCCACAAAAGATATCACAGGTGCAACTCTGGAATCTTCTATTGCTATAATAAGTTTATCTGTACAAAGACCTTTAAGATCTATAATTCTCTTATAGCCGATAGTTGTTCCCTTACAGTATTCTTTTATATTTCCGTTCTCTTCATAATATATTTTAAATTTTTCAACTCTCTGACTGAAAGGAATTGCCTCTTTTAATACTAAATAATTGAGTTTTTTACTTTCACGAAAATTTATATTAATCGATAATTTATTTTCTCCCTCTTCATTCATAAAATAAGTTTCATAATCATCACTGCAAAGCACATCAGGTCCGCTTCCTCTGCAATCAAGAGCCGGCTTTGTAGTAAGCACGGCTTCTTTGATAAGATTATCTTTAAATGAATCCCTGATAAATTCACCCAGTTTTTTTAAAGTATCAATATCTTTTTCATGTATCTTTCCGTTTTTCATAGGCGGTATATTTAATAATAAAGTTGTATTACCACCTACCGACTTTAAATAAATATCTTTAAGATTTTCAAATGAACGAACCTTATCATCCTCCTCTTCATGATAAAACCAGCCAGGTCTGACAGATACATCCGTTTCCGCCGGATACCATACAAGCTCTTTTTCATTTACAAGGCGTTCTCTACTTCCAAGATCCGACTGAGTCTCATCCAAAGGTCTGTTTCTAAATTCTTCATTATCCTCCTGTTGGCTTAATTCTGCTGTGATTGTCGGATCCGTCATATCCTTTGCAACAACGCTCCACTCACTTTCTCTAACCTCTCCGGCTTCATTTCCGCACCATCTGACATCGGGACCTGAAATAGAGATAACGGCATCCGGCTGTAACTCACGCATTACTTTATAGTATCTTTCCCAATCATATTTTTGAACCTTACCGTTGGCTCCCTCGCCACATGCACCGTCAAGCCAGATTGTATATATCTCTCCATATTCTGTCAGAAGTTCAGTCAGCTGATTCACATAGTAATCATCATACTCTACTCCTTTTCCGTAGCTATTGTTATTTCTGTCCCAAGGAGAAAGGTAAACTCCGAATTTAAGTCCGAATTCTTTGCAGGCTTTTGCCGTTTCTCTGACAATATCACCCTTTCCATCCTTATATGGTGAATTCTTTACGCTATGCTCCGTATATTTGGAAGGCCACAGACAAAAACCGTCATGATGTTTACAGGTAAGAATCAATCCCTTCATTCCGGCATCCGCCGCAGTCTTTGCCCATTGTCTTGCATCAAGCTGTGTAGGATTAAAAATGGACTCCGACTCTTTTCCGTCCCCCCATTCGCTCCCTGTAAAAGTATTAACAGTAAAATGTATAAAGCAAAAAAACTCCATACTCTCATAAACAAGCTGCCTTTTGCTAGGCACCGCTTTTATCAGTCTTTTATCTTCTTTTATTCCGCTATAACTCATTACCATTCTCCTTTGAATGTCAGTATATTTTGTGTAAATTATTATTTATTCTAATATCATACAATTATAGTTCCAAACCGAATTTATTGTCTATCTGAAAAATTAATATAATGGATTGAAAAAATCTACTATTATTTCACACCTGTTTCTCTCTTTTGATTCTTTAATAGCCTTTTTAACATCCTCTACATGGTCTGTAATTACTCCGTCCACATCTGAATAAATAAATTTATTAATCGACTCAGGTGTATTTACAGTCCATACAATAGCTTTTTTACCGGCAGCATGAATTTCATATATCTTTTTATCTGTAGCCTCACGCTCCTCCATTATAAGGTAATCCCCCTTTAAATTCTTTGGCTTGCCGCTTGTAAAATAATATAAATACCCGCTTTTCATCTCAGGATACTCATCACTGATATATTGAATAATTCTGTAATCAAGTGATAAGAGTACTGTTTCATCAATCATACTATGCTCTTTAATTATTTTTACCACATCATCCACCATCTTTGTATCAGCGGTTTCACCCTTTAATTCAACAAATACCCCTATCTTACCCTTGGCTTCATTTAATATCTCATCCAAAGTTGCCACCTCTTGAACGGGTTTTGATATCTCAAATAAATTTTTCACTTTGAATTTTTTAATCTCCTCAAGTGTAAGGTCTTTGGACTTTTTAGAAACTCCCGCTACTCTTTTAAAAGTAACATCATGATTAATAATATACTTATTGTCCTTAGTCCTTTGAACATCTATTTCCACCCAATCTACATTTTTTTTGATAGCTTCTCTCACACCCTGAACAGTATTTTCAGCTCCCAAATCACCACCCCCACGGTGAGCAATAATTTGGATATCTATCGGTCTTATAAATACTTCATTAAAGTTTTTAGACAGTAAAAAAGATAATGCTGTATTTATAAGTATTGCAAATATTACAAAAGAAAAGACACTTCGCCTCTTTTTTATTCTGCGCTTTTTTGTGTATGCAAATATTACATCTTTATCAAAACATGATTTTACTTCTATTCCGTCTATTCTGTTATATTTATAAAAAAGCTTTGTCACTACACTGACCAAAACAGGTATTGTAAGAAAGACAAAATATGTAATCATCTCAAGCATTATAAGTATTATGAAAATCTCAAAAAATTCCTTGTATGCCACAGATTCAATATATTCTCCACATAAAAACAGCAATACAAAAGATAATGTAAATACAGCAAAATAAAGTAATGCCAATTTTATAGCAGTCCATATATAATCTTTTATAAAGGATTTCCAATGTCTCTTCATCAATTTTCTTGATGCAAAAAGTGCCTTTCCGATACTTCTCCCCTCAATGATTATATAATGTAATGAGAAGATATGCATTAGGCTTATAATTGTCAATACAATCAGAAAAAGACTGTATAATCCAAGGTATAAAGGCGTATTAAATATAACAGATGTTATAAAATTAGGGATTTCAAAATTTCTAAACGGAGTAATACTGATACCTAAACCCATTAACGGAAATACAATAGCAATAAATCCTCCCAAAAGTAATCCGGAAGGACTAAAAAAATATTTTATAGACTTTATTCCTATAAAAACAATCTCTATCAATCTTATATTTGTCCTGTTTTCTTCCGTCAAAGCACTGATAATAATGAATGCATTGATATCCACTCCCATAATTACTACGATTACAAACAGCCCTATTAAAAGAAGTGCCGCCCCTTGAAAACTCAGCAAAAACGGAACGAAATCACCGCTTGAAATATTTGTTCTGCCCGTAGAATAAATCAGATAATTGCTTATAGCTGAAAAAACAGGCAACACTATAAAGCTCTTATCAATGCCTTAGAAAGTATCTGATATTTTGTAAACAGCCATAACATCTTGAAATTTAGTATACCGGTTTTATTCCTTTTTTCTATCATATATCTTCAGCCTTTCTTGAAAATGTTGCCCTTACAAAGAAATGCCACAGCTCTTATTTTATCTACATACTCCACACTTTTCTTATTCGAACATAAGTCTTTTTCTGATTTTAATTTTCTCCAACCACAACAGTCTCTTCAAGGGTGGCGAGGATTATTTCAAGTATCAATTCTACAAAATAATAACTGTCAGCTTCTTTATCCGATTTCCCAAGTGCATCATAATAGTCCTGTTGCCTGCTTCTTATCAACTCCTCTACAGGAAGCCAATAAAAAATTTCATTCCATTTGCCAAGTAGTAAGCTATGCCACATCCTTCCTATACGCCCATTTCCATCTGCAAAAGGATGAATAAATTCAAATTCATAATGAAAAATTGCACTCTTAATCAATGGATGCATCTCTGATTCTTTATACCAATCAAATAATTCCTGTATTTGCATAGGTACAAATTTAGCAGGCGGAGCCATATGTACAGCCATATCACCATCAAATATACCCACACCACCGCTTCTAAATGTTCCATTTTCAGGAATCAATCCCTCCATCATAACTTTATGTGCTTTAAGTAAATCTTTTACTGAATTAGAATCTAAAGAAAGCATAAGTTCATATGTATCATAGGCATTTTTCACCTCACGTATTTCATTGGGATTTCCCAGAATCCTTTTTCCGTCAAGTATAGCTGTCACCTGCTCTAAAGAAAGAGAATTTTGCTCTATAGCAAGTGAAGAATGTATGGTTCTTATTCTGTTTTCTTTTCTTAAATGTGGATTTAAGTTTCCATGTGAAAGCACTGTAATTCTTCCTACCTGTTCACTAATCGCAGCTACAAGATTAGTAATTCTATCCGTCATATGAAACGGTGGTTTATATCCTTACATTATATTTTTCATTTCCTATAAACATATGTCTCTACTATAAATAAATATATGGTAATTATAATTATCAAAATGCTACGTGTTTTTACCTTTGTACCTTTTAATTTCTATCAATCTTAATCCAAGTATTTCCTTTAATTTGTTTGCTTCAATTCTCCAGTGTTCTTTCGCATCATCAAATACAAATACAGCCTTAGGCATATTATATTTATTATTTATCAGAACTACTTCATTATATTTTTCACCTAATAACTGCTCTGGTATATATGTACTACAAAGATCGACACTACTATTGTGAACACTCAGCATTCCCTTTGTACTAAAGCAATGAAAATCATTCATTGAAAACCCGTTATCAATTACTCTTTCAAAATCTGCTGTTTGAGCATCTCCTTTACACATATATAAAAGTGTTTCTTTATTTATATAAAAAACTAATCCATATTCTCTGTCACAATAAACATTTGTATGTGTATCTGTTATATAACTTGTATGAATTACTCCATTATCATACAATACATTCTTTACTACTTTATCCGCATTCAAACGTGCAGTGTATACCAGAAATTTAAATTTATCATTTACAGCATATTTTTCACAATCTGTAAGTTCTTTTATCCATATTTTTATTACTTCTTCTTTTATTTTAGCCTCTTCAATTAAAAAATCTTCATATCTACTAATCAATTCTATATATTTATTTTTAATTTTCTTGATAAAACATTCTATAGTAGGCTTGTCACACTCAGAATTCTTCCTGAATTCTTCAAACTCAATTTTGATTTCTTCTACTAATTCAATTATTTTAGAAGACAAATCTTCTATTTTGCTTTCTAATTCATTTTTAGAGTCACCATATATCTTTTTTTCATTTATAAGATATATGATATTTTCTTTCGCTGTTAATATACGATTTTTTAGTCCATAGTCTCCTGTGAATTTTTTAGTTTCATCTCTAAATTTCTCTGTATCGTTCAATCTTATTTCATAAAGTCCTTCTCTCATTTTTTCTAAAAAATAGAACAACAACAGTTTTTTGTTTTCAATATCTTGATTAATTAAATCTTTAATTTCCACACACCTTTACTCCTCGAATTAAAATTTTCTAAAGTACTCCATACATTTACCCAGTATAAACAGTGTGAAATACCAGCTGTTTTTGAATTACAAATATAATCTAGCTTGAAACACTTTAATTTCTTTATTTCATCTATAGAACACCGCCTCTCTTCTTTCCAATTTTATTTCTGGTGTTTTCCCATATGTAAAGTCCAAATGTCCAAGTAAAGGAATTTGGAATTCAGCCCTTCTACACTCAGGACATCTTATAGTTCCTCTAAATTTAGAAATATCACCATTTCTATTCTCATATTCTTCTTGAATTTCAAAAGTATAGTGTTCTTGTCCATCTACTATGAAGAAAAAATTTTCATAAAATTTATCCATAAAATGCCATACTCCTATAGGTTTACACATTTTTAATAATTTCGTTGTTGCCAGCCATAGATTATTACTTCCCAACAGTAATCTAAATTTATCATGCTGAAATAAAATGTTCAGCCTTTAAAACCCAATCTTTTTTCAATTCCCAAAATGTGGCTTGCGTTGATTTTGGTGTGTGCCAATAATCTGTTTCTATATCTATATTAAAAACATTCTCCCAGCTTTTTCTTTTTTCATCTTCGCATGGATCATCAATATCATCTTTTTCATATAATGCTAAATAACCGTCATTTAATATATTATGCCACATATCAAAATCTGACAGTAAAACCCTATTATCAGGAATGTCTATAGATAAAAGGACTATAGGTTCACCTTTTTTACCCCAATATCTATGAGATCTCATATCCAAACGTTTTCGCACACCTTCCCATTGATACCACGCCCATATAGGATATTTCACACCATCCGGCTGTATACCTATACGATTTTTCATCTGTTCAGAAAGCCAATCATAAGCAAAACGAAAATCCTCTTCACAAAACAAATATTTTTCATTTGCCAAAAGCCTACCCGTCTCAAGTAAAACTTTATAAGCAGCCACATGCTGAATAGTCCATAAAAGCATTTTGCCCTCCCTAATATTAGTGGTAATAGTATTTTCATTTAACATTACAGTTCAACATCAAAATTCATCCGCAAAAGCTAAATCTATAATCACATTATGCTTGAAGCTTTCTTTTCCTGTACTTTCACCAAAGACCACAAGATAATATCTCTTGTCTTTATCATATCTTCTGTCTTTAAACCCGAATTTCATGTGAAAGATCCTCTTATCAGCATCTGTTTCTCTACCGTTGGCAAAGTGGCTGACTTCATTTGAGATTTCTCCATTGTTTTTCAAAACTTCAAATATACTACTCTATATTCTGAATAACTCCGGTAAAAAGAATTGAACCGTCGGGAGCCGCCACTGCATAAACAAAAGGTCTGTCAATAATAAAATCCACCTGATCCTGTATTATTCCTGCAGCCTCCATCATAAGTACAGTATACGCCGCACCTATAACACCTTCCTCATCTATCTTTACCATGGCGGCATGTTCTGCACTGCTCAAATAAATATTTTCAATTTCCTTTGTAAGTGGAGTGAAATCTGCCTGTTTGTCTGAAAGCACATCTGTAATTCCGATATTCTTTAGACACTCCAACAGATCTGTTTTAGCCGAATCATTGAATTTTGGAACTGTCAGATGCACCAGTGCTGAATTACTTTCCACACTTTCAGGTTCCATACAGATTTTTATCATTTGTGGATCTGTTGCAATATCCTGTGCTTTATAACCTTCTTTCGGCAGGAAAAAATACATTGTTCCACTGTCAACAAGACTCAATCCTACAGCCTGAAAATGCTCTGTTTGATACAAATTTGTTATAATATCATTGTGCATCATAGGAACCGACTGATCCCCCAAAACCCCATGAAATATTCCTTTATTTGTTTGTTCCTTTGGGAAATCTTTATCCCATGATGCCTTGTAATAAACGGTTGAAATAAGTGCCAACACTGATTCCGGTTTAAGTTTCAATTCTTTTGTATACTCTGTAAGCAATTCTCCTGTATGCTCATCAGTCCATTTTTGAAGTTTCTGATTCATAGACTCGGAACCCATCTCACCGCTGTAAGATGAAGCATGATACTCCACTGACAGCTTTTTTAAAGTATCTTCATTATACCCTATATCATTTCTTAACCAGATAGAGTTTGCCAATATACTCTTTAGTGCGGGTGTATCCACATAATTGGCATCCCATATTGCCTCTGTTCGCTTATTTAAGACATCCATATCCTTTACATTAAGCACATCAAGGATTTGCTTACGTGTATTTCCATCTGTCACTTCAGCCAGCATGGAAAGTGCTATATAAATATTCAATGGCGAACATACCGCATTATGATCTGTGGCATCTGATAAAAGTTCCTTCTGTATCAGTTCATAATACTGTTCCATTCCTGCCTGAACAGTTTGTGATTTGTGAACCTTTTCTGTATAATCCTTCCACCATTCACTGTGAGCATCTCCATTTGCAAACTTATTAACATCTGTTCCCTCAGAAATAGGGCTTGGAATAACAGCTTCAACAGATTTTATGGTTTTATCAGATTCATTAATGTTTTTAGTTCTTAACTGTGTACCACTTTTTCCACAGGCAGTAAACATAGTCATTGCTGCCAAAAATATTCCCACGATTCCTTTTATCCTCATACCAACCTTCCTTTCTAAAATAATTAATAGTTTTCTAAAAATAGTTTTCTAAATTATACTGTTGACTTTAATAAGCTTATTACAATTTAATATCCTTAGGAAAAGCTTCCTTTCGCATAATTCCCCACATTTTATCTATATAGCTTAATGTATAAAAATTTTCATAATAATGATAATAGAAAGCACCTTTAAGTGTCATCTTATATCCTTCTTCATCTCTTGTCAAAAATCCAAGCATTTGTAAAAGCCAAAATTCCAGACCGTACACCTTATTAAGAGGTGTATCAAAAAACTCTCCAAATTCCTCCACTTTAAGTCTTGTGCTGTATAACTTCCAAAAAAGATAATAAACCATCCTTTGCCTTTTAACAAATCTGTTTGTAAGTGCAGTGGGTAGTATATTTGCATCAATTCTTTTACAATATTCCAATACAGAAAATGTGTTTATTTTAAACTGATCCTTAAAAAGACTTGTGGCGGAACAGCCAAATCCGAAAAAATTATCTCTGGTCATTGAAGAATATGATGCCGACTTATCACTTGCAAAAGTCCAGATAGACTTCCTTACATACCCCTTGCTTATACAATAGTTGGTAATATCATCCAAAAGTTTTCTCTTTTCTTTTTTTGGCATAATAGGAACTTTGTTTTCGGTAAATGTAAAATCAATTAAAGGGTAGATTGCTATATGATTGGCTCCATTAGCAAATGCCATATCAATATCATTTTTTAAATCTTCAAAGGTCTGTGTGGGCAATGCAAATATAAAATCCATAGAAACCGTCTCAAATTCAACTTCATTTAGTGCATTTGACATATCTTTAATATCAAACTTCCTTCTTTGCAAAACCTTTTGGTACTTATCCTGAAATGATTGTACACCTATACTTATCTTATCAACTCCTACTCTCTTTAAAGTCTTTAAAACTGAGACATTTACATTATCAGGATGAAGTTCTATTCCTATGCCGTCCGTTATAATAAAATGCTCACTTAAGGCTGCTATAATATCTGTTATTCTGTCTGCTAGAAGTGCGGGAGTACCGCCTCCGAAATAAAGGCTTGTAGCCTTTCTTCTGCCGTTCCACTGTTTCCCCACCAAATGAATTTCTTTAATCAAAGCATCTATATAGACATTTGCTGTTTTCTCATCATATATAACCTTACAATAGGGACAAAAATTACATATACTTTTACAGAATGGTATATGAACATATAAGCCGAACTCAGCCTCCTCATCATATGGCAATACTTTGTCGAAATCATTTGTAAAAACAAACGGTTTGGTTGAGTGTGTAAGATACATTCTTGTTAAATCTGTAATTAAGCTCATATCCGTCTCCTATGATGTTTTCTATAGTATATAGTTTAATTCTTTATATTAAATTTACTGTTCTTGTCCAAAATAACATCCACATATTCTGCAATTTTAAAGCAATACTAAAAACAAACATTTTCATACATTGGTAATATAACCGTGACAGTTCATGTAAGGTATTCTCTACCTCATCCTTTCTCAAAATTCATCCCCGAACACCAAATCCATAATCACGCTATGTCTTAATATTTCTTCTCCTGTATTTTCATCTACTACCACAAGATAATATCTCTTATCTTTGTCGTATTTTTTATCTTTAAACCCGAACTTCATGCGAAAGATCCTCTTATTAGCATCTGTTTCTCTGCTGTCGGCAAATATACTGACTTCATTTGAAATCTTTTCATTGTCCTCTGATATAAAGAAAATCTTATATTTTGTTGCCTTTATTGTATCGCTTACCGGTTCTGACTGTATAAAATCAAGCATTGTAGTCTTTCTTGTAATTTTTTGAACCATACTGATAAGTGCTATACCGGCATTCCTTGTATCTATATGTCCACGCTCCATCTTAACATCCAGTACGGGAATGAGCATTTCCTGTGGTGAGGAACCTCCATGAACAAAGTTTTGTCCACCTCCCGAGACCTTAAATACATTACTGCTTACAGGAAATGAGACTACCTTTGTATCCTGATTTCTTAAAATCTTTCCCATAGAGATAGCCATTATTCCATCTTCCCTTAGAGCATTCTCCGATACAATAAATCTACGACTCACGAATACATTCTTATCATTTACACCACTGATTTTATCACTTTCTGTGACTTTATCTCTTTTATAAATAAATCCATGGTCGGCTGTAATTATAAAATGATATGTATTTGCGTTTGTAGAGATACGGCGAATTAAATCCACTATCTCTTCCACCGCCTCCTTACAGGCTACAAATACCTCATCCTCTGTATTTGCCTTATCTCCTCTGGCATCTATCTGGTTATGATATACATATACCACCTGCTTTCCGGTAAAAATATCTCTAAGCTCAGTCTTTTTTAGATTCTTAATATCATCAAATTGAATGCATATACTGTTTGGAGAATGCTGTTGCAATACATTCTGCCTTCCGGTGAGATTATCACAAAGTATATCATCCACCAAAACCTGAAACCCGTCAGTCATTGTAATACTTTTATGTGGCAATAATGCCGCCATTCCAAGTCTTGTATATGAGGGCAACACCGAAAGCTGTGTATCAAGCTTTGCCCTGCATTTTGGATCATCTGCCAAATTCTTATATAATTCCTGCCCGACTTCATAACGCATAGCATCCGATATGATAACTACTGTACGCTCCTTCGCATTTCTGACATTACTGTCATAAAAATCAATCTGTAGCGGAAACTTTGTAAATGCTTCCTCTTCCCTTAATGCTTCATTCCACTTAGGCAAAAGAGTATTCAAATATTCATTTGTATAAATATTTTCTACAAGCTCACGAAGTCCTTCAAAAGTATATGTATCATCAAGCTTGTCAAATTCAAAATAAAAATTTCTGTACTCCTGATCAATTCTATAATCTGTACTTAAATATTGCTCCAAAATGGATGAAAAATTATCAGGACAGATGTATTTTCCAACTGCTACTATATGGTATGCACTTTTTAACATACGATAAATACATCCTGTTTTAGATCCAAAATGCATTTTCTCTCTTTTATCGGCAATTTCAGGTATGGATAAATCACAAAGCTTTGCACCTATATCTTCTACATTCAGGCGATCTACTATCCAATCAATCAAAATCAGGTCAATACATAAGAATGTATCACAATTTAATAATGTCTCCGGTGGGTATTCTGCAAATATTTTTTTTACTCCAAGAGCGGCATCCACAAAATCTGAAAGCTCATCATACTTATCACTGTATAAAACACTGTTCATCATACTGTCAATAAATGCAATAATATTTCCTGATTTATACGAGAGCAATGTCTTCCATTCCTTTGGTATTTCTGATGAAATATGCTTTGCAGTATATGTTACAAAAAGTGTATTCAAAAAGTTTTCAAGAGTAAGATTTATATCTGTATATCCAAAATACTTCTCAGCCAGTTTCCAAAAATCATTTATTAAGTCATACTTTTTAATCTCTAAGATGAATTTATTATCATTTAATCCTCCATCCGTCAAAATCACTCGAACCGCCTCTTCAAAAGAAGATGTTTTTGTATGGCAGATACTGCTTAAAATTCCGATAATAATATTTTCCTCATTGAAGTTTTCTATTTCCAAATCATAAAATCTTCTACTTCGCTCCTTATTTGCAAAGAACTTTATATACTTCTCTATAACAGCCTTATATTTCTCATCAATGCCCAAATCCATTGTAAGCAAAGAAGCCCTATCTGCAAAAAACCTTTTTGAATACAGTAATGTATCCTCAAGATGATTGTCCTTTACATCAGGTTTTTTAAATGGGGCATATATTAAATAATTGTTCTCTAAATCTTTTCTCTCCAAAAAGTATTTTGTATAAAACTGATTATCCGTTTTTAAAAAATACACTTTTGCATTTATGAGTTCTATGCCTTGTATATCCTCGACAAACTCTGCCTTATCATCATACCAAAATACCAGCTTTCTGGTATCACCCATAAATTCCTCATTCAGACGATCTATTATCTGTTTTAGGTTTAATTCCGCCATTTACTCTATTACCTTCCACTGTTTGCTTCTACGACTTCCCTCTTATTTTCTATTCATAATATTCAAATCTACCGGTACATCATAAGACTTATATGGTTCGTTCTTGTATAGTTTACTTCTTAAACAATTCTGAATGTGTACCCATGCGATAAAGCATTAAAACAAGTACATCTTCATATATTTCATAAATAAGCAACCGGTTTGGCTCAATATGACATTCACGAGTTCCCTTATAGTTACCTGTTAAATCATGGTCTCTATATTTTGCATCCAAAGCATCTCCATTCGCCAGAATATCAATTACCTCAAACAGCTTATCCAAATTCTTTCCTTGCTTTTTTGCAAGTTTCAAATCTTTTTTAAATTGATTGGTAAACTGCACATCATATTTCATACTTCAAGTGCCGCCTTAAGATTATCCATTTCCGAATATCTAGGTGCCAAAGGATCAGACATCATTTTTTTCCCTTCTTCGATTGCAGCCACTGTTGTTTCATTAGGCACATCCAGTTTCAACTCAAAAGGTATACCATGTTCACGAATAGCTGTTAGCAGGAAGATATTAACAGCCGTAGTCATATTCATACCAAGTTCATTAAAAATCCCTTCTGCCTGTTCTTTGATGTCCTTATCTATTCTAATGTTCAAATTCGTTGTCATCATATAATACCTCCTCATAGCTAGATTATAATAATATATTCGTATTTAATCAATACAATGTCATTATATTAGCTGCAAATTTTTCAATTTTTAAATCATACTACCATCAATTCTTATATCAAGCATACCGCATTACATTTTAATATCAATTATATAATCTTACTTATTTTTTACTCATTATATTTTTTGAGTCTGCGAGGACTTCATAGAATTTACCATCTACTGCGGTCTGAAGTTTTCTATAGTTTACCTTTACACCATCATCCAGATCAAGTTCTATACGGCTAAGTGCCAGATGGGCAATCTTTTCATCATACTCACGACATTCTTTTAACTGTTTTTGAAGTTTCTCCTTACGCTTGGTCGCCGCCGCCATTTCACGGGCATTGCTGCTGTGATCTATAGTATCAAGCATACGACCTATCTCACTCTCATAGATTCTTTGCATTCTGTGCAAATAGTCAATACGAAGATTTCCGACAGTATCTGCATTATATCTATGAAGATAGATAAGTGCTTTAAATCCGTTCTGCTTTCCGCTATCAAAAAGCCAGTAGATAGGTCTCTTACCTGAACCTGTGACTGAATATGTCTGGCAATGATCCTTAAAAAAATCATTTAAAAAGTAATTTCTGATAATCTCACGGCTTGTATTTCCTTTATTGCCAAGTGCCTTCGCAATAAAATCAAGGTTTTCTTCCAGAGTATCTTCACCATAAACTACTTTTAGCCAAGTGCAAAGTCGTGTAATTATATCATCTTCCAGATACTCCTCATCAGTAAGCGGAATTATATTGTCAGTATCAGGCATGAACGTAATATACTTAGTTTCATCCCACTCACCACCTGCATAGGCAAGACCTTCGCTGTCCAAAGAGTAGCGACCGAACATACAGCCAATGGCATAGGAAAGAAGGGAAACTATCTCATCACGCTTTGTTCTGATATAAGCCGAACCCTTCATAGACTCCGGCACATCTTCCTTACTGTCATATACTCTATGAACAGTCACATCCTTATCTGATACTTCAGGGGTAAGTTCATCCTGTAAACCGTATATATCTATAAAAATGCGGTTAAGTTCTTCTTCATTGGCTTTGAGTCCCAAGAAGCGTTGTTCACATTCAGATACCCAGGAATGGTAGGAATCGGAAATAGTTCTTGGATCCGCAGTTATGGCAACATTACAAATGTCATTTTTTACAAGTGGATGAAATGCAAAATCCCAAGAGGTTTCGTGGGAATCCCAGTCGGTTTTGGATATTTTAACACAATCTTTACTAATCAATTCTGTACTTTTTCTATTCCCATTTTCTAAAACAGGAAGCTTTTCGAAATCTCCTGCCTGAAGTGAAATTGAAGGATTTAAAATCGAAAGAAAGCTCTGAGTAACTTTCGTGTTAAATAATCCTAAAAGATAATAACTATCTTCTTTTGTTTTTGGAAATAGCATTGGACCTTTATTGCTATCAAACAAAGTCCCTTCTGGTGAAAATCTAAAAGAATTTCTCCCACTTGCCATACCATTCCATGTTATTCCTTCATGAAAAAACACATCTTGGGCACCAAGAAAATAAAAACATCCTTCCTTTATTGCATTTTTTTCTATATCAGCTCCGCCATTATTAAAATGTACTACAAGTTCTCTGTTTCCATACCACAATCGTGTACTTCCACCTTTATTATATGGATTCCACTTGTAAGAACTATTTACAGATTCATCATAGTCCTTTATATCAGACTTTATATCAAGCTTTGATACTTCCCACCATGTATGAATAAATATATCGTTATTTCCTGTGATTATACCAACTCTAGGTTCTGCAATTTCTTTTAATGATTTACCAACCATAAATGAATTTAACTCTTGTGGCGTTATCCAATATGCAACTGGACTTCCTGGAATGAGTTTAAAATCATCCTGCTTAGAGATGAACCTATTCTTTCCATCAAAAAAAGCTTTTGACTTAGTAAGTTCACTACTATATTCTACTAAACGTATATAATTTCCTTTATAATTTTTTATAGATTTCTTAGTTATAACAAAAGTTGTCGTCTGTACTATTTCTCCACTTATATCATCAAATGCACGAGCACCTAAATGTATCATGTTAACAAAACTATCAATAATTGATTCTCTCATTTTTTCATATCGTTGTAAAAACATCCATGTATGTTGAGTAATAATACCCATATATCCATTTATCTTAAGCATGTCAGAAGATTTTTTTATAAATACAGCATATAAATCTGATTTTTGATTTGGATAGATTTTTTTTACATATTTTTGCAACCTATTATTCATACCGCCACTCACCATATACGGCGGATTCGTAACCGTCACCTGGTACTTCTGCCCCAACACTTTCCCCTGCTCTATCATCTGCAACAGGTTTTCTTTAGTAGCCTCTATCCCCACTGTTTCCATGCTGATCTGTCCTGTAGGCTCACTATCAGCTACAAAGCTTTCCAAAAGTTCCCAGTCGTATTCTTCCACTGTAAGTATAGAACCGTATTCCTTGGCATCTATAAAGGTATCAAGTAGAGCATTTATCTGAGTGACGGCTTTCTCTTTATCATCTTCACTTAAGTTCATACCTAAGTATTTTAGATGATTTCTGTTGATTCCATTACTCTCTTTTATAGAAAATAGATTTGGCTTATGCTCACCGCTTAATATCCTACGATTATACTGCCTTGCTTTCATCATTACTGCAAAATATGCCAACTGGAATGCTCTATCATCTATATCCAGACCATAGATATTTTTTTGCAGTATAATTCTTGCAGCATCACGCTGACCATAGCCTGCACTTTCATATATCTGCATCAGCACATCAAAGGCATATACCAGAATATGACCGCTGCCCATACAGGGATCTATAAGTTTTATGTCCTCAGGATTTAGCTTTGCATACTCTCTTCTGATTTCAGCCAGTTTTTCTTCTACTTCAGGCTCCTGCTTAGCCTCTTCCAGATAATATTTCCAATTTGCCTTCAGTTCATCATTTGGATGGCCTTCTACCCATAGTCGCCCCAGACTGTTTTCCACCATATATCTGACGATCCAGTCAGGTGTAAAAAGCTGTGTTGCCGCAGGGACATCCTCTTTCCTTATCTTGGTTCCTGAAGGTCTGGCAAAAACTTGTGCTTTAGGCTCTGTATTATAGTACTGATACAGCCAACCTATAATCTCCACCTGACCGCCTTTTTCTATATTAAAATCATCCTCAGGTATATCATGAACCAGCTTATAGACCACACCTTCCCTGTCTATAACCGAAATATTTAAAAGCAATTCCGTATAATCATTTGTCTTTTCAAAAAGTGCAGGTAAATTCTCATTTAATGCATTGCACTGCTTTATAAATAGCATACAAAAAAGTTCATCAAGCCTGTTGTCTGTTTTTAATTGTACTATCTTTTCTTTTTCTTCTTCTGTAAATTGCAGCTCCGTATCAAAAGGATTTGTCACAATATCCGGTTCAAGCTTTCCGCTATCCGAGGAGAGCACACGAATATGAGTAGGCAGGTATTCATTTACCTCCATAAAGCGTATGGCAATCAAGCGGTTGAACCATGTATAGGCAACCTCTTCCATGATGTATTTATAAGCTGTAGCATAGTCGGTATCTGCTTCTTTCTCTCGAATGACCTCTACCAGTTTTTTTCTCTGCTTTATAGCATCTCCGCTGATTGAATATGGGTTTTCAGTTCCTATATCATAAAACTCTGTACCGCCCATAGACTGTGGCAGTGCCTCCGCTATCCCTTCAGTTGTTATTCCCATCAGCCCTGCACGGTAGCTGATATCTGTTATAAGCTTATTTCTTGCCCAAATAGCAAAGTTTTTGATGGCCGATTTGTTCATACCTTTATGCTCTCCTTTTTGTGTGTTAGATGCTTCTGACCTTATCCTTTAAATTTTGAATATAATTTATATCTTAAGTACTCGTTATCTTAAGTTTATTCAATATATATACGAATCTTTATAGAGATTATCTCTCTTTATTAATGTTTTTCCACCCCGGGAAAATGAGTTTTTACAATCTCATCCATCTGCATTGCAAGCTGTTCAAATGGAAGGTTCAAATCCAATGAATTAATGCTGATTTTATTGCCATGCATTTGATATACATGATTTTGTTCTATAAATTCATCTGTCTTTGCATATAGAAGCATTCCTGACACCGAAATTTTTTCATCAGCAAAATTATATTCACAGTTTTTCACATATGCAAACATCTGATACAGGTGGGCAGAATGAAACTTATGCTTCCCGAACTGCACCTGTGTTATATTTTTATAATATTTAGCATCTATTATAAGCACTGTATTATCTCTTTGAATATAAATATCGCTTTGCATAACAGGAAGCATCTCTTTCTTGTCATCATCTAAAAACCAAGGTATCTGTGATGATGATACTTTCAAACCCGGATAATGCTTTTTGTAATATTGAAAAATAAAATTCTGATAAAGGCTCCACATATGTTGCTCATCCAGATAATCCATAAGCTTTGTTACTCCATCCGAGTTCGTCTGCATCAGTCCTTTCACTACAAGGTAGCAGATTCCTATAAGCATTTGATAAGTCTGATTATTTCTATTATATCTCAGGTTCCAGTCCGCTGAATATAAATCTATTGAATCTACATCTGAAAAGAAAACCATAAGCTTTCTAATTTCTTTCTTTCTGTTTTTACCTATATCCGCCTTCAAAAGTATCTCCAAGGTTGACTTTATTATTTGATTCATCCTGTTATTTATAGAAAAATCATCATAAATACAGACCAGCTGCCTTTTGCGTATACTTTGAGTTTTTATCGAATCAGAAATATCAATTTTTCCTCTCAAAAAAGAAAGTGCCTGTGTCTGAGATAGATACTCTTTTTCAAGACCTCTTTTAAGTCTGAGTGATATACCTCTTAACAATATCTGTGCCATCATTTCTGCCATATTATTAAATTCTTCTGTTGCCATACTTTTATATCCATTATCTCTAAGAACTTTAAATGCGTATGACAACATGTAGTAGATATTCTGTATGGATATCACTTAATTGCACTCCTTAAATCAATGCTCCAATTTTTAACTTTTGAAGGCTCATCAAACCAATACTCTTTTAAAAGAGGAATAATCTCATATTCTACGATGCCTGACAATACAATATCATTTATACTGTCTGATGTCAGATTACAAAAATAACTGTGCCCTATACAAAAGCCGTCTCCCAATGATTCATCTAAGGAAATATCATTATTTAATTCCTCTATACATTGTATCAGGCTTTCTACTTTTTCATTTTCCAAATCCTTTATATATTGTTTAAATCCATCCGTTGCAAATCCCGGCTTAATTTCAAAGAATGCAAATCTTCTTCTCAAAGCATAATCAAGCATTGCAAGGCTGCGATCCGCCGTATTCATCATACCGATAATATAAACATTTTTCGGAACAGCAAATTTTTCATCAGAGTATAATAATTGCAGTGAAATTCCACGCTTATCATTTTCAATAAGCATGAACAGCTCTCCAAAAATTTTACTTAAATTGCCCCTGTTTATCTCATCAATGATAAAGAAATAATCATTCTCTCCATCAATCTCCGCTTTTTTACAAAAATTATAGAAGGAACCTTTTTGTAATTTAAAGCCGGCAGAATCCGGTCTGAATCCCATTATAAAATCTTCATAAGAATAGCTCTGATGGAATTGTACAAACATCACCCTCTCAATATCCTTTGTCCCCATCATGGAATAAGCAAGTCTTTTTGCAATATATGTTTTACCTACTCCCGGAGCACCTTGCAAAACAATATTTTTCTTGATTCTAAGGATATTGCAAAGATCATCATACTCTTTCTCAGACATAAATACTTCAGACAGAAAATCTTCTTTTGTATATTCAGGATAATACTTTTCCTCTTCTTCAATAATATCATCCTGATCTTCAAACAAGCTCTCTAGCCTTTGTACATAATCTGTATAGTCAGTGATATCCGTCAGTGTCTTAACAATAGAGAGTCCCGGATTAAGCCATTCACCTTTATGAGTCCAGTTTACCTGACGGATATTTTTATATTTATCTTCTCTACTTGCGTCAAATTCATATTCTGAATTCACTATTCCTCGTCCGACAATCTGATTCTTACCCTTCTTTACAAAAATAATATCACCTATTTTCATTTCATTTGCAAATTGCCATGTGGCATGAGCTGAATTTTTATAAGACAAACCCTTATCTATAGTTTCCTTCATCTTTTCTTTCATTTCATTCTTTGTTTTGAACTCCCGAAGATCACCTATTTCTCCCCAACCTATTGCCATAATTCCGGAATTATAAAACTCATCCCACATAGATGAAGCTTCACCCGGTGCATATACCCAATAATGCTTTGTATCCACATCTTCATCTGCAAGGGCCGAGTTGCCTGCTGATATTTCATCTCCATAAAGCTCCTTATTTACCTGCTCCGAATACTCCCATGCATCAAATGATAATTCCTTAAAATCCTTTAATTCACTCCTGTTACTTTGTAAGTATTTTCTTAATATATCAGCTATCTTAAAATAATTTTTTGCAGATATTTTAGCTTCAACTTCAGGAAGACTCTCAACAATGTCTTCGGGTATTTTACCCGATTCATAGATATACCACTGATTTCTATTGTCAAAGTTTAAAAATGAATCCGGTGCTATCCAAAACAAGCCCATAGTGATTTTGCTGTTTCCATTTCCTCTCTTATTGATAGTCAAATCAAAATAATGTGAAACATTCTTTTTATCACGAGCTGTCTGACTCTTTGTAAATTCTAATGCAGATATAAACAGTTCCCATAAATCATCAATATCGCTGTCTTCACGATAATCTATAAAAGAATAAAAAGTGGCATTTTGAGGAGTTATAACAGGCAGGCTCTCAAAACGGTTAGGAACTTCTGTAGTCAACTCAAATAATTTTTCAATAGCCTTAAGGAGCTTTATTCGATTATCATCTCTCATCTTCCTGCTAAAAAGCCCGAACACTGTAAACGGATCAATATCTACAATCTTATTATTCTTATCTAAAGTGGGCATACTTATCCCGGTAATATCGTATATCTTTTTTACTTTTTTAATAAGTACACTTCTTTTATTTTTATAATCTTGCAGTTTTAAAGCAAATTCTTTATAAAACGGAACCCAACCAAACTTGTTTTGTATATCCATATCAATCATTCTCCTCAAAAATCAAATTTAAAATATAATATCTACTTTCACTTATATCTATTAACTGTATTTACACATTAAAACTCTATATTGACAATAGTGTCCTCATCCATTTGGGAGAGCAGTCTCATTCTCAGCTCTTCAACGTATTTATCAATATCATCTTTATTCTCAAGTCTCCAAGAAGATGTACCTGTTATTTTCTTAATAGGTACATTCTTTGTTTTACGTACTTTATACTGCTTTTTTTGCTCAGCTATGCTTCTTGCCACTTCAACATCGCTGACAGCACTACCTCGCTTTTTGGCTTCTTCTTCAATTCTTCTTATCTCTTCAGCCTGCTTTCTTTCCGCAATCTGACGATCCATATTGTCCATCTCATCCATAAGGCGAATTTTTAAAGCTCCGGCTTTATCTGCAAAACTTCTAAGTGATGATATATTATTACAGCTTTGCGCTCCATCTTTTATCTCTTCAAATAAGGATAAATAATGTTCTTTCTTTTGCTTTTCATATTCTTTTGTACTGAGCACTTCTAAAACACGCTGCCTTGATTGATCTATAGAGTTAAGAACCGGTGCTTCTTCCACATCTATAACCTGATTATAGGCATCCCTAAACTGAGCTATAAGTTCCGGCAGCTTAGGTATATTCTTATAAGGCTTATCCTGCTTTACTATAGCACGCATCTCCCCTACAACTTTTTCCAATTCACTGTCCACAATATAAGTTTTACTGTCTTCATATATTGCAAGCATATCCAGTGCACGCATAAATATATTCTGCTGCTCTCCGCTAAAGAATGCTTTTACAGGTTCATAGTCTTCTGCCATATCAAAGAAGGTATCTTGGTATTTTGAAATATGTGAGAAAAATTCCAATGCACCGTTAAGCTGCATTACAGACTGTAACAGGCGTTTACCGCTATCAAGTACATTCTTTCCCGGATAATTATACTGTCTGTAATATACCTCAAGTTTGTCCATCTCATTTATCATATTTGAGGACAATCTTTTAAAGTCTTTCATAATACTGTCCTCATCCTCTGTGGATACCGTACTGTTAAAGACCTCTTTCATCACATCACGAACTGACTTTTTATCCTTTTCATTAACACGCACACGCTCTTCCATCAAAAGCTTTTCTACAAAGGCTTTTTTCGTGATGTAGTTTATTATTTCATCTTCAGATTTATTATTTAAGCTTACGGATGCTCCATTTACAGTAAACGAAATATCTCCACGCTTAAACAGGCATGCAACAAGCCAATTTATATCATCCTCTACAAATCCGTAAGGTGCTTTCATAAAGCGATCCTTTACGGACTTCATAGATGTCTTTAAGTGATTATGTGAGTTCATGGATATATATCCCTGTACATCATCAAGTGCATAAGCATTTGCAAATCTGCCTCCTTCCGGCAACATCTGCATCTGATTTGTAGTTTGGAAAAGTTTTCTGATATCTGCCTCTCCCATAACAGTATCAATATATGAAAGCTTATGGAAAACTGTCTGTACAAGTCTGCCTATGGCTTCAGAAATCTTGTTATTTACTTCCTTTGCTGATATATTTGCAATATCCCCATTTACATATATGGTCGCATCTTTTAGCCCTTCCGTCAGATAAAGTCTTGCATTGGCATTGCGTTCTCTCATCTCCACACGCTTAGTATCTTTTATACTTTCATATTTGGCAAGCTGCATGGAAGTATTTTTCCTAAGGAATCTCTCAATCTTTAGATATACCCTCATCTCTGTCAAAAACTCATCATCATTTGGAAGCACCACAAGGACTTCCCTTCCCTGTCCTGACATCATGCGAAGCGTTGCATCATCCATACCTCCGTCATACCAAGGTGTAAGTATACGAAGTCCTATATCGGCATTTTGACTCGACTTATATGGGCGATCATCCACCATCTGATTAAATGAGAATGAATATCTGCCGTTAAACTCAGGGTAGCGATACTTCTTATCTGCGAAAATATCCTCAAATATCATTTCGGCAATCTTTGTGATGACCTCCGACATTTCAACATTTTCTTTTTCTATCTCATTATTGATTTCCTGCTCTTCATCAGTCAAAAATACATAGATATTTCCGTTTTTTTGCACCAGCATCTGACGCATCAATATCTTTATCGCATCTTCCACCTTCTCCTTCAGTGCAATGCGATCATCATCAATATTTTCAATCATAAGGCTTGTAATATTGTCAATATTTGATTCTATTTCAAGCACATACTTGATCATAAACAATGTCTTTAAAACATTGACGGTAAAGACATCGGCATCTTTTTGCTCCGGATTGATATAATTGTTATTATACGCTTTACTGATAACCCCCTTATGGCTGTGATCAAGGAAGTTTTCCAAGGCATCATAAAAACGATGGAAGGGTACAATGACTCCCATCTCTCTTTCTTTTAATGTTGATGCCGACTCCTTAAATAAAGCCAGCATGGAACGCTCTCCCTCCGATAAATGCTTTCCTGATGCACCATGTGTACGAATGGATGTCAGCACACTTGCAAGCAGGTTAAACTGGTATGGCACGAAAGGATAACTTTCAGTAAAATCATTCTCATTTGCATAAAGCTTTTTCTCCACACCGTCATTAAATACTATCAGATTTTTTATAATAGTTGATTTTTGCTCATACAAAAGTCTAAGTGCCTGTGCTGCAGTATCGGTTTTATCAAGAATCCTTTTTTTTATTACGGCATCCACATTGGCACTGGATAGTGACAGTCTTGTATCAAATCTTCCCTGAATCTTTGAAAAATCATTTCCCTTTACCTTGGTAATAGAGTCTATATCCTGCTGTGATGTGACGATCACCCAGGCTCTGCCCATACATTCTTTTCCAAGTTCTTCCGTAACAGTCTGTAAATTCAGCATAAGTTTTGAATCATCACCTATATACTGTCCAATTTCATCTACAAGGAAAACCACATGATGGTTGTTTCCCTTTCTCTCTATATATGATTTTACACGCTTTGCAAAATCTTCTATACTTATAGTGTAGCTTTCTGCCGCTTTCTCACACCAGTTTCTTGCAGCTGCCTCACTCATATAGTCCATATTTACAAGAGCATCCACCACACTGTCTTGTATAAAGTCAAAGTCTTTTCTGGACTCCTCCCATGACTCTCCATATTCATCTTCAAATACAGTTTTAAACTCGTCAAACCTTCCCACTTCAACAAGTCTTCTCTCAAGGTCTGCTATATGAGGCATAGATCCGCAAAACCCTTGCATTTCGTTAAAGACTTTCAAAAACACATTTACAATGGCATCTTTATTATGCTTACCACTTGATTCACTCTTGGAATCAATATTAAAAAGTACAACATCCGCCGGTGTATTTGCCGCAAGTTGCATATCTGAGAGTACTCTCGAGTCTGTTATCTTATTATCATCAATAAAGTAATCAAGTGCATGCTTATCTCCGACAATTTTGTTATCAAGCAGATATGATAATATCTTTAGGAAATGTGATTTACCGCTTCCAAAAAAACCCGAGATCCACACTCCCATCTTAGGTGTGCTTCCATCAATACTCTTTTTATATGCAGCGAAAAAATCCGCAAAATGCTTTTGCAATTCTTTTGTAACCACATATTCCTCAAGTTCCTGTGACACATTTGTCTCTTCGCCCTGCCCTACGATGATGACTCCCTGAATCTCACGGTCAATCTTTTTGGCAAACATATCTTTAATCTGCATTTTCCCTCCTATTTTACAAGCTTGAATGCTCTGTAGTAATTATCATCTTTTATCTCATTGAAAAGAATAAGTTCCTGTTCATTATATGTACCCGGGAAAAACATCACAACCGGTGCTTTCACAAATGCCTGATGTAAGTTATTAAGAACCTTATGCGAACGAAGTATGGGGTAACATTTCCCAATCCCTGTCAAAAAGACAATCGCATTATCAGGTGTATTATCCTTTATATGCTTTACAATAATACTGTCATCATCATTAAACTTCATAGAATTGCTTACCGCCTTTGTTATCCTTTCAAAGCCCTTTTTCTTTTCAAAATCAAAACATTTTTCCATAAAGTTTTTATCTTCAAGAAAGTCGATAATGATATCATATAGATCAAAAACCACCAATTCAAAATCATCACCACCTTTTTGATTCTTATTTTTCAGGTAATTTATACGCTCACGAACTTCCATTTCTTTTTCCGCCGGATAGTCAAATACCCAATAATTTACTTCATTTGCTCTTCCGCTGTTTTTACGAAATTTAGGCTTTTTAATCTCCGCCTCCATTTCGTCAAGTCTAGCTGCTAAATCTGCCATCATCCAACTCCTGTCAGTGCCATAATATATGCCTCCATACTATGATCTTTTAACCAGTATTCCATAGCAGGATCAAGTATCGGCTTTATAATTTTTCTCTCTGTTTTCCCTTTATCGATAAGTCCCGCCTCAAAAAGCATTGTTTTATAAGATCTGCCCAGCCTGATAATTGTCGGATCAGTCCACTTTGCCACCTTTTCGCTCTGTAGCTGCTTATCCTTAAAGAATATTCTAATATCGCTTTCTGTAAATGTATTGCTCCCGATAATAAGCTTCTCTCTTATAACCTCATAAACAAAGTCAAAAAACAATGTATCATAGGCAAGTGCCGCTATAAGCGCAAATAATTTCTGTGTTGTAACATCACTGTCTTGAAATACACTAATAAAGCTTTTATTAAGCATTTTAATTCTTCCTGAAACCGTATTAAATATCTGTTCGGAGCGAAGTATTGTAGGCGCACCGAATATATTCTCTTTTTTATTGATTTCTTTTATTTCTTTCAAAGTTTTTCCTTCTGCCATAAGCCCTACAACTTTGCGAAATTCCATAAACCAAAAAGACATCTTTACAGCACCTGCACTGTACGCTTTTCTTTCCATATATTTTACACCCCACTTTGATTCTAATATTTATCCTGTCCTATTGTACGGACTTGGTTCACAGTGTCATCTCTGGGATAAGATTGTTTTATTCCTAATTTAATATAACTTAACACACTATGTACAATAATAACATTTTTACCAGTAGAATTAAATCTGATTTTCTAATCCCCTTGGTGAAAAGTTTATTTCATTCAAATTTAATTTGACAATTCATTTTCATTGTGCTAGAACTTGATACAAATAAACTATTGAAAGTGTGATGATATGGAATTTTATCGTAATAACGGAGAAAGAATCCATTATGAAATCATAGGAAAAGGCTTTCCGGTTGTCTTCTTACACGGAAACAATCTGGAAAGCGGTTATTTTAAAAAGCAAAGGGTTTTGAGCAAGTACTATAAGCTTATTTTTGTAGACAGCTTAGGACATGGTAAATCAGGAGATATTTTGGGGAAAATAAGCTTTTCTTATTTGGCAGACAGTCTTGATGAGCTACTTTCATATCTTAATATAGAAAAATGTCTGCTGGTAGGACATAGTGACGGTGCAAACCTTGCCATAAAGTATGCTGCGCTTCACAAAGAAAGAGTTGCCGGTATCTTGGCAAACAGCGGTAATATTACTTTTACAGGTCTGAAATTTCTCCCGGGATACGCTTGTTATTTTGAAGAAGCCTTATATAAAACTCTGGGTATAATCTTCCCCTTTTTTAAAAGGAGAGCAAAAGTCTCTCCACTCTTGCATGAAGATTTAAATATTCCTAAGGAAGTTTTTTCTAAATCAAACTATCCTGTCATAGTTTTAGTTGGAGACCATGATATGATCAAAAGGGAGCACAGCAAGGCTATTGCCGGACTTTTTCCTAAGGGTAAGTTTATAGAGATAAAAAACCAAGGACACAATATTCCAAAAAAGGACAGTAACTACTTTAACAAGACTATTTCAAAAATGGTGAGTTATATACAAAGTTGTACTATGTGATTTGCAATTCTTCAAGGAGGTAAAATGCAAAAGATAATCTCTTTTTTAAAAAAATACAAGAATGTTATAAAAGGCATTTTATTTATAAGTATACTTATCTTGGTTCTGATAGAGTTTTCTCATATGAGAAAGACTGTTTCTTTTAGTGCTGTAAAGGATATACTCAGTCATTTATCTATTTTACAGATTTTAAGTCTTCTTATTTTGGGTATTCTTGCAGTCTCTCCTATGATGCTGTATGACTATATACTGACAAAAGAACTTGGAAAGAAAATTTCTGTATTTAAGCTTATTGAAAACAGTTGGACTATAAACAGTTTAAATAATCTTATAGGCTTTGCAGGAATTATAGACCTCGGGCTTAGGTACAGCTATTTTTCCGAAGAGGAAGAGGGAGACAAAACAATGCAAGGTATATCAAAGGTAATGCCTTATTTTATGTCAGGGCTTTCCTTATTGTCATTTATATCATTATTATTAGTATTTTCTTATAATGCTAATAATACTTTAAAGACATACAGTTTTGTACTTGCACTTGCCTCTCTTATACTTCCGGTACTGCTTTTCCTTTCTACCAGAAAGAATCTGGACTACTTTGGCAATTTAAGCATTAAGAAAATACTTGCTCTAATAGGTACCTCTCTTTTGGATTGGTTATTTGTATCCGGATTTTTCTTCTATGTAGGCAGAGTTCTCGGTTACAATGTTTCTTTTGTAAATATAATTCCTTTATATTGCATCTCCATTTGTATAGGTATCGTATCAATGATACCCGGCAGTCTCGGAAGTTTTGATCTGATAATGATTGGAGGTCTGCTACATCTTTCATTAAACCATAATGAAGCTGCAAGCTGGCTTTTGCTTTTCCGTATTTTTTATTATTTTATTCCTTTCTTTATAGGACTGATTTTATTTATAAAGAGTATGGGAGGACAAATAAATGATAAGTTTCTTGGCTTACCCGGGAAGCTCTCAAATATAATAAGCCGTGGAATGCTTCACTTTATGGCAAACTTCTTCGGTTTTTTCCTTATGGCAAGTGCAATACTTCCCGATGAGATTCATAATATACCTATTATAGGAAAAATGGATCCCATACACGGACAACTGCTCTTTCAATTTCCAAGTTTCCTGCTTGGAAGCCTTTTCTTTCTACTTGGAAGATTTATAAAAAGACATTCTGCATTTACAAAACCATTTTCAATTGTGCTTTGCCCTATAAGCCTGATTTATATTAATCTTGGCGACTGCTCCGTTTTTGGCAGTCTTTATATACTTGTATTTTTAATACTTTTATATACTGAGAGAAACAGATTAAACAGAAAGGCATTTTTCTATCCTTTGGAAGACAGAATAAAAGATATAGGATATATAGTTTCCAGCTTTATAGTCACTGTATTTCTTTTGTATGTATCAAGGGGAAATACAGGTGGCAACAGTTTGGGTTTTCAGCTCTTTCATCATAACGGTTTCTTCTCAAGTGCTTCTATTGGAACCCATTTTTTTAACGGCTTTTTCATTCGTTTTTTACACCTTTTTGCCTACTTACTGATTATTGCATTCTTTTATATTGCAGTAGAATCTATGGCAAAGGACAGACATTTTACATTTGGAGAAAAAATTGAAAAATCTCGTTATAAAGCGTTTTTGGAAAGTTTTGATAATACCAATTTAAATGCTTCTCTTGCATTTTTGGGTGATAAACTTATATATTATTATAGCGAAGATAATAAGGACCTCGTGGCTTTTCAGTTTGCCTTAGAAGACGGTAAGGCGGTTGTTATGGGGGATCCTATAGGTAGAAGTGAATATTTTAATAAAGCTGTATCTGCATTTATAAAAGATGCCGAAGACAAAAATCTTATACCGCTCTTTTACGAAATAAGTCAGGATATCACTTTACTCCTGCATAATTTCGGCTATGATTTTATGAAATTTGGTGAAACTGCGAAAGTGGATCTAACTGAATTTGGTTTGGTCGGAAAAAGTGGAAGAAAGTTTCGTGCCATTACAAATCGTGGAGAAAACAGCGGATATTCCTTTAAAGTAGAGTTTCCACCTTTTTCAAATAATTTTTTGGATGAATTGAAAAATATTTCTGACAACTGGCTTTTGGGAAGACAGGAAAAGGGCTTTTCTTTAGGGTATTTTGACAGAGATTATCTTTCACTTGCCCCAATTGCCTGTGTACTTGATGATTCCGGAAATATTCAGGCATTTGCAAACTTTTTGGTATGTAATAATGATAATGAGTCAAGTATAGACCTTATGCGCTACGATCCTAAAACGGAAAAAAACGGTATTATGGACTATCTTTTTGTCCGGATTTTTCTCTATATGAAGGAAAATAATGTCAGATACTTTGACCTTGGAATGGCTCCTCTTTCAAATGTCGGTCAGTATGACCACAGCTTTTTAAATGAGAAGCTTGCATTTTTAGTTTACAGCTTCACAAATCGTTTCTATTCCTTTGGCGGTCTAAGAAAATATAAGGAAAAATTTGCTCCGTTTTGGGAGGCAAGATATCTATCCTTCCCAAAAGACAGTAATTTGCTTTTTGATTTACTTACTATATATAAGATAGATAACAGACAGGTAAAAAAAAATTGAAAAAGACGGGTTGAAACTCAACCCGTCCCAATATTTGACAAATAACCATGATATGTCTTTAATAATACCTATTGTCTCACCCTACGCATCCTTATTTCCTCAATTCAAGATAACGCTCAATATTTCCAAGTAGTGTATCCAGACTTAAATATCCGCTCTCTCGTGCAACAAGCTGACCGTCAATATATGCCGGTACAGTCGGTGCAGAGAAAATGCCCATCTGTGAACAGATTTCCGGATAATAGCATTTAATGACTGTGCACTCTGAACTTTTGCAATCTCTACAAGCTTTTCTAATTCTTGTGGTCTTTGCTTAAGATACATCTCCTGCTTCTTTATATATCGCTGCCACCAAACTTAGAATTTCCAAATTCCATTTTTTCTCTTTGATTTTTGAATAATTAAAATCTCTCATTCCCTTACCCTAGTATCATTCCCTTAAATAATAGTTATTTTTAAGGGAATAGTCAATGTTTTAAGGGAATAAGAGTCTTAGTTTTATAGCTGATATATCTTTGTATATTTCTCTTCGATTCAAAATTTCCTGAGCCTACCACAACAACAACCTCAAGTTGGTAAATTTTTCTTGCTACAGCATCATTTGTAGGGTTTGAAAGTCTTGAATAAAATATACCCATATTTTTTATATTATCAGTTAAGATACTTTTTCAAAGTAGCACGAACTGCACCTGTGCCTGAGATTTCTTCTTTAAAAAACTCTTCTATCTTCTGTGCTACACCGGCTTCGTATAAATCAATTCCAAATATTTCTTTATTGGAAAGTATCGTATGCAATTGATCCCTAAGGCTTTCAGGCTCACCAAGTTTTACTTCACTCACAACATCATGCAATTCCTGAGCCAGTGGATCCGGAGCCAAAGTAAAAGGCTTTCCCATGTCATCAACAGCATAGAAATAGCGCATCCATCCGGCAAGTGCAAGTGGAATAGCTTTTAGGCCTGAGGCTGTACCATACTCATTTACATATGATCGTATTGTTTCACCAAAGCGTACCCCTACTCCTTGGGAAGAATCTGTACAGATTCTGGCGGTTGTATCTCCCAAATATTTATTCGGAAGGCGTTCCTCTATAACCTCGTCAAGAAATGCCTTAGGTGAAAAAATTCCCGGATCCTCCACACATGGCAACCCCTCAATGTAGCCAACATTATGAGCCAATATCTTCAATTCAGGATCATTCATAATGTCTGCAAAATACTCATATCCCAATAACATGCCGTAAGGAGCAAGTGCCGTATGGATAGGATTTAGACAAGCAGTAACCTTCATACGTTCAGAACAATCAACGGTTTCCCTATCTGTCATATAGACGCCGCCATGTTCCAGTGCCGGACGACCGTTGGGGAAGCTGTCCTCAATAACAAGATATTGTGGTTTTTCAGCATTTACAAAAGGGGCGATATAGGTATTCTTGGAAGTAACAATAATATCCTGCCCCTCTACACCATCTTTTTTCAGGACTTCAGCTACAAACTCAGCCGGACGCGGTGTAATCTTATCAATCATCGACCAAGGGAATGATACCTTTGTCTCATCCTGTACCCAATTTAAAAAATCATCTTCCAAAAATCCGTGTTTTCCCCACTCATTTGCCATAGTGATTACCGAACTTCTAAGTAGAGAACCGTTGTGGGAACAGTTATCCATTGATGACAATGTAATCGGGACACCTCCTGCATTCCATCGCTCAAAAAGCATTGCTGTCACAACCGCTATCGCACCGCTACACTCATCAGGTCCGTTTTCAATATCCCTTTGAACATATTCCAAATAACTTCCGTCCGTCTTTCTAAGATTGTAGCCTTTCTCGGTAATTGTAAATGAAACCATCTTTAGACTTGGAGCACTAAAGATTTCTTTCAATCTTGCCCACCCTGTACCGTCATCTTTTCTTGCCTTGACACACTCTGCAAGTGATCCGATAACTCTCTTATCCATACTGCCGTCTTTATGCAATATGACTCCAAGGCAGAGATTGTCATACGGAGTATATATTTTATCAATTATATCAGTATCAAAGGTTTCTGCACAAATAATACCGGTATCCATCAACCCTTGTGTAATCAAGTCATCCGCTATTCCACCAAGAAAGATACGGAAAATGTTTCCGATTCCAAAGTGAACCCACTCCGGCTTTTCCTTTGTCCTTTTTTGTAAAGCTTCCACATCATAATCAGGCAGTGCAATTCCTACAGCTTTCCAGGCCTGATTATCCTGCAAACCGTTTAGAGACAATTTCATCATATTTTACCTCCTAATATTTTAATATTCTTCAATATGGATATGTAAGCTCTATAATATTTTACGACTACTTTTAAATTAATTCAATTTATATCTTCTATATCTTTAGTAGAAAATCCGTAAGCATCAAACCAAGTACACATATAGCAAAAATATCAGTCAGAGAACATACTGTATTATCTCAGACTTTTCCCATGACCGATTAAACTTCCTATCGCCTACTTAAGCATTATCAGTTACATGCATTAAAATAAACATACCTGTTCAAAACGATATGTCTATAAATGTTCTATTAATTTAGCCCAGCCTATAATAGTAAGTGTTCTTACCTTTTCCTTCTCTCTTAAGCTCACCTGATAACACCAACTTTCTAAGTGCACCTTCAATGGAGCTTAGGCTGAGTGAAGGACATAACTCTCGTATATCCTGCTTAGTAAATCTACTTATCTTGTTTAGGCAAGCCCGTCTTACTGTATCCAATGCAGAAAGTTTTTCTTCTACCAGTGCGAATCTTTCACCAAAATCTCTATATGCTGATAGAATTGTTCCAAGTATATATTTAATAAAAGGCAATTTATCTTCATCATTTTCATACCAACCGGTTTGTGCCTGTCTAAGTGAAGCGTAGTAAAAATCTTTATTTTTTTCAATCTTTGCTTCTAATGAAATATACTTACCCACATAAAAACCGTTTCTATGTAATAATAGTGTAGTGAGCAGTCTACTCATTCTTCCATTTCCGTCATTAAAAGGGTGTATACAGAGAAAATCATGTATAAATACAGGAATAATAATCAATGGATCAATCTCTGCATTTCCTATTACTCTATTATATTCTTCACATATCTTATCCAAAGCTTCAGGTGTTTCATATGGTGCAAGCGGTGTGAATAATGTTTCTGAATGCCCATCCGGATATGTAGCACTAATATAATTTTGTACACTTTTTGTCCTACTTGCCATACTATTTTCCATATAGCTGTATAGTATCTTATGTAATTGAAGGATGTAGTTTTGTGTTATAGGTATAGCATCAAAACTTTCATGAATGATATTTGAAACATCTCTATATCCTATAATCTCCTGTTCATCTCTATTCCTTGGTGCTGTCTTTTCTTCTACAAGCTGCCTTATACGAGAGTTTGTGGTAACAATACCTTCAATAGCATTAGATGCTTCTGTACTTTGTATTTTTGCAATTTCTACAAGCTTTTCTAATTCTTCCGGTCTTTGTTTAAGATACATTTCCTGCTTTCCGGCTTCTTTATATATCGCTGCCACCAAACCCAAAATTTCCAAATCCCATTTTTTCTCTTTGATTTTTGAATAATTAAAATCTCTCATTCCCTTACCTCTACTACTATTCCCTTAAATAATAGTTATTTTTGAGGGAATAGTCAATATTTTAAGGGAATGAGAGACTTAGTTTTATAGTTTTATAACTGATAAAGCTTTGTATATTTCTCCTCAATATAGTCAAGGAAATAGTTTACATTAAATTCCTCTCCGGTCACCATCTTCATAAGCTCCGGTGCCTCGTAGCGGAAACCATGTGTATGAATATTTTTCTTTAACCAGTCCATAACTTCATCAAATTTATTGTTTTCAAGTAATTTATCTACATCCAGATCCTTTTTCATAGCATGCACATACTGTGCTGCAAAGGCTGTACCAAGTGCATAGGTTGGGAAGTATCCGAAGCTTCCATCTGACCAGTGTACATCCTGTAATATTCCAAGTTTGTCATTTGGCACATCTATTCCAAGATATTCTTTGTACTTCGCATTCCATGTTTTATCCAGTCCTTCTGTAGATATAGTGCCGTTAAATAAGCCCTTTTCTATCTCATAACGAATCAAAACATGCAATGGATATGTCAGCTCATCCGCTTCTGTACGAACAAATGACGGCTTTGAAATATTGATTGCTTTATAGAAATCTTCAAGACTTACATTACCAAGTTGCTTAGGGAAATATGCCTGCAATTTAGGATAATTATATTTCCAAAAAGCCATAGTGCGTCCCAGATAATTTTCGCAAAGTCTTGACTGTGATTCATGCATTCCGCTGGAAACTCCCTCAGATAAAATCATTCCGTCATATTTCGGATTGATATTATGCTCATAATAGGCATGCCCCACCTCATGAACAGTTGAAAGTATGGCGGATGTCACATTTGAGTCCAAATACTTTGTAGTTGTACGGCAGTCATTCTCACATGTCCATGACGTAAACGGATGCTCAGACTCATTTTGATATCCCCATGAAGAATCAAAATGTAAGTAATTAAGTAATCCGTCCATAAACTTCTTTTGATCTTCTATAGGGAAGCTCTGATGCAAAAATCCCTCTTCTATCTGCTTCGCCTTTGTTACCTTTTGGATAAGCACAACCAATCTCTCTTTTAATGCATTAAAGAATGCATCATATTTTTCCTGATCCATACCCGGCTCATAATCATCCAGCATCTGATCATAGATATTTTTATCGCTTGTACGATATCCATATAATTTCTTTTGACTCTCAATAACTCTCTTTAAATATGGCTCAAAGATAGAATAATCCGCTTTTGACTTTGCTAGTATCCACGCATCAAATGATTCATCGCAAAGCTTTTTAAAAGCTACAAACTCTTCCTTCGGTATACAAACAGTATCTAAAGCTTTCTTATAATAAAGCTCTATTGCACGCTTATCCTCAGCCTCTACTTCCCTGTCATCTTTTAAATCCTTTAATAAATCAACTATTTCCTCATTAGTTTCCAGACTGAACAGTTCACCTGCCAGGTATGCAGATCTCTCATCTCTGTACGCAGCTCCTGCACTTGGTGCAACTGTCTGCTTATCAATATTAATAATATTTAATGCCATTTGGTATGCAGAACATTTAAAAAGCCAGTCCTGATACTTTTTTAACTTTTCTTTTGTATTCATATTTTTCCTTTCTTTTATGCTTAAGTAAAATTATTATTTTAAAAAACATCTGATAAAAGAAAAAGACCAATCTTACGACCGGTCTAAACTCTTATAAATAATCAATTGCCTACCGGTGACGCCAACACATGACGCTTACCTCGAAAACGGCACCCATATAGGAATAGGACTTACTGTTGATAACATAATGTTAACATAAACTATCAAACATGTCAATATACCACAAATTTTTGTTTCATTTCCTTATCAAATTGCGAGCCCTTAAGTTCTTGAAATATTCCTTTACGAAACATTTTTGAACCTTCTTTGATGAGCTTACCTGTTTTGACATTTAATTTATCACCATCAAGTTCCAGCAATCTATTAAAATTAGAAGAAACAAAACGTTTATATGACTTCTTTAGGGACGCTCTGTTTGTAACATTTACCAAGGCTATAATAAAATATTTATTATTCGGCATATGATTATTAATGGACCCAGATTCATCTATGTAAATAGTCATATACCTATCCTTTCTATTAACGCTTACCGATATTTTACTTCCCCAGTGCCTTATCCACATCAGCTATAATATCTCTTATATCCTCAATGCCTACAGACATTCTGATAAGATCAGGTGATACTCCGGCAGCTGCAAGCTCATTATCATTCATCTGACGGTGAGTAGTGGATGCAGGATGAAGTACACAGGTTCTTGCATCAGCAACATGGGTAACAATTGCAGCCAATTTTAAGGAATCCATAAAATTAACTGCCGCCTCTCTTCCACCTACAACACCGAATGATATAACTCCACAAGTTCCGTTTGGAAGATACTTTTGTGCCAGGGCATACTGACTGTCATTTTCAAGTCCGGGGAAAGAAACCCAAGATACCTTAGGATGGTTTTGTAAATGCTTAGCAAGAGCCAGAGCATTTTCATAATGTCTTTCCATTCTTAAATGCAATGTTTCAAGTCCAACTCCAAGGTAGAATGAATTCTGTGGAGAAGGTATAGCTCCAAGGTCACGCATCAGATTAGTTGTCATCTTTGTAATGTATGCACCTTTACCAAAGCTCTTTGTATAGACTATTCCATGATATGTTGCATCAGGAGTTGTAAGTCCCGGGAACTTTTCACTGTATTTTTCCCAGTCAAAATTACCTGAGTCCACAACTACTCCTCCTACCGCATTTGCTGAACCGTTCATATACTTTGTGGTTGAGTGTGTAACTATATCTACTCCCCATTCAAACGGTCTACAAAAAATCGGTGTAGGGAAAGTATTATCAACTATTAAAGGTACACCATTCTTATGTGCCGCCTGTGCAAACTTTTCTATATCCAGAATCTTAAGTGAAGGGTTTGCTATAGTCTCACCAAATATAAGCTTTGTATTTGGCTTAAATTTGGACTCCAACTCCTCGGCTGAAATATCCGGATCAACAAAAGTGGCTTCTATCCCCATATTCTTCATAGTATTAGCCAATAAATTGTATGTTCCACCATAAATAGCAGAAGAAGCAATTATATGATCACCTGCACATGCAATATTTAATATTGCATAGAAATTTGCAGCCTGTCCTGATGATATCAATATAGCAGCCACACCTCCCTCAAGTTGGCAAATCTTTCTTGCCACAGCATCATTGGTAGGGTTTGCAAGCCTTGTATAAAAATACCCTGCCTCCTTTAAGTCAAATAAATCCCCCATCTGCTGTGAAGTCTCATACTTAAAGGTTGTAGACTGTACTATCGGAACTACTCTTGACTCTCCTTTTTTCGGTTCATAACCACCCTGTACACAGATGGTATTGATATTATAGTTTGACATTAATATATTCTCCTTTATATATACTTATATTTTATTCGATATGTTTTATTTTAATCACATATTTTTCTTTTAATTTTGAACATCTGTTCTGTGCAATAATTCCTTCATGCTGTAACCTCCCGGCTACAATACCGGGATGTATTCCTATCTTTTTAGCAAACTCTTTAATCTCATTATCCGAAGTATATCTTGTCGGTTCCAGTTTTTTATACTCTTCGGGTGGAATAAGATAATCCATTGCAAACCTGTCCGCTTCTACTTCAAGATTGTTATTATAATCTTTCATTTCTTCAACTGTACTGCTTATAAATACTGTTTTAATTTTTTGTTGAAGAACATGCTTGATTTCATGGAATAAAGAAAACCAAAACTTATCTACATCCAATCCTCTATTATTCATTGCAAGCACTACTCTGTCTTCAGTCACCCATTTTACAGCACCATTTACACCTGAATTCTTCAAATGTGGCAGTAGAACAAATGCAATACCGCAATCCGCAAAAATTTCGTGCATTCTTGGTAAAAAATCCTCAGGTTTTTTAACTGTCATACTTCTTAGCTCCGGTAAATACTCTTTTAGCATTGCCGCATTATAAGGCTTAGTATCTATATTTTTTGAAATATTCATAGCTGTTTGAATCCAAGCCCTGGAATTAATAATATTCTTCTCACTAATGTAAGATACACTTGTCCTAAAATTCACTAAGAAATCCTGTTGCAACATAATTCTTAAATTTGAAACCATAAAAAATTTACAAAGATTATTAACTTTATCATTAATACTTTTTGCCATTTCCAAACCAACAACATCTACAAAGTATTTATAATCTATTTCTTTTACCAATTCCGCCTGTGAGTCAATATCCTTAGCCATCTGTATTTCAATCAACTTCTGATCATATGTATTCTGTAAATTTAGCCAGACTTCTATACTTGTTCCTAACATAACAGAAAGTTTTTTTGCCAAGTCGTTAGAAATATTAGATTTTCCATTTATCAACTGACTTAAAGTCTTTGTGCTTGTTCCCATTCTTGTGGCAAATTCAACCTGACTTATTTCCATATCTTCTATAATATCTGCAATATAATATCCAGGGTGAAATGCCACTATATCTTTGTATTCATTTATATTACTCATAATGGTTTGACACCTCCGTTACTTTCACAATCTTGATCATTTTACACTGAGCAAGTATATCTCCTTTTATAATCTCACTACCATCATTATCACAAGGAATCATTGTAACCCTATATCCGGTTTTGCCCAATCGTATACTCCATTCATCTTTTCTATCACCTTTTAAATGTTCAAAATGAAATGGGATATAATTAGCAATATCCATCAAAGACTCTGCATTTAATATAAAATTTTCTGCAGATTCAAGTTTCTTTTTTACTTGTTCAGGATAACGCCACTGTTTTTTGTAATCAGAGCAAAACTGTTTCTTTACAGTTTCATTCTTGTACAATATCTGCATTCCCAAAATTGATCACCGTCTCCTCTTATTTGATTACCATTTTGGTAATTAAAATTATATCATCTTAGAAGTTTAAAGTAAATACTCATAAACTAAAGATATAACATATGTATTATACTTATTGCATAATAAAACTTAATTTTATAAACTATTACATAGTTATTTATTCTAAGTTTTATCAGTTTTAAAAATATCTTTTATTCTTTACTCGAAATTATAGGGATATTATTCATAACCGTTTCCCCTCCTACCTGCAATGCACTGCTAAACGCACTCATCAACTCATCCCTCTTTTCTTTTGGAAGTTTTGCCAGGCTCTTTATGATTATTCCGGTATTCTTAAATAAGTTCCCTCCAAATTCTTTAAATGTTTTTGCTTCTGTCTCTTCAATCAATGAAAAAACCGTCGAAACAAGAGACTCCCTTGTTTCATCATCGGTTTTTTCAAGCCACGATCCCAATGCTATCCTTACAAAATTGCTTAATCCATCCAGCTCCGACTCTACAAACCCGTCTCTAGTTACCTCCCATGTCATAGCATCATGCTGGAATATACTGTTTGCACTGCTTTTTATTACCTTTTGCTCACCATCATTTGAAAGCAATTGACCTATTATAGATGTTTGTGGAACTATACTACATATTTTATGGGTAATCTGCTTATATTCTTCAGTATCTATAATTTCATCCCTAAATCCGGGACCGTCATTATTATATACTTTGGTAATACGCTTCTTTACTTTATCATTACAAAAGGCTGTTGCATATATTGCAAAATTACCGCCTTTTGAATGTCCTCCAAGTATAAGCTCACCCTTAATACTACTGGATACATCATTTAAGTAATCTGCCGCTTCCTTTGCCCCTTCCGTATCCGACATACAACTCATAAGAAAGTCTTCTTTCCAACCCGTTATAGTACTGTCAGTTCCACGAAAAGCTATGTAATTTGTTCCGTCAGGAAGAAAAAATGTAACAGCCGAAAATTGTTTGATTTCTTCTTCATCAAAAATATCCTTATAATGTCCGATTCTTGTTCCTCCAAAACGCTCACCTTTTACCATCTGTTCCAGTAAAAGAGGGGCTCTTGCTGTAAATTGTCCGTTCTCTCTTATTTCATCCAAAGAATATTTCTCACAAAACACTTCCAGTATCTCCTCGATACCGGAAGTATTATTATTTTCAGGGAATAATTCACTAAAATTCATATACGATATATATGACAGTATAACATTATCTATATCATTAAATGATGCTACCGATAAGCTTACATCATTTCTCCATTTTAAATAGTCGAGTAGTTCCATTTTTATTTTATCCTTTTCAAATCACAAACTGCTTTTATTACTGTATATATTGCAGTTATAATATTCTTAATATGTATTTTTATCAAGAACCGGCGAAACTTTCAAAACTTCCAGAACGACTCCTTCCCCCACATTATTTCGTCCCTCCATTATATGAAATTTTGCTCCGACAACCAATTGAGAATAATCAACTTTCTCATAAAATAGATATACAATACATTTAATCCATATATCAAAGTCCATTGCATCTCCTTCAATAAAACTTATTCCAAGATATCTATTATCTCCTTTTACCATAAGGTGGGGACAATATTTTCCGCTGTTTAAATCAGGTAATATCTTTCTTTTTTTACTATAAAATTTCACACTACATACCAATTTCATATCCACACTATTTCACTCTTTCATTACTGCCCATCGACCTGATTTAGTTGTTCCTTATCTTTTAATGAAGACTTGAGCTTTAATATTCTTTATATTGTATCTTACTCCTCAAATTTTTTAATATATTATATCACTTTTATAATCTTTTCTCCACTTTCTGCAAATCAGTACCCACCTACCTATAAATAATATTTGGTAAAGTTCCACTATATGATGACCCAAATTTCAATAGTATAAAAAGAGTGGATTGAAAATCAACCCACCCTGATATTTGTCAAAAAACTGTATTAAATTTCTACAATTCAGACCTCAACTCCCCAGACTTCAATCTGTGTAAGCGCCGGGAACGGGGATTCTCCCTCCGCCTTTATAAGCCTTTCAAGCACAAGGCTTTTTATTTTTCTTTCCTTTATCTGAAAGCACTGTGGCTTTTCGGATTTTTCAAGTTTTAAAGTTTCACTGCTGCCGTCATCAAAATTAATGTCTGCACTTACCCAATAATTATCATGTGGATAATCCGCTCTTAGAGTAAGTCTTATTTCATTTATAAGAACCTCTCTTCCAAAATCAATAGTAAGAGCCGCCGCCGGATCTCTGTTAATACCCCAGCTCTGATAAGGATATTTTCCATGAGATGAGTTTGCATACATTCCGTCTACAGCATTTCTTGCCGCAAATACCGCCTCACCTCTGGTTTCTACATTAGCGGATGCATGAGGATAAAAAGTATTATTTTCATGCTGATCATAAACATTTAATGCAAGGTTTTTTATCTTTTTTATTTCCTCAGCCGTGGCATATCTTGCTCCAATATAATGTATCATTCCTGTAAAGCTTTTTGGTGAATAATTCGGTCGGTTATTTGCAGGAGGTATAAAAAATTCCATACTTCTGCCGGGGATATATATAAATGCCTCTCTCATACTGTCCTCAAAACGCACCACACAGTATCTTCCGGCTTTATCCGTATCAAGTACTATTCTGTCACCATCTATGTATTCACTGCAATATACAAGCTCCGCTCTATTATCTCCCTCAAAGCCGCAGGCTCTTTCTATCTCTCCCCTACCTACTATTTTAAGTTTAATCATATCTGCTCCCGTTAAAGTACAAATTCTTTTCTCTTTATATTACTGCGTAAGGTTATTTTACTTACCAATACATTTTCCAATCATCCCTTGCAAGCCTTGTAAGAGCCTCCATAAAGAAATAATCTCCCCAAATAACACATTCATCAACACCACTGTTTTTACAGGTATTATAAGGTGTCTTCTTGGCATAAGTTCCATGTAAAAGCTGACCGTTTGATATACTTCTATCCTTTACCTGATAGTCCTTTATAAGAGAATACATGATTTTCTTTGCTACTGAAGTATAGTATGTTCTGCTTTCTTCATCCAAATATTTACTCATTTCCAAGAATCCGCATATTGCGATTGCAGCTGATGAAGAGTCTCTTGGCTGCTCATTTTCATCTCCGTCACCAAAACTTAGATCCCAATAAGGGCAAAGATCTGTAGGCAGATGTTTTAAGAAATACTTTGATACTCTTTCAAAATATTTTATATACTCCTTATCTCCGGTATTTTTATATGCAATGGCAGTTCCATAGATTCCCCATGCCTGTCCTCTTGCCCATGCTGATGCATCCTTATATCCTTGACAGGTAGCACCATGAGAAAATTCACCGGTATCCGGATCAAAAAATATTGTATGCCATGTGGAATCATCATCTCTTATTATATGCTTCATTGTAGTAAGAATATGATTTTTTGCAATCTTCGCATAATGCTCATCCTTTGTAACCTCACTTGCCCAGTAGAGTAGAGGTACATTTAACATACAGTCTATAATAAGTCTGGCATTATCTCTTGCCCACATCTCTCCCCATGCCTGAATATACTTTCCCTCAGGGCGATATCTGCTGCAAAGCTGGTCTGCCGCCTTTATTGCCGCCTCCTTTGCATTTTCATAAGAAATCAGGCTGTAAGCGGCAACACAGGACGGTATATAAAGAAATCCCATATCATGGTGATCTATATAATGTCTTATATTTATACGCTCCAAAAATGAGTCTACCTGTTTTTTTCCGGCTGTTTCAAATAATTCTTTGTCCTTCTCATTCTTTGCATTTTCATAGGAAAGCCATACCTCTCCTGTCCAAAAACCGCTTGTCCAATCGGTATTGATACCCGGTGTGTAGAAATTACCCTCACTGTTTGCCGCCGGAAAATGCTCCTCAAATTCAGGTAGATTATTCTTCACCTGTTCCATAGCCATATCCAAAGCCTCTTTAATCATACTGTCCGTGGCTTCCGGGTATTCTTCCAATAAATTAATGTCAATCCATTTATCCACTTAATAAATCTCCTTTTAAATTCTACCATTTAAGCACAGTCATATATTCGGGATTTTTATGAAATGCAGCGACCATGGTTTGTCCAAGCCCGTATACTCCTCTTATACCGTTTAAGTCACTATGGTTCCCCACATCATTTCTAATGAGAACAACCCCGTATTTCTCTTCATTTCTTGTAATTACATATCCTTGGGCTGCATCCTTTGCAAGCATAGTTTCATAAGAAAAATTGTATACATCCTCTTTTATAATCTCTGTTTTTTTATTTACCATGTTTTTGGTAATTATAGTAGTTAAAAAATATGAACTCCTTGTATTTATATTAAGAGCACTCGTTTCTTCTATCTGATTATAATGTCTTGAGAGCGGAGAATTTATTATATCAGGTAATATTTCACCGTTTTCATCAAAGCTCTTTACACTAAATTCACATCTTTCACCTTTTCCGATTACCACATTACTTTCCGTCTTTAAGCTTATATTCTTTCCAAAGGCAAAATGCTGTGATAAAACATGGTCTTTATTCCCGATAATTTCATCACTTATAATAATGATATCGGATGTCGGTGCTACAACACGCCTTCTAAGCAGCACTCCAATGTTCATATACCCACAGTGAAATCCTTCAAATAACAGCATGTTTTCTTTTATAACAAAAGTATTGCCCATGGAAGCCGGTAGGCTTTTATATATCCATGAATCCCTACACTCCGCATACTCAGTGTTATTTATAATGGGAACATTGTGAATCTGACTGCCTTTAAGTCTATATCTTTCATCAATATCTTTATATGTAAAACGCCCGCTGTCTCTAAGTATTTCCTCACCCTCAAACCAAATTTCAATATGAAGCTTGTCCTGATGCCCGTGACCTCCCCCAAGACTTGTGTTTCTAAAATATATAAAGCTTGAATCATCATTATAGGAATTTCGCCATATTGCCTCGCCGCTTTCATGACAAGCCATAAGTCCTCCGGGGGGTTCCTTAGCTTCCAATTTCTCATAAAAATCTATCCCCTCAGGACCAAAAAGCCATGCGCTTTCAAAATCAAGTTCCTTATAAGCTGCGAATTTAAGTTTTACATCTTTAAACAATAATGCCGCCCGACTTAATAAATCTCTTACATCAGTGTCATCCGAATCTCCGGTCAAGATTTGATGGTGATTTGGATAAGTATGATATAAAGTCGCATAAGCCATATTTTTTATAATCCCTTTTTCGTCTTCTGAAAAAACGTCGTCATTATAAAGCTTAGCCACTCTTAAAACTTCCAAATATGTATCCAATACTTCATTATGATACATTGGGGATGCCTCCCATTGCATTCCGTCATCATGTATCTGTGTATAAAGTGCCATTTTTAGAAAATAAATTGCTTTTTTTCTATATTCATCATTTTTCAGCACATGAGAAAGTACATATAGACCTGCATACTCCATTACTCCCCAGTTGCTTTTTATGGAAAATCCCTTTTTAGGATTTGTTGCCAAATGCTTTGCATGTATGGATAATGCATAGAAAAACTTTTCCTTTATTTCATCTGTAATAAGAGGATGGGATATGAAAAATGACATTGCCCTTACCCAGTAGTCTACACGAAGCCCTGTTTCAAGCGTTCTCCAAACTTTTCTGTCGGCATTTTTAATATCTATATTTTCATTTATCCAGTCAAGCAACTGATTTAGAAAAGTCTTTACATATATATCATTTTGATTGATCCAAAATGCCTGCCCCAAACATATCCAATATCTGTGCCTATTTAATTGAAAAATAAATTCTTCATCCTCATTAAAGCAATAATTCCACTTTATTTTTTCTTTAAAATTTACCGCCTCATTTGTGGCTTCCATATCCCATGGAAGTCTGAAAAGAAATGTATTTTCAACAACTTCATCTGCGGTTTGAAGAACAATATCCCTCATTTCTTTGCAGTTTTTATTACAAAAGTCCGCAATCTTTATATAATCTTCTTTCTTAAATGCAAAATGCTCTTTAAAATCATCCCACAACAAATCTATATTATTCATATTGCAGTCTTCCAATTCTTAAGGAAACCGTCATTTTGACGCTCCATCCATTTAATGACTTCCTCTTCCATCTTTTTTGCAAGCCTTTTATTCTCTTCAATCTCTAAATCAAGAATTGTTTTTTGCTGCGGATCATTTTTAATATCATAAAGATATCTTTTGGGATTAGAAATAACATCATATCCCAGTTCCATAACATAGGTATACTCCTGTGTTCTAACACCTCGCCATCCAAATCCGGCAGGATCCTTACCGACTTTTTTAAATTTTTCCACAAAATCCGCTCTGCCCGGGCATGCCATAATAAAGCTTACTCTATTCTTATCCTCTGCTCCTTTAATAAATTTTGAGCAGTCCTCTCCTTCAACACTGTCAGGTATGGAACAACCCAAAAGCCCCAAGACAGTAGGCATCATATCCTGACTTCCTATACAGGTGTAGCATCTTTTATTATTGTTTCCCGGTACATGCAATACAAAAGGAATTTTTATTGACTCCTCATACCAGACATGCTTTCCCATCAGTCCGTGTGAACCCATCATATCACCATGATCCGCCGACAGGATAACAAGAGTATCCTCATATAAATTATTTTCTTTTAGGAAGTCAATCAACCTTCCAAACTGCTTGTCAAGACCGCTTATAGCCGCATAATACTGCTTTGTGGTAAGTCTAAGCTCTTCCTCACTCATTGCAGCATTTTCACCTGTGTGATGATGAATATTCTCTAAACTCACATTCTCCTTTAACTCCACATCCTCATACAGTTTTAAATATTCATCCGGAACTTCACTGTAAACACTATGTGGCGGATTCCAAGATATATACATTGCAAAGGGCTTTGATTTATCCCTTATTTTTGACAGATATTCTATTGCCTTATCCGTTTCATGCTCAGGCGACCATTTGTTTACCTTAATCATCTCATCACTGTCATGCCAATAATGCGGTGATAAATGCATATCATAGGTACCGTAGGAATACCAATAATCAAATCCATGCCTTCTTACTCCCGGCGGAGTATAGGCATCCCAATCTCTTGCACCGGATTTTGGAAACTCATGATAGTTTTGCTCAGGTTCATCCAAATGCCATTTTCCGATATATGCGGTATCATAACCCGATTTTTTAAGTACCTGACCTATACATATCTCTTCATCTTTTAACCTTAAAGATAATCCCCTCTTACAATTTGTAAAAAATCCTGCTGAGAGAGGATATTTTCCGGTCATAAGACTGGCTCTATGAGGAGAGCAGACCGGAAAGGTACTGAAAGTGTGATCACAATAAGTAGATTCTTCACAAAACTTATCCATATTCGGAGTTTTAACCGGATCTTCCTTTGCATATCCGAGAGCTCCGGCTCTCCATTGATCTGCAAAAACAAACAATAAATTCATATTGTACTTCCTTCCTAGCCCTTCACTCCTCCGGTTATTCCACCGATGATTTTCTTTGAAAGTCCTATATAAAGCACAAATGTCGGTATAAATACAATTATTACTGAAGCAAATAATCCTGACCAGTCACCGCTGTATTTCATTCCGTTAATCATTGAGAATAATCCCAGTGCTACAGGTCTTAGTTTCTCTGAATTTACAAACAAAAGTGAAAGGAAATATTCATTCCATATTGCTATAAAATTAAAAATTGTTACCGTTACAACTCCGCCCTGTGCTAACGGAAATACAATCAGCCAAAAAGCCTTTATCGGATGACATCCGTCTATTGCAGCCGCCTCTTCATAGGCACTTGATATGTTGGCAAAGTATGCCATAAGGAAAGTCGTTGTATATGGTACCTTTATGGCTACAAACAAAACTATAAGTACTATTCTGTTTGAAAAAGCATTGCCAAGCATTCCTGCTCCAGCCACCAAGGTATACAAAGGTATTATTACCATTATAAGCGGTACTCCCATAGTTCCCGCCAGTGCAGAAGTGATAAGCTTTCTTCCCTTAAATTCAAATCTTTGCAAAACATAGGCATATGGTGCACATACAAGGATAATAAATGCACAGGATAAAACCGCATAAATGAGTGAATTGACAAAAAATACCGAAACATTTGATGATACCCATGCCTTGGCATAATTCTCAAAATGAAGTCCCGTTTTAAATCCTAAAATATCTCCCGAGAATATATCCGCAGTAGTGGACAAGCTTGCCGCCACCACCCAACCTAAAAGTACCGCCGTAAAGGCAACCCAAAGTATTAAAATTATATATCCCGGTAAAAGTTTAATCTCTTTTGATAAATTAAAAGGTGCGGATTTTTCTTTATTTTTCAGTGCTTTCATAATCTAACCTTTCTTAAAATTCCAAATCATCATCTTTAAGAACCTTGTTGGCAACTCTAAATATAATTATTACAAAAGCACAAAGAATTATACCTATTGCTGCACCTGCCCCGGCATCACGGGAAATAATATCAGCGGTTTCAGCTCCGAACACCTTTGTATACATATAAACCATAGGAACTACAGTAGATGTATCTGCGGTTAAAGGTGAGAAAAGCTGAGACCATATAAAGAATCCGGCAATGCTTATTGACCACATAATAATATTTGTTCTTAAAATTCCTCTTAAAAGCGGCAATGTTATATGAAAAAACTGCTGAAACTTATTTGCTCCGTCTATACCTGAAGCTTCATAGTATTCCTTACTTATTCTTTCAATACCGCTAATCCATATAAGCATATGATGTCCTATCATTCCGAAGCAGTAAGAAAATAAAAGTGCAAAGAACTTATGCTCCGCATCCAACCATTGTATTTTTGCAAGACTCTCCAAACCTATTATTCTAAAAAATGTTGTAAAAAATCCATATGAAGAGTTAAAGGCATATTGAATCCACATTGTAGCCATAGCTACCGCACTTATTACATTTGGCAAATATATTGCCGCCTGAAAAAATCCCTTTCCCCTTATTCCACTTGTTAAAATAATAGCTAATAATAAAGATATTGAAAGTGTAACTATACCTCCGATTGTCCATATCTTTGCTATATTGATAAGTGACTGTATAAACAATGGAGCATTAAATAAATCCGCATAATTTCCAAGCCCTCTAAACTCCCACTTACTTATCGGATCCGTAATTTCCACAATCTTAAAAAAACTCATAATTACGGTTCTTATTATTGGGTAAATAAATACTCCAAGAAACAATATTGTTCCGGGAATAGTAAATGCCCAAATCATACTTTTATTACGTTTCATAAATATTTTCCCTTCTGAAACAGGTAACAAACGGGCTTATTTAAGCTACTTATCTTACAGGTAGCATTATGATGTTTAAAAAGAGCAGGTCAAATAACGACCTCGTTACCCGCCTGCCCTCTTTGTTTATTTAAGCCTTTATTTTCCTGCCGCCTTCTTCATATTCTCAACAAATTCAGTACCTGTAATTTTTCCTGAATAAAGCTTGATCAAATTCTCCTTTAATGCCGGTGTAATCTCCGGATTGCTTTCAGCACCACCCATAATCTCTGTACAATTGTCAAAGTATGGTTTTACATCAGCCAGCTGCTCCGGCCATGAATGATTTTGTGAATCTGCCGGAAGACTTATGCTCTCTTTAGCAAGCTTCTCGTCATATTCGCCTCTTGTCATCTTCTCGATAAATCCGAATGCAGCCTCTTTATTTTTACATACTGAAGTAATGGCAAAGCTCTGTCCACCTATCATCATAGCTTCTGAACCATTAATTCCGTTATTAACTTCAGGATATGCAAAGAATCCCCATTCAAAATCAGGTCCTGTAATATTTTTAACTTCATTAACCACATATGTTCCTACTGCATACATTGCAACCTTACCTGTAGCAAATTCGGTATTCTGTCCTGTCGGGAATACATTTGAAGCCACAAGCTCTGAGAAATATCCCTTTGATGCAAGCTCTGCGAGGTCATTAGCTGTTTGTAAAACCTCAGGTCTGTCCCACTCATTATTGTTAATGGTTTCCTTTAAGCCTTCACTTCCTACAAGTCTTCCAAGATGCATACCGAAAGCCTGTGGTACATAGGCATCATCAGTAGTAATCGGAGTTATTCCCGCGTCTTTAAGCTTCTGACATGCAGCAAGGAATTCTTCCCAGTTTGCAGGTGCCTTATCTATTCCTGCTTCCTTGAAAAGCTTTTTATTATAAAAATAAGCATTTGCCTTAAACTGATATGGAATCTCTTTAAGTACACCTTCATTATAGCTTCTGAAAAGCTTCATCATTGTCGGATTTGAACGTGACTCATAATCACTTTCTTTAACCAAATCCTCAAGGCTTATAATACGATCTCCGTAATTGCTCTTATTTCCCTGTCCGTCAAAGAAGTCTACCTGCTGTTTTGCATCAAGAGCCGGAATCAAACCTTCTTTAATCCCTTTACGACCTTTAAACTCTACCTCTATCTCTACACCGGTTTCTTTTTCATAAGCTTTAACAGCCTCTGCAATAACAATTCCCTGTGGCTCGGTAGCTTCCCAGTTTGACCAGTACACAAGCTTTACACCACTGTAGTCAGGACCGTCGGTTTTACTCTCACCCTGTGCTTGGGCACTTGTACTCTCTCCTGATGATTGAGCGGCTGTAGTACTTTCCTTAGCTGTATTATTACCGCATCCTGCCAGTGCCGACACTATCATCACACCGGAAATCATAACAACACCAATTTTTTGTAAAAACTTTCTTTTCATATAATCCTCCTTGTATATTTACATATAAATTTTTACAAATTTTATTAAACTGTATTCCTTTTGGGAAAACAGAAAATATAATTCTACGAAAAAGCTTCGTTAAGAGTCTGTCAATCCATATAAAGATCCGCATTATTTTCAAGAGCAATATCGATTCTACATGGTATAACATCGGGAACGGAAATATTTTTTATTAAACAATCCACCATTATCTTAAAAGCCATATATCCTTTTTCATAAGGATTTTGATCTATAACCGCCGACATTTTCTTTTGCTTCAGAAACTCCAAGGTCTCTTCATTTAAGTCGGTACCTATTATTGCAACATTTTTGTTTTTTCCTTGTTTTTCAAGGGCTTCTACAAATGCTCTGTTGTCATGAGAAGTAAGAGCATACATAAGACATATATCACTATACTTATCAAGTGCCTCACAGGCATTTTTATATAACTCTCCCCTATGATCCATATTTCTTGTATATCCTGTTATAAGCTCTATTGTCAGCCCCGGTTTGTTCTCCTTTATATAATTACAAAAACTTTCCAAGCGATTTGCATGTATTTTAGAGTCTGTGCGTCCGCAGGATACAAGTAACCTTCCCTTATCGGATGTTATAAGTCCGGCAAGCTCCGCCGCCACTTTACCCACCTGTACTTCCCTTGGCGGAATACTGATAAGGCCTTCCGGGATTTCGATATGATCATCTATTACCAAAACCTTCATATCCCTTGCGAGCATACTCTGAAACTGCATAAGTACCTCAGCTGCTCTTGTGAAAGAAATTGTTATAACTCCCCCGTACTCACCCGGTCCCATTTTTGCAATCTCTTTCAGCTGTTCAAGTTGCATTTCTTCGTTATCACATACAAAAGGACTTATTTCTATATTTAATCCCTTCAGTTCATCCGCACCCTTGTTAATGCCAAGCCATAAATAGTCAAAATAAATCTTTTTTTCCCATTTATCCTTAGGGAGAACCACCGCAACCCTCTGTGTTTTTCTCTTAATGGAAGCTGCAGCATAATTTTCCACATACCCCATTTCATTCGCTGTTTCTATAATCTTGGAACGAAGTTCGTCGCTTATTCCTTCCTTACCCCTGAGAGCTCTGTGAACAGAAACAGCAGATATACCCAATTCTTTTGATATATCCTTTATGGTTACCTTTCCTGAAGCTTTCTTCATAAATAATTCATCTCCAATCTTTTAAAGTGAATCAAGATATAATTTAAATTATCGTTTGCGTAACCGTTTACTTATGTGGTAAGTATATACCAAAATCATTTTGTTGTCAATATTTTTATTTAAGTTGTATAAAATCTATCAGCTTGAAAAAATTACAGTTTCGCTACCCCTTTAGAGCTTATTTTACAATCCTAATCGCAACTCTTTCTTAAAACTTCGCATGATTTTACGCAATTTTAAAAAACTTGTTTGTTCACTTTTGTAGCGGCAAAATGCACTCGAATAAGTCCTTTACTGCTAAATCCTGCCCGGTTTTTATAAAAGAGTTAAACGATTTAAGGATTGTAAAATTAAAAGTCACAAAATATATAATACCTGAACTGCAACTCAAAAAAACCTTGAATAATCAAGGTTTTTTTGTCATTTTCAGCTTAAGCTTTTTGCTATCTCAAGTATTCTGTCATAGCAGGCATCAAAGAATATTTTATAAGCTTTACAAAAATAATTACTGTATAATCCGCTATCCGGATTAAAATCTCTATTGCGTTGACATCCGCCTCTACAGACTCTGTAATATTTGCATTCCCTGCATCCGCTATCCAGCTTAAATGATTTTTCTATAAAGCCTATTTCAAGTCTTTTTTCGTCTATCTCGCTCATATTGTTTTCATTAAAATTCCCAAGGCAATATTCGTCCATAGCATAGAAATCACAGGGATATACACTTCCGTCAGCTTCCACTACCGTTTGAATCCCACATACTCCATTCTGCTCACAGGATTCCGCCATATACCCCCCGGCAAGGTTTATATAATTTATAAACTGCCTGTTATAAGGATCTTTTCCTTTTTTATAATCCTTGTACCATAGATCAAATAATTTAATTAAAAACTCTCCGTAAATCTCTGAGGTCAAAGAATATGACTTAGTTCCACGCTCTTCATCAATGGGATCAAGACAGGCTATGTACTGCTGATATTTCCAGCCCTGCTTTTTATAAAAGTGATATATGTCGGAAATATTCTTTGCCACATCAGATGTAACAACCGTTAAAATATTATAATCCACATTATATTTATCAAGAAGCTTCGCTGAGTTTATTACTCTCTCAAAGGTAGAATCTCCGGATTTTGTATGACGGTAGGAATTATGTATTTTTTCCGTACCGTCTACAGACAATCCAATTAAAAAATTATTTTCCTTAAAAAAAGAACACCATTCATCCGTCAATGTAAAGCCGTTCGTTTGAAGAGCATTACTTACTTCTACATTATTTTTATTATATTGTCTCTGGTAAGCCAATGCTTTTTTAAAAAAATCAATACCGCATAAAGTAGGCTCACCTCCCTGAAAAGCGTAGTGTATGCTGCCCTCCGCCCTAAGCATGGTTTTTCTGATTGTATTTTTTAAAGTCTTCTCAGACATAAATCCATAGGAATCATGTGTACGCTTATTCGCCTCATCACAGTAAAAACAATATTCACAGGACATATTGCATAAACTGGATGCCGGCTTGATTAAAACAGTTATTGGGGGCATGTGGTCTCCTTTTTTGTTAGTGTAAATTATAAGTCAAATTCTTTTGCACGTAATGCATTGACTTCATCTGCAGAATATACCATTCCTGCTTTTATGGAATCAACGCATTTCTTTAGGTTTGCATCAAGCTACTCTCCGGTCATTTTTAGCAACAGCTGCCGATGTCGATATATTTGTAGTGGTAGAACCTCTTTTGAAATCCTAGAGACTACACCAAACATAATACTAGTTAACAACCCCCATTTCAAATGGGGGTTTAATTTTAACCCCTCCGGGGTATTTCTCCGGTTCCGCCAAGGGCGGGATTTCGCAGTACCATTTTTATCGGTAGCCTCCTAAAGAAGGCTCTTCTACTTTCTTCCGTCCGCTACCTTATCATTTTCTTCTTGTTCCTTAATATATTTCAAGATTGTTTCTTCATTTACATTTCCTACTGTTGATACATAATATCCTCTTGCCCAAAAATGACGATCGCCCCATTTATTTCTATACTCAGGATGTCTATCAAATAGCATTAATGCACTTTTACCTTTTAAATATGACATGAATTCCGATACACTTATTTTTGGTGGAATTGCTATATACATATGAATATGATCTATACATACTCTTCCATCTATCAACTTTACCTGTTTCATCTCACACAACTTTTTTATTATTTCCACCAAATCTTTTTTTGTTTCTCCATACATGATTTTTCTTCTGTATTTTGGTATAAAAACAATATGGTAAGTGCAATTCCAACGTGTATGTGTTATACTTTGATTATCCACTTGGATACCTCCTATGCTTTGATATGGCCTGCGAAACCAATATCATTATAGCATAGGAGTTTTTAATACTCTAAGTAACGCTTTGGCTTTGCCGGTTCCCCCATCTCAGATGGGGGATTAATAGCTTTTTTCATTTAGTATCATCATTAACCCTGAATTATTCACCACAGTAGATTTGGCTTAAAAAGCCTACAAGATAATTGTTTTATAAAGCTATCTCGTTCGTAAGTTGGAAAATCACCTGAAAAAAGGGTGCACTATCCCTATGTATCAAAAATAGTCATTTGATATTGGATTATCAAGGCTCATAAGTTACTACTATTCCAACTGTAGTGGCAGTTTCATAATGTTTGAAATCGTTTCATAGAATTCTTTCTTATAAGGGCAACTGCTACACAATTTGAGTACTATATATCTTGCCTTATTTACTACTTTTGCAGCTACTTTTAGCAACTTTAAGCGAATGGTATTGATTTGTTGCTTTCTCATATTTGTAGAGAGCACCAATCGCCTAAACCAATTAAACAGGTTGTATGCAAGAGCATGTACCTGTAAACGATTTGCGTTGACTACCTTGGTTCGACTGCTTACTGAAGAAAAACCAAACCCTGATTTACCTTCTTTTATGAAGTTCTCCATCTTGCCACGCCCACAATAAAATTGAATTACTTTGTGTGGTTCTGATTTCATTGTAGTGACAATAAAAGTATATAGGTGAATAAACTGATTATAGGGTTTTTCTACTTTAAAAACAACTCTCCTTGGATGCGACCAACTTCCTGCCTGATAATAGAACTCACCGTATTCCACCATATAATCCGTTTGATTTTCACGGGCTGCTCTAAATAATGCTGTATCAGCATCTGCAGCGTATTTTATCAATGTTCGGTTTTGCTTCAAGCGGATTGCATACTTACAGTCGTTATCTTCGCAAGCCTTGTATAAATCAGGAGAAGCAAAACCGCTATCACCACGAAGATAAAGAGGGAGCGATGGATATTTTGCACGGTATTCCTGTAACAGTGGAATCATGAATTTGTCAGCATCATTACTACAATACTGTGTGCCGTTACGAAGTTCAGCCTTTAAAAGATCACCTGTAATTCCGTCATAGCAAAGTAGTGGATGATAACCGTGAGCCTGATAATGAAAGTTAAAACCTTCGCCTTCCTGCTTGCCGTAGGTGTTAAGCAGTGTAGAATCAAGGTCAAACATCATGTGCTCCGGAGCCTTAATAGAATAGACAATATCACGCATTTTTGCATTTATAGAATCAAGCTGTGTAAGAGTGTCGTTGTCCATTCTATTCCAAAAACGAGATAGTGTAGGTTGAGAAGCCAAGGCTTCTTTTTCCAAAATAGATGTTAATACCGGATCATTAATCAGTTCATCTGCACAATCATCCTCAAAATAGGCTGCTATAATTTGGTAGAGCATCTGCATAAGGTTATCAGAATCTGTATGAATACGGCTGTTTGTATGGTCATTGGTTTTGAAGAGCTTTTTCACAAGCTTTATAAGACCTACCTTTGCAGCGAATTCTTTGATGAGGAGCAGCCCTCCATCAGAAGAGAGATTTCCACCGTTAAAATTTATTTTAATTTTCTTGTTGCTTTCAAGTGAAATAGTGTTTAAAATTGACATAAGAGGACTTCCTTTCCTTGGCATTGTTTTGATTTGACACCTTAATTTTACCAAGAAAGAGGTCCTTTTTCTATTCACTTTTTAGGTGAAAGTAAGAAAGTTTTGTAAATGCAGTAATTATGTGGCTTTCAGCCGCAGACATAGCTATGCTATGAATAATTTAGGTTAACATTTAATACAGTACCTATTTCTTCATAAACTGATATAGTATCTAAGAAATCAACATCTTTGGCATATGGGTTATTCTGTGTGTATTTTTTCCATAGTTCTTTTGGTATTTCACTTTCTCGGAACAACTCTACTATTTCCTTGTACTGTAAAGCTGTTTCAAAAGAACCTCTGTATTTACTTGTTCTTTCTATTGCTTTACTTAATACATCTTCCTGTCTTATTGGCGATAATTTAATCAACTTATATTCAATATCTGCGTCAATTTTAATCGCTAATATTTCGTTTAAGATTTTTGTTATGGAAACTTCATTTAGAGAGTTCGGATTAACTCCCGTTTTCTTAGATATGTTCCTAATCGCTCCTTTTATCTGTTCCGATGTTTTCATAGTAGCACCTCCGTATATCGATTTAAAGCTTGCTCCATATTCATCTTAACAGCATACTTCGACAGTTTTAATAAATTTTTCTCCTTACTTGCAAAGTAAGATTTTATCACCTCGCTAAATACTTGGGCATCTATTCTGTCCTTATCTTTGATAATATCAAGTATAGTTCTTTCTTTGTCATACACTGATATTTCTCTGCCAAAGGGACCGGTTATAGTTATTTTCCCAATATCGTAATAATCTTTTTTTACATACTTAAAAATAATATTATCTCTTGCCGACTTAACTCTGCTGACATTATCTCCTACCTTTACACTCATCACATAAACAAGGGGCATTCTTGTTGATAATCCTTGTAAATACGCTGCTGTTTCGTGAGAAAAAATACCTTTGGGTATTCTATATGAGAAATAAAGATACTCATCAATATTCTCACCCGGAAGTACATAGAGTCCGTTAGCTATTTTTTCAAGTTCTTCTTTTATAGTTAATTCTTTTAGTATATCCTTATGAATACCAAGATTTAAGGCTTCTTTGGTAGTTATAATCCCATTATTTTCTTTTATTTTTCTTAGTAGTAGTTCTCGTTTACTCATTTTTATCACCGCCTTTTCGTTCTTAAATTATATTATTTATAAGAATAAAAGTCAATATTCTTGACCTTTTTCAGAAATAATCAAGGCATTGAACTTAGCCTTCATTCTTTCAATATATGCTCTAATCTGTCCCAATTTCTCCCAAGAATCTGCAAAAAAACAAGTCAGGCATATAACGGATATCATACTCCTTTTGAGGCTCGTTATACTGTGTAGAAAAATTAAACACACATATTACAAAAATACTTGATTACAAAAATGTAAAGAACCGCATAGAACAGATTTTGTGCAAATAAAAATCAGTTACATTAAGGAAATAATTGAAATAGAAAATAACATAGGCTATACTATGGGTGAAAAACAATCAGAAACAAATAGATTTATTATTCATTATTCAAAAAAGTGAACGCATGCGGTTCCGCTCAGGAGAAACGAATGGATTTAGAAAAGTATTTGTTTAAACATGTAAGAGTTGAGACCATATATGGTGAGACTGTAGTGGGTTATGTTAACATGTTTTGCACAGCAGAAGAAAATGAAAAACCGTATCTTGACAGCATTGGAATAATTTCAAGTAAGGCTGCACGATCGGGAATAGAACTGGACGAATCTGAAATAAAATCAATAGAGGAAATATAATACTTATGGTGAAAGATAACTACTTATAGCTGTAAATACCATTATCAAGATACAATTCATGTGTTTATGTATAAAAGATTGAAAATGAAGATTATATCAAAAGCAATTATAAGCTTAATAGTAAGCGTCAAAATAAGTACGTGTGACTAAAAGTCACGTAATTTGTAATAATTATTTCTCTACCACAACATAACTTCCGGTTTTATAATGTACATTTGCTTTATCATACCTAAAACCATTATCCTTAAAGGCATTCAATAAAGTATGCATAAAAAATCCATGTGTTACTACTATAGCATCTTTTCCATCCCTACAAAGCATATTTACAAAACTTTTTGCACGTTTTTTAGTATTAAATCTGCCTTCACTCTGTCTTTCAAAATTAAAAAGCCACTGAATTCGTCCCGCAAAATTCCAAAACCACAATGGTAATCTAATCTTCGAATCAAAAGCTGACCTTAAAGGCACTTCATCTATCAGTTCTGTTTGTCTAAGGTAAGCTTGTCCAAATATATTTATAGCAGTCTCTTTACTTCTTGACAGTGAACTTATATAAATATTTTTATAATTAAAATCAGGAAAGTTTTGCTCAGTGTGTTCGACAAAAGCCCTATCGTATTCTTTGCAGGCTTTATCAAATTCGTCTGAGGTATACCATTTTTTCCATATATATTTTACCCTTGAATGTCGCATAATAATTACTTTCACGATACCTCCCGAATAAGTCATAGCGGTTTCGGCCGCTCTATATTGTTTTTATGATAAAATAATGATTAAAAGGAAATTGCATTATGATTAATATTTGTCCCGTATCTGATTTTAGAAATAGTGTTGAACAAGACTCTGCACTCACAGACGATATCGAGCATAAACCGGATGAAGCAGATGAGGTCGCCAAAAGATCCGAAAAGTCGATATCCGAACAAAAGAAGAGCCGGTGCAGTCCTAAATACCACACCGACAAATATTTATATCTAAGCTTTTATTTTAATTCATTATTCTATTCTATTTTTTCAATTTTTAAGATTTTTCCTTATTCTTTTGCCAATACAAACATCGAATTACTGATCGGCACTCCTTCTTCAAATGCTCTTGTGTATTTATGGGTAGAGTTTAACATTTCTGACATTGGTAAGCTAATCAAGTCCTACAGTAGAAGGCCTGATGCTGTAATCAGACCTGATGATCAAGTATCCATTTCAACAGATCACCAAAAGAAAAGACTCCTGCAGCTATTTTCAAAAATGTGTCTGACAAATCATGCTGTGTATAGCTTAGTTCAATCTTGTTAAGCGCAAGAAATATAAGCATTGCATGTGCCCCAATACGCTTATTTCCATCAATAAAGGCATGATTCTTTGTAAGTCCTATGCCAAAACGTGCCGCCTTTTGCTGAATGGACGGATATATATCTCTGTCACCAAATGACTAGAACGGTGCATAGAGCGCCGATTCAAGTAGTCCCTCGTCTCGGACTCCTTTAGCACCTCCTGTTTCTGCTATCAGCTGAGCATGTAGAAGAATGACCTGTTCCTTGGAGAGAATAATCATTTGGCAAGCACCTCATACGCCTCGCGGTTCTTTTCAATGAGACGCTTTGACAGTGCAAGAATATCTTCATCAGATGCAGTCTGTTCTCTCTGTGCCTGATTAAACTCAATCAAAAGGTACCGCGGAGAATTGTTTTTAAGAATAATTACTGAACCTTTCTCATCGACCATACGAGCTACACGGGAAAAGTTCCGGTTTGCTTCCGTAATTGAAACCAGATTTTCAGTATCCACATTCATTGATATGACCTCCTGTCTATTTAATGTTTTTATTATATCGTATAATTAGGTTAAATTCAACCTATTGCAATCTGTAGGAGTAGTTAAAATCTCTGCGGTAAAATCTCTGCGACCTGCTACAGCTGAAAACAGTGCAAGATCCTTTACGTAAAAATTGCAATTAAAACAAAGTATTAAACTCTTCACCACAAAATAGGTAGAGAATTTAGTGTGTATAGGCGTAATGCCTCCACATGTGCTGATAGTACCTACCTATACTATCAAACGAAATGTAATTGGTAATTTAGAATAATACTATGGAATGAATTTATTTATCTTTATTTAATGCTTTTAGAAGCAGTCGCTCTGTTCTTGAAAAATAAAGATATTTTCTTAACGAATCGCTTACTCTCTTAAACCTGTATAGCAACTCCAATTCATCATAAATAGACCAGGATAATCTGGACAGTTCCTCTCTCCTCCTCTTCTCAATTTGCTCTTGAGTAAAGTCACACGAAGAAGTAACACGATTATCCAGTTTAGAACCCATCCCTTTTTTAGTATAGAAAGATCTTTCGATTTTTTCTTCTTCATTTAATAAAGGAAAATCAAGAAGATAAAGACGCCAAATATCAAATCGTTTAACTGAAAATATTCGTGTATATTTCCTTAATCTATCACTAGACAATTTACTCATAATTTCTAGAAACTCAGTCAAATCAGTGATCTCAACAAATCTAAATGTCTCAATATCTCCAGGTATATAATACTGCTGCTCAGCTAATGATATATAGTTAGGAACCTCTTTTTTTAAAAATATCTCAACAATTGAATCTTGACATTTAATTACATAATTAAAATTCTCAGATAATTTATAAATATGATTATCAATCCAAATTAATAATTTTTCGTACAACAAGACAACTTCTTCAAAATATTGACTATTTTCCTTATCAATTATTTTTCGAACATAACGTTTTTGACTATAGAAATAGAAGAAGAGACTTGGTAATATCGTAATCAAAGCTGCAAGGGCTGGTAACCTTGAAAAGATATCACTAATATTTACTTTTATTTGCAAAATATCTCTTAGAAATTCTTGAAGCTTATGCAAATAATAGACAATATCTCCTTTCAATATCTTCAAAGAGAAACAAGCAGACAAAAATGCCAAGAACATAGGTATGCTTATTATAAATCTAAATATATTAAGCAATAGCTTAGTCAAGGAGAGTTTAGATATCCCTATCCAGACTGAATTTTTTTCAGAGCTACCATAAGTTACCCAACCTACACGTAATAATATACTTAGTCTTAACAAATAATAATTTAATCTAATTGTGTAAAGTGCAATACTCACCTTTTTCGTTCTTATAGCCCATTGACCTAGTTTACTCAAACAAGAACTTACTCCCATATATAACTTAATAATTACTAAATCATATATCACTAATATACAGATTATTTCTAAATAAAATATAATAGTTAATGCAAATAGATTCCCTTGCGAAACTTCTAAATTAGTAGAAACAACAAAATTCACTATAACTTGCCAAAAAAATATTAATAATACTATCGCTATAAGCAACAAGATAATTTTATATATTTTATTAAACTTCATACCTTCAACTCTCTCATAAATTTATTTTAATCTGTCAGTCTCTAAAGTCTCTATAATTTCTTCCCAATAATCATACTCATCAAAATTATAATAGCTACAGTATTTTGTCCCAATTTTATCTTCTCAGAGAGGTTTGTTGCGCTCTATAAGGCAATTTTTATAGAGTCTATTTCAACTTTTTTCACTTTTTTACTATCAGTCATTTCGTTCTCCCAAAACAGCTTATTCATATTGTTTATTATACCACTAAAACCACAAAAAGACCTTAACCATTCGGTCAAAGTCGCTTACAACTCTACCTCAGTCTATCTAAAAATTGAAAGCAATTTTTCCATTCTTATGTGCTAATTATTTTGTCCAATAACTAGCACATAATTAGCTCATTAAAAACCATTTTATTTTCTAAACTAAGAATTTTAATGTAAGCGCACAATAACATGATGCCTTGTATTCCATCAAAATCCATATGATAATAATATAAAATAAAAGTGCTCAAAATTAAAAGAGCACTTTAAGTTATAGTTTACACTCTTCCTGCACATCCATTGACCAGGGCATTAAATCTTCCAAAAGATCAGTATCAGACTGCCACTCAGTATCAGGCATGTACATGAGGAGATATTCCAGATATGTGTAGGCATTCAATCCATTTGCCTTTGCTGTTTCTACAATACTATAAACAATAGCACTTGCAGACGCGCCTTTTGAGGTGTCTGAAAATAGCCAATTCTTACGACCTACCGTAAATGGACGAATTGCATTTTCAGCAGTATTATTTGAAATAGCACATCTTCCATCAAGTAAATAATTCTCAAGATATGGGCGTTGATTCTTTGCATAGATGATTGCTTTTCCAAGGGCTGAACCTTTCAAAGCTGTTATAGAATCAATCCAACTCCAAAAAGCCTCAAGAACAGGTTTTTCCAGTTCCGGACGCTTATAATATCTTTCTTTGTATGTTAAGTTTTTTAGGCTGTCTTCAATATAAAACAACCTATTACAATAATCCCTTCCGATCTCTGCATGAGTAAGAGGTGCATCCTTTACTTTTTGAGAAGGAATTGCTTCTATAAACTTTCTCCTAAGATGTGCCCAGCATCCGCACCTGGTTATATCAGAAAGTTTATTGTAACCGGAATAACCATCACAATGAACATATCCCCTAAAATCTTTGAGAAATTTCACCGCATGATCACCATTTCTTGAAGGCTGATAGTCATAAATGATAATGGATGGTTTGCCATCATTTCCTGTTTTATATAGCCACATATAAGACTTTGCCTGCGGTGCTTTGCCTTCTTCTTTAAGCACCTGTACCGGGGTTTCATCACAGTGTAGGATATCACGCTCCAACAATCTTTTATGCAGATATTCCACTATTGGTTTTAGATAATCCTCACTACAACGGATTATCCAGTTTGCCATAGTTGAACGTGTTAAAGATATTCCCAATTGCTCCCAGTCTTTTTCCTGTCGATAAAGTGGCATACCATTTACATACTTTTTATACATAACATTGGCTACTGAACTTGGAGAAGCCAATGAATGATTCATAAGTGATGAAGGAGTATGTGCCTTCACTATATAAGGATGAGTTGTGTGTTTACATTTTGGGCATTCGTAAACCAACTGAATGTAACGAACAATTCTAAGTTTTGCAGGAATATACTCTAATTCTTCTCTTACTACCTTTTTACCAAGAACTTTAAGCTTTGTATTACACTGTTCACAGTATTGATCTTCCTCAACAAGACTACATAATACTTCACGAACAGGCAGATCTTTTAGAAGCTCATCCCTTTTTGTTTTGCAATTTTTACGTCTATAGCCTTTAACAGCTGTTTCAATTGGCTCAGATACTCTTGCATCTGCCTCCAGTTCTGCCTCATTGAATAAAGAAAGTTGACCTTCAAACTGCTTTTTAGAAGTCTTCTCACTTGAAGAAGCAAACTTCTCCTTTCGAAGCAATGAAAGCATTTCAGTAAGGTTTTTTATTTGATTTTGAAGGTCTTTTATGATGTTTTCAAGGTGCTCTATATAGGCATCTTTATTTTGCATTTTTGTATATTCCTTACTATTTTGATGATATAATTATACTACAAAAAGTGACACACATCCAGTGAAAATAAGGCTATATAACGATTTCATTTAGCAGAAAGCTCCCTTTTTAGCAGGAAGGATTGATGACTTTTGCTCAATTGCAAGTCCCTCCATCAGCCAGCGAAATTGTTGCCATGAAATTACTTTTAAATCACTTTCATTGCGTGGCCAGCGAAAACTGCCATTCTCCAAACGCTTATATAGCAGTACAAAGCCATCTTTTTCCCAAAGTAGTGCTTTTATGCGATTGCATCTTTTTCCGCAAAAAAGGAACAATGCTGATTGAAAAGGGTCCATTTTAAACTGCTGTAAAATTATAGCGGCAAGTCCGTCAATAGATTTTCGCATATCTGTATATCCACAGGCTATATAGATATTTTTAGCAACACTGATATCGCCTAACATACGCTTTTGAGTGCTGACAACACTGTTTGTATGGTTTGCAGACATGTTCCTTCATAAATTTCGACAGTAGCATTTTGTAAATGAATAATAACTCCGGCATTTGTAGACGGTAAAGGTGAAGTGATTTCTATCTTTTTGAAAGTTGTAGGATTTTCCAAAGATTCTGAGGGGATAGAAATAGTCTCACATAACTGCTCACGAAGACGCTTTAAGTTTCTGTAATATGTTTGCTCACATATACCATTTACTTTACACCAGGCTGCTACAGTCATTTTACTGGACTGACAGTCATTAATAAGTGCTTTCCATTGCTCTTGTTTTAAATGCCTTTTTACTTTTGTTACTTGATCCATAATTACCTCCGACTTGCATTACTATACAGTACTATACTTCACTATAACTAAATAGTACTATACACTTGTTGGTAACTATTATCTCATTATTTATAACTGAATATAAGGCATTATATTATAAGGCGCTTACATTTTAATCGTTAACTAAAATGATATTCTAAGAAGTTTTTGACTCTTGTCAGATCGTAATACTTACTATAAAATTGCTAGATTTTCTGTAAGAATAAAACTACTATTCTATTTCTACTTCGCTGATGCCTCAGCTCGTACAAGCAGTGTTACCCCTTCATCATTGAAATACAAGCGTTCAATAATATCCTTTTCTTCTGCATTAAGTCTTGATATAGCATTTCTAACGGCTTCAATCATCATCTGTGTTTCAACGATCTTTTCTACATCAACACTTTCATCAACAATATTGTCTACAAAGTGTCCGTCATGATCCAATGATGAAAAAAAGAGCAAGTGGTTTTTCTTGTCCACTTGCTCTAAATACTTTTCGTGTTCTTTTTCTCGCCAGTAGACTTTATATATCTGCTCGCTGACTTTAACCCTTTGTCCGTTAACATAAAGGTAATATTCTTTTGGCATTTTATTTCCTCCATTACTTTTTTATCTGCGTTTTTAGACAAAAAAAGGAGGACTTCTGCACATAGGCATAATAAGTCCTCTAAAATGAAAGAAACTTGCTCTTTCCTTATATTTTAAATTTGATTTTTTATGATAATTACCAGTATCAAAAAGGTCTATTGTTTTTTTCTATATGAATAACAGACCCTAAATAATACATTGCAATTACCTCCATTATTTAATCCATTTTTTCCCTCACAAACAAAGATTGATTAAATCACTCCTGCTTTTTCAAAATGCTTCTTCAATAATTTCTTGGAAATCACTGCTCCAATCAATCCGCAAATAGCTATTAAAATAAGCATCATTACTGTAGTCATAGGAGAAATAATTTTAGTTAATGTACCTAAATATTTGCTCCCAAACATTTTTTCATAAGATTTAAGTGTTTGATCTGCATAAAAAAGAAATGGTACATACATTCCACCAAAGCCGGCAAGAACACAAAATATCATATATCCAATTGTTAATCCTTTATAATTGCCAATCCCTTTTGTTCTTGCAATCAACATAGCTATAATCCCGGCAAATATGCAACTAATGATATATGGTGGATAAAAACCTATAATGCTTGTAAGTACACAAAATAATAAAATCATCCATGGATTTTTTGTTTTTACCGGTACTAAGAAATAGGCAATTGCTCCAATAATTGACCATATCGGAACTGCTAATAACATTGTGTATGGCGATATGAACAGAAAAGATAACACTCTATATAAAACCTGTGAGCATAGCACCATTAGTGCTGTAATAATTAAATCTTTAATTTGAAATTTCTTTTTTTCTTCCATAATTATTCTCCTTGTTTTTAAATATTTTTTATTTTCATAATGATGATAGCTAGATAAAATACCATCATTATTACTAGCAATAACATATCAAGCATACGAAATTTGACTTCTGCATAACTAGTTTTTTTACACGAAACTCCAAGTCCTCGTGTCTCAACAGATGCCGACAACTCAGTTGCAGTACATAGCATTCGCATTAACATAGGAATCAACATCATTTCATAAACTTTAAAAGGATGTTTTAAAAATCCAAGGAAAGAAATATCAATCCCTCTAGTCTTAATTCCCTGCTTTATACAAGTAATATCCTGTTTTAGAGTAGGAAAAAATCTTAATATAACAGCTAGTGGAATGTTTATATAATATGGAATTTTCATATTTTGCAAGGAAGCTAATACTTCAGATATTTCACTTGTTCTAATCATATTTATAGTTGCGAGTGTCAATGTTATAAAACATAGGAAAAAATAGTGTATTGTAGTTGAAATAAATAATGGACTTATTTCCGCTACCATAAACAACACTATATATAAAGCTAAAAATTTAAAACAAGTTTTGTATATGCCGCTTATCATTCCATATGCAAATACTGACAAAAAAAGTAGAACTTCATACTTTTTACCGGTCAAAGTAAATACTAAAACCCCTATAATTAAAACTTGTAACAACTTAATTCTTGGATCATATCTTATTCCATTTTGTTTACAAGATTTGCTCATTCTTCATATCCCTCACTCTGCAGTAAAAATCTTTTTATTGTTTCAAACTCATCACTTTTCTTTAAATTGATCCTTTTGCTAACAGTATTATTCTCTATAAAAACTGCTTTAGTTGCTACTCTACTTAAAAATTCTAAATCATGAGAAATAACAAAAATCAGTATTCCTTTTTTACGAAGAGTATTAATTGCTTCAGATACGACTTTCATATTTTCATAATCAAGTCCACTGGTTGGCTCATCAAAAATCAGAATTTTTTTATTTGAAGCTATTGCAGCTGCAATAGTAACTCGCTGCTTTTGCCCTCCTGATAAGCTTTGCGGATGTCTATTTCTGAATGATGAAATATTCAATAAAGTTATCGCATTTTCTATTTTTTCATCATTTTGCTTAATACTATTCATAGAACTGAGCATTAACTCAGAAACAACAGAATCGGAGTACAATTGATAATCTGCATCTTGCATTACAAAATATACACTTTTATATAAGTTCTTTTGCTTTGTATATTTACCTTCAATAAAAAATTGTCCACTTCTTGCTTTTAGTAATCCTGACATTATTTTACCTAATGTCGTTTTGCCGTTTCCATTGTGTCCAACTATAGCTACTGTTTCACCAAAATTCCCTTCTAAATTACAATTACTCAAAACAGAATGATTAACATCATAGGAAAAAGATAAATTTTCCACTTTAAAATCTGCATTTTGCTTGTTAACAATAAGATTATCCTTTAGTTCATATTTAATATTACTTAACTTAAATGTTCGAAGTTTATACGCTCTAATATCTGAATCATTCAAGTTATCAATATCATTTTTCTTTAATTCTCTATCAATTTTTCCATCTTTCATTATTAAGCATTTATCTACTAAATTTTTTAAGTAGAACAATCTATGCTCTGAAACAATCACTGTATGTCCCTGTTTTTTTAACCACTCCATAATTTTTTTCAATTTAATAATTGAATGAATATCTAAATTTGCAGATGGCTCGTCAAAAACATAAATCTTGGGATTCAAAGTTTTTGCAGCTATAATCGCTATCTTTTGTTTTTCACCACTAGATAAAGAAAACATATCCCTATCCATAAGATTTTCAGCTTCAAAATCGTGAAATGCACAATTCACTCTATCTATCATTTCATCTCTATCTATTCCATAATTTTCAAGAGCAAATGCCACTTCCTTGGTACTATTCGTTGTAAAAAATTGACTTCGTGGATTTTGAAATATAGAAGCAATATTTTCTCCCATTTCTCCGGGAGTGATAGTTTTTATATCACTTCCTAACACTTTCACAGTTCCAGTTAAAACCCCTTCAAAGAAATGTGGAATTAAGCCGTTTATCAATCTTGTAACAGTTGTTTTCCCTGAACCTGACTGACCAGTAAGCAAAATAAATTCTCCTTCTTTAACTTTGAAATTTATATTGCTGAGACTCCCTTCTGTTTGTGTTCCATAACTGAAACTTACATTATCAAAATCAATAACTACATCTCCCATTTCATCACCTATATTTTCCAACCAATAGATTGTTTTCTAATTTCGATGAAATGTTTATATACTCCATCTTGACTAATTAGTTCCTTATGATTTCCTCGTTGCACAATTTTCCCTTTATCAATGACAATAATTTGATCTGCTTCTCTTACTGTAGATAGTCTATGTGCAATACTAATAAGGGTTTTATTTTTTGTTAACTCCTTTATTGCGCTGATTAGCATATGCTCATTTTCAGGATCTACACTTGAAGTTGCTTCATCAAGAATAATAATTGGCGCATCTTTCAGAATTGCTCTTGCAATAGATATTCTTTGCTTTTCTCCTCCCGACAGCGTTGAACCACCCTCCCCAACAACAGTATCGTATCCGTACTTAAGACTTGTTATAAAATCGTGGCAACACGCTTTCTTGCAAGCATGCACTACCTCATCATGTGTAGCATTCGGATTTCCAAACTTTATATTGTTTTCAATCGTGTCATTGAATAAATAAACCTTCTGAAATACCATACTGATATTTTGTAATAGGCTTTCAGAAGTAAAATCCTTAACATTATATCCTCCAATAAGTACTTCACCTTTATTAACATCCCAAAATCTTGCTATAATATTACAAAGAGTTGTCTTTCCGGAACCTGAAGCACCGACAATAGCCAAACTGCTATTCGACTTTATCTGCAAATTTATATTCTTCAAAATCTCTCTTTCGCCATATCCAAAACAAACATCTTTCAATTCAATGTCATAGGAATTCAAATCAATTTCTTTTCCGCCCTCATCAAGCGAAGGTATATCTGAAACATATTCCAATCGATTAAGTTGTGTTGCGAGCATTCTGCTTAAAAATGCTCCATCATTAACCAACTCCAATTCCATAAAAATTAGAAAAGCAGATACTATAAACATAAGAGTATATGAAAGTGGAATCAGAGATTTCATATATAGAATTATTGCAACAAACACCAATACACAGCTCGCAACTTTAAAAATCATTTCATATAGTTTCATTAAATAAGCTGAACCCTCAGTAACCTCAATATCAACTTTACATTTACTCATAAACGCTTTTTCAACTTTATTTTTTCCATCAGTTCCTTTTTCAAAAGAACGAAGTACTGAAATTCCTCTAATATACTCAATTGCATCAGTAACAAGCATTTCTTGTGAGTCTTGCATGATAGGAGAATATTTTTCGGTTTTCTTTGCGATTAATTTAAGAACGCCCATACCAAAGATGATTGCAATTAAAGATACCATCCCTACTGGAAAACAAAAGATCAATAACATGGTAGTCATACCAAAGGCATGAAAAAAACCTCCTACAATAAAGTTCATCGCAAGCATCGCCATACCCTCTAAGTCGGAAATAGTTGTTGTTAGAACCGCTTGGATTGTTCCTAAGTTTTTTTCTGAAAAATACCCCATTGGAGCTTTTTTCAGTTTTTCCCCTATTTCAATCCTTTTATCCTTAAAAATTTCATAACCTGATGCACTTAATTTTCTATCACAAAGATATTGAAAAATAAATCTGCCGAATATACTCACAACTACAATTGCTGTTGCCTGCATAATAATAGGCATATTCAACTGTTCAAGATTAATCATAATCAGTAAAACCGCCAACAACATCAAAGAAACGAAAAATGATTTTAATCCACTAAATACAAGACCAAGGATTACATTTTTTTGATACTTTCCTGATATTTTTAATATTCGTTTTACAATGCTAATCATTTACATCGCCTCCTTTTCATTATCTAGTCCGCCCACATAATTTTTCCACAAGGAAGCATATACTCCATCTTTTTTTACAAGGTTTTCATGAGTTCCATTCTCTACAATTTCCCCATCTTTCATAACAAGGATTGTATCAGCATTTGTAATAGTAGAGAGCCTGTGAGCGACCACTATAAGAGTCTTTCCTTTAATAAGATTGTTGATTGCACTTTGAATGAGATATTCATTTTCCGGATCTGCAAATGCAGTTGCTTCATCTAAAATTATTACCTTAGATTGTTTTAACATTGCTCTTGCAATCGTAATTCTTTGCCTTTCTCCACCGGACAAAGAATCTCCTGCATCACCTACCTTTGTGTTATATCCATCTTCAAGTTCCATAATAAAGTCATGGCAAGATGCAGCTTTAGCCGCCTCAATAACCTCATCATCACTTGCAGTTGGGTTTCCTATTTTTATATTTTCTTTTATGCTTGTATTAAACAAGAAATTATCTTGAGCAACATAGCTTATCTCATTTGTTAGCTGTTCAAATGGAATTTCAGGTATTTTTTTCCCACCATAACAGATACTTCCCTTGGACGGATCCCAAAAACCAGCCATAAGTTTTGCTATTGTAGATTTTCCGGAACCGGAACTTCCTACCAATGCGGTTACTGTGTTTGGTTTTAATTCAAAGTTGATATTTTTTAGCACAAGTTCCTTATCATATGCAAATGAAACATTTTCAAAACGATAAAGAGTGTCATCAAAAATTACCTTCTCTTTTGGTCTTTTAAGTTCCTCTTTCGATAGAAATTCTTCTATTACATCTAAACTTGCCTTAACCATGTTAAATTGTTCAGAATACTTCCCAATTTTCATTAAATGTGCAATAAACCCTATTGGCAGTATAATGCACACAATAAAACTTGATAGAGAGATTTTTGAATTCATATACAGATATGCACCAACCGGCAAAGTCCCCAAAAGTGTTGACGGCATAACCGCTTGAACAAATGCTGACCATAACCAACTTTGTTTCCACCAAGCAAGTGTACTATCATGAAAAAAGTTAATCGCATGAGTAAATTTCTCGTAAGAAGAAGCACTGTGATTAAAAGCTTTTATAACTTCAATTCCATTGATATACTCAACCAAAGTACTATTCATATTATTTTGAGCTGTAGTATAAGTTTTACTTCTAAACTCATAGTCTTTCATCATGCCTATATATCCTAACATCCCTAACGGAATAGTAAGTAATGAAGCCAACCCCATCCTATAATCCAAAGTAAAAATCAAAACTAAAAATAAAACAGGAGATACTATACTTGATGTTATCTCCGGCATAAAATGAGCCATTGAATCTTCCAGCTTCGACACTATATCTACGATTAAATTTTTAAATTTACCTATAGGTGTATCTATCATTACACCCATAGGTACTCTTAACATTTTTTCAGCTACTAAACTTCGTATATTTTTTAAAATATGAAATGTTGCTTTGTGTGAGGTTATTGTTGAGTATAATGTAAAAATTCCTTTTAAAATTTGTCCGCACAAAGCAATAAGTGTTAAATAAAATACGGTTCTAAATGACACTTCAGATTGATATATTTTTTCTATCAACTTGGCAATCGCTAAAAACGGAATCATTCCAAACAGCTCTCCTATGGTCGCTAATAAAATTGATTTGTATAATTGTTTTTTCTCTCCACCGGCGTATTTAAGCAACTGTGAAATAGCATTTTTATTGTTACTTTTCAAGAAAACACCTCCTCCAAACAAATAGTTAATTAGTTATTGCTAACTCTTTGATAAAAAATCATCTGTTATTTATCTTCATTAAGCCTTTCCAACCATAATATTGAAAAACAACAATACTTCTAATATATTCACTAACATTATCATGCGGTATATCATGAAGAACGCATTCACATAGAGATGTAATATATCCTTTTGTAATAACATGAACTTCAAACTCTTTAATTTCTGTGTTGATTTGCTCCTGTTTAGCATCGAAATGAATAAGCTTCATGTTTTTAGCTGTATATCTTTCAGTAATATCCTCAATAAAATTTTCCACTTGTGAGCCTTTGCTACACGCAAAAATCAGCTTAAAATTATCAAAATGTGCATACATATAATCAACAAATAGCATTGTTTCTAAAAATAAATTTTCTATAATCGCTTCATCATCGACTAAATCAGAGTCTATCTTAATAGTTTTATTTTCACTCTTTTTTTCAACATCAGAAACAACATTTAGCGTGTAATTATATTCTTCTTCAATCAGAGCAAAAAATAATGCTTCCTTGTTTTTGAAATGACGATAAATTGCTCCAGTAGTTACTTTTGCTAATTTAGCAATTTCAGCCACCTGTGCATTTTCAAATCCTTTGCTTAAAAATTCCCCTTTAGCACATTCTAAAATTCTATTTTTTGTTATATCAGAGCAATAAGACATATAACTCTCCCCTCCTATTTTTTATTTTGATAATTATATTATCTTAGATAATTATATTATCACTTTTTTGGTTTTTAGTCAATATATCACCAATCCTATAAATTATCGTCTGAACCCTTTACAAGTATCCCAACCCTTTTCAAAACCCTTAACTTCTCCTGCTTCTTCTGTTCTAGCCTTGCTTTATACCTTTCCTCATATTCCTGTTGTTTGCCGTTTGCTTTACGCTTTAGATAATTTTGGTGAAGCCTATCTTTTCTTTCATTTATTTTTCCTTCTTCTTCCTCAAGCTTTTGTTTTTCTTCTTCGCTTACAGGTACGGCTTTTCCTTTCACATAACGGTAATATTCTTTAGCCACTTAGTTATCCTCCTTTCCCTGTTCTGTGGTTTGCTTTTTAAGAATAAAAAAGGAGGACTTCTACACTTTGGCGTAAAAAGTCCTCTTAACTTGAAAACTACTGATTTGTTATATTGACTATTTGTATGTTTGTAATGGCGATATATTGCTATACAAAAGTAAGTCCAAGCATAAAAAAGGATAATTATATCGTTCTGTGAAAACTGAAACTATAAGTTTTGACATGATTATCCCTCCATTACTTTTCCTCCTAAGTAAATCTATTATTAAATCACTCCTGCTTTCTCAAAATGTTTTTTAAGTATCCTTGTTGCAACAAATGCTCCTATGCAAGCAAGAATAAAAGTTATAAAACCAAAGCCTACTGTCCACGAAACTTTGAAATAAGATAATGCTTCATTTATTTGTGCTTCACTCATTTTCCATTTTGATGCTCTTTCCACAAAAGAAGTTGTCCCGAATAAAATCACAGGAATTACTGTTCCTAAAAAATCTGCTAATGCAAATGTCCCATATCCAATAACCATTCGTCCCTTGCTCTCATAATTTCCTATAATCAAATCACATATGATTCCACCGATTACAGCAAATACTGCATGAGGTAAATGTCCTCCTGACAATGCAATTAAGCCAAGAAGAGTTCCTGATATTGTAAATACTCCCTTCTTTTTAACTTTTACAGCCATAAGGATATAAACGGTGGCAGCTACCATAAAGCTAACTCCTGAAGCAATAAATCCTCCAATAACTGTTGTTGCCATAGCAAAGCTGGCTGCCATGTATATGACAATTCCAATTGCATTAAAAATTCCGATTGTAATAAAATCACGACCATTTAATTTGTTTTTCATAAAAGTTATCCTAATAAATTTTCTGTATTACTATCACAAGAGCAATCATAAAAGCTCCTAATAGTCCAATCATTAAGTCTGTTTTTCTAAACCGCAATTCTGTTAATGTTACCCTTTTCTCATCACTATCAAGTCCTCTAATGAGTGCTGAAGCTGACAATTCATCTGAAATCTTAATCATTCTCATTAAAAGCGGAACAAGCGTATATTCAATATATTTAATTGGATGTAGCAACGGGAAAAATCTGCTTGTTACGATTCCTCGAATCTTCATATTCTCTTTTAATGCCTTGAGTTCTATTTTTATAGTTGGTACAAACCTAAGCAAAACACTAAAAGGTATACCAATGCTTCTTGGCACTTTCATTCTATTTAATGCTTCAAGCATTTCACTTACACTTGTAGTCTTTGTTATATATCCACCAAACATAGCAATTAAGGTCATTCTTGATGCAAAGTAAATAAACATATATATTGCAAATACGATGCTTGCTTCACAAAACTTTCCAAGCCCTAACTCTATGCAGTATAAAAGCACAAAAAACAAAATAAAGCGTAATGCTCTTTTCCACATCCTGCTATATAAATATAGAAAAAAGGCAAAGACGATTAGTCCAAAAAGTAGAATTGTGTCGCTTATAAAAAAGCTCGTAAAGGAGGCAATTGGAAGTAGAGTAAGTTTTATTCTTGGATCTATAGTTCTTCTATCTGACAAGCTCTCTACCTCCTCTCATCTTGTCTAATATGAGAAATTTATTACTTTCACTCATATCTAAAACAGTTTCTATTTTTCCATCTCCCATTACCCACAACTTGCTCACTGTGTTTGCTAAAAACTCAAAATCATGACTTATTACCAAAACTGTTGTTCCATTTTTTAATTGTTCTTCAATCAGTTTTGCGACGGAAAGCATTGAGTCTTTATCACAACCTGATGTTGGTTCATCATAGATAAAAATCTTTGCCTGTTTCATCATTCCACAAGCTATTGTAAGTCTTTGTTTTTCTCCTCTTGACAAAGCAAACGGATGCTTATCTGTATATTTGTCTAAGCCAAGTACACTCAAAATAAACTGTGCCTTTTGGGTATTTTCTTTTTTATCTTTACCCTCCATACCAAGTAGCATTTCATCAAGTACACTTTCCGAAAATAACTGATAGTCTGAATCCTGAAATACAAAATATGACATATCCATTAAATCTTTACGATTCAACTCTTTATCTTTTTCCACCCATATTTTCCCCTCTTTTATCTTCTCAAGTCCTGAAATTACCCTTGCAAAAGTAGTTTTCCCGGTACCATTTAACCCAATAAGACCAATGGCTTTTCCGCACTCCATATTGAAATCAAGATGATTTAAGATATATTGGTTTTGCTTATTTCCAACCTTAGTTGCACTTGGGTAACAAAATTTCAAGCCTTTCCCACTGATACTTTCATCATTTAATTGATATAAATCTTTCTTCTCGCTTATCCTGTATTCTTCTAATTCAAGAGTTCTTAGTCCATTATCATCCCAAAACTCCCCTTCAAGATGGATAACTTCTTCCCGACTCAAGTCCTGTGCAATCTCTCCATCTTTAACCAAAAGAAAACGGTCAAATAAAGATTTTACATAGTACAAACGATGTTCAATTAGAACAACAGTTGTTCCCTTTTTCTTTAATTTTTCCAAAATTAAAAATAGGTCAAATGTTGCTTTCATATCCAAATTTGCTGAAGGTTCATCTAAAATCAAAACTTTCGGATTCATCGCACAGATGCTTGCAATAGCTATCTTTTGTTTCTGTCCGCTTGATAATTCAAAAACAGATTTTCCTTTCAGTTCCGGGGTATCCAATTCTGCGTATACTTCTTCTACTCTCTGTTTGATTTCATCTCTTGATTTGCAGATGGTTTGAAGCCCAAAAGCTATTTCTTCATCTGTCGTTGTTGTAAAAAATTGACTTCTTGGATCTTGAAATACAGTCCCTACAATATGTCCTACTTCATGAAGTAATAGTTTGCTTATATCTTTTCCATACGCAAAGGCTTCTCCTTGCATTTTGCCTTTGTAATAATGTGGAATAAGACCATTCATTACACTTCCAAGAGTGCTTTTACCACTTCCACTTTTCCCTGAAATTAAAACAAATTCACCTTTTTTAATTTCAAGATTGATATTTTTTAAAGCAGTTCGTCCATCTTCCCATTCATAAGAAACATCTTTTAACAAAATCATGGTTACACCTCATACTGAGCTTTCCATAATTTTGTGTAGTAGCCATCTTTCTCAAGAAGTTCCCCATGCTTTCCTTTTTCAAGTAAATTGCCTTTTTGAAATACGAGAATTTGGTCAGCTTTTTGAATTGTTTTTAAATGATGAGCCACTACAAGTACAGTTCTATTCTTTGCAAGTTCTGTAATAGCATCTTGTATCAAAGATTCATTTACAGGATCAACATTACTTGTCATTTCATCAAGAATTAAAATAGGTGCATCCTTTAGAAAGGCTCTTGCAATAGATATTCTTTGTCTCTGCCCACCTGAAAGAATCCCACCATTTTCTCCAATATCAGTTTTATAACCTTTTGGTAAACTCATAATGAAATCATGTATCCTTGCCTTCTTTGCAGCTTTAATGATTTCCTCTTTTGTAGCTCCTTTTTTACCTACTCTGATATTTTCTTCAATCGTGTTATCAAACAGTTGAACATTCTGCATGACAATGCTGATACGATCTAAAAGCTCATCATAAGGAATATCCCTTATATCAGTTCCTCCAAGTGTAATTTTCCCTTTATGCACATCATAAAATCTTAAAAGCAAGTTGGTTATAGTAGTCTTTCCACTACCAGATTCTCCAACTAAGGCTGTCATTGTTTTTTCAGCAATATCAAAACTTAAATTTTCCATTTTAAACTCATCTTCTTCATAGGAAAATTTAATATTTTCAAAGGCTATGTTATTTTGCTTCGGAATAATACCATCTGCCTTGTCAGGTATTATATCTGCATACAAAATTCTTGAAAGTCTCTCATAGCTGTCTACCGCCGAAACATAATACATATAGTGTTGTTCCATAGAAGCGAACGGCTTATAAAACTCTTTTGAAATTACTGCAAAGATAATAAAATTAAGTACATCAAGATTTCCCTTTACAGCAAATATTGCTCCTGCGATTAAAAGAATTAAATATCCAATATCCAGTAAAAAACCAAATATAGATAGCTGTTTTGCCTTAAATCTTGAAGCTGCTTTACTTGTTTCTCCAAACTTTTTCGTTTTGTTCATAAGCTCATTATCTAAGCTCTTATTCTCCCCAAAACTCTTTAATACAGGTATTCCTCTAACATATTCAACAAATAAACTAACCATATCAAGAAGGCTTAAGTTGTTCTGATTTTCTATTTTTTCAGACTGCTTAATTGTCAGATATAGAAAGGCAAGTGCAATTGGAACGGATACTGCCATTATCAGTGCCAACTTTATATCAATATTTGCAAGACCAACAAATACGACTGCACCTATCAAAAAATCACCAAACATTCTTGACCACATATGTCCTACAACAAGGGACATATTATCAACATCTTTGTGTAAAATTGTATTTATTTCCCCAAGTCGTTCATTGGTATAAAATCCCAAACTGAATTTCTTTAATTTGATAATCATGCGTTCTCTTATTTGCTGAACAATATCAAAACCTGCACTATGCTTTTTCATATCCGCAACCATGTTACAAATACCTTTGAAGACTACAAGTAATCCAATCGCAATAAAATATTTATATAGGCTTGCTAAGCTCGTTCTATCAAAGATTTGGAACAGTATAGAAAATACGATAACAATCATGGCTATGGAGCTTAATCCATAAAGGGCAAAGAATACGCTTGATATAATCAAATCTCTCTTGCCGGTTTTTGTAAGTAGTTTTAACATTTCTCTAAACATTTTCTGTTGCCACCTCCATACACTCGCAATCCACTTCGTTTCTTGTTCGTGAAAGACTATTATCTTTCAAATTCCATCTATCAACTTTGTTCTGTTCATCAACCATATCCTTATAAAAATCACATCTTTTCATCAACTCTTCATGGCTTCCTGCATCAAGAACAACACCCTTATCCATAACTATAATTTGGTCTGAATCTCTAATCGTATTTAGATGGTGAGCAATTGTAATGATGGTTTTATCCTTACTTAAATCATCAATCGCTTCACCGATTAGTCTTTCATTTTCACTATCAACAGCTGCCATTGCCTCATCTAATATTAAAATCGGTGCATTTTTGAGTATCATTCTCGCAATGGATATTCTTTGTTTTTCTCCACCGGATAACTTAACTCCCATTTCACCTACTTGTGTTTCATATCCATTTGGTAAAGCAGAAATAAAATTATGGCATCTTGCTTTTTTAGCAGCTTCTATGACTTCTTCTTTTGTCGCATTAAGTTTCCCGATTGCAATATTGTCAAAAATACTTAAATCGAAAAGGATGACCTCCTGTTGCACACTTCCAATAAGATTTGAAATATTTTCCTGACTGTAATCCTTTATATCTTTCCCATTTATTTCTATTCGTCCGCTGTCAGCATCCCAAAAACCCATAAGCAAATTGGATACTGTACTCTTACCGCATCCACTTGCTCCAACAAAAGCATTTAAGCTGTTTTTCTTAAAAATAAGATTTATATCCTTTAACTTGAAACTATCTTTTCCGTATGCAAAATTCACATCTTTAAATTCTATATTTCCAAATTCTAAACCTTGTTCTATCTTTTTCTTTGGAAGCGAAACGGTTAAAACTTTTCCAATCGCCTTTAGAGCTTCCTTAAACACAATAGAAAAATGTTGCAATGTAGCTGTCTTACTTATAGATGCAGTAAAGGCAGACGATAAAATAATGGCAAGTATAAAATTAGGTGTTGTAATATTTCCATAGTAAAGAAATATGCTTCCTAAAATCATGACAATAACTACTCCAATTTCCATAAATATGTCAATGAGTCCCATTGGAATTGTAATTGCTCCCATGCTCTTTTTAACCCAGTAAATATACTCTCTTGCCGTTTTTAATGTTCTTTCGCTAATCTCCTCTTCTTTAGCAAAAGCCTTAATCACAGAAATGTTTTTTACATATTCCATCAACTCTTCTCTCATCTTATTTTCATGATTAAAGTAAATAGCAAAGTTCTTATCCATTGTTTTCTGTGAAAGAACTTTTACCAAATACATGAGTGGAACTCCGGCAATCATTCCAAGAGCAAGACGCCAGTCTACAAAAATCATAGCTATGAAAATAATGGTAGGCAGAAGCGTAACTGCCATTATTTCAGGAAGACCATGAGCAAGGTATACTTCCACTTGCTCCACATCATGCTGAACAATGTTCGTAAGCTCCCCTGTATTATGTTCTTTGAAAAATCCCAAACTTAGTTTTTTTAGATGCCCGATAATATCTATCCTAAGTTCTGTCAATTTTTCGTATGCTTTCTCATGGGCAACCTTTGTTGCAAAATAGTAAAACACGCCTTTTAATACAAACGATATAAAGATTCCCAAGAATATATACTTTAAATTACCTTCGTTAATATTGTTTGTGATTAAAGAACTAATCAAATATACAAGTAAGATTTGTGGTATCAAATCAAATACTATTTTTAAAGCAAGAAGTGAATTGGATAAACCATTTTTCCCAATCACCTTTTTCCTTAATTCTTTTTCCGGCATGAACAACTCTCCTTTCAAAATTGAATAATATTGAATTTTAATTCAGTATTAAGGTTTAAAGTAAGACTTTGCTGATTACACAAAGTCTATTTTTTAGTGCTGATTACAGGGATTCCACTCCCTTGTAATAACACCTTGCAATAAGTTTTAGCATATCTTTTGCCCACTTTTCACTTTGATAGTGCCTTGCTATTTCAAGAAGCCCCTCTGTAAAATTACTGGCTAAAATATGGGCAAGCATTGGATCATATTCCTCTTTCGATTGTCTTTTTAAACTTACTTCAATATGAACCTCCATTTGTGATATGAGTTTTTGTTTTGCTTCTGTATGTTTCGTTCCTGAGCTTTTATCCATTAAAATAATTAACTTCTTACGCTCTTTTAAAAGTTCATGAATATAATTTTCTCCAACTTCATCAAACCTTTCAGAAGCAGAACCTTTTTCCAAAGATTCTTCCTCATTAAAAGCTGACTCGAAGTTTATATAAACAGAACTTACTACTGCATCAAACAAAACTTCCTTGTTTTTGAAATAGGTATAAATTAGTGCCACAGGAATATCTGCTTCTTTTGCAATTTCTGTTAATTTGGCACCTCTATAATCCTTTTTATAAAATACTTTTTCTGCTGCTTCGAGTATTCTATTTCTAACTTCTTCTTTTAATACCTGTGCCATAGCACACCTCTTTCTCCTATAATACTGAATCTATATTTAATAATAAATTAAAATTCAATATTTATCAAGATGCCTATTGAAAATTTATGGACACTAAAAAAATAATAGCGATGATAGTATAATCGGCACTATAAAATCACTCGGGGTCGGGGCGACCCTCCGAAATTTCTAGGGGTCAAATTTTGACCTCTTTTTTTACAACTCGGGGATACCCTCCAAATTCACTCGGGGTCTCAGCTAATAAAAAACTCCTATGTTAGAATTCAAGTTGGAAAAAGATTGAATAATAACGATAGGAGGCGCCATATGGCTATAAATGATTTTATCATATCCACACTCAATGTTAGTGACGATATGATTTTTTCGATTGATACACATAAATCATCTGATAAATTACACATCTTAATAAAACTGAATGATACTCACCCTACCTGTCCCTGTTGTGGAGGTCATTCAAAAATAAAGAATTATTCTTCATACAGCTATAACCACCTTGACGTTGCAGGGATTCCATCCATCATTGATTGGACAAGAAGACGCTATGTCTGTAAAGAATGTGGGAAGTCCTTCTCTGAGCCAAGTCCATTTGGTCCAGAGAACTTCCATCAGTCATACGCAGTACTCAATGCGATTGCCTTGGATCTACATAATGTTCGTATGACTTACAAGGATATTGCACATAAATACCACGTATCCAACACGATTATACAAGTATATGCCGATAGTTTCATCCGTGCACCTAGATTAACACTTCCTGAGAACCTTGGTATCGATGAGATATCTTCTTCCATGGCGAAATATGGTGGTTCATATTTGTGCGTATTCGTAGACAACAATAATAGGACATTAAACGAGATACTTTAAACCGTTCGAAAGTAACGCTGTCGAAACACTTTGAAATGATTCCACAATCGGAGAGAGACAAGGTAAAGTACGTTACGATCGATATGTGGGAACCTTATAGGGATGTCTGTAAAAAGTACCTGAGACATTGCGAAATAGCGGTAGACCCTTTCCATGTCATCAAACACCTTACGGAGTGCTTTAGATACATACGTGTAGGAATCATGAAACAGTGTGTTTATGATAGTCCCAGTTACTATTTGTTGAAGACCTGGCATAAGTTATTAGAAACTGATTCATTCGACCTCGATAACGAGCCAAGATATAATTCAAAATTTCGTCAGAAGATGAATTATAGGGACCTTTTCAACATGTTGTTGGAGATAAGTCCTGATTTAAAGCTTGCGTATGAATTAAAGGAGCTATATAGAGACTTCAATAAACGCTGCTCTCTTGAAGAAGCTAGTATGAAACTTGATTATCTGATTGAGCTATTTGAACACTCAGACTTAGACTGCTATAAGGAATTCATATCTCTACTGAAGCACTGGAAACCAGAAATTATAAACAGCTTCAGAAGGCCTTATGACGATAGACGACAATCTAATGCTCTAGCTGAAAACATCAATCAGAAACTTCGATTACTGATTGACGTGTCCAATGGATATACAAACCTAGAACGTTTCCGTGCACGTGCACTATACTGCCTAAAAGACAAACTATTCTATTGCTTGACCACATGTTTATATTCCAGAAAACGAGAGCACAAAAAACGTGGCACATATACCAAACAAATAGTCGATACATTAAACAAATAAAATCAAACCATACTTCAATCTTTTCTAAAAAAGGATATCTTAGTCACCAGCTATGATGACATAGATATCCTTATTTTGTATATGATTGACCCACGACTGATTTCGTTGCGCATTTTAGTCAAACCCACTACTGATTTCGCTTAAGCATTCTTTTATTGCATATATTGCGACAACAGATAATGGAATCGACATTATTGCAAAAGCAGCTGGCCACCCTGATAGGGATACAGATACACTACTTCTCTTTGCTAATTCCGATGCTCAGTATGTCAAATTATCTGCGTATGTATTATACATATTTTACCTCACTCTCATATAATAACCATTTTTCAATATAATCGTACCACCATTTACTGCTCCGCCTAGAGAACCTGCAGCCTTTTTCGTTGGATAAATTTGATTAGAATATAGCGAAATCAATGCCGTATACGCGTCAGCTATACTCAATGTATTACCAACGCTTTTAAATACTTGTAATATCATTTTGGTTAACCTCCTTTATTATCATCAATATTTTACTAATCGCATCCATGGCTTCTTCATCAGACCTTTCAAGCAATTTTGCGAACTTTGAAACAGCCTCCAGTCTATCTTCCATACGGAATTTATTTTCAGACGCATCAGGTGCTGCAATTTCTGTATAGCTCAATAAGCGTTTTCCTACAAGATAATCATCATATCTACCATTACATTGCTTAAGTAAATATGCAGCAACACCTTTTAAATGAGGGCCTATTGCAAATGTGCCCACAATTTCTTTTGGAATTTTGACTTCTACTACCACCTTATCGTCACCATAAACCATCGGGGTCTGTATCTGCACACCGTATCTCGAATAAAGATTCAACGATGCACTCCTGACGCCTTCTCTTATATCATGAATGGCATCAATGGCTTTTATTGTCGAATCAGCAAATTCGATTTGTATATTCTTAGAAATAAGCATTCTTATCACCTCTTTTTAGTAATCTTTATTATCAGTGTCTATAATAATTATACTATCTCTCAATTCAAATATCAATACCTTCTATTACTGAAACTTGTAATATTTTTATTAATGAGCTTTTTTCACAAAAACCCTCTCGGCTATAATAACCGAGAGGGTTTATATGAGTTATTTATGTCATTTTCTGTATCCGGTACACATGATATCTTCACCAGTTATTTCACATCCTACCTCATCTACAAATTGGTCTAATGCATTATTAATGAATTCATGTAACAACCAGTTCTGTTTTGACTTCATGTATTTGCTAAATAATTTCGGATTATATCTGACCAATTCACTTATCCAATGAAACACAGCAAAAATCAATACAGTCGATGGCATATTTGCTAAGTTGTCATTACCTGAAACTTCTTTTTTTATGTACCATAATTTTGTCTCACCAAATATGTAAAAAAGATAGCCTCTAGTCTTTTCGTGATATTTATTTAGTGCTTTTTTACGCTCCTCAATTAGCTTGTGAATATCCCAATTGAATCTTTTTTTCATTCTTATAACATATTTATCATCAACACCTAGGTCTCTCTCAAACTTCGATGGCAAGTTCTTAAGAGCCTTAGCATTTGCATACCTTCCAGAAACTTCGAATTTAATCCATGCTTCCTTAGAGTTGTCTTTTTTTACGAACACAGGCTTGCTGATAGGAACAAATATCTCCGGTTTGGAAAAAGTAATGCAATATGCTCTATGAACACATGGAATATTATAAAGTAATTCCGCCATTGTGTAATGGCCTGTGACTATATTATGTCCGTAATATATTGACAGCTCAGGTAAAACTCCAGCGCCTTTTATCGATGTACAAGCCTCTTTTATATTTGTCTTATTAGTATCATCTCTAACAGACGATATTCCATGGTTTTTTAATCTACTATCATCAACACCTTTATATCGCAATAAGGCCTTAGCTGCATTTAAAATACAATAATATGATGTTAATGGTCGTGCGTTATCTGGAAGTTCCTGTGACGCTAAATAAAAACTATGCGCCTGTTCCCAATAAAATAAGGCATCACTTGCTCCAGATATTGATTGACGCTTCAAAAACAAAGCTACATATTCCCAACATGAATCCGTTAGTATTGTTCTACTGCCATATTTAGGTCTATTCACTGATTTCATCAATTCACACGATTTGTTATTGATGCATATATCTTTGAACATTTCTGTCTTCACCTCCCGACATCTATTCCACTGCCCGAAAATGCCTTTACTATCGAGTTGCCAGTTTTCAGCTCTTGCTCAAAAATGCCCGACATCTAATCCACTAACTCAATTTACGTTATCTAATCCGAGGTCACAACCTGACACACATTTTCGCAGTAGATATGTTTCCATATAAAATAACCGAGCCTTTTCAGAGGTCAGACCTTACCTCATAACTACCGAAAAAGCTGGAAATACGCCGCATTCTGGTTCTTATTTATCTTTCCTTGACATCAATACCACGACCTCCGCATGCCTAGTATGGCAAAAGCAATCAAACACCATCCCCTTCTCAAACCCATACCTCTGCCTTTTAAAGCTTTCCAGATCCCTAGCAAGTGTCTCCGGATTACAGGACACATATACTACCTTCTTTGGCTTAAGTCTACCGACCGCAGCTATAAACTCCTCTGTAGAGCCTGTTCTTGGGGGATCAAGGATTACCACATCTATTTTTTCACCGGCTGCTGCCAGATCATTTATAAATGCGGTTGCATCTGCATTATAGAACTTCACATTCTTTATATTGTTTATCTTGGCATTGGTAATGGCATCTTTGTGGGCATCCTTATTAAGTTCTACAGATATTACTTCCTTTACGGACTTTGAAGCTATAAGCCCGATAGTGCCTATTCCCGAGTAGGCATCAAGTAATACTTCATCACCCTCCAAACCGGCATACTCTATAGCCTGAGAATACAGCTTTTCAGTTTGGTCTCGATTTACCTGATAGAATGACTTCGGTGAAATTTTGAATGTAAGCCCACATAGTTCATCTGTGATATAGCCCTTACCATACATCACTATTTCCCTGTCACCAAGTACCATGCTGGTATTTTTATTATTCACATTCTGCACTATGGTAGTTATCTCGGGGTGCTCTCCTCTCAGTACCTTTATAAAGGCATTCTTATTTGGGAATATTACATTTGAGGTCACCAAAACCACCATGATCTGACCGCTTTTCTTTCCTACACGAATCAGTACATGGCGCAAAAATCCGTAGCCGCTGTCTTCGTCATATGCCTTTATTTTAAATGAAACACACATTTTCTTGATGGTCTGTATAATACTGCTTGCCTTCTCATCTTCAATAAGGCAGTTTTTTGTATCCACCACTCTATGTGAGTTCTTTTCGTAAGTTCCTGCAATGATTTTCTTGTTTTCAAAGCCGAAGACCGCACTTACTTTGTTCCTATAATGATAGGGATTGCTCATGGAGACAATCCCGTCAAATTTGCCATATTTTTTTATCAATGAATTTGCTGTGTCAAGTTTCTCCTTGACATGCTTATTATATGAACTGTTTATATAATCGCAGCCGCCACATTTTTTGGCGACTGCGCATTTTAGCTCCTTAGAAGCTTTTATATTTCTTTTGTTAATTCCTTCAGCCATGCTTTCTCTTCTTCACTAAGTCCATAGGATATAGCCTCGTAGACTTCTCTCTGATATTTGTTATAAAATTCAATATCCTTCTTTGTCATCACTTCCACTAAGAGCGGCTCGCTGTCAATAGGTGCCATGGTAAGACTCTCAAATCCGAGGAAACCTTCCTGCTTTTCCACTACATTCATCAAAATTTCCATTCTGATACCATGCTTACCGCTTATATATACTCCCGGCTCATCACTCATTATCATACCAGGCTCAAACTCAAGATTTCTGAATAAATCTTTGTTTATCTTGTTTCTTATAGATGTTGGTGCCTCATGTACAGTATTTACAAAGCCAACACCATGTCCGGTGCCATGATTGTAGTCAAGCCCGTAATCCCAAAGTGCTTCTCTTGCCTTTATATCAAGGCATGCACCTATAGCACCTCTTCTAAATGTAGTATTTAAAAGTCTTAGCATACCGATGGTTACCAAGGTATAGTGGAGCTTCTCTTCATAGGTGTTTTCTCCAAGAGAAATTGTTCTTGTTACATCGGTAGTGCCGTCCTTATATGTAGCACCTGAGTCAAATAGGTATAATCCCTTTGACTCCATCTGCTTTGCTGTCTCATACTCCGCTTCATAATGAACGATTGCACCGTTTTCTGCATAACCTGAGATAGTAGGGAAGCTTAAATCAAGGAAGAGTTCATCCCCTCTTCTTAAATTATCCAGAATATCTGATGCGGTCTTTTCTGTAAACTTTGCCCCCTCTTTCATCTGTTTTTTTATCCGGTACATATACTTAGCCATATATACACCGTCTCTGATATGAGATTTCTTCATATTTGAAACTTCAACATCATTCTTGATATTTTTCAGATAGGTTACAGGGCTTAATACACTGTAAAGTTTATTCGCATTTTCTTTTTTGCTTATAGAAATAAATGTCTTGTAGCTTACATCCGCCTCATCAAACATTATCTGCTTATTTTTAATATCAGCAACATTTTCATCAAAGCTGTCATATGGCTTTATGTCTATACTGTTCTCAGCCAGATATTTTCTCACTTCCTCACTAAGCGCCTCTTCTTGAATAAATAATGTTGCCTTATCTGTTTCAAGGATAAAATAAGATAAAAATAAAGGATTACATTTTATATCAAAGGCTCTAAGATTTGTTAGCCATGCAATATCTGAAAGTGAAGATACTATCAAAAGATCCCTTCCTTTCATTCTCTCTCTTACTTCACTTATCTTTTTTGCCGCTGATTTTCCTGCATACTTTTCTTCTAAAATAAAGACTTTTGTATGAGGTCTTTTCGGTCTGTCAGTCCAAACTTCATCAGTGAGTTCTTTTCCGATAGCAAGCTTTACACCGTTTTTTACGACCTTTCCTGCAATGACCTTTCCTTCGGAAAAACTTAGAAGTGAACCGTTAAATCCAAGTACTTCATCTTTTTTCATCTTCTCTTCCAAAAGTTCATCAAGACCTGGTACTCCCGGCTCTCCCATTTTCATAAGAGTTATACCGCTATCTTTAAGCTCATTTTCCGCCTGTAAAAAATATCTTCCGTCTGTCCAAAGAAAGGCCTCTTCCTTCATTACAAGAAGTGTACCCGCACTTCCGGTAAATCCGCTAAGAAACCTTCTGCATTTATCATATTCTGTAGGATATTCACTTTGATGTGCATCAGAAGAAGGGGATATCCATGCGTCTATCCCCTCTCTTTGCATTACTCTTCTTAAATCAACAATCGTCTGTTTCATAATGCTCCTTTTGTAACAGCCCTGCCAAAAGCCGCCATATATCTGTATGAGAATTCCAAACCGATATCTGCCCATGGCAAACTGTTACGCCTAATATATTAAATATTTATAAATCCGAATTTTTTTAATGCGTTAAAAACTCCATCATCAGCTATATTATCTGTGACATAGTCTGCATATTGTTTTAATTCCTCTATGGAATTGCCCATGGCTACACCAAGTCCCGATTCCTCCAAGATTTCCTTATCATTCATAGAATCTCCGAATGAAACCGTATCTTTTAAATCGACACCGAAGTAATTACACAGGCGTTTTAGTCCTTCCGCCTTGCTTGCAACCTTTTCTACAACATCAGCTCCGAACATTCCGGCAAAGAGCGGTAGTTTCAAAGTGGGAAATTTCTTTTCTATATCCTTTGCACCTTCAACCGGTCCTATATAAGTCAATGTTCTTATAGGAAGGTCAAACAATTCTTCAGCCGGATAAAACTTTCTAAAGTGCTGTCCCCATCTTTTAATATCATATGCATCAATTATATGTGGATTAAAAAAATAATCCTTATCTTCAAGAGTAAGCCCTATAGAGCATTCCTTGCCCTCTACATATTTTGCCAGACCTCTTAAAACATCCTTATCAAAGAAATGTTCAAAGATTTTTTCTTCTCCCACCTTTACCAATGTTCCGTTTAATCCAATCATAGCATCAGGATTTACTATATCAACGAATTGCCTGCTGTCGCTGTTTTCAGGATTTCTACCTGTAGCAAGGACTATGATATGCCCCTGCTCTCTTAAGCTTTCTATAGCTGAAAGAGCGGAGGGAGTGATCTTATAATCTTTATGATCAAGCAATGTCATATCAATATCAAAACTGAAAATTTTTTTATTTTGCATTATCCAACCTTAATTTACTCAAATGCCAAATATCTCTTACATATTCTTCTATGGTTCTGTCAGATGAGAACTTACCTACATTTGCAGTCTGTGTAAGCGCCATCCTTGCCCATCTCTTTTGGTCTCTGTAAGCCTTATCCACCTCATCATGAGCCGCCGCATAACTTCTAAAGTCTTTAAGAATAAAGTATGTATCCGCTCTGTCATTCCCCTGCTTCTTTAAAAGTGAATCATAGATTTCTCTAAACTCCTCAGTATTATTCGGAGAATAGAATCCGTTTACAAGCTGCATAAGCACTGTTCTGATCTCACTGTCACTGTTAAATATAGTCATCGGATCATATTCATTATTCTTCTCGTATGCAATTACCTCATCTGAAGAAAGTCCGAAGATAAATGCGTTTTCATGACCTACTTCTTCAACTATCTCAACATTTGCACCGTCCATAGTTCCTATGGTAGGCGCACCGTTAAGCATAAATTTCATATTTCCCGTACCTGAAGCCTCTTTACTTGCCGTGGAAATCTGCTCGCTGACATCAGCCGCCGCAAAGATGATTTCAGCACTTGAAACCTTGTAATCCTCTATAAAGACCACTTTAATCTTTCCATTTATGCTCCTATCATTATTGATAACATCCGCAACAGAGTTTATAAGCTTGATAGTCTGCTTTGCTCTTTTGTATCCTGCCGCAGCCTTGGCACCGAATATAAATGTTCTTGGATACATATCAAAGTTGTCATCATTCTTAAGCTTATTATAAAGATACATTACATGCAAAATATTCAAAAGCTGACGCTTATACTCATGCAATCTCTTAACCTGTACATCAAAGATGGAATTAGGATCTATGTCTATACCGTTATGCTCCTTGATATACTTAACAAGTCTAAGTTTATTCTGATATTTGATATCCATAAACTCATTAAGAGCATTATCATCATCCAGATAATTCTTAAGGCCTGAAAGAAGCGGCAAATCTGTAATAAACTTATCTGTTCCAAGCTTCTTTGTAATCCAATCGGTCAAGAGCGGATTGGCATGATCAAGGAATCTTCTTTGAGTGATACCGTTTGTCTTATTATTAAATTTCTCAGGCATCATCTCATAAAAATCTTTCAGCTCCTGATTCTTTAAGATCTCCGTATGAAGTCTTGCCACACCGTTTACAGAAAATCCTGCCGCAATAGCCATATATGCCATTCGTACCTGACCGTTATAAAGTATTGCCATATTTTTTTCTTTTTCTGCGTAGTTTGCCGGGTATTTTGACTTTATCTGCTCAACAAATCTTCTGTTTATCTCATCCACAATTTGATAAACTCGAGGCAATAATGACTTGAACAAATCAATAGGCCACTTCTCAAGTGCCTCCGCCATAATAGTATGATTTGTATATGCCATACAACTTGTTGTGATTGCCCATGCATCATCCCAGCTTAGACCTTCCTCATCAAGTAAAAGTCTCATAAGCTCAGGTATAGCCACTGTAGGATGAGTATCATTTAACTGGAATACCACCTTCTTTGGAAGATCATGTATATCACTGTGATTTTCTTTAAACTTATCAAGAGCTCTTTGAAGGCTTGCAGAAATAAAGAAATACTGTTGCTTTAATCTGAGTTCCTTACCTGCATAATGATTATCATTTGGATAAAGCACCTCTACCAATGTCTTTGCAAGATTTTCCTGCTCAAGTGCTTTTTGATAATCACCTCTGTCAAACTGCTCAAGGCTGAAGTTTGTAATAGCCTCCGCATCCCAGATACGAAGTGAATTCACCATTCCGTTCTCATATCCAAGTACAGGCATATCATAAGGAATCGCTTTTACAGAACCGTAGTTTTCATGTATAAACTTCTCCTTGCCGTCCACATTCTCAACTCTGACATTTCCGCCGAATTTAACTATATATGAATATTCACTTCTCTTTACCTCAAAAGGATATCCGTTCTTAATCCAATCATCAGGAACTTCCCTTTGATATCCGTTCTCTATCTTCTGCTTAAACATACCATAATGATATCTTATACCACAACCGTATGCCGGATAGTTAAGTGTTGCAAGCGAATCAAGAAAACATGCCGCCAGTCTTCCAAGACCGCCGTTTCCAAGTGCCGGATCGCTCTCCTGATCCTCTATATCGGAAAGATCAAAACCAAGCTCCTCCATAACCTCTGCCACTTCTTTTCTTGCACCAAGGTTTATTATATTATTGCCTAGTGCCCTGCCTATCAAAAACTCCATTGACAAATAGTATAAAATCTTTGCATCCTGAGCATCATAAGCCTTATGTGTAGCTATCCATTCATCTATAATAGTATCTTTTATGGCATAGGAAAGAGCATAAAAAACCTGCTCCTTACTTGCCTCATCTATAGTCTTTCTGTATAAAACCTTTACATTATCTTCTATAGCCTTTTTTAATTCCTTAGCGTTCATCATTGTAAGCTCATTTAACCTTTCTTACTCACTCCAAGGGATGTGTTTTCTCCGTTCAAGTTCCAATCTTTAGTGTATCCCTCTACATTGTTATAAATAATCTCATCTGCCAATGTGTCATTCTTTATAATATCTTCGTTTTTCTTTATGATATCTGCAATTTTATCATTTCCGCTTTGAGAGAGTAAGATATGGTCAACAACCTCAAACCCGGCTTCCTTTCTCATAGTCTGAATTTTTGAAATAAGTTCTCTTACAAAGCCCTCTTCAATAAGTGCCTCATCAAGTCTTATATCAAGTACAACCGTGGTCTTATTATCACCTTCTGTAACAAAATCATCATTCTTTGCACTCTCAATAAGTAAATCTTCTCTCGCCAGACTTACCTTTTCACCGTCAAAGTCAAACTCCAGACTTCCTGTTTCATTTAAAGAATTCATAGCTGCATGACCTTCAAGTGAGCTTAGCGCTTCCTTTATTTTACCTAAAAGCTTACCGTATTTCGGTCCTACCGTCTTTAACTGCGGTTTGAATATGTAGCTTACAAACTCCTCTACATCATCCTTAAACTCTACAGACTTGACATTAAGCTCGTCCTCAATGATTTCCACATAGAAAGGATCCAGTACATTTTCAGCCTTGACATACATATTCCCGATAGGCTGACGATTCTTTATATTTGCCGAGTTTCTTGCGGCTCTTCCAAGTACCACTATATCAAGAACTTCATCCATGCTTACTTCAAGCTCTTTATCTATAAACTCCTCATTAACGGCAGGGAAGTCTGTTAAATGTATACTCTCAGGAGCATTTTTATCCACACTTCTTACAAGATTTTGATAAATCTCCTCAGTCATAAAAGGTATCATAGGTGCGGCAATCTTTGAAAGAGTAATAAGTGCTGTATATAGAGTCATATAAGCATTTATCTTATCCTGCTCCATACCCTTTGCCCAGAATCTCTCTCTACATCTTCTGACATACCAGTTACTCATATCATCAGTAAAACTCTGTAATGCTCTTGCAGTCTCTGTTATCTTATAATTGCTCAAATATTCATCCACTGTTTTAACCAATGTATTAAGCTTTGATAAAAGCCATTTATCCATTACGCTAAGCTTGTCATAATCAAGGCTGTACTTTGTCGGATCAAAATTATCAATATCCGCATACAGTACATAGAAGGCATAGGTATTCCAAAGTGTACCGAGGAACTTTCTCTGTCCTTCCTCAACAGCCTTGTCATGGAATCTGTTTGGCAACCATGGTGCCGAGTTTACATAGAAATACCATCTGATTGCATCTGCACCGAACTTATTAAGTGCATCCATCGGATCTACGGCATTTCCCTTTGACTTACTCATCTTTTGACCGTCTTCATCCTGTACATGTCCCATTACAATAACATTCTTATACGGTGCTTTGTTAAATATCAATGTAGATATTGCAAGCAGTGAGTAAAACCATCCTCTTGTCTGGTCTACCGCCTCTGAGATAAAGTCAGCAGGGAACTGTGCCTCAAACTTTTCATGATTTTCAAAAGGATAATGATGTTGTGCAAAAGGCATAGAACCTGAATCAAACCATGCATCAAGCACTTCAGGTGTTCTTCTCATCTCCTTACCGCATTCCGGGCAGGTAATGGTCACTTCATCAATATATGGTCTGTGAAGTTCTATATTGTCAGGACAGTTCTTTGACATTGACTTTAACTCTTCAACACTTCCGATACTGTGCATATGTCCGCAGTCACAAATCCATACATTAAGCGGTGTTCCCCAGTATCTGTTTCTTGACACCGCCCAGTCCTGAATATTTTCAAGCCAATCACCGAAACGTCCCTTACCTATACTCTCAGGAATCCAGTTAATTGTATTATTATTTCTTATTATATCTTTCTTTACCGCAGTCATCTTGATATACCATGACTCTCTTGCATAGTAGATAAGCGGTGTATTACATCTCCAACAATGTGGATAGCTATGTTCAAATACAGGTGCATCAAAGAGCTTTCCGTTTTCATCAAGATCTTTTAGTACCAACTTATCGGCATCCTTTACAAACACGCCTTCCCACTTGGTTTCCTTTGTAAGATTACCCTGTGCATCTACAAGCTGAACAAATGGAAGATCGTAATTTCTACCTATTCTTGAGTCATCCTCACCGAATGCAGGTGCGATATGTACTATACCTGTACCGTCTGTAAGAGTTACATAGTTATCACATACTACAAACCATGCCTTGCTCTTTACATTAAGGCCACCCCATAGCGGCTCATACTCAATTCCCTCAAGATCCTTACCCTTATAAGTTTCAAGTACTGTATAGTCCTCTTTTAAAACAGTTTCAACCAATGCATTTGCAAGAATGTATGTATAATCTCCCTGCTTTACCTTTACATAATCTTCCTCCGGGTTTACACAAAGAGCCACATTGCTTGGCAATGTCCAAGGTGTTGTAGTCCATGCAAGGAAGTATACATTCTCATCCTTTTTCTTAAATCTTACAATGGCTGATCTTTCCTTAACATCCTTATACCCTTGAGCCACCTCATGGCTTGAAAGCGGTGTTCCGCATCTTGGACAGTATGGTACAACCTTAAATCCCTTATAAAGAAGTCCCTTATCCCATATCTGCTTTAGAGCCCACCACTCCGACTCTATATATGAATCATGATATGTAACATATGGATCATTCATATCAGCCCAGAAACCTATTACATCTGAGAATTCCTCCCACATGCCCTTATATTTCCAAACCGATTCTTTACATTTCTCAATAAAAGGAGCAACACCGTAACCCTCTATCTGCTCCTTACCGTTTATTCCAAGTTCTTTTTCAACTTCTATCTCTACCGGAAGGCCGTGGGTATCCCAGCCTGCTTTTCTTGGAACCTTATAGCCCTTCATAGTTCTGTATCTTGGAATCATATCCTTAATAACTCTGGTTAGGGCATGTCCTATATGTGGCTTTCCGTTAGCTGTCGGCGGTCCGTCATAAAACATATATGTGGGAGCATCTTTTCTATCTTCGATACTCTTTTCAAAAATATGGTTTTCACGCCAAAACTTTTCAACTTCTCTTTCTCTCTCTACAAATTTCAGATCTGTAGGCACTTTCTTATACATAAAAATCCTTTCTTTGTAAGATAGATTATAAAAAAGCTTGCCCTGTAACAGGACAAGCAAAACTTATAAACCACCTTTACAACATACTATCATATGTGTTCCTATAACGGGGAAACCGGCATATCCTACTGTTAATTCAGACTGCAACTCAGGAGTGATTTTCATCTGTAACTCCGTACCGGTCTTACACCATCACCGGCTCGCTGAAACTTCTGTCAGGGACTACTCTCTCCATCCTTGTTTTTATTTTATAACTAGGGATATTATAATCACTTGTATATATTATGTCAATGCCGGAAGGGACAAATCACAATCACAATCCATATACGGATTTATGTCTAATCCATTTATAAAGACAATGATATATCCGGTAGTTATATCTCCCATTCCATTTTTACTGAATAATAAACAGAAATTTTTGTATAAATTCTTTGTTTTTGTAACCTAAATTTTTTATAAACATATATACTTTGTTTTTTATTTATTATTTCCTTTCTTTATATTTTTTTTATATTTTTTCCATATTATAGACATAATTATTTTTTATATTATAAGAGCATTAGCAATGGCTAATGCAGGTTTCAGAATTACTGGAACTACAAAGCTTTTTCATACTCATACCGGACAGTTTAACTGTCCGGCCCCCCTAAAAATATTTAACCACCTTTTCCCGGGTGGTTTTTTTGTATTTGAAATACCAAAGAATTTTATTTTATTATAAGGAATGCATCAAAATTCTGAAAGCATTTTCATTATTATTTGAGGGCAATAAAAAAAGAGGGGTTTACATACGTAAGCTCCTCTTTTTTTATTATCATGCGATCATCGATAATTTACCATCAACAACTTGTATAACTTTAGTTGGGCATTTTGCAGCGCACTTTCCGCAATTTATACATTTGGAATAGTCTATAAGTGCCACATTTCCATTCATATGAATTGCATCATCCTCACATGCCTTTACGCAGAGTGTACATGCAATGCAGCCTACCTCACATACTTCCTTAACAGCCTTACCCTTATCCTGAGAATTACATTGTACAAATGTAAATGTATCATAAGGAACAAGGTCGATAAGCTTCTTAGGACAGGCTTCCACACATTTTCCACAAGCCACACATTTTTCTCTATCTACCAATGCAATACCGTCCACTATATGAATAGAATCAAACTCACATACCTTTACACAGGAGCCAAATCCCATACATCCATAGCTACATGCCTTACCTCCCTGACCGGGTACATTCATAGCCGAATTGCAATCCGTGATACCGAAATATGTAAAGTTTTGCTTGGTTTTATCACAGGTCCCTTTACATTTTACAAATGCTACCTCCTTTGTAGCTTCACCTGCACTTACACCCATAATCTCACCGATAATAGCCGCTACAGGCGGTCCGCCTACAGGGCATTTGTTTACAGCAGCCTCACCTGCCGCAATAGCTTTTGCAAGTCCGTCACATCCCGGATATCCGCATCCTCCGCAATTATTACCCGGCAATGCTTCTCTGACAGCTATTTCCTTTTCATCAACTTCCACTTTAAACTTCTCGCTTGCAACCCCCAGTAGGAGACCGATAAGAATACCGACTATACCAACTACTGCTGCCGCAATAATTACACCATTCATCTTCTTTCCTCCTAAATAAGACCTGAGAATCCGGTAAAGGCGATTGCCATAAGACCTGCTGTAATCAAAACAATCGGCATTCCCGATACTGTATGAGGTATATCATTATTCTCTATTTTTTCTCTTACACCTGAAAGTAATACTATTGCCAAAGCAAAGCCTCCGGCAGTACCTATACCATATACCAAACTCTGTAAAAAACTATGTTCCTTGGCAACATTATCAAGAGCCACTCCAAGAACCGCACAGTTTGTAGTAATAAGAGGAAGATAAACTCCGAGAGCCTCGTAGAGGGACGGCATATTTTTCTTTAAAACCATCTCAACAAACTGTACCAATGCCGCTATTACCAAAATAAAAACAATGGTCTGTAAATATTCCAGCTTTAAAGGTACCAAAATATGTGCATATATAAGGCTTGCCGCCATACTTGACAGGGTGATAACGAATATAACCGCAGCACCCATACCTACAGAGGTTTCAGTCTTTTTTGATACACCGAGAAAAGGACAAAGTCCCAAAAATCTACTGAGCACTACATTGTTTACAAGTGCAGCACTAATCAAAAGTAAAATCAGTTTAGCCATTATTTATCCTCCCCCGAATTTTTTATTTCTTCTTTTATTTCTTCTTTTACATTAGTATTTCCCGAACATGCAGAGCAACTTCCGCAGCCTGACTCTGATAATTTGGAAGTATTTGTAGCACTCGGTGCTTTAAAATAGTTTTGTAATGCCGACAATAATGCCAGTACAAAGAATGCACCGGGGGCAAGTACAAATATAGAAATCCTGTAAGCCTCAGGTATAGCAACTATACCGTTCGGATACTTATCAATCGGCAATACGCCCTTTAAAATTGTTCCACCGCCCAAAAGTTCTCTTACAAAACCTATGCAAGACAGTGCAAGTGTAAATCCGATTCCCATTCCAAGACCGTCAAAAAATGAAGGTATAGGTGAATTCTTTGAAGCATAGCTCTCTGCTCTACCTAAGATAATACAGTTAACAACTATCAATGGAATATATATACCGAGAGATTTATAGATTTCCGGAGTATATCCCTGCATCAAAAGCTGTACTACTGTAACAAGTGATGCAACTATAACTATAAATGCCGGTATTCTCACTCTATCCGGTATTATATTTCTCATTGCTGAAATAATTAAATTTGAAAACATCAAAACGGCAGTTGTAGAAAGTCCCATACCTATTGCATTAGATACAGATGTTGTAACGGCGAGTGTAGGACACATACCCAACATTAGAACAAAGGTAGGATTTTCTTTTATTACACCATTGTAAAAACGCTCAAAACTTTTGCTCATATCTCCTCCTTATTCCAATATTGAATTAAAGTAAAGTGCCGCATTCACAGCATTTGTAACGGCAGTACTTGTAATAGTGGAGCCGCTTATCGCACTGATTTCATTCTCAGCAGTCGCATCACCCTTTACAAGTTTAAACTCCTGTGTATTTTTACCTGCATACTGACCGTAAAAATCACTCTCACCTGCCCTCATACCAAGTCCCGGTGTTTCTTCCAAAGTAAGGAAAGTTATTCCCACCACCGTACCGTCTGATTTGATACCTACCGATATCTGAACCGTACCGTTATATCCGTCTTTAGAGGTTGAAGTGATAACTCTTCCTATATCATTTCCCGACTCATCCTTTGCAGTAACCACTTCATCAATATTTGAATGTCCAAAGCCTCTGCCTGCAATATCCTGTGCAGTCTCTGCTATCTTTGCGGTATTTGCCTCATTCTCCTCAAAATCCTTTGCCTCAGGGAAAACCACGGCATATGCCTCATTCTTTGCCGCTTTTGCCGCGGCTGCTATAGGCTCCTTGGTTACATCATATACAAAACCAAGTACAAGTCCCGAAATAAGGGTTATAGCAAATAAGATGATTGCATCTTTTACAAATCCTGATTGTTTTTTCATGCCTTCTTTGCCTCCCTTCCAAATGCCTTAGGTAGTGTAGATTTCTCAATCAAAGGTGCAACTATATTTCCGATAATAATGGCATAGGAAACACCCTCTGCATTACCTCCGAATAATCTGAATAAACCTGTAAGTATTCCTATAAATATCGCAAAATATATCTGCCCTTTTTTTGTAACAGGGGATGATACATAATCGGTTGCCATAAAGAATGCACCGAAGATAAGACCACCGCTTATAATATGATATAAAACGGTTGTGGGATTGTGATCTCCGAAGATGAATACAAATACAGCCACTGTAGCAATATATACAAGAGGTATTCTAAGAGATATAACCTTTCTTACCACAAGATACAGAGCTCCTATAAGTAAGGCAATGGTTGAAACCTCTCCTATAGTTCCCGGGATTCTTCCAAGGAAAATATTTAGCATATTATATTTTTCCATTGCATTTTCTATACCGATTGCCTTTAAAGATGCAAGAGGTGTAGCTGTAGATGATGAATCATAGTTCATTGCAACGGAGCTGAAATTTGTCATAGCACCTGCAAATGATATAAGCAGGAAGCATCTGGCAGCAAGTGCCGGATTCATAAAGTTTTGTCCAAGTCCACCATATAATTGTTTTACAACAATTATTGCAAATACTCCGCCAAGTATCGGCATCCATACAGGAATCTGCGGCGGCATATTAAGCGCCAATATAAGACCTGTAACTACAGCGGAAAAATCTCCAATAGTTATAGGTTTTTTCATAAGTTTTTCATACAAATATTCAGCAAGTACACATGCAATAACTGTACCTATAACAACTATAAGTGCGGATAATCCGAATTGAAAACACCCGAAAGCCAATGTAGGAATCATTGCTATACAAACATCCTTCATAATATTTGCTGTGGATGAATTATCCCTCACATGAGGAGATGATGAAACATTAAAATTCCCTGTCATTATTTCACCTCCTTCTTTGCGGCTTCGGCTCTTCTCTTTGCAGCCACAGCCTGACGCATATATTTAAAGCCTTGAGTAAGCGGTCTTTTTGCCGGACATACATATGCACATGAACCGCATTCAACACATTCCATACCGTTTAATTTTTCAAAACCTTCAGTATCATCATTTAATGCCTTCTCCATCATAAGTACAGGTACAAGGTAGCTTGGACATACATCTATACATCTTCCGCATTTGATACATGGTGTTTCGGGATTCTCTTCCACCTCATCATGTAAAAAGGTGGTTATGGATGATGAAGCCTTTGTAACAGGTATATCAAGTGTAAATAATGCCTGTCCCATCATAGGCCCTCCCGAAAGTATTTTTCTCGGTTCTTCCTTAAATCCTCCTGCAGCCTCTATAAGCTCCTGATAATTAGTTCCCGTTCTTACATTAAAGTTTTGAGGTGTGGTAATAGCATCACCTGTAACTGTAAGTATCCTTCTTATAAGAGGTGTTGACTCCGCTACTGCATTATAAATTGAGACAACAGTATCCACATTATCCACAATACATCCCACATCAGCCGGCAAAAGACTTGAATTGAGCTTTCTTCCGGTGCATGCATAAATAAGAGAACGCTCTCCACCCTGTGGATATTTTGTATATAATTCCACGACTTCAATCTTTGGCTCATTTTGTGCAAAAGCCTTTAGCTTTTCTATAGCTTTCGGTTTATTGTTTTCGATTCCTATAATTCCTGTTGCATTCGGGAAAAGTTGCAATATGATTTTTAAACCTTCTATAATTTTTTTAGGTTCTTCCATCATAAGTCTGTAATCGCTTGTAAGATACGGCTCACATTCCGCACCGTTTACAATTATATAATTTATTTCGTCTTCATTCTTTGGAGAAATCTTTACATGGGTGGGGAAACCCGCACCTCCAAGTCCTACTATACCCGCATCTTTTACGATCTTTCTGATCTTATCTTTAGAAAGCCTTATATAATCCCTTTTTTCACCGAAGCCTTCTATCGCATTGTATTCTTTATTATCCTCGATAATAATAGAATTTACCATTGAACCGTTTGCAACCCTTCTTGGCTCAATCTTCTTAACCTTTCCAGACACTGAGCTTATTACATTTGCCGATATAAATCCTCCCGCCTCTGCAATTATTTGTCCGACCAGTACCTCATCCCCAACAGCCACCAAAGGCTTTGCAGGTGCACCAATATGCTGGCTTAATGGGAACACCATCTCAACCCCTTTTGGTTGCAGAACTGTTATAGGATGCTCCATTGAAAGTTCCTTACCTTCATATGGATGTACACCACCAATAAATGTAGCTAATCCCATATTTTTCTCCTCTTCTTTTCAGGTAAATAAATGTAAGAAATACTGCAGTATTTTGCGTTCAAATGTCAATTTCATTGTCAAATTTCAGATTATTCTAAAGCAAAACATAATCTATTAACGCACAAATAAACTAAGAAACCAAATCTATTCTTAGTCTTTTGGTATACTGCCGTTTTAAGCATCTTTTCACCATTATTTTCCTTTATTATACCATATTTGTACAAACTTATAGATGATTTTTGAAAATTTATATTGCATTTTTTTGAATACATAATCTTTCCGGTATAGAAAAAAATAATTATTACAAATATTTCTTAATATAAATCTCTATATCTCTGATTTAATATGTTACCTTTAGTCTATATTTTTACACAGAAAATTTCAATCTAAATAAAAATAATATAGCAAAAATATTTTTTTGAAAAATAAAAAAGATCTGTCATACCTTTGTTGATAAGCATAACAGATCTGAAAACTATTTACATTTTATTCGGTGCTTCTATTCCAAGCAGATCTATACCCGTCTTCCGTCGAAGTACTATGAAAGTTCCGACGTTTTAAATTTCTAATAAACTATTTGATTTTGTGCAATTCTTTTAAAGCCTTTATTTTAAAGGCTTTTCTGACATAAAAAATATTTGAAAAAATTTGAAAAAATTTTTAGAGTATGTTATAATCATAGTACTTCATAGTACTTTGCTTTTAGAGGTGTTTATGGCTTATTTTTTGAGAAAAGAAAAGAAGAAAAAAGGTACTTATCTTCAGATGTATGAATCATTTTGGGATAAGAATAAAAAGCAACCAAGAACAAAAAATGTAAAATCTTTTGGTTATGTTGAGGATTTGATTTCAGGTGAGATTCCGGATCCTGTTAAATTTTACAGTGACTATGTAAAAGAGCAAAACGAGAATAGAACAAAAGTTCTTTCTGAAGAATCCCGTCCTCGTGCATTTTCCACCCCTGTTGAACTTAATATAGGACACTTCTTGCTCTACTCATTAATTGATGAGCTTGATGTTAAAGAAACTATTGATATAATTGCTTCTCAAATGCGTTTTCAGTTCTCTGTATTTGACTTAATTACTCAACTTATTTATGCAAGGGTTATATCACCATGCTCTAAGTCAAAGACAGCCTCTCATGTCTTTCCATTCCTTTATGGCAGCTCAACAATCTCTGAAGACCAAGTATATGACGGTTGTTCTTTCATAGGAGAGTCTTATAAAAAGTACATTGATTTATTTAATCACTCTTATGAAAGCTATTCTAAAAGGGATCTAAGCAATGTATTTTTTGATTGCACTAATTATTACTTTGAAATTGATATCCCTAGTGATGACAAGCAAAAGGGACCTTCAAAAGAGAATAGGCACTCCCCGATAATAGGGCAAGCTTTACTTTTAGATGCTAATCTCGTACCTGTCTCCATGCAAATGTATCCAGGAAATGAATCGGAAAAGCCATATATTAGAAAAGTTATTGAAGAAATGAAGCAACGACACAACGTATCAGGCAAGACGATTCAGGTGGCTGATAAAGGACTTAATTGTGCACGAAATATTTATGCTGCAGTTAAAGAAGCTAATGATGGCTATATATTTTCAAAATCAATACATGGTAAGAATCTAAGTGAAAAGGAAAAGAAATGGGTTCTACTTGAGAATGATACAAATGTCTTTTCTAATTACACTGATGAAAGAGATAATATATCTTTTCGTCTTAAATCCTGTATTGACAGCTTTGATTACAGTTTTAAAGAGATTGATCCGGAAACAGGAAAAGAGAGTGTTACAAGGTTCTCTATAAAAGAAAAGCGTATCGTCTCTTATAATCCTAACCTTGCAAAGAAACAAAAGCTTGAAATAATGAAAATGGTCGATAAAGCTTCAAAGTTTTCTACATACAAAAATATCGCTAAAGATGAACTTGGAGATTGTGCTAAATATGTAGACATCATAACGAAAGATAGTGCAGGCAAGAAAATAAAGCCTATAATAGATTTAAATAAATCTAAGATTGATGAAGATCTTAAATATGCAGGATATAATCTTTTAGTGACATCCGAGATAGATATGGAGCCATTACAGGTATATAAAACATACCATAGCCTATGGAAAATCGAGGAATCTTTTAGACTTACAAAATCATACCTGGATGCCAGGCCTGTTTATTTACAGAAAAAAGAAACAATCTATGGGCATTTTTTGATATGCTACCTTAGCTTGTTTCTTTTAAGAGTATTAGAAATCAAGTGCTTCAAAAATAAAATAAACTCTTATGACTTGATTAACTTTATGCGTGATTTTAGGGTGGTAAATAAAGGTGATAATACATATATCAATATATCAAGAGACCAGGCCGTTAACGAAAAGGTTAAAAAATTGGTTGGCTTTAGTAACCTTGATGCCCTCTATTTAACCAAAGCTGAAGTCGACAATTTCTTTCAAAACTGCATGCTCTTGGATACCTAGAGTACTAGGTTTTGAGAGAAACGACGGAAGTCAGGTAATATAGCAAAAATATTTTTTTGAAAAATAAAAAAGATCTGTCATACCTTTGTTGATAAGCATAACAGATCTGAAAACTATTTACATTTTATTCGGTGCTTCTATTCCAAGCAGATCTATAGCCGCTTCAAGCAGCTCCTTTGTAAGAAGTATGGTTGCAAGGTATCCCTTCTTTTTTGTTTCATCACTCTCAGAGAGTATTTTTATTTCATGATAGAAAGAATTAAATGTATTTGAAACCGAATATATAAATTGGCATATTTTATGCGGAGCAAGCTCAGTCCATGCCTCCCTCATAATCTCATTATATCCCGCAAGTTCCATATACAGCTTTTTATGAATATCCTCTTTTGGAACGGTCAAATCATTCAGACTTACCTTCTCACTGCCGCTCTCATAATATTTTTCAAGAATAGACTTTATTCTAACTATTGTATAAAGAATATAAGGTCCTGTATTTCCTTCAAAGGAAGTAAATCTGTCAATATCAAATATATAATCCTTAGCCGCCTGATTGCTGAGATCCGCATATTTTATAGCTGCAAGACCTACAATCTTTGCGGTATTTCTTGCCTCCTCATCAGATATATCTCTTGATTCCTTTATCTTTGCAAATACCGCATCCTCGATATCCTTAATCACGGTTTCAAGACGAACCACTCCACCGTCTCTGGTCTTTAAAGGTTTTCCGTCTTTTCCGTTAATCGTACCGAAACCTATATATTTAAGCTCATGATTATCGGGAACTATACCTGCAATTCTTGATACTCTGAAAAACTGTGTATAGTGAAGTTCCTGTCTTTTATCCGCAATATAAATATATTCATCAGGAGAATAAAGCTTCTCTCTTTCAACCAAAGTTCCAAGATCTGATGTGGCGTAGAGTGCCGCACCGTCTGATTTTCTTATAATACATGGGGGTAATTCCTTTTTATCACCCTCCATAGCTATATCTACAACCAAAGCTCCCTCTGAAACTCCGGCTATTTTTCTATCCTCAAGGTCTTTTATCAGATCCGGAATATAAGGATCGGCATCCGACTCGCCCTTCCAAAGATCAAAGTCTACAAGTAATGAACTGTAATTTTTCTTTAAATCCTCTACAGATACATTCATTATATGTTGCCATATCTCTCTATAAGGTCTATATCCACTTTGAAGTGCCAAAGTGGCTTCCTGTGCTCTTTGCTTAAATCCCTCATCCGTCTTTGACTTTTTTGATGCCGCCGGATATATTTCTTCCAAATCATTCAATGTAAATGGTGGCTCTTTTGGGAATTCGCCATCATAATTTTCCTTAAAATATACAAGCTCAGGCTTTCTTTCTCTAAGCTCTTCTATTATAAGCCCCATCTGTAAACCCCAGTCACCCAGATGCACATCGGCTATTACTTCATTTCCGAAAAATCTTCCCATCCTCTTTAGGCTCTCACCTATAATAGCTGAACGCAAATGACCTATATGCAGAGGTTTTGCCACATTTGCACCGCCATAGTCGATTATTATTTTCTTTGAAGGATTATCAAGCTCAATTCCATACTTCGATGCGGCTGACATATCTTTCATATATTTTTCAATAAAGGCATTGCTGATATTTATATTGATAAATCCCGGCATAATAGCCTCGATTTTTTCAAAACTGTCATTATCCTTTAGTATTTCCACCACTTCATTTGCTATATCAATAGGCTTTTTCTTATATTCCTTAGCCGCTGCCATAGCTCCATTGCACTGATATTCGCAAAGGTCCGGTCTGTTTGATATATTGACCTTTCCGTATTTTTCATCATATGACAATTTCACAAAGGCGGACTTTAATTCATCTGAAATCAATTCTATAATTGTCTTCATATATCTCCACTCTGTATATTGATTTTGTCCTGCAAACATTATCTTATCACTTGCCTGACAATATAAAAACAGCTAAATCTTTATTCAATAAGATCTTATATCTAATATATTAAAGCTGTTAAAAAAGACGGTCAGAACGACCGTCAAGCATTAAAATTTTAAACTCTGGATAAATACTCACCTGTTCTTGTATCAATCTTAATCTTATCACCAAGATTTACAAACAAAGGAACATAAACAACCGCTCCTGTTTCAACTGTTGCAGGCTTAGTAGCACCCTGTGCCGTATTTCCTGCAAATCCCGGTTCTGTATCTGTAATTTCCAACTCTACGAATAAAGGCGGCTCTACAGAGAATACATTGCCGTTGAATGAACATATCTTAACCATCTCATTCTCTTTTACAAACTTTAATGCGTCTCCAACCTTGTCTGAATTGAGTGCGATCTGATCATATGTATCAACATTCATAAAATTGAACATATCTCCATCTGAATATAAATACTGCATATCCGCTCTGTCTATTCTTGCCTGTGGGAATTTCTCAGTAGGTCGGAAAGTTCTCTCAACAACGCTACCTGTAATTACATTCTTAATTTTTGTACGAACGAATGCAGCTCCCTTTCCCGGCTTAACATGCTGGAATTCAAGAATCTGAAAAACCTGACCTTCCTCAATCTCCAATGTTAAACCATTTTTAAAATCACCTGCTGAAACCATTATTATTTCCTCCTAAAACTTTCATGCGATACTTGAACTATTTTATAACAATTTTTATATCAAATCAAGACTTAGTTTGTTCAATTATATACTCCATTGCTAAAGTATATCCATATAAACCAAGCCCCGCTATTTGACCTGTACATACAGGCTGTGTAATTGACCTGTGTCTAAACTCTTCCCTGTCGGAAATATTTGATATATGCACTTCCACCTTTATACAATCAAGGCTTTCCAGAGCATCCCTTATAGCAACACTTGTATGTGTAAATGCGGCAGGATTTATAACAATTCCTAAAGGCTTTTCATAATATGCTTCCTGAAGCTTATCAACAATAGCACCTTCATGATTGCTCTGAAAACATTCCACATCCACGCCAAGCTCTTTTGCTTTTTTTTCAATCATTTCCAAAAGATAATTATAATCTCTATTTCCATAAACTTCCTTATTTCTTATACCGAGGAAGTTCATATTTACACCATTTATTACCAGAATTTTCATCCCATTCTCTCTCTAAGCTTCTCTGTCAACAATACTTTTACTTTTTTTATTATATCTTCGCTTACTTTGACATCATTCCATATTTCAAAACTCTCAACACCTTGAAGAATAAGCATATCAAGTCCGTTGATACAGATTTTGCCGTTTTCTTTCATTTTTTTTATAAATGCAGTTTCAAATGGTGTATAGATAAGATCAATACCCGAATCACATTTTTTATAAAATTCATTATCATCAATTATACAGCTGTTTATATTAGGAAACATACCCACATCTGTAGTTTGGAATACAAAATAATCCTTATACTCCAATATATCAATATTTTTTTTCAAATCATCCAAAGAGATTGTGGATATATTTTTAAAGCTGTTAAAAATTTCCGCTTTTAATTCTTCAGCCCTTTTTATATTTCTGTTTACTATGGTAATAGACCTTGCACCCTCTTCAATTGCAAGATAAAGCGCAGCCTTTGCGGCACCACCCGCTCCAAGTAAAATAATATCCCTATCCTTTATAGAAAGCCCGTTATTTTTTATACATTTACACAGTCCTATAATATCGGTATTATAGCCCCTATATCCTTTTGATGTCTTAACAAGAGTATTTATTGCACCGATTTTTTTTGCTCTCTCATCAATTTCATCAACAATGCTTAATACATCCCTTTTATATGGAACGGTTATATTAAATCCCTTTATATCCAAAAAAAATGCCCCTTTTATAGCATCTTCTATATTTTCTTTTACATGAAATGCCATATATTTCATATCTATATTCATTTCATTTGCCAAAGTATTTTGTAATAGAGGTGAAAGGCTGTGAGAAACAGGATTTCCTATAATTCCATATATTTTTGTACCGGCGTTTATCATTTTTTCTTCCTCTTTGATAATTTCCTTTTATAAAAGAACAGCACTATTTTTTCAAAGAATCTTTTTAATACTATCTGTATCTCCTCCTTGGGGCTGATAGGATTAACCAAAACAGAATATACCTCTGCATTGTTCGCACCCCAAATATCGGTAAAAATCTGGTCTCCCACAAATACCGTCTCTTCTTTTTTGACATTCAAAATATCCATAGCCTTTAAATAACCCTTTTTTGAAGGCTTATTTGCCTTATATATATATGGCGAGGATACCATCTTTGCAAATGGAGCCACTCTTTTTTCTTTATTATTTGAAATCAGGCAGGTTTTAAATCCTATTTTTCTTAATGATTTAAAAAATTCTATATTAGCCCTGTTTGCCCTTGTTCCATGTGTGGTCAAGGTATTATCAATATCAAAAAGCACCGCCCTAAAGCCCCTATTGTAGAGCTTTTTAAAATCTATATTATATATATCTTTTTTATATAAATCCGGAAAAAGTTTATTCATAAAAATCATTTCTTTAACAGTTTTGCAATCTCATCCACAAAAGTATTTACATCCTTAAACTCCCTGTATACAGATGCAAATCTTACATAGGCAACCTCATCCAAATCCTTTAATTTTTCCATCACAAGCTCACCTATCTTTCTGGTAGGTATTTCACCGACTTCCATAGAATAGATTTGGTTTTCTATATCATCTACAGTCTTTCTTATCATAACGGTAGAAACAGGTCTTTTATGGCAACTTTGTATAATACCTGCTTCTATTTTGGATCTGTCAAAATTTTCTCTGGTATCATCCTTTTTTATAACCATAAGAGGTATGGTTTCAAGTTTCTCATAGGTGGTAAATCTTTTATTACATTTCTCGCACTGCCTTCTCCTTCTTATAGAAGAGTTGTCCTCTGCCGGGCGAGAGTCAATCACCTTTGTTTCCTGCGCTTGGCAAAACGGGCATTTCATAAGCTTATCCTTTACTAAAAATCATTTTATAACTCATCTGTTTCCACATCAAAATTATCATCAAAATCAAATTCAAACGGCAGATTATAATAATCACCATAATCCAGTGAATTATTGTAATCACTGAAATGGTCATACCAATTATCGTCATAACGATAATCGGTATCTGTCATTCCTAACATAAACAATATAAATAAAATTATTGTAACAACGGAAAGTATAAATCCTGCTATAGACAGTGCAAGTCCAAATCCCGCCTTTGCATCAACCCCATGCCCGTTTCCCATTGATAAAACAAACAGTACCACTCCGGCTATTCCAAGCGGTATTCCAAGGCACATACAACAAAGTACACAGCTAAGTATTCCTACAATCAGGCAGGCTAGCGAATATTGTTCTTCTTTCATTTATCCTCCTTAAAAAATTCATTTAAACATATAGAACCATAAGGTCTTATTTTCATTTTATAACATGAACCCTTGCCCATAAATTTATCCATATAGGCAATATATTCATCACTGTATTTTTCAGGCACCATTGCCATTATAACTCCGGCAAACCCGCCGCCATGTACTCTGGTGGCTCCAATATTCCTTTCATTTAAAAATTTTTCCGACAGTGACAATGCCACGGTGATTCCCTGCTCATTCGGTGCGTTATTGGTATATACATTTTGCAGATACTTCCATGATGAATTACCGCTATCTGTAATATTTTTTAAGAATGTTTCAAAATCATTCTCCGCCAAAGCCTTCACCTCTTTTTCAACCCTTTTGTTTTCATCAAAGAAATGGATACTTCTAAGTATAGCTCTGTCTCCGGCAAATCCTCTTATCTTTATTATATTCTCATAAAACTCTTCTTCATTTACTTCCGACAATGTGTTTTTGCCGAAATATTTTGCCACCATTTTCATTTCTGCAGGTATGGATGAATAATCAGCAGAAAGATCCGCATGACCTCTTCCTGTTTGAACTATAATCAAATCATGTTCGGCACCTGCAAAATCAAAATCTATCTCATCCACCTTCGGCAAATCGGGATTTTTAAAATCTATACTGATAAGTCCGCCATAGGCACAGCACATCTGATCAAGCAGCCCGCTTGATTTATCCCAGTAAATATTCTCTGCATATTTTCCTATATAGGCATAATCTGTTTTTGATAATTTATTGTCATTAAATAATGTATTTATAATCTGACATATCAAAGTTTCAAAAGCGGCTGATGAGCTTACTCCGGCACTTGAAATAACATTGCTGCTGATATAGGCATCAAAACCGCCTATAATCGCCCCTCTTTTCTTAAATCCTGCCAGAATACCCTTTAACAGCTCCACAGTGCCTATTTTCTCAACCCCCGGCTCAATATCCTTTATATTTACTTTGAACTTCTGTGAAAATGTCTCACTTATAATATTTACAATATCACTGTCGTTTTTTGCCGCTACAGCTATACAGTCAAGATTTATGCTTCCTCCAAGCACCTTGCCGTTATTGTGGTCCGTATGATTCCCTGAGATTTCCGTTCTTCCCGGAGATGAAAAAAGCTTAATATCCTTTTTGCCGAACTCTTTTGAAAAACCGTTTAAGATACATTCATATCTCTTTAGATTTTTTTCAACTTCATTCTTTCCATAAAGCTCTTCAAATAATTTTTTTCCGTTGTTTTTTAATATATTTTTTGCCTCAAGTAAATTCATATAACCCTCGCTAAATGTTTATAGTAAATCAAACATAAATATTATCCATCTATGTATTCTAAAAATAGTTTATCATAAATCCAAAAAAAGTACACAATTTATTATTGTGTACTTTCATATATTTAAGATTTATCCTATTGCAAGTACTATACCGCCATCGCCTGCATACATGGTCGCCACACCTGCACCGTTTACAAGCTTTACATCTTTAAACTTATTGCAATCACGAAAAAGATTTGCTACATACTCGCCTCTCTCCTCATTATTTATATGAGTTATACATACTATCTTTTCTTTCGTATTTTCTCCGGCCTCCTCTATCGCAAGTTCCACCATCTTTATGAGTGCCTTTTGCATGCCTCTTTGCTGGTCCTTTTTTACTATAACACCGTCCACTGCTCCCATAATAGGCTTAATATTAAGAGCCGATGCTATAAATGCGGTTACAGCAGAAAGCCTTCCGTTTTTTCTTAATGTATCAAGCGACTCCAACACAAAATATGTCTTCATCTCATCTCTTAGCTTTGTTATTCTTTTTGATATCTCCTCAAACTTAAACCCCTGTTCACATAATTTTTCAAGTTCCAGCATAAGTCTGTATTGACCTGCTGAAGCGGACTTTGAAGAAAGTACCAAAATATCCTTTTTCTCATACTCTTCTTCATAAAGATTTTTTCCGATTTCAGCGCTCTGATAGCTTCCGCTTAAATGGTCTGAAAGTGTCACCACAAATATCATATCCGTATCACATTCCATAGCCTCTTTAAAAGCTTCGGGAGAAGGGCATGCACTCTTTGCACCGACTTTTGACTCAGCCATTCTTTTTATAAAATCTTTTTGATTAAATTTATCATCATCTATTACCTGATAGTCTCCGATTTCAAGTGTCAGAGGCACTATTCTTATATTTTCATTTTTTTTCAGATTCTCATCTAAGTCGCTACAACTATCCCCAATTAATCTATATGTCATATTTTTCAACTCCGTTTAATGTAGTTTTTAAAACTACATTCATTATAATTATATCACCTATATAAGTCAAGTATATAAAAAAAGGCATTTATCTCGGAAAAGCTTGCTATTTTATTTATATATGTTAGAATATTTTCTATTACATAAAGCTTTACGTTTTGTGTAAAATATTTTAACATGAGGTTTTTACATAATGAAAATAAGTGCAAGAAATCAGTTTAAAGGAATTGTAACTAATATTAATGAGGGTGCTGTTAATGCTATCGTTTCTATCGAAGCAAACGGCGAGGTTATTTCATCCACAATTTCAATTAATGCCGTAAAGGAATTGGGGCTTAAAAAGGGTGATGCGGCATATGCTATCATCAAAGCTACAGAGGTTATGATTGCAACAGAGCTTCCAAAGATCTCTGCAAGAAACAAATTCCACGGAGTAATCAAGGGAATTCAAAGCGGTTCTGTAAATGATATTGTAACTCTTGAGACCAAGTTCGGTGTAGTATCTTCTACAATCTCAAAGAATGCTGTTGAAGAGCTTGAGCTTTCTGTAGGTAAAGAGGCTTATGCAATTATCAAGGCTACATCAGTAATGGTAGGTATTGAATAATACATTTTAAAAAGAGCCATACCAAGGCTCTTTTTTTAATGTATTATTTTAATTTAAGCATAAGCTCATTGCTTCTTTTTATAAATGCACTCATTCTCTCAGGCGATAGCGGACTATGTGATATTGAAGCCATATCATAAAGATGCTCACAAATCATATCAAAGCATTCTTCATGAGTATTTTCCAAAAGCGCCTTAACAAGCGGATGGTTTGCATTAAGAACCAAAGTTTCACCTTCACCGCCAAACATTGAAGGATTCATTCCCATCATTCCGTATTGCTTCATCATCTCCTGCATTCTTCTGCTTTCTTCGGATATTGTGATTACGGATGAGATTTCATCATTTTTTAAAGGCTCTATAGCTACCTTCAGTTTGTCATTATGAATAGCGGCTTTTACCTTCTCTGATAATGCTTCATAAGATGCCTTTAAATCTTCACCTATTTCCTCACTTCTCATATCATCAGTCATATCGGAATCTATTCTGAGGAATTTTACATTATTTCTCTTCATTTCAAGACTTGTAATAAAAGGTCCGTCAATACTATGAGGCAAAACCACCGCATCCTTTCCGGCTGATTTAAAGATATTCACATATTGACTCTGCTCTTTTACATCATTCACATAGAATATATTTATCTTTTTATCATCCTTATTTTCTGCGTTCTTACTTTCCTCATTTTCATCTTTATTGATTTCCTTGTCTTCCTCTACAAGCTCACTGATTGTAAGGTATTTATCATTTATATTTTTAAACAATATAAACTCTTCTATCTTTTTACCAAACTTTTCATCCCTTAAATAACCGTATTTTATAAATGGAGCTATATCATCCCAGTATTTTTCATATTTTTCTCTCTCTGTCTTGCACATACCTGAAAGCTTATCCGCTACCTTCTTTGCAATATACTCAGAGATTTTTCTTACCGAACCGTCATTTTGCAGAGCTGACCTGGATACATTTAAAGGAATATCCGCACTGTCTATTACGCCCTTTAATAATAAAAGGAACTCAGGAATAACCTCTTTTATATTATCCGCGATAAATACCTGATTATTGTAAAGCTTTATAGTTCCCTCTATTGAATCATATTCAGTATTTATCTTAGGGAAATAAAGTATTCCCTTAAGATTGAAAGGATAATCCATATTTAAATGAATCCAAAACAGCGGTTCCTTATAATCCATAAAGACTTTTCTGTAAAACTCTATATATTCCTCATCACTGCACTCATTCGGATGCTTTGTCCAAAGAGGATGTATATCATTAAGTGCTACAGGTCGTTTTTTTATCTTTATCTTCTCCTTGGCAGGCTCTATTTCCACCTCTTCCTTAGTGCCGTCTTCATTCTCTTTTTCCTCTGTTTTTGCCGGCTCTATAATATTCTCTATTATAGTATCCGTATCTAAAAGTTCATCCTTTTCGATTATCTCGGTAGCTTCCTCAGCATCAATATCCTTTAGGAAAATCTCCTCCGGCATAAATGAACAGTATTTGTTTAATATCTCTCTTACTCTGAATTCATTTGCAAACTCATGGCAGTTCTCATTCAGATACAGTGTAATGGCTGTTCCCCTTGAGCTTTTGGTTCCTTCACCCATTTCAAACTCAAGCCCTCCGTCACTTACCCAATGTATCGGTGTCGCACCTTCCTTATAGGATAATGTGTCAATACTTACCTTATCAGCCACCATAAATGCTGAATAAAATCCAAGTCCGAAATGACCTATTATCTGATCATCATTGGTCTTATCCTTATATTTTTCTATAAAATCCACAGCACCTGAAAAAGCGATTTGGTTTATATACTTTTCCGCCTCTTCCTCAGTCATACCGATACCGTTATCGATAAATCTGATCAATTTCTGCTTAGGGCTTACCTCCACATTGATTTTATATTCTTCTCCCTCAGGCTTTGTAAACTCTCCCGCAAGGCTTAATTTTTTTAATTTTGTTATGGCATCTGTTGCATTGGATATCAACTCTCTTACAAAGATATCATGATCTGAATAAAGCCATTTTTTTATAATTGGAAAAATATTTTCACTATTTATTGATAAATTCCCTTTTTTCATTTCATCACCTCTAAAATAAATTTTTAAAAATTATCTTTTGCTCTGCTATAACTATTATAACCACGAAAATATAAAAGTCAATAAAAAATTGGCACTCGAATAACTCGAGTGCCAACAATATTTAAAATTCTATATTTATTTTACCAGCTTATCAAGCTCTTTTACAGATTCAGTCTCAATTGCAATGCCGTGACTTGCTTTGGCTGCATACTGATTTACAGCTCCCTGGGATTTTTTAATATTCTGCATTGTTCCCGGTCCCGCTACACAACCGCCCGGACATGCCATACCTTCAAGAAGATATCCGGGATACTTGCCTGCCTTTGCCATAGTCATCATCTTTCTGCATTCAGCAAGACCTTCCGCATTCATTATCTTTACTTCCTTATCAGGATATTGGCTTTTGATAACGCCTACAACCGCCTTTGCAACTCCTCCCGATACAGCAAAGTTTCTTCCGTCTGTAGATGCATCATTGACACCGTTTGGATCTTCTGCAAGATTCTCTATATCTATATGCTTTGCATCAAATATTCCCGCCATCTCCTCAAATGTAAGTACAAAATCCACTTCACTTCTTACCTCGGTCCACATAGCCTCAAGCTTCTTTGCGGAACACGGTCCTATAAATACCACTTTTCCTTCCGGATGCTGTTTCTTTATAAGTCTTGCTGTAAGTGTCATAGGTGTAAGTGCCATTGATATACATTCAGCCCGGTCAGGGAATAATTTCCTTGCCATCAAGGACCATGAAGGACAGCATGATGTACCCATAAAAGGTAATTTCTCAGGTACTTCTTCAAGGAAGTCAAAAGCCTCCTGTGTAGCACACAAATCGGCACCGATTGCCACCTCAAATACATCGGCAAATCCAAGTTCTTTCATTGCGGCACGAAGTTTCCCGGGTGTAACCTTAGGTCCGAACTGGCCTACAAAAGCCGGTGCGATAGCCGCATATACTCTGTCTCCCGACTGGATAGCTCTTATTGTCTGGAAAATCTGTGATTTATCTGAAATAGCTCCGAAAGGACAGTTTACAAGACACTGTCCACAGGATACACATTTATCATAGTCAATATCCGCCTTACCGTTTTCATCCGAAGAAATTGCATCCATACCGCAAGACGCCGCGCATGGTCTTGTCTGTACAATTATAGCATTGTATGCACAAACATTTGCACATCTTCCGCATTTAATACATTTTTCCTGATTTATACTTGAAAATCCGCTTTCCTTATCAATCTTTACCGCACCTGTCGGGCATACCTCGGAACATGGATGTGCCAAGCATCCCTGGCAACCGTCAGTTACATATACCCTTTTTTCCACACAACCATGGCAGGCGAACTTTATTATATTTATTAATGGTGGTGTATAATATGTTTCAGCCTTATCAGCCAGCTCAATGCCTTCCGACACAGGCGCATGATTTGCCGCACTTCTATAAGGCAATCCCATAGCAAGCCTTAATCTTTCACCTACTATAGCTCTTTCCAGGAAAACATTATTTCTAAAATTCCCCACCTCACCCGGAATAATTTTATAAGGGAGTTCCTCTATTCTTTTATCCACAGGCCATTCTGTGTGATATGCCATTCTGGCAACTTCTCTAAAAATTCTATGTCTTATTTCCTGAATTCTTGTTTCAACACCTCTCACAAATATTCCTCCACTAAAATAAATCAAACATATATAGTATAAACAGCCTCTTTTTTACTTACTGTTTTCTATACCGAGCAATGATATTCTACTATATTTAAGTAATAAAAGAAAGGATGTTTGTTATTTTATTAGCAATTTCTTGTTCTTTATAAAAAACAAATATACCAAAAAAGGCAGACCGTAACGGTCCGCCCTTAAAGTTTTTAATTATTAATCTTCTTTTTTCTTTGTTGAAACTACTAATGCACCTGCTGCAGCTGAGAATCCGAGTAATGCTGTGTAAAGTCCCATTGCTGAAGGATCAGCTGTCTTTGGAACATTTAACTTACCACGTTTAGCAGCATTTACATCGCCTACATTTGAACCTCTGCTTGGATCTACAGGTGTAGCACTGTTTGTAGGTGAAGGTGATGAACCCTGTGAAGGTGTCGGATTACCTGGTGCTGTAGTAACAGGTCTTGCACTACCGCCGCCTCTTGAAGAGCCTGAACCTGAACCACCTGATGAACTTCTGGATCTTGATGCATTCGATGAAGTTGCATTTGAAGAAGTTGCATTTGATGCTGTAGATCTTATTATATTGGTAGTGACACCCGGTGTAACAATAGGTGATGGAGCTCTCTGTCCCGGTGCCTGGATGATGTAAGTAGTATTACCATCCTCGATAACCTGAGAATGCTGAGCATCTGCACTTACTCTTGTTATAACCTGGGGTGTCTCAGCAAGTGCAACCATTGCACCTGAAACCAGGCTTACACCTAGACCTACTGAGAAAACCGTTTTTTTGAATTTTGTTAAACGCATGGCATGATATCTCCTTTTCATATAAACTTTTTGTTGTCACTAATATAGCGTTATATGAAATAAAATTCAACCCCCTTGTGTAATATGTAACATTATAGTAAGTTTTCTTACGATAATATTACAGTTACTGTTAAATAATTATTTATTCGGAATCACCATCCAATTTCGAAGCCCTTGCTTCAACTTCTTTCTTTTGAATATCTCCCGGTGTCTGCTCATATCTTGCAAATTCATAGCTGAATACACCGATACCTCCTGTCATAGAGCGCAGATCCGTATTATATCCGAAAAGCTCAAGCATAGGTACATCAGCTCTTATTATCTGCTTACCGTGATTGATTGATTCCATACCGAGCACTCTGCCGCGTCTCTTGTTCAGATCTCCCATTACATCACCTGTAAACTTATCCGGAACTACTACACTTACTGTATATATAGGCTCCAATAATACAGGAACAGCCTTCATAAATCCGTCCTTAAATGCAATGGTGGCAGCCATCTTAAATGCCATCTCTGATGAGTCAACCGGATGATATGATCCGTCTAAAAGTGTTGCCTTAACACCTACTACAGGATACGCAGCCAAAGGTCCCTTTATACAGCATTCAGCCACACCTTTTTCTACTGCAGGGAAGTAATTCTTCGGTACGGATCCTCCAAATACGGTTTCTTCAAATACATACGGTTTCTCAAGATCTCCTGAAGGTTCAAAACTCATCTTAACATCACCGAACTGTCCATGTCCGCCTGATTGCTTTTTGTATCTTCCGGCAGCCTCTACCTTTTGTCTGATAGTTTCTTTAAATGCCACCTTAGGTCTTGAAAGCTCTATCTTTACCTTATATCTATCTAAAAGTTTGCTAACTACAATTTCAAGTTGTTGATCACCTATTCCATAGAGAAGAGTCTGTCTGTTTAAAGTATCATTTGTATGCTTAAGAGTCAAATCCTCTTCCATAAGTTTTGACAGACCTGATGAAAGCTTATCCTCTTCACCCTTATTTACTATCTTATATCTCATACATGTATATGGTGATGAGATTTTCGGTCCATGATATAGTATAGGTGCGTTCTTTAATGCAATGGTATCACCTGTAGTTGTCACATTAAGCTTTGCCATTGCACCTATATCACCTGCCACAAGCTCAGGCACTTCTATAGCGCTCTTTCCTCTGAGTACATATATCTTTCCTGATTTTTCCTCTGTTTCCTTACCTACATTGTATATGGTACTGTCAGGTTTGAGAGTACCTGTACAAACCTTAACCAAAGAGTATTTTCCTATAAAAGGATCCACTATCGTCTTAAATACTCTTGCTGATAATGATACCTCTTTATTATATTTTGCAGTAAAATGCTCGCCATTGCTTACATCCACTCCCACACATTCCTTAAAATCAGGTGAAGGGAAGTACTTTTCAATAGCCATCATAAGTGCCTTAAAGCCCTGTGCGTCAACTCCCGAACCCATCATTACAGGCACTATATCTCCGTTACAGATATTCTCTTTAAGTGCAAGTGCCACTTCATCATCAGTGAACTCCTCACCTGAGAGATATCTTTCCATATACTCCTCACTTGTCTCAGCTACAGCCTCCATAAGCGCTTCTCTTGCAATCTTAAGATTTGCCTCAACATAGTCAGGTATCTCACACTCAACATAATCGGAAAGATTTGTAAATCTTCTACCCTTCATCTTTACGACATTTACAAATCCTACGAATTTTTCATTTTCTCTAATAGGAAGATGGAATGGCGCCACTTTTCTTCCGAACTTTGTTTCAAGTTTCAAAAGCAGTTCACGATAGCTTGCCTTATCATCATCCATATTTGTTACAAAGAATATTCGAGGTAATCCGTACTCCTCGCACATCTCCCATGCTTTAATTGTACCTACTTCGATTCCCGCCTTGCAATTGACTACAATGATTGCAGCGTCTGCAGCAGATATAGCTTCTTCCACCTCGCCTACAAAGTCAAAATATCCCGGAGTATCCAAAAGATTTATCTTTATACTTCCGGACTCACCTTCATATTCTACCGGAACCAAAGATGTACTGATGGAAAAACCTCTTTTAATCTCTTCTTTATCATAGTCGCTTATGGTATTTCCGCTTGTAATACTTCCCATTTTGGAAATATTTCCTGCCACAAAGCTCATAGCCTCTGCCACTGTAGTCTTACCCGAGCCTCCATGCCCAAGTAATACGACATTACGAATCTGTTTAGTTTCATAAACCTTCATAAGAGAATCCCTCCTTTTTAGTCAATAGACTTTTCTGATAAAGATATTTTACTAAACATACGATAAAATTTCAAGTTTTATATTCAATTTATACAATGTAATTTCCGTTTTTCTTATAGTTAAACTATGGAAATTTTTATAATAATTTTGTATAAAAAGACGATTCTAGTAAATTTAAATAGCGGAAATCAAATTTTATTTTATTACAGTTTGGCTGTCACATTTAGAACTTTGCAGTTTTAATTTGTTAAAGTGAAAATATTGACTATTGTGGGTAAATGTAATAGACTTTTTGTATTTAATACAGTCAATGCATCCGTGAAAGGAGTATTATGCAAGATAATAATATAGCTTTTATAGGCTTCGGACTTATAGCCGGCTCTATTGCCAAGGCAATAAAAAAATATCTCCCTAAATCAAAAGTATATGCCTATACCGATAACAGTCAGGAACTTTTAAAAGGTAAAAGTGAAGGTATCATTGATATTATCTTAGAGCATATAGATAAGACTCTTTTAGAATGTGATATAGTATTTTTATGTACTCCTGTGGAATTAAATAATATTTATTTGGAGAAAATAAAACCGTATATAAGAAAAGATGCCATTATCACTGATGTAGGCTCTACAAAATCATCTATTCATAAACTGGCAAAAGAGCTTGAACTTGAGGATGTATTTATAGGAGGACATCCCATGGCAGGCTCTGAAAAATCCGGCTATGAAGCCTCAGATCCTCTGCTTTTGGAAAATGCCTATTATATGCTTACTCCATCCTCAAAATTCCCTGATGCAAAATTGGAGGAAATAATATATATTATTAAAAAAATCAAATCCATTCCATTTGTAATAGACTATCAAAAACATGATACGGTTGTTGCCGCCATCAGCCATCTTCCTCATATAATTGCAGCCTCTTTGGTAAATCTTGTAAAAGATAATGACTATGATGATAAAGTTATGAAACAGCTTGCCGCAGGAGGATTTAAAGATATTACAAGAATTGCATCGGCATCTCCCATTATGTGGGAACAAATCTGTATAGTTAATTCAGAGCCTATAAATATGGTGTTGAGAAAATATATTGATATATTGGAGGATGTATATTCGCATCTGTCTGTAAAATCAAATTTATATATCAGCGATATGTTTGAAAAATCAGGTGAATACAGAAATTCCCTTGATACCAATGCTCAAGGACTTATTATTTCAAAGCATGATATCAGTGTACATATACAGGATAAGCCCGGAGCAATATCCATTATCTCTGCAATACTGGCTGCAAATTCTATAAGTATAAAGAATATAGGCATCAATCACAACAGAGAGAAGGGTGAGGGTGCACTTAATATCTCTTTCTATGATGCCGACTCATGTGAAATGGCAAGAAAATTATTAAAAGAATATAATTACAGAATTATTTAGTTTTGGAGGAAATATGATAAAGGGTAAATTAAAAGTTCCGGGTGATAAATCCATATCCCATAGAGCCGTTATGCTCGGGGCTATATCAAAAGGTACTACATATATAAAAAATTTTCTGACCGGTGCAGACTGTATATCCACTATTTCAATATTTAAAAAAATGGGAATAGATATAGAAATGGAAAACGATTTTGTTGTTGTAAAGGGAAGAGGACTTTATGGATTAAAGAAACCTGATACTATTTTAGATTGCGGAAACAGCGGTACCACTACAAGACTTGTAAGCGGTATTTTATCGGCACAGCCTTTCACCTCCGTTCTTACCGGTGATAAATCAATACAAAAAAGGCCTATGAATAGAATAATACAGCCATTATCTTTGATGGGAGCGGATATTAAAAGCAATGAAGGTTTTGCCCCTCTTACAATTACAGGGAAAAATCTACATGGCATAGAGTATAATTCTCCTGTAGCAAGTGCACAGATAAAATCAGCCATATTACTTGCAGGACTTTATGCAGACTCTTCCACCACTGTTATAGAACCTGCCAAATCCAGAGATCATACCGAGCTTATGCTGCAAAAATTCGGTGCAAATCTGACTACCGAAAAAAAATCCGTAACAATCAATCCCTGTATCGAACTCTTTGCAAATGATATAGATGTGCCATCGGATATATCATCAGCCGCATTTTTTATGGCTGCTGCAATTTTGGTTCCGGGCTCTGAACTTATACTTGAAAATGTAGGTATCAATCCTACCAGAGACGGAATTATAAGAGTATTAAAGGATATGGGCGCAAATATAGAGATAATCAAGTCTACAGATGAATTTGAACCTGTCGGAGATATAAAGGTGTCATACTCAAAGCTTCATGCAACAACTATCGGCGGAGATATTATACCGACTCTTATAGATGAACTTCCTCTTCTTGCAGCCATGGCCGCTTTGGCTGAGGGTACTACTGTTATAAAAGATGCCGCAGAGCTTAAGGTAAAGGAGTCAAACAGAATAAAAGTTATGTGTGAAGAACTGTCTAAACTTGGGGTAAATGCGGTTGAAACAAAAGACGGCATGGAAATTACAGGTGGTTCCAAAATATTTGGAAATATTACTGTAAACACCTATGACGATCATAGAATTGCAATGACCTTTGCAATATTAAATCTTGTATCCGACGGAGAAATAAAACTTGATAATAAAAAATGTGTTGAGATATCCTATCCTGAATTTTTTAATGATTTAAAAAAGGTAAATATATAAGCCATAAAATATATTTTACAGATGCAGATTTCTTCGGTATAATACAACAAACAAGTATTTATAAGGCTTTTACAGAATGTAATTATAGTAGATACATTGGATAATTCATAGTATATATTCATGAAATAAGAGGAGTTTCATTGTAGAAAAAACAAAATTGAAAGGAAAGAATATGGCTCAGGAAAAATTTGATTTGGAAGAAGCTTTAAAAAATTTAAATAATAATCCGGTACCTCAAAAAAAATCAGGCACTATAAAAAGAAAAACAACATTAAAGATAGAGCCTGACTACAGATATGAGGCATGTAATGAATCCTTCCCCTGCGCAAATTGCAAAAAAATGATTTCCCCCGAGGGTGCTGGCACACATCATAGAAATCACTGCCCATATTGCCTTTCATCTATTCATGTGGATAATGAGCCGGGTGACAGAAAAAGTGATTGCAAAGGTATTATGGAGCCTATTTCCATCTGGGTAAAGGATGATGGAGAATGGTCAATAGTTCACAGATGTAAAAAATGCGGTAAACTTGGTACCAACAGAAGTGCGGCGGATGATAATCCTGTTCTTTTGATGTCTATAGCTGTAAAACCTCTGGCTTTTCCACCTTTTCCACTTCATTTACTTGATAATATTATTAAAAAAGATTAAAACCGAGGCGTGTAAAAAAATTTTACACGCCCCTTTTTATATTTATTCAGTTACTTCTTCTTTTCTGATTTCCTTTGTTCTTATCTCTTTGCAAATCATATCTACAAAATCCGAAAGCTTTTTGCTGCCCTCATCTCCTGCAAATCTGCTTCTTACAGATACACTTCCCTCAGCTTCTTCCTTCTCTCCTACCACAAGCATATATGGAAGTCTTGAAAGTCTTGCATCTCTTATCTTAAAGCCTATTTTCTCCGTTCTTGTATCAACAGTTGCATCCACACCGTTTTTCTTAAGTTCCTTTAAAACGATATTGGCATATTCAGCATATTTATCCGATATAGGAAGTATTCTTACCTGCTCCGCACATAACCATGTAGGGAATTTTCCCGCATATTTTTCAATAAGCCATGCAAGTGTTCTCTCATAGCAGCCGAGTGATGTTCTGTGAACTATATAAGGTCTTACCTTTGCTCCGCTTTGATCGATATAGTAAAGGTCAAAGTTCTCTGCAATAGCCGCATCCAGCTGAATTGTAATCATAGTATCTTCTTTACCATATACATTCTTTGCCTGAATATCGATCTTTGGACCATAGAATGCAGCCTCACCGTCAGCCTCTGTGAAAGGAAGCCCCTTCTCAATAAGTATATTTCTAAGAGCAGCCTGAGTACCCTCCCAGTAAGCATCATCTCCAAGATATTTTTCCTTATTATTCTTATCCCATTTTGAAAGTCTGAATGTTACATCATCTCTAAGTCCTAAAGTATCAAGCACATAGATTGCAAGATTTAAGCAATTTTGAAGTTCTTCCTCAGCCTGATCAGGTCTTATTACATTATGTCCCTCTGAGATTGTAAACTGTCTTACTCTTGTCAGTCCATGCATCTCTCCCGAATCTTCATTTCTAAAGAGTGTGGATGTTTCTCCCATACGATATGGCAGATCTCTGTAAGATTTTTGTGTATTTTTATATACATAGTACTGGAATGGGCATGTCATAGGTCTGAGTGCCAAAATCTCTCCGTCATTTTGAGGATCTCCAAGTATAAACATACCGTCCTGATAATGATCCCAGTGACCTGATATTTTATATAGATCCGATTTAGCCATAAGAGGAGTCTTTGTTCTTACATAGCCCCACTCATTATCCTCCAAATCCTCTATCCATCTTTGGAGCTTTTGTATCATCTTTGTACCCTTTGGCAGCATAAGAGGAAGTCCCTGTCCTATTACATCCACTGTAGTAAATAGTTCCATCTCTCTTCCAAGCTTATTGTGATCTCTAAGCTTGATATCTTCAAGATGCTTTAGATGCGCCTCCAGCTCCTCCTTTGAATTATATGCTGTACCGTATATTCTCTGAAGCTTAGCCTTATTTGAATCGCCTCTCCAATAAGCCATGGAGGATGATATAAGCTTAAATGCCTTTATATCCTTTGTTCTTTGAAGATGAGGTCCTGCACAAAGATCTGTAAAATCTCCCTGCTTGTAAAAAGATATCTTCTCATCCTCAGGCAGATCCTGAATCAACTCCACCTTATAAGGCTCTCCCTTTTCTTTCATAAATTTGATAGCCTCTTCTCTTGGCAACTCAAATTTTTCAATATGTGCTCCCTCTTTTATAATCTTTTTCATCTCGGCTTCAAGTTTATCAAGATCCTCTCTTGAAAAAGGTTCATGATCAAAATCATAGTAAAAGCCTTCCGCAATACTTGGTCCAATGGCAAGCTTTGCCTCAGGAAAAACCCTCTTTACCGCTTCTGCCAAAACATGTGATGCGGAATGTCTTATAACGGAAAGTGCCTCCTTATCCTTTATTGTAATAAGATTCAGCTCACAATCAGAGTCAATTTCATCCCTTAAATCATGCTTTACACCGTTTACCTCGCCTGCAACTACATTTCTTGCAAGCCCCTCACTGATATCCTTAGCTATATCAATAATACTTTTTTTGCTTTCATACTCTTTTATCGAGCCGTCTTTTAATGTTATCTTCATATTTCCTCCTATTCTCCATATAAAGTAATTGTCCCTGCGATAAGAAAAAATCGCCCTTAAACTTTCGTTTAAGGGCGATTGACGCGGTTCCACCTTAATTCGGATATATACATATCCCTCATTTGATTATAACGGAATCACCGTGCTTTATTAAAGCCACTCTGAGATGGTCTTCACATATATTTCCATAAATTGCTCTCAGCTATGCAACTCTCTCTGTGATTTCTATATATGCTACTTTTCTCTTCCTCGTTTATGCACAATATAATATTACTTGATTTTGTCTTTGTCAAGTATACTTATAACTTTTATTGTAAACTCTCTAAATATCTGAGCATTCCCTCCACTGCCAACTTAGCCTGTGCTACAGCATCAACCACTGTTTTTGAGCCATGCACCACATCACCTGCCGCAAAAACGCCCTCAACAGTTGTCATACAATTCTCATCCACTATCAAAAGACCTTTATCCGATGCCCTTAATCCTTCTGTTGTAAGCACCAGCTTATTCTTTGGACCGTTACTTACAGAAATAATGGTAGAGTCTGCATCCACATAATCAAGCTCTTTTTCATAGCCTGTAACATTTCCCTCATCATCAAATATTGCAGTCTTAAAAACAGGTCCGTCATAAGTAATTGACTCAATTGCCTTGCCGAAAATAAACTCGGCACCCTCCAGTTTAGCCGACTCCACCTCTACCGAGTTTGCAGCCACTCTCTTGCTCCTGGCATAAAGTCTTACAGTTCTTGAGCCACGCCTTAATGCGGTTCTTGCCACATCCATTGCGGCATTTCCCATACCGATTATTGCCACACTCTCTCCAAGCTTATGTCCGTTCGGATTTGCCAGATAGTCCACACTGAAATGGACATTTGGCATACTCTCACCCGCAATACCCAGAGTCTTTGCTCTCCATACACCGGTTCCTACAAATACAGCCTTATATCCGTCTCTAAACAAATCCTTTATCTCAAGTGCACCACCTACGGCAGTATTATTTCTGATTTTAATTCCGATTTTTTCCATCTTATCATAGTATCTTTGCATTAAAGATTTTGGCAATCTGAAATCCGGAATACCGTATTGAAGAACTCCTCCTATGGTATTTTTCTCATCAAAGATAGTTACATCATAGCCTTCCTTTATCATCTTGAAAGCTACTGTCATACCTGCCGGACCACCACCTATAATAGCAACCATTATATTTTTTCTCGGCTTTTTAACAAATTCCATTCTGTCCAAATAAAAATCCGATATAAATTTTTCAATATCACAAAATCTTACAGGATTGTTTTTTCTGTTCATTATACAGTTTCCAAGGCATTGAGCCTCATGGTCGCATACTATTGAGCAAACCAAAGACAAAGGATTGTTTTCAAAAAGGATTTCTCCCGCCTCCATTATCTTACCTTCTTTAAAAAGTGATATTACCTGCGGTATTGATGTTGTTATAGGACAATGACTGCTGCAAAGCGGCTTTTTACATTGCAAGCATTTATTTGCCTCATTTATTATATGTAATCCCATACTTTACCTCTTACTTTTATCATAGACTTAATATAAACAGCGTTAAGTGTACAGGTTAGCATAAGATTTTTCAATAAAGTATCTGATAAAATACATTTAGATATTTTTTTATCAATAATCTACAAACTATTTATTCTTAAAATATGCCTTAAAACATTCAAATGTTTCTTCGCTTATATAATGTTCTATTCTACATGCGTCTTCTATTGCAGTATCCTTACTTACACCAATTTTTTGTAAAATCTCTCCCAGGACATTATGTCTTTCCAATGTTGATTCTGCAATTTCCATTCCCTTCGGAGTCAGTGTTATATGTCCTTCATTGTCCACTTCCACATAGCCGTTTTCTCTGAACTTTTTCATCTGCTCGCTTATAGTAGGCTTTGAATAACCCATTTCTCTTGCAATATCCACTGCTCTTACTACACCCGTTTTCTTTTTCAATCTGAGTATAGTCTCCAAATACATCTCAGCAGCTTCCTGTATAACCATACTTTCCTCCTTCTTAGTTTATTTCTACTAACTGTTTCTATATTTATTATACACAAAACGGTCACATAAAACAATTGTCACCAATCTTTTTTGTTACCTTTTTGTGAAAAATCGGACATCAAAAGATGTCCGACAATATTAAAATTTATTTATCTTAATTTTCCGGCATCAAATTTGTCATGCTTGAAAGTGATATACCTACAGTCGACAAATTATGTAAAAGTGATGATGTTGCCGGCGCAACCATTCCAAAAATACCAAGTCCGATAAGCGTACCGTTAAATCCCATAATAAATCTGAAATTTGAATCCACACGCTTCTTTAACATATTTGAAAGCTCTTTTAATTTTACAAGTTCATTCAAATCATCCGCCGATATACATACATCAGCTATTTCCCTTGCAATTGCAGCACCTTCACTTATGGCGATACCGCAATCCGCTGCGGATAATGCAGGTGAGTCGTTTATACCGTCACCAATCATTATCACGGTTCTTCCCTTTGCTTTCTCTTTTTCCACATAGCTTGCCTTATCCTCAGGCAAAACTTCCGCATAGAATTTATCTACACCTACCTCTTTTGCGATAGCCTCTGCTGTGTAATGATTATCTCCTGTCATCATTACAGTCTTTTTAATGCCGAGAGCCTTAAGCTTCTTTAACACATCCTTTGCCTCGTCTCTTAAAGGATCTGTGATTTCTATAATTGCAGCCAGCTTACCGCCTATAGCCATATAAAGATGTGAATATCTGTGATCGATATTATCAACCACTTCTCTTGCCTCAGGGCTTACCTCAACCTTCTCGTCATCAAATACAAAATGTGAGCTTCCTATTACAACCTTCTCGCCCTCGATTCTGCTTGCAATACCATGTGCAACTATATATTGCACCTCTGAATGCATCTCTTTATGACGAATCTTTCTATCCTTAGCTTCCTTAACTACAGCATTGGCAATAGAATGAGGATAATGCTCCTCAAGGCATGCAGCAATCTTTAACATCTGATTTTCATCATCACCGTCAAATGTAATGATTCTGTTTACCTTAGGGCAGGCATGTGTCAATGTACCTGTTTTATCAAATACTATGGTATCAGCCTTGGCAATTGCCTCCATAAACTTCCCGCCCTTTACAATAATCTTATGATTGCCGGCTTCTCTCATGGCGGATAGTACAGCCAGAGGCATGGAAAGCTTTAATGCACATGAAAAGTCAACCATCAGCACAGATAATGCTCTGGTTATATTTCTTCCAAATAAATATGTGAGTCCTGTTGTAAGAAGTGTATATGGTACAAGTCTGTCAGCAAGCTTATTTGCCATATTCTCAGTATTTGACTTTAACTTCTCACTCTCCTCAATCATTGATACGATTTTGTCATATCTGCTTTGACCTGTAGCTGATATGGCTCTTAGTAGACATTCTCCCTCTTCAACTACAGTACCGGCATATACTCTTGAACCGGCGCTCTTTTCAACAGGTACTGATTCACCTGTAAGTGAAGCTTGGTTTAACATAGCCTCTCCGCTAATCATTTCACCGTCAAGAGGAACCACATTACCTGTATGTACTCTGATAATATCTCCTGACTGAACCTGTGAAATAGGCACAGATACTTCTCCGTCATCTGTTACAAGCCATACCTTATCCACATTTAATGACATACTTCTTGCCAAATCGTCAACAGATTTTTTATGTGTCCAATCCTCCAACTCGCTTCCCACTCCAAGTAAGAGCATCAAAGAGCCCGCTGTTGAGAAATTACCCTGAGCTATTGATATACCTATTGAAAGTGCATCAAGCAAATCAACTTCAAACTTCATTTTAAAAAGGCATCTTAATCCTCTGCGAATATATGGTGCCGCCTTAAAAACAGTATAAATATTATTGATAATATTCGGGAAGAACATGTTTCTTACACCTGTAAATATGAGCATTCCTACCATCTTTTCCTGGAAATCCCTTGTTATCTGTCTTCCCGAAGTGCTTGGCATACTTTCAAGCAAAGCTTTATTATTATAGTCGAATTTTTTAAGTTTATTTATAACTGCGTCTCTTTTATTAACATTATAATAAACAGCGACATCACAGGTTCTTTCATATACAACGGCTTTTCTTACAAATTCAAAGCCCTCTAAATAGTATTGAAGCATATCCGCTTCTTTTATACTCATTCTCTTTTGAGCCATGCGTACACGCATTCTTTTCTTTGACTCATGTAAAATCTTAAAATTCACTTTTTAACCTCTAAATCCTTTTATAACTTAAGGAAGAGTTAAACTCTTCCTTATACCAGAATCTCATTATTAAAAATTTTAAAGAGAAATTACTCCTCTATATTAGCCTCTGCTTCCTTTGCTGCACGCTCTTCATTTATATCCTTAGCCTCTGCTAAAATATCACTTGCATTCTCCTGTACACATGAAACTGTATCCATTACAGACTCTTTCATACGAAGAACTGCTGCAGCTCCCTGTGCATAAGCCTTCTTTGCATCCTTGCTTGAAAGCAATTTAATTCCTGCTGTTCCGAAAGCAACTCCTGCTGCAAATAATCCCCATCTCTTACAATTTAAACAATTTAATAAAAACATTTTAATCCTCCTTAATCAGCGTTAATATGTCTCACTTAATAAGTTAGCGTTGACTAATATTAACAATTATATTTTACAAAATTTATTACACTAAAGAATATATCATAAACTAAAGTTAATGTAAATAGAAAATTCATGTTTTTTTCAACTTTTACCAGTTAATATTGTATTTTTTTAAGTGCTTTTTAGTTAGTTTTTACTAATGTTGTGTATCTTCGGTAAGTAAACTCTAACTTTTTCTTAAAAAAAACTTGCAATTGATGTTAGTGTATGCTAACCTATAGAATGTATCTGACATGTTTTAGCAAAGAAAAGGAGGAGGAGTTATGATGCCTTTACTTATGGCTAACTTAGGCGAAGAATACACCATAAAGCAAATCGGCGGTCGTGAAAAGGATAAAACCTTTTTGGCAACCCTCGGTTTTGTTTTAGACGGCAAGATTACAGTTGTTAATGCTATGGCCGGAAACTTGATAGTTAACATCAAGGATTCAAGAGTAGCAATCAGCAAGGAATTAGCCTCTAAGATTATGGTCTAAGTTAGCTTGGAAATTTATTATCAGTTTGTAAATATTTTATATTTACACTTACCGGTGGATATTCCATTGTGTTTTTTTGAGAATTACTAATTAAACTACAGAAAGGAGAAAAGAATGGATACTTTAAGAGATGTAAAAATCGGTGAGAATGTTACCGTTGCCAGAGTTCACGGCGAAGGTCCTGTTAAAAGAAGAATTATGGATATGGGTGTAACAAAGGGTACAACTATTCATGTACGTAAGGTGGCTCCTCTTGGTGACCCTATTGAGGTTACTGTTAGAGGATATGAGCTTTCTATTAGAAAAGAAGACGCAGAAAAAATTGAAATAACCAGATAAGGAGCTAATATGGCAATCAGAATTGCACTTACCGGAAACCCAAATACCGGTAAAACTACTTTATTTAATGCCTTGACAGGTTCAAACCAGACAGTTGGAAACTGGCCCGGTGTTACCGTTGAAAAGAAGGAAGGAAAGTTAAAAGGACATACAGATGTTATCATCACAGACCTTCCGGGTGTTTATTCTCTCTCTCCATATACATTGGAGGAAGTTGTAGCAAGAAACTATGTTCTCAATGAAAAGCCTGATGCAATACTTAATATCATTGACGGTACAAACCTTGAGAGAAACTTATATCTTACTTCACAGGTTACAGAGTTAGGTGTCCCTGTTGTTATCGCGGTAAACATGCTCGATGTACTTGAAAAAAGCGGAAACAAGCTTGATCTTGATAAAATGAGTGAAAAGCTTGGCTGTCCTGTAGTGGAGATTTCCGCACTTAAGAGTACAGGAGTTATGGAAGCGGCTGAAAAAGCTATCGAGATAGCAAAGAGCCACACTCTTCCAAAAGAAAAACAAGAGTTTGATAAGAATGTAGAGGATGCTATCAAGGATATCATTGCTCTTCTTCCAAACAGCGTACCTGAGCTTCAAAGAAGATGGTACGGTGTTAAGTTGTTCCAAAGAGATGACAAGGCTATGGAGCAGTTAAATCTTTCAGACAGTACTCTTGCTGAAATTGAAAAGATCATAACAAAATGTGAAGATACCATGGATGATGAAGCCGAGAGTATCATCACATCTGAGAGATACAATTATATCTCCACAGTTATTGCAAGTTTTTATAAGGTTAAGAATAAAGACTATGTAAGTATTTCAGATAGGATCGATAAGATAGTTACAAACAGAATTTTGGGTCTTCCGATATTCGCAGCTATCATGTTTGCCGTTTATTATATTTCAATTACCACTGTAGGTACAGCAATGACCGACTGGGTAAATGATGTATTGGTTGCAGAAATTATTCAGCCCGGTGTTCAAGGTTTCCTTGAGTCTGCAGGCGTTGCCGAGTGGCTTGTCGGTCTTATTGTAAACGGTATTATTGCCGGTGTAGGTGCCGTACTCGGATTCCTTCCTCAGATGCTTACACTCTTCTTCTTCCTAGCTTTCTTAGAGGGCTGTGGATATATGGCGAGAATTGCATTCGTTATGGACAGAGTTTTCAGAAGATTCGGACTTTCAGGTAAGAGTTTTATTCCAATCCTTATAGGTACAGGTTGCGGTGTTCCGGGAATTATGGCTTCAAGAACTATTGAGAGTGAGCATGACAGAAGAATGACGGTTATTACAACCACATTTATTCCATGTTCTGCAAAGCTTCCTGTTATCGCACTTATATCAGGTGCATTGTTTAATAATGACGCGTGGGTTGCTTCATCAGCTTACTTTGTAGGTATTGCCGCTATTGTCGTCTCAGGTATAATGCTTAAAAAGACCAAGCTGTTTTCAGGCGATCCTTCACCTTTTGTTATAGAGCTTCCTGCATATCACCTTCCTACAGCAGGTTCAATCATCAGATCAATGGCTGAAAGAGGTTGGAGCTTCGTAAAGAAGGCAGGTACAGTTATTACACTTGCAACTATCCTTATATGGTTCCTCAGCTATTTCGGATTTGTAGACGGTTCATTTACATATCTTGCTGAAGATCAGATGGATTTATCGCTACTTGCACATATCGGTAATACTTTTGCTTGGATCTTCGCTCCTCTCGGATGGGGTACATGGAAGCCTGCAGTTGCAGCCATCACAGGACTTATGGCAAAAGAGAATGTAGTAGGTACATTCGGTATTCTATACCATGTATCCGATTTCAATAAGGATACCGGTGAGGGTATCTGGCAGCTTTTACATGCCGACTACACACCTATTTCAGCATATTCATTCCTTGTATTCAACCTTCTGTGTGCTCCTTGTATTGCAGCGATGAGTGCTATCAGAAGAGAGATGAGCAGTGTAAAATGGTTCTGGACTGCTGTAGGATATCAATGTGTGTTTGCATATATAGTAGCTATGATTATATATCAGGTAGGTTCACTTATAATTACAGGTAAGTTCGGTATCGGTACAATATTTGGATTTATCGGAATCGCAGCTATTATTTACGGTCTTGTGCGTAAGCCATATGAAGAAAAAGATTCTACTGTAAAAGCTAACGCATAAGTGGTTTTATTAAAGAAAGGAGATTATTATGGTAGCAACAGTTGTTATTTCAGCTGCATTGGTCGGTGTAGTAGGTCTTATTGTAAGATCAATTTATAAAGATAAGAAAAGTGGAAAATCCTCCTGTGGAGGCAGTTGTGGCGGTTGCTCAGGAAGCTGTCATACCTGATAATTATTTATAAAATATATTGCCCGAAATATTTTAAAGAGCCATAGCACTTTCGCCATGGCTCTATTTTTACGGTTTTTCTTTACCCAGTCTTATATTCTCAATTTTTTCTTTCAGTTCCTCATCAAGAGAATCAAATAATCTGTTGGATGCAGTGTTTTTTTCTATATGCTCTTTTCTAAAGGCTTCCTTTGTATCCTCAAGGTCTTTTAAAAATTCTCTTGTCGATATAAGTATTGCACCCTTACCTCTTATAATAATCTGCTCTATTCCGTCCGAGGTGGCTACAGTGACATCATATTTTTTAATCATTTCATGGGTGGTCTTTTCGATATACTGGTCCGCTGTCTCTGCAGTCTTTGTATAAACTACATATACTCCTGCAAAGTTTTGTACCTCTGTAGGATGATTTACAAGTCTGTAAGCATCAAAAACCAATATTATTTCATAATCCTTATATGCCTTATAATCTATTAAAAGTTCAACAAGTCTGTCTCTTGCGGCATCAATATTTATCTGCGCAAGCTCATTTAATGCTTTTGAGGCAAATATAATATTATATCCGTCAACAAGTAAATAATGTTTCCTTTTTTCTCTTTCCTTATATACATATTCTTTTTCAGGCTGTTTTTTTACAGGTGCATCCCAATCCCCTATTCTTCTTGTAATCTTACCGTAAGTTCTTTCAAATATCGCCATCAACTCTTCACTGTCAGCCTTTGAGGCATCATAGGTAGAACGAACGGTTTCTATTTTTTCCTCTTCTTTTACAAGCTCAAACTTCTTTAAAGGCAGATGCATATAATTAAATACTTCACTCCATGGCACTATAAAGCTTTCTCCATGGGAACAAAATAACGAATCTGCTGTGTTTTTAGTATCAAACTCAGCCATATAAGAAACCTCGTTTATAATTTCACCAGTATTATGGCATGGCAAAAATCCCTTAAGCCCAAATGTGATTTGCCCAAGCCCCTTGGTATATGATAAAAGTGTGCTTCCATAGTTTTGTATATTTATTGTAGGTGCAAAGCCTTTTACAAAAACCGTATCACTTCCCTCATAGCTTATCTCCTCGGCATTCATATTATTAAGATCATTTAATAATCTTCCAAGGCAATTCATAGGAATATTTATCTCAAAATCATAATAAGGTTCCAAAAGAACGGATGTGGCATACATAAGTCCATGCCTTACGGCTCTGTTTACAGCCTCAAGGAAATCTCCACCCTCTGTATGCTTTTCATGCGCCCTGCCTGCCACCAATGTCAAAACAACATCCGTAAGCTCACTGCCCGTCAGTACACCTCTAAACTTTGAGTTTTCTATAATATTTTTCACCTGACTCTGATAGTTTTTTGGAAGCTCATCATCAGATACTTCATTTATAAATGTTATTCCGCTTCCTCTCTCGCCCTCAGAGATAAGTATATGTACCTCGGCATAATGCTTTAGCGGCTCAAAATGACCGACACCCTCTATATATCCTTTGATACTCTCCTTATAAATTATTCCGCCGTCCACAAAGTCGCAGCTTATACAAAGCCTTTCATTTATAAGACTTTTTATAAGGTCTATCTGCACTTCACCCATCAGATTTACTTTTATTCTCTCAAGTTCCTCATTATATTCCATTTTAATCTCGGGAATCTCATCAAATATCTGTAAAAGCTTTGGATATATCTGATATAAGCTTATTTCTTCCGGGAAAATCATATTATAGCTTAGTACAGGTAAAAGTTTTGTAACAGGTTTTTTGGTATCTCCAAAAGTATCTCCGGCTTGTGACTTTGACAGCCCTGTAACCGCAATAATATCTCCGGCAACCCCTTTATCCTTTGTAGAATATTTTTCACCGTCATAGAAGCGAATCTGATTTATCTTTTCATCTTTTAGAGTATCCTTTACATATATACTTCCGCCTGTCAATTTTATAAATGAAAGTCTGCTGCCGTTCTCATCATATTTTATCTTATATATGATGCCTGATAATTTATCATTATAAGTTTTTTCATGAAAATATTTTTTTATAAGCTCCAATATCTCTTCAATATTTATCAGCTTAAGTGCGGAACCGAAAACCACAGGGAAAGCCTTTAAAGTTTCAAAGCAAAAACTTATATCTTTTTTGCTTATCTCCTCTCCCTCTATAAACTTTTCTATAAGACTTTCATCACAGGATGCAACTTCCTCCTGAATATTTTTATTTATTTTTGAAAAATCAATAATATTATTTGAAAGTGATTTTTTCAGTCCTTCCAAAACCTTTTCTTTATCAAACTTATCACTGTCTATCTTATTAACAAATATAATAGTGGGTATATTTGCTTCCCTAATAAGTCTAAAAAGTGTATGTGAATGTGACTGTACCCCGTCACTGCCGCTTATTACAAGTATCGCAATATCAAGTATGGATAATGTTCTTTCCATCTCGGCACTAAAATCCACATGTCCCGGGGTATCTATGATATTGATATCTATATCTTCAAGCTTTGTCGCGGCAATCTTTGAAAATATAGTAATCCCCCTCTTCCTCTCATATTCATCATTGTCTAAAAAGCTGTCTCCGAAATCCACCCTGCCCATCTTTCTAAGTTTTCCGGTTTTATAAAGAATTGCTTCTATCAATGTGGTCTTTCCTGCATCTACATGTGCCAATACACCAATATTTATCATAATGTAATCCTATGTCAATGCGGCAAAGCTTAAAGGCAGGAATTTTTCCAAATCCTTTGGAGACATTTCCACCTGATAACCTATCTTGCCGGCACTGAATATTATATTTTCAAAATCCAAGGCTGTGGCATCAAGCACCGTAGTAAATCTTTTTTTCATTCCTATAGGAGAACAGCCTCCATGTATATACCCTGTAAGAGGCAGCAAATCCTTCATTTTAAGCATCTCTATAGACTTCTCACCTACAGACTTAGCCGCTTCCTTTAAATTAAGTTCCTTTGCCACAGGTATTACAAAGACGTAATTAGCTCCGGTCTTTCCCACCGTCACCAATGTTTTAAAAACTCTTCTCTCATCCTGACCTAAAAGGCTTGCCACCTCCACACCATTTGTTGCAGGAGTATCTATATAGGAATAGTGATTATATTTTATCTTTTTTTGGTCCAAAAGCCTCATTACATTTGTTTTCTCGTCCATATTTCTCTCTTTTCTATATCAATAAATATTCTGTCTTATGCTGAATATATTATAAACTGCTTTTAATATGCTTAAAAAAATCTCTCAGCTAAGCAATGACACAGCCTCATTGATATTTTTTACACCAATAAGCTTAATATTTCCTTTAAATGATATCTTTTCAAGGCTTACCTTTGGGAGTATACATACCTCAAAGCCCAGCTTCATAGCCTCTCTTATTCTTATTTCAGGCATACTTACAGCTCTGACCTCTCCTGAAAGTCCCACTTCTCCAAATATCACGGTTTTCTCATCTATTGCTTTATTTTTCATACTTGAAACAAGTGACATTATAATGGAAAGATCCAAAGCCGGCTCATTTATTCTAAGTCCGCCTGCTATATTTATATAGGCATCATATCTGCTCATAGCCAGAGCACATCTTTTTTCTATTACAGCCATAAGGAGATTTATTCTGTTTACATCAGTTCCTGTGGAAGTTCTCCTTGGAAGTCCGAATGCGGTAGGCACTACTAAAGCCTGTACTTCCAGTAAAATAGGTCTGGTTCCCTCCATCAAACAGGCAACCGCCGCACCTGTAGCATTATCAGGTCTGCCTGATAACATAAACTCTGAAGGGTTTTTTACCTCTATCAATCCTGCCTCCTGCATTTCAAAAACACCTATCTCATTTGTAGAACCGAATCTGTTTTTTACTGCACGAAGTATTCTATATGTGGCAAACCTGTCACCCTCAAAATAGAGCACCGTATCCACCATATGTTCCAGCACTCTGGGACCTGCCACCTGCCCTTCCTTGGTAACATGGCCTACAATAAATATAGCAATGTTGTTTTCCTTACCCACCTGCATAAGAAGATTGGTGGACTCTCTTACCTGACTTACGCTTCCCGGAGCCGATGCCACCTCTTCATTAAACATTGTCTGTATAGAGTCAATAACCACAACATCAGGCTTTTCACTCAGAACGGTTTCTTTGATCATATTCAAATTGGTTTCACATAGAAAACTTAAATTTCCCGTTATTTCACCGACTCTTTTTGCCCTCATTTTTATCTGCTTTAAGCTTTCCTCACCCGAAATATAGAGCACCGTTTTTTTATCATCTGAAATATTCTTACATACCTGCAGTAATAAAGTGGATTTTCCAATACCCGGATCTCCTCCGACTAAAACAAGTGAGCCTCTCACTACACCGCCGCCAAGAACTCTGTCAAGCTCTTCAAAGCCTGTTTTAAATCTGTCCTCTTCTTCCAATTGTATTTCAGATAATTTAGCGGGCTTCTTATATGTATTTGAAGATATTCCTCTGTTTGAAACCTTTGTACTTACCACAGGCTCTTCAACAAGACTGTTCCAAGCCTTGCACATAGGACATTGCCCCAACCATTTTGGAGACTCATACCCACATTCCCTACAAAAGAATGCACTTTTACTTGTTTTTGCCATAAAAACCTTTCCATATTAAAAAGGGCATATCCGGCTTACCGGTATGCCCATGCAATTACCTTTTTTTGATTAAAACCTTTGAACCCTTCTCACTTAGCTCAGCACTAAATATAAGCTTACCTGATAGATTTGTTTTCATGCCTCCGATACTTACATCATCGACATAAACCTCATATTCTGTATCCTCTTCCAGCCCAATAGTTATTTGAGTATCCCCAAAACCATATATATCAAAGGTAGTAAGATTTGGGGCGGTTTCAAATCCTATTACTGCACTACCCGGAACTGATTCATACACAAAGGCTGAATTTCTTTCAAGCTTTGTAATCTCCTTAAAAGTCTTTACCTTGTATACATCCCCCTCATGTGCGAAATCCTCGACTTTTGATTTTGCACTAAGAATATAATTTCCAAAACTAAGTTTACCATCTGCCTCATTGCAAATCAAACTCTCTACTACAGGCATATAAACCTCCTACCAAGCTATGTTTTTGTATGAATAGTATACAACATTTGGAAACTTCAAACAAGTATATTATTAAGAATTAATAAGGTGTATATGAGTTATTATATTAACTTTAATATTCATTTAACTCGATATTTTAATAAAATACAATATCGGGTTTTTTCTGAGTCTTATTTAATTTATCTCCCGGATGATATTCACTGTCTATAATATATGTGTCCCCAAAATAATACTCACCTTTCAGTTTTTTCGGTACTCTGACTTCTTCAAGCATATCATATTCACTGATAGCATAAGGATCTACATATTCTACATTTTCAGGCATTGTTATAGTTTTAAAAGCACAATTTATAAAGACATGATCTTGTATTTTCTTTAAATTTTCCGGTAATTCTATTTCTTCCAAAGATATACATTGTCCGAATGTCACCGGCTTTAATTCACTCAACCTACTACCTTCCTGAAAATACACCTCTTTTAAGTCGAAACAATTATAAAATACATACCCTCCCATTATCTCAACACTGTTAGGTATATATACCCCTTCTATAAAATCCCTGTCTTCAAAAGCCCCTGCCGCTATCATTCTTGTTCCGTCTCTAATTTTTATTCTTTTAGCACCTTTACCTGTGTATCCAAGAAGTATATCACCAACATATTTACAGCCATACTCATCAGACTCCATATCCAGCAGATAGTCAGTATTACTAAAACACCAACGCCCAATATTTTCTATATTCTTTGGCAAATTTATTTCAGATAAATGTATACATTCCATAAACGCATAATCACCTATATCCACTACAGTATCAGGTAAATCCACCTTTTTTAATCCCGAATACATAAATGCGGATTCCCCTATGCTCTTTACTCCCTCAGGTATACTTATTTCTTCCAAAGATGTACAAGATCTAAAGCTGTTATTTCCTATTCTTTCCAAGCTGTTCGGAAATTCGACCTGCTTTAAATTTTCATAATTATCAAATACACCGCCTGCAATTACTTTGGTTGAATCTTTAATCTTAATATACTCTTTTTCTTCCTTACTGTATATCAATACCTTTCCCATGTATGCACAACCGTATTCATCAATATCTGTTTTTTTAAGAATATCCGTTCCCGAGAAAGCATCTTCCCCCACAGCTTTTATCCCTTCCGGTATATCTATATCTGATAAGCTGCTGCAATTACTAAAGGCAAGTTCATCTATTTTTTCAAGGCTCTCCGGCAATTTTATCTTTTTAAGTTTCTCACAACCCTCAAAAGCACTTTTATTTATTTCAATTATATTTCCTAAAAAGGAAACCTCCTCTAAAGAATTACAATCTAAAAACGCCCCCGGATAAACAGCAGCCACAGCCTTGGGAATTTCTATACTCTTTAATGAATTGCAATTATTAAATGCATAAATATCTATTTTTTTAACAGTTTCCGGTATAATAATACTTTCCAGATTGGTACAATTATAAAATGCACTTTCACCTATGACTGTGACTCCTTCCGGTATAATAATACTTTCCAGATTGGTACAATTATAAAATGCTCTATCACCTATAGCTGTAACTCCTTCCGGTATAATAATACTTTCCAGATTAGTACAATTATAAAATGCACTTTCACCTATAGCTGTAACTCCTTTTGGTATTTCCACTTTTGTAATGCTGTCTTTTTTTTCCAAAAGACCGCTTTTTATATCCAGAAAAACACCATCTTTTATAAGCTGCTTACATTTTAAATTACTCAGAAAAAAAAATAATAATATGATAATTACTATACCCGTTATAGTAATTGCATATATTTTAGCGTTTTTATTTCCTTTAACCACAGCAATCCTCCCCTCTACTTTAGCTTTATCTAAGGTACATAAATTTAATAGTATATAACTTTAGGGTGTGCACCTCCAAAATCAATTATTTTTTTCACTATCTTAAAATCCTCTTTTATACTTACAGGTACTTCGATTTGCTTTAGGTTCTTACATGTATCTAAAGCAGAGCTGTCTATATACTTTATACTTTCCGGAAATCTTATTTCTTCCAGGCTTTCACAATGTGCAAAAGCAGCAAAATATACCTCTTCCAAGCTTGAAGGCAAAGTAATTTCTTTTAAATCAGTGCAATTCCAAAATACTCCCATACTTAATATTTTGATATCACAGCCTTCCTTAAATACAACTTTTTCAAGTGATTCACAGTCTTCAAAGGTTTTACCACCCAGATATTTCGTACTTTCAGGAATCTCTATTTCTTTAAGACTTTTACATTCTTTAAAAGCTTCCTCATAAATTATCTTAATATTGCTTCCTTCTTCGAATATACATTCCTTTAAATTTTGGCATCCGCTAAAAGCTTCCCTTTCTATGATTTCCACACTTTTTGGAATCTCTATTTTTTCTAATTTTAAAGAATTAAAAAATACATCACCACTTATGCTTTTTGTTCCTTCCCTGAGTTTAACATGGCTCTCTCCGTCTTCATATCCGAAGAGTATATTTTTAAAATATTTACATCCATATTCATCTTTTTCCAAATGCTCAAGCCAATATGTATTTTCAAATGCTCCTGTATCTATTATATCCGGAGTCTTTTCCATATCCACATTCGATAAATTTCTGCAATTGGCAAATGCCTCGCTTCCTATACTCTTTACACTTGCAGGTATATTCAGGCTTTCTATATTACATTCAAAAAATGCATTGCTTTCAATATATTCTAAATTCTTAGGCAGATTTATATTTTTAAGACTTTTACAGTTTACAAAAGCTCCGTTTCCTATAATGATAATACTTTCAGGTAATTCAACCGTATGTAAATCAGGCAAATCTGCACAGGCTTTACTTGCAATCACTCTTGTGCCCTCTCTTACCCTTATCTCACTGCCTTTATTCTCATATTTTATCAGAGCATCACCTATATATATGCCGTCCTCATCTTCCCACAGACCTCTCTCATAATACTTTGTACCTTCAAATGCACCTTCTCTGATATATTTTATACCCTTGGACATTTCTATATTTGAAAGGTTCTTACAATCTTTAAAAGCAAAGTCATTTATATCCTCCACAGAATCCGGAATTTTTATGCTCTGTATTTTCCCACAGCCCAAAAAAGCCTCACTGCCTATCTTTTCGAGCCCCTCATTCAACTCTATTTCCTTCAGTTCTCTACAAGTTGAAAATGCAGATTCGTCAATCTCCTTTACCCCAAGCGGAATACTTATTTTTTCCAAAGAGGTACAGTTTTTAAATACTGCAGCATTTATTTTCTCCAAACCTTCAGGTAATTCTATATTTTTTAAATTTGAGCATTCTAAAAATGCCCCTATACCTATACCTCTTACATTTCCTGGTATTTTAATATGCTCAAGTTTTCTACAGCCCATAAATGAAAGTTCTCCGATGCTTTCAAGTGTATCAGGCAATTCCACGGCTTCCAGATTTTCACAGCCTACAAGGGAATAGGCAGATATTGATTTAACCCCTGTAGGAACAGTCAGCTCTTTCATACTGAACTTGCTCTCAAATATTCCCTCCTCAACACCATAGAATATATTATCCTTTATAATCAGTTTTCTTTTTGCATGAGTAATTACATACAGTGCAATAAACACAATCAATAATATTAAAATAATCAGCCTGTTTTTTATTCCTTTGCTCATAAGCATATCTCCTTGATTTTAAATATACTATCTTTTCGTACTGCATTATAAATCACTGATAATCTTTGCATATTTTGGAAAATAAATCCCATATTCTTATATCTCTATCCTCATATATAATATTTTCTATGCCGTCTCTTTCATATATTATTTTCCCTTTAAAATCATAATTATCGCTTCCTATAAACTCGAGAGCATATATATAGTATGCACCATTATCCGTTTTTTTATACATATACTTTATAAGCTCATCCAAATCCTTTATTTCCTTAAACTCCTCCAGCCCTTCTTCCTCAGATATAGTTTTAGCCGGAGAGAAATTTCCATTACTGTCCTTTTTGCTTATTCGTATATGCTGCATATTGTCATTAAAAATATCTATATACTTCTGTGTGTTTTCATCTTCTATAATTGTATAATTATAAAGGCTGTATTTTTTTCCCTCGATATAGTCATAAATATCCTGCTCAACTATACGAGTCAAATTTTTACTCTTCTCAATTATCTTTTCATTTCCCCTATTATCATTACATTTCAAATCCGCTCTCAGAAGTTGTGCTAAAGTCGCTATAACCATGGATCTGCTTTCATGTTCATATGCTTTGTCCTTCCTTTTTTTCTCTGAAAACTCCTTGCATACTATCAGTACAAATATCAATGACAATACAGATGTTATTATTATTATCTTTTTTAGCTTATTTTTTAATGTTACCCCTGCCTCAGTTTCCATAATCACACCGCCTTAAAAATAAAATCAATCCGCAAAAACTTTACTCTTCCATCGCTTTATCTATATCTTCCAATGAACTTACCGGCAGTTTATTTTCCGTTTTTTTAAAGTATCCCCCTTCAAGCAGGTAAACCTTGTCTTTATAAATAATATATTCATTAAGAGTTCTGTATAATATATCTACCGGTCTTGTATAATCGATATAAATAGGATATGAATAATATTCTTTTAATTCCGACACATAAATATACTTATCTAAAAGCCAATATTCCAGTTCTGATTTCCCTCCTTCTCCAAAAACTACGATACTGCATCTGCATACCTTATCCTCTTTATCAATATACTTTGTTATTTCCCCGTCCCATTCCGTGCTAAGTTTATTAACTGTTTTTATATTTCCAAGCATGGACTGTGCTGAAAATTTACTATAGTATTCATCCACCTCATTTTTTATTTTTTTTGCATTTATACTGTCAATGTTTTTTAATCTTGCACATCCTGCTATGAATATACAAATAAATATAATTAACAATCTGTAATCTCTCTTCATATTCAAGTTCCTCACCGAAATCGCTATATTCAGTTGTAAATACAATCACATCGTAACTTCTTACTCTACTTTTCTTACCTATATGTTAATATATAAATAGAATATTTTCAAGTTTTAACATCAAATTATCTATATATATTCATTTAACTTTTAACTATTCACTTAATTTAAACAAAATCTAAGTATTAAATATTTTAGCCAATAAAAAAGATGATGCCGCATATCGCAGTATCACCTTTCGTTATATTTATTATTTGATATTGATATCACCTGTATCGCTTTTTAATACTATTCTGTTCTGTCCTTTTTTATTGGATGCCAAAAATTTTGAAGCTAAATCCTTCCTCTCATCCTTTATAATATTGGTGAAATCAAATTGATTTTTTATATCACCTAAGGCGGTTCTTGCCTCCACGGTAACATCACTGTCAGGTGCAAGTTCCAGGAATATATCCCCCACATCAGCCTTTAATGTATGTTCTCCCTTTTCACCTAAAGACGGTTTAAAATAAATTTCTCCATAGGAAGATTCAACTCTTGATGAATTTACCTTACCCGATATTTTAGAATCTCCGGCACTTATATCCACCTCCAGATAATCCACATCCATCTCGGATTCTATATCACCTAAATCCGAAATCAATTTTGCATTTGTAAATTTACCCTTTGCGTACATATCACCCATATTATTGTCAACAGTTATATCTTTAGTATAGCTCTCAGGTATCTTTATTTTCAGCCTTACATTATTACTTTGTAAAATATCAAGATTCAGTTTGAACATTCTTCCATACATTACATCAATTGTCAGTATCCCATTTGCTTTTTGTAATTCTACCTTGGCATCTTCATTTGCAGTATACTCTATGCTTACATCTTCTCCGGAGTATTTCTCAATATCTATTTCTCCAACTTCACATTTTACATCTATAATATCTATTCCCGTAATATCAATATTTTCCGTTATAACTTTCTTTTCTCCAAAATCATTATCATAATTTGGTGTACGGATTATATTTGGTGCTCTAAAGATCAATATAACTACACTTATTGCCGAACATATAAATATCAAAAACAATATAAGCGAAACAATAAGCCAATTATTGGAATTTTTTATTTTTTTCATGGATACCTCTCTTATAAAATATAGCTTTCTATTTACCCGCTCTTTTTACCATTTCAACATTTGCCTTAATATAAGCAATTGTTATCTTAAATATAAGCCTGCATATAAAAACGGTGAGAAGTATAAGCATTATCCCTAATGCCAAAGCACCTATTCCCGATATAAAGCATGCCAACCTTCCAAGTTCAAGAGTCAAATTAAAGGGTGTGCTTACATATGGCAGAATAAAAACAGGCTGTATCATTAAGATAATTCCCGCAATACTTATACCCAGGGCAATACCTCCAAGTCCCAAAACAATGCCTATAACACCGGCATAAATACCTATAACAAATGCTATATTAAAAAGTCCGAGTCCGATACCGGCAAGTATGGCTTTAAACATATTGTAGGGGCGGGGATTTGTCTCGGCTTTTTTTATAAAGCTGTCCGCCTTGTATGCATTTGCTATATGTACAGGATTGCCTAAGGCTTCGGATATTTCTTCTTCGGTTTTGTTCTTTTCCAAGCCGATTGTAAAATGTTCTTCATAATCATACATTATATCTTCCAACTCTTTTTCTTCAATACCGGCTAAATTGGCACGAAGTATAGCTAAAAACTCCTGTCTTTTCATTCTAATCTCCTTCTGTGATATTCAGATCAATTATATAATCAACCTGCTTTGAAAAATTATTCCACTCAGACTTAAGGCTTTCAAATCTTTCCCTGCCGGATGTGCTGATAGTATAATATTTTCTTGGCGGTCCCTCACTGGATTCTTTTAAATATGTTGTACAATACTGTTCTGTGATAAGCCTTCTAAGCAGGGGATATATCGTACCCTCAGATACCTCTATCGCCTGTGAAATGACCTCTACTATCTCATATCCGTAGCAATCTTTTTTACTTATAAGAGACAGTACGCACAGCTCCAATACCCCTTTTTTAAACTGTGTTACCATGGTATTTCCTTTCTAATAAAATCTTTGTTACTCTAGGAAATATTTACAGACTGAAAAATTCAGCCCATATCTTTTAAATGAAATTAAACTAAAATAAGTTTTGTAAAATAGCATAACTATTTATCTTTGATTATAATAACATACACTACTGTATATTGCAAGGTACTATGTGTTATTTATTTATTCCAACTAAAAAACTGCCACATACTCTAAAAGTATATGGCAGTATATGCGTCTTTATTATATAAGCTGATTACTGTTAATTGATTAGCCTGTAATCTTAGCAACATTGAGTCTGATTCCGGGACCCATTGTTGAAGTTAAAACTACGCTCTTAAGGTAAGCACCCTTAACTGTGCTTGGCTTAGCCTTATTGATAGCATCCATAATGCTCTGGAAGTTATCTAAAAGCTGCTGCTCACTGAATGAAGCCTTTCCTACAGGTACGTGAACGAGGTTTGTCTTATCAAGACGATACTCTACCTTACCTGCTTTGATGTCTGCGATAGCTTTTGTAACATCCATTGTAACAGTACCTGCCTTAGGGTTTGGCATAAGTCCCTTAGGTCCGAGTACCTTACCGAGGCGTCCTACAACGCCCATCATATCAGGTGTTGCAACGATAACATCAAAATCTAACCAGCCATCATTCTGGATTCTTGGAATAAGTTCCTCTGCTCCAACATAGTCAGCTCCGGCTGCCAAAGCCTCATCAGCCTTTGGTCCCTTTGCAAATACTAAGATTTTTACAGTCTTACCTGTTCCGTGTGGCAGAACTACCGCACCACGAATCTGCTGGTCTGCATGACGTCCGTCAAGACCTGTTCTTATATGTAATTCTATTGTTTCATCGAACTTAGCTACTGCTGTCTTCTTAATTAAAGCAACTGCCTCGCTTGCATCATACTGTACGCTACGATCAACTAATTTGGCAGCTTCAACATATCTTTTTCCGTGTTTCATGTATATTACCTCCTAAATTAGTCTTCTACTGTGATACCCATTGAACGGGCTGTACCTGCTATCATAGAGATAGCTGCGTCAATACTTGCTGCATTGAGGTCAGGCATCTTAAGCTCTGCAATCTCCTGGAGCTGTGCTCTTGTGATCTTAGCTACCTTTGTCTTATTAGGTACACCTGATCCTGAAGATATCTTACATGCCTTCTTAAGTAAAACTGCAGCCGGTGGAGTCTTAGTTATGAAACTAAAGCTTCTATCTGCATAAACTGTGATAACAACAGGGATAATCAAATCTCCCTGATCTGCTGTTCTTGCATTAAACTGCTTTGTAAACTCAACTATGTTTACACCATGCTGTCCGAGAGCCGGACCGACAGGTGGAGCCGGTGTTGCTTTACCTGCAGGTATCTGCAATTTTATATATCCTGTAACTTTCTTTGCCATTTGGCACCTCCTTGTGGTAATTTCGGGAATCTCCCTCCCACGCATTTAAATAAATGCATCTCTGTAATAAATACATTACATCTTCTTTACTTCTGTGAACTCAAGCTCTACTTTCGTCTCTCGTCCAAACATTTCTACATTGATAGAAACGGTCTTCCTTTTTTCGTTGACAGCGGTAATCACTCCCACGGTATCCTTCCATGCTCCACTGATAACTGTAACCATATCTCCCTCTTTGAGGTCAACATGCAACTTAGCCTCAGGCTTTGTGGAATCACCACTGTAGCCCAGTGCTACAAGTTCATCATTGGTGAGTGGTACCGGCTTGCTTCCCGGACCTACGAAACCTGTAACTCCTCTGGTATTTCTAACCACATACCATGTTTCATCATTCATATACATATGTATAAGAACATATCCGGGGAAAAGTTTTTTATCTGACGATTTTTCGACACCATTTTTTACTTCAAGTATAGTTTCCATAGGAACCGTAACTTCCAGTATCTGGTCTTGAAGCCCACGATTCTCAATTGTCTTTTCAATATCTACTTTTACTTTATTCTCATAGCCTGAATAAGTATGGGCTACGAACCATTGTGCCTCTGCCATATTATCACCTATTTGATTACAAAGTTTAATAGTATTTTGAAGATAAAGTCAAGTATTGATATTATAATACCCAGAACTATAGATGATGAAATAACAGCAATAGTCTGCTTTACTATATCATCCTTGTTTGGCCATACTATCTTTTTAAACTCTGCCTTTATACCATTCAAAAAGTCAGATATCTTTCCGCTTTTTCCTTCAGCCATAATTACTCCTATTTTGTTTCTTTATGCACTGTATGAGTTCTACAGAACTTACAATACTTTTTAATTTCCATACGATCAGGATGATTTTTCTTATCCTTGGTCGTATTATAGTTTCGCTGCTTGCACTCTGTACAAGCAAGTGTTATCTTTGTACGCACAATCTCCACCTCCATTGTTCGAATTAGACTTGAAAATCCAAAAAAAAAGGACTTTGCATCCTTTAATCCTCAATATTCTACCATATACAACTATAACCGTCAAGATATATTACCTAAGCTGTAACTATTTTTTCGGACTTTTTTCGGATAAAGTTTTAATCTCCGCCCTCATCCATATTAGAATTGATGTTAAAATTGGATTTAGATTCATACATATTTTTCTTGACAAAATATCTTTTGATTCTACAATTATATTGAAAATAAAATATGTTCTATGGAGGACTTTATGGAAAAGCTAAAATTATTCCTTAAAAGAAAAGATATTGTTATTTCAGCAAAGCGCTATGGGATAGATGCCCTTGGTGCTATGGCTCAGGGACTTTTTTGTTCCCTTCTTATAGGTACTATTATCAATACAATCGGTAAGCAATTTCAAATTGCTTTTCTTACATCTACCGTTGCTACTATTGCAGGTGTTGAATATACTGTCGGTTCTCTTGCAAGTGCTATGAGCGGACCTGCAATGGCTGTTGCCATAGGATATGCACTTAATACCCCGCCCCTTGTACTGTTCTCCCTTATCACAGTCGGTTTTGCATCAAATGCACTGGGAGGTGCAGGCGGCCCTCTTGCTGTACTATTTGTAGCTATCATAGCCTCTGAAGTCGGTAAGATGGTTTCAAAGGAGACCAAGGTGGACATCCTTATTACACCTCTTGTAACCATATCTGTGGGAATATTCCTTTCGGCAATACTTGCTCCGACACTGGGTAAGGCAGCCATGAAGCTTGGAACTGTAATTATGTGGGCAACAAGCCTTCAACCGTTCCTTATGGGTATACTTGTATCTCTTTTGGTAGGAGTCGCACTTACCCTTCCAATATCATCTGCCGCCATCTGTGCGGCACTGGGACTTACAGGTCTTGCAGGCGGTGCGGCACTTGCGGGATGTTGTGCGCAGATGGTCGGATTTGCCATTATATCATTCCCCGAAAACAAATGGGGTGGTCTTATATCACAGGGAATCGGAACATCCATGCTCCAAATGGGCAATATTGTAAAGAATCCCCGCATTTGGATAGCACCATGTATTACATCCATGATCACAGGACCTGTTGCGACCTGCATATTCAAATTACAAATGAACGGTGCGGCAGTATCATCAGGTATGGGTACCTGCGGACTTGTAGGACAGATCGGAGTATATACAGGTTGGGTAAGCGATATAACAAACGGAAGCAAAGCAGCCATTACATCATTTGATTGGCTTGGGCTTATAATGATATCATTTATTTTGCCGGCAATTATCACACCTGTTATCCATATGTTTGTAAGAAAGATGGGACTTGTAAAGGACGGAGATTTAAAGCTTTAATAAAATATAAGGGGTTGTCACTTTAAGAATACAATAATACCGATATGACGGTAAAATCAACCTGTATCGGTACTTATTTATCTTTATGTGTCAACCCCTTATTTAATGTTAAACCTTTGTATTATGGCAAGCGGATCGGTAATGTTTTCATATTCTATCCGTTTAAATAATTATCTTTTTATTTATAATAATCTAAATACCTGCTCCGTCGTATCTGTTAAATTTTGTTTGGCATTATCACTTTGCATAGCCTCTTCAAGTGTAACTATTCTTCTAAGAATCGGGAAGAAGGCATCAATTCCGTGCTCATTGCAAATTCCTGCATCCACTGTAACACTTCCTGAAAATGCTATAACTTTTTTATTATATTTCTTTGCAATATTTGCAACACCTATAGGAGCCTTACCCATGGCGGTTTGTTTATCAAGTCTTCCCTCTCCCGTCACCACAATATCCGCATCCTTTATATGCTCTTCAAGCTTTGTTTCATCCAGCACTATCTGTATTCCTGATTCCATCTTTGAATTTGTAAAATTATGGAATGCATAGCCCAGTCCTCCTGCCGCACCGGTTCCCGGATATTCTCCGTCCGCATTAGGATATTTTCCCTTTGCAATTCTCGAAAATCTTAAGAGCCATGAGTCCATATCAGCTACCATTTCCTTTGTAGCTCCCTTTTGAGGTCCGTATATTGCAGAACATCCAAGCTCCCCACATAGTGGATTGTTTACATCACATGCCACTCTGAAATAACATTCGGAAAGTTCTTTTATTACATTCTCATCTCTTATACTGACAACATCTCTTACTCCCGTTGCCCCAAATCCCACCTGTTTACCGTCTTTATCAAGTAACTCATATCCAAGCGCCTGCAGCATACCTATTCCACAGTCATTTGTAGCTGAACCTCCTATACCAACCACAAAATGCCTGCACCCGTTTTTGATAGCATCCTTTATAATTTCTCCGACACCGAATGTTGTGGTATGTAGCGGATTTTTTTCATCACCGCTTACCAATGTGATTCCTGCCGCCTGTGACATTTCTATTATAGCCGTCTTTGTAGACTCGACTATTCCATAGACAGCATTTACATTTCTTCCTGCAGGACCTGTCACATCTACATAGACAAGTTTTCCGCCCATTCCTATAGAAAGAGCTTCTACCGTCCCCTCTCCACCATCCGCTAAAGGTCTTATCTCAACCACAGAATCCTTTTTTGCTTTCTTTATCCCCTGCAAAATAGCTTCTCCCGCTTCCAAAGATGACATACTTCCCTTAAATGAATCAATGGCAATTACAACTTTCATATTATTACCGACAGCAAGAATCATCGAAACTTATCTTGATATAACCGATATATCGTTCCAAAATATACGATCTTACCGCTTTTCCTTTCATTTATTCTTATCCTGATTTTATCATATAAAGCCGTCAAAATACACTTAATATTACATGCCATAAAAGGTGGAGTCACCCCCACCTTTAAGCTTCTATTTTAAAAGTTCATCATAGCATGCCGCTACTCCGTCTTTTTCTATTTTTTCAAACCAAGTATTTACTATATCATACAGAAAGCTTATATCCTCTCCCCAATAATCTGCCCTTTTTAATATATCCGCCACAGAAGCCTCTTTCATAAATTCAATAATTTCTTCACTGTCATTTGCCTCATCAGTTTTATAAAATGCTATAAGTGCCGCCAGTGAGAAACTTAGTATATTCGGATATCTTCCTGTCTGCTCCTTAAATTCAAGTATTGTGGGCAAAACTCTGGCTCTGAATTTTGAAACCGAATTAAGAGCAATTGATAAAAGCTGATGCCTTATAAAAGGATTTGCAAATCTCTCAAACACCGCATTACCGAAATTTCTGTTATCCTCGGTATCTCCTATAGCCGGTATAATTTCTTCAAAAACAGATTTTCTAAGAATTGATACCACCTTTTCATCCTTCATACATTCACCCACAGTTTCAAGGCCGTACATTCTTGCTGCCAAAACCATGGAAGTATGTGCTCCGTTTAGAATACGAACCTTTCTCTTTTTATACGGATCCACATTATCGGTCCACACTACATTAAATCCTGCCCTTTGCAGAGGCAATTCATCTTCATGATCTCCCTGTATTACCCAAAGGTGGAAAATCTCTGCGGTATCCATCATATTATCCTTTTGCCCGATTCTCTCCTCCAAAGCCTTATGTTCATCTCCAGGGAATCCCGTAACTATCCTGTCTACCAAAGTGGAACAAAAGCTGTTTTCTCTCTCAAGCCATTTTACAAACTCCTCGCCAAGCTCCCATCTGTGCGCATACTGCTTGCAACATTTTAAAAGTTCATCTCCATTGTGGTCTATAAGTTCACATGAAAGTATAATAAATCCTGACAACCTCTCCTTAAATCTCTCATATAAAAGTGCTGTAAGCTTTGCAGGGAAGCTGTTTGCAGGAGAATCGGTGAGTTTATTATCATCCTCATATACAATTCCCGCCTCAGTGGTATTTGAAACAATAAATCTGAAGTCCGGATTTTTTGCCAAATCCAAATAAGATTCATATTCTTTATAGGGATTTATACATCTGCTGATAATATCTATATGAGTATGCTCATCCACAACTTTTCCATTGTCCACACCTCTAAGGAAAAGATTGTACTCACAGTTTTGTTCCTTAAGCATATCACACATTCCGGTTTTTATTGGCTGAACAACCACTACAGAGCCCTCAAACAAACCCTTGTCATTTAATTTCTGAAAAAAATAGTCTACAAATCCCCTCAAAAAACCACCCTCACCAAATTGGATGATTCTCTCTTTAGTTTTCATATTATACTCCTGTGTTATTATTTTTATCAAAAGCTATACTTCTTTTTATATAAAGTTATACTCAAGATAATAGTTTTCACTGCTCAGTTTTACTTATATTTTTAAAAATGTAAGCGTTTACATTTTGAGTATATATTATTTAGTATTTTTTGTCAATCAGAAAGGCTACCTAAACTACATACAAAAAGACAGCCAAAAAGGCTGCCTGCTTTTTAGATACTAAGCCCTGTTCACTTAGATTTATAAAATATAAATTATCACATTATGTACACTCCGATTAACTATAAAAAATATAATTTGCGATAAACAATAATGGTCTTCTATTTAACATAATTATAAATTATTTTAATAGAAGACCATTATACTTAACTATTTAAAGGACAATATTAATCTAAACTATTCTTTATCCTTCTTTATTACATTCTTGACACCTTCGACCGTTCCTTCTACAGCATCTTTAACATCTTTTGCAACTTCTTTAACCTTAGAAGCGGCTTTTTCAGCAGCTCCTTCAGCCTCTGTTTTTTTATCACCGGTTACTTTACCAATACCCTCTTTTAAAGCACCTTTAGCCTGATCTATCTTCTCTTCCAATGACATAACAATCTCCTTTTTCTAAACTTATTACAATATTTTATATAAATTGATTTATCCACTGATATATACTATATCTTCTTTTATCCTATAAGAATATTACTCGAGCTCTATATATTTAAGATATAGAGAATAATATAATATGTTTTATCTGTTAAAGTATATTATCAATTATTTTCATGGCATATTTCCTGTCAAAAAAAGACTTTCTCTTCTTTTTAACAAAAAATAATGATACAACAACACCGACAACTACTGCAGTTATAACTGAAGAGACTATTGATATTGCTACCGGATTTTTATCACCGGCTAATTTATCCACTCCTTCTTTTACTGCATCTTTAGTTTTTTTAATTTTATCTTTTGCCACATCTTTAACATCTTCGGCAACCTCTTTGACTTTTTCGGCTGCTTTCTCTACCTTTTTATCATCTGTTACTTTATCTGCAACTTCTTTTACCACATCCTTAGCTTCATCAACCTTTTCTTCTACGGCATCTTTAGCATCTTTTACAACCTCTTTGGCTTTTTCAGCTGCTTTCTCCACCTTTTTATCATCTGTTACTTTATCTGCAACTTCTTTTACAGCATCCTTAGCTTCATCAACCTTTTCTTCTATGGCATCTTTAGCATCTTTTACAACCTCTTTTACTTTTGCAGTTGTTTTTTCCGCAGCTCCTTCAGCCTCTATTTTTTTATCACCTGTTACTTTACCGACAGCTTCTTTTACTGCCCCCTTAGCCTGATCAATTTTTTCTTCTTTTGACATAGAAATACTCCCTTACTTTTAATAATCTTTATACTGTTCTCTTCTATAAATCTGTCTGCCGATATTTTAAAATTCTACTATTTACCTGAAAAACTTTTTTTCTTTTTTACCGAAAAAGAATGATAGAACAGCAACAACAACCAGGGCAGCTATAACGGAAGATACAACGGATATAAGTACTACATTTTTATTATCGGTTACTTTATCCACGCCTTCTTTTATTATATCTTTAGCCTGATCTATTTTTTCTTCAACTGACATAATATCAAATCCTTTCACTTAAAACTCTTCTTTTATATTAATACCATCTTTATAAAAGATTACCTATTCTCTTCTACCAAAGAAAAACGAAACGACAGCAATGACAATTACCGCACCTAAGATAGAAGGAACTAATGACATTCCGGCCAGAGAAGGCCCCCATTTACCGAACAATGCCTGACCGACAGATGATCCCAGCAAACCTGCAATGATATTAGCTATTATACCCATTGCACCGCCTTTGTTAGTAATTGCACCTGCAATGAAACCTATAAGCCCACCTACAATAATAGACCAAATCATAAATTCCCCTCCATTCTATAAATATTTATATATTTTTATGATTATTATTTTAATATTCAAATTAAAATATATTCAATATATATATCTAATACTATACACTATAAGTTGAGCTTTGTCAAAATAAACTAATAAATATTTTATTTAAAATATTTATTTAAAAATATTACAATATATTTTTAATATATCATCACTCTTGAGGTATATTGTTTAGTATATACTCGTTATATATCAGTCAATTTCAAAATTTTATTCCTAAAAAAAATTTGTATTGATATATATTTTTAGGAACAAAAAGAGTACCGTCAAAAAACAACGGTACTCCAAAACTAAAATGATATTATTATGCCAACTTTGCTAATGTCTTTACAGCTGATACATAATTTTCACCGACTTTGTTCCAATCAAGCACTTCAAAGAAGGCCTTTACGTAATCGGCTCTTAAATTCTTATACTTTAAATAATAGGCATGTTCCCACACATCTATTGCAAGTATAGGAAAAAGCTTCCCCTCACTCTCAAGAATAGGATTATCCTGATTTGGGCTTGAAGAAACACTTAAATTACCGTCTATATCCGTACTTAACCATGCCCAGCCTGAGCCGAACTGACCTGTTGCAAGCTTAGTTAACTGTTCTTTAAGATTATCTAAACTGCCAAAGGTGGAATTAATTTTACCCTCAAGCTCACCTGAAGGTTTATCTGCTGCATTCTTTGAAAGATGTTCAAAGAAAAGATTGTGGTTAAAATAGCCTCCACCATTATTGCGTATACCCATGGCATCTTCTTTGCCCTCACCCTTGCGCTTCCAATGAGCCAGTATAACTTCTATAGGCTTATCATCAATACCTGCCACTTTAGCTAAATCATTAATATTTTTTGTGTAAGCCGCATGATGCTTTAGGTAATGAGTTTCCATAGTAAGAGTATCAAAGTATGGCTCTAAATCATCAAATCCATAAGGTAATTTAATTTGTTCAAACATATAATTCACCATCTTTCTTAATTTTGTTAAATATTATAAAATACAATATATATCTTTATATTTTGTATCAGGCTACTTATTATTAAAATATCATAGCAATCAGTATTTCACAATCTGTAAATTTACATAAAGTTTTAAGTGCAAGTTTTTGTATACTAAATAATAATTGTTTTAATTATTAAATAATTCAATTTTATCCCATCAAATCATACACATTCATAAAGCAAAAATTATTATGTTTATATACATACTATTTTCCCAGAATCTCTGCTATCTTTTCAAATGTCTTTCCATTTCTGACAGTAACAGATTTATAAAAATCCTGCTTCATAAGCTTTTTATGATAGGTGGACTTCAAATATTGTGCCTCATCATATTTCCCCCAGAATATCGCATTCTCACCTATATAGACTATTTCATTATAAAATTCCGACTCATTTATAAAGTCTATAATGATTGATTTATCAATTTGTCTCGGTATAAAAATAACATCTCTTCTTGCAAATTCCCCATTCCACCAATTAGGCAGTCCCACTTTTTCTTTTAAATACTCGTCCTTTTTTAATAAAACAAATGGAATATTGAAGTCATAATTATTCTCCAATAATTGTTCTACCTTTTTGATACAACTCTCATAACTTTCTTCACTGCTGAAAAATAAATTTCCGCTGTTGATATAAGAATCAACATCTATAAAGCCCTCATTTGACAAAGCTTCCTTTAATTCACTCATAGATACTTTATTTTTTCCACCTACATTTATTCCTCTTAATAAAAGTATATATCTCATCTACTCTCCTTTATTAAAATTCATCATACTTAAATTTAATCACTAAAAGTAATCACCTGTTTATCCACATTAACCTGTGCTTCAACTCCAAAAGGAATAATACATCTTGGGGTTGCATGTCCGATATTTATATTATAAACAACGGATAAGTCTTTACCGGCGGTTTCCTCAAGTAAAATTTTCTTATACTCATCATAATATATCTCATCTTGAGGCTTTCCAACCAAAACACCCGAGAGCACATCAAATATTCCATACTCTTTTAATGCTACTATCATCTTTCTATAGAGTTTCGGTTCAGGTCTATTTTCACTTGTCTCCAATAATAAAATTTTATTCTTCCAATCCTCAAGCTTTGGGAACAAATTATATTTTTTATAAATAGATACCGTATCCCCAAATCTTGAATTATCAAATATATCATAGATTGAATCGATGCAACCACCTAAAATCTTACCTTTAAACACCGATTTGCCGCAAAGTAATTCAAATCCGGTATTCTCATACTTTTTCATATTGACTCCGACAGCACTCTCACTGAAATCTTCTCTTTCCTTGTACCAAAAATCACTTGGACGAACTTCTTTTATTTTTCCTGTTGTTATAAGCTCTTCAAAATATCTTTTTGTATATGGCAACATTTCATTTGATAGCTCACATATATCAGGTAAAAATGCCTGTCCGTAAAATGTTTTTATACCGACTTTATTCAGCATCAAGTGATTTATAGTAGTATTGGAAAATCCTAAGAATATTTTTTGTTTAACAGCCATTTTAAGCTCATTATTTCCAAACAGATAGGGCAAAAGCCTGTATGTGTCTTCTCCTCCTATTGCACATAAAATCATATCAATAGAATCATCTTTAAAAGCTTTAATTAAATCTTTGGCTCTACTCTCAGGATGTTCTTTTATAAATTCCATACCTTTTAATGCATTAGGCAAAAATTCAACCTCTATACCATATTTATTTAATCTTTCCACACCTATTTTAAGTTCATGCCTTATAAAGATCTCCCCTAAAATACCGCTTGACAAACTGACTATTCCTATTTTCTTTACCATAAACACCTCTATATACTGATAATAATCTATAATAAACAAATACCCGATATCTCCATTGAATCATCAATTTTGATATCGGGTAGATAATTTAATATTTAGTTATCCTGACTCTAAATAAATTATTTAATGGTCTGATCGCCATCTTTTATAACATAATTTGTTTTTGTACCGATCTCATCCATCCAGGCTCTTACCTCAAGAGTCTTATAGTTTCCTGTATTGTATCCTGAGCCTCCGTCATTGTCCCAGAGCCATCCGGGAGCATTCCACATAGCTACCTTCGGTGCAATAAGCTCATAAACATCTTTGTTTACACCGTACTGACCATGGTGAGCCATCTGAACAATATCAGCTTTTAACTCCGATGCAGGTACTTCAGCTTTTAAAGACTCTCCTGCCTGTGGTCCCATATCTCCTAAGAATAATACTCTGGTACCATTGTCAAAGTCCAATCTGAAAACTACAGATGAATTGTTGATAGAATTTGACTCTATCCAGTAAGGATTATTGAGTACATGTATAGCTATACCGTCCACATAATATACTTCGCCCTTGCTTGTCATATGTGATACGCCTGCCGGTAATTTTGCAATAGCGTTTCTGATGGTATTTACCATACCTGCTCTATGGCTTTCAAACTTATCATACCATGCCTGCTCTCTTATATTGTAATAGAATGCATCTATCTGCAAACCTTCAAATCCATTCTCCGCAATCTTTGCGAAAGCTCCGCCATGGTCACTGTGAGGATGAGACAAAATCCATGCACTTACTTCTGTTCCGAAACTCTTTATAGTTTCAACCAAATGTGGTGCATCTTCAGGAAGTCCTCCGTCCACAACTATAAGTTTACCGTTCTTTGTCTTAATGACAAAACTCATCATCTGGCTTCTTGTAGATGAGCTTAACATATGTATTTCCGCACCGTTTAGGTAAGTATCTGCGGCTGTGGTTGCACCCTCAACTACCTTAGGATATCTTGATGAACTTTTACCTACAACACCTGCATACGCAGTTATACTTGTACTTGCTATCATCAGCGAACATAATGATGCCATTAAGATTTTTTTTAGAAGTTTCATTATTCCCCCTTTTTATTTTGTAATTCTAAGTTAGTATCAGTCCCTGCCTTTATAACCTGATTCACAATATACCTGGAGTTTTCCATTATATCATCCTCTCTAAAAAGCTGTATCTCAAGGTCATACTTCTTAAAAAGTCCACCATATGATTTTTCACTTGATTTCTCTATAGAAAAATCCTGGGTAACAGCATAGTCATTTATAGCTCTTATATATTCATTACCATATTCCAATGCCTCATTATCACTTATATCATTTGATAATGACCATATCAGCAGTACCTTATTCTCATCAGACTTAAAAGCCATATCAATATAATCACTCATGGGATAAAGAGTCTTATCATTAAACTGTTCCTCTGCGTCATTTCTTATTTGAGTCCAGTCGAGTGTTATATTTTTCCGTGTTTCAAATACAGGTTCGTCTGCCTCCTTACGAACAATATCCGAATTTCCACAGGCTCCTGCGGATAAGGCAAATATTATAGAAATAAATCCTATAATATGTCTTCTTGTCTTAATCATATGTGAATACCTTTCCCTAGACATTTACTAACTTTCTTATTATATCAAAGGGTTTTGTTTTTTGTAGTCTTTTTTTCATTATTCCTTATTTTTTAAGATTTTTTTTATATCTGGAAATATATATGTTTATATCTTGAAATACTTTTGTAAAGATGTTATTATGTTCAATATTGAAGATATAAATAGATTTTTGAACATAGAGAGGATGGATATTATGAAAAAATCAGGTATTGATTATTTTGTCACTATAGTTCCCTTTTTACTTGTGATGTCATTGGTATTACTTTTTTTTATATTTCCTGTGCAGGCAGGGCATATAATGGGTGTTATCAGAGCTTATCTTAATAACAGCCTTGGGATTTTTTATCTTATATTCGGATTGTTCATTTTTTTATTGTCTTTATATATTGCTTTTTCAAAGTACGGAAATATAAAGCTTGGAAGCGGTAAGAAAGAACATTCCAACTTTGCTTGGGGAACTATGATGTTCACCGCAGGTCTTGCCGCAGATATATTATTTTATTCACTATGCGAATGGATGCTCTATGCAAATGAGGATAGAATAAGTTCTCTCGGTGATACCACACTCTGGTCAGCCACATATCCTCTGTTTCACTGGGGACCTATTCCATGGGGATTTTATGTGGTATTGGCATCCTGCTTCGGCTTTATGCTTCATGTAAGAAAAAGAAACAGAGCGAAGTATTCCGAAGGTCTTAGAGTGCTTATGGGTTCACATGTTGACGGTTTATTTGGCAAAATAGTTGATTTGATAGCGGTATTTGCACTGATTGCAGGTACAGCCACAACTTTTTCTTTAGCTACACCTCTTTTATCACAGACAGTAGCAAGATTATTCTCTATTCCGAATAATAATATACTTACCATAACTATTTTACTTGTCACCTGTATTATTTATTCGGCATGCGCATATCTCGGTATTGACGGGGTATCAAAGCTGGCATCCTGCTGTACCTATCTGTTCTTTGCACTTTTAATATATGTTTTTTTTGGCGGCGGACATGGAAAGTTTATACTTGAACTTGGATTTAGCTCTGTGGGCAATCTTATAAATAATTTCTTCTCTCTTGCCACATATATAGACTCCTCCGGCAAGTCAAGCTTTGCACAGGACTGGACGGTATTTTACTGGGCTTATTGGATGGTATGGTGTGTAGCAACTCCGTTTTTTATAGGCAGTATTTCAAGAGGCAGAACTATAAAAGAGGTCATACTCGGCGGATATATATTCGGGCTTTCGGGAACGTTTATATCCTTTATAATACTTGGGAATTACGGGATAGCTTTAAATGTTTTCGGTCAGCTTGATTTGGTTAAAATATATAATGAGAGTCAAAATCTGTATTTTACTATAGGCGAGATAATCTCAACACTTCCGCTTCCCTTTATAGCCATGATACTTTTGATACTTACAATGATCACTTTTTATGCCACAACTTTTGACTCTATAACCCTTGTAGCCGCAGCTTATTCATATAAAAGTCTTGACAATAAGGAGCCTTCAAAAAAAATAAAGCTTTACTGGTCAATACTTTTAATACTTCTTCCTATCGGACTTATCTTTTCGGATAATTCCATGTCAAACTTACAGACAGTATCCATCATTGCGGCATTCCCCATAGGTATTATAATGATTCTGCTTATAATATCCTTCTTTAAGGATGCCGATATGTATCTTAGTGGAAATTAAATATCTCATGATTCCAAAACTCGCCCATGGATATGGAAAATCCTGTGGCGAGTTTTTCTATACTTAAAACACCGGGATTTTTACTTCTGCCTGAGATTATATCCTTTATAGTAGTTTTGGGAACTCCTGATTTTTTTGATAATTCATAGACTGTCAAATCCTTTTCATAACATAATAAAATAACTCTTTTAGAAATTGCCTGTGATATATTCATATTTACTCCGTCTTTAGAAATCAGAAATATAAGTTTAGAAATATATCTATATTCTACCAAAAAAAGAGCCGTATTTACAGCTCTTTTTTATTAAAATTAATCTTCTCTTCAACTATATATATCGGGCGGTCTTTTATCTCCGCCAATATAATCCCCAGATACTCTCCTATGATTCCTACAATAAAGAAAAGTACCGAAAACATAAAACAAATCAGACATATAATGGTCGCATATCCGCTGGGCGTGCCCACCCTTAAAAATGATATAACCGTATATATCATCATTATTATTGCCAAAAAAGCCGCCATTCCTCCTGCATACATTCCAAGCTTTAAAGGCAGATTTGAAAATGTCATTATAGTGTTTATAGAAAATCTAAACAGCTTTTTTATAGAATACTTACTTTCTCCGGCAAATCTCTTACCCGCCTCATAATCTATATTGGTGGTATTAAAGCCCACATTCTGTACATAACCTCTTAAAAATCTGGTCTTTTCCCTGTATCTGTTTCTTAAAACATCCGCAACTCTTTTTGAGATTCCGAAAAAATCGGAGGCATTGCTTACAAGCTTCATATCACTCAATCTGTTTATAATCTTATAAAATGCCGAGGATGTTATATTTTTTATAATTCCGGCTGATTTATTTACAGTTCTCACCATATTTATTATATCAAAGCCTGCTTCAAACTTCCTGATTATCTCCGGTAATAATGTGGGCGGATGTTGCAAATCTGCATCCATACATACAAGATAATCCCCCTCTGCATGGTCTATACCGGCAATCATGGCTGCTTCATGTCCGAAATTCCTTGAGAAATGTACCACCTTTACATTCTCATCATCTTTTGCAATTTTAAACAATATACTTCTTGAACCATCCATACTTCCGTCATTTACGAATATTATTTCATACGGATTGTCAATTAAAAGAAGAACCTTTATTGTTTCTCTGTAAAACTCAAATAAAACTTCCTCCTCATTGTATACGGATACGATAATTGAAATCTTCTTACTCATATACTTCTATCTCCGTACTTCCATGCGTAGGTACTCTCTCAGATTTTGGCGGCAATGTCATATAGTCTCCATATACAAGCTGCAATACACTCTCATATTCATCTATAATAGACAGAGTAGTATCTTCAAACTGAATCCTTATATACTTTTCATACCATTTTTTACTTACTTCTATATCAATATAATCAGGCTGATAATTGCTGTAATAGCAGTCATTATTTTTTCTGCCTCTGTAAAATAATTTTGAGATTCTATCCTGTATGCCGAACAGACATTTCATAGGTATTACTTTTCCAAATATTGAAAAAAGTAGTATTACAATTTTCATTGTTCCCTTATACTTTTTAAAATCAAGCTTTTTTCTATGCCCCATTGAAAACAGATATACCAGCTTTTGAATAAATAATGTAAACTTCTTTAACGCCCTCGCCCTTGGCAGTTTATCTATAATAAATATGTCCACCCAAAGATGATTCAGTTTACCCTCATAGGGATCCTTTTTATCTTCTTTTTTATATCTGCTGCTGGGCTTATATATTATTCTGGGAGTAAAATCATAAAATACCTTTCCGCCTTGAAAATCATCAGGCATGATAAATTCCAGTTTATCCGATAACTCCCTTTTTACAATCTTTTTAAAAGCTTCAAAATTTGCTCTTGTCATTGCAATATCGGCATCATCATCCCAGGGTATAAAACCTCCATGTCTGATGGCACCCAGCAATGTGCCGGAGTCCAATGTGTAATTTATTTTATATTTTGTACATATTCTGTCTATTTCCTGTAAAATATATAGATTTGCCTTTTGCAAAGCCAACATTCCATAAGAATTATCCATTGATAAGCCTCTCTTTACAAATATTTATATTAAATATTAACCGTACTATTTTACACTTTTTACAGTATACAAATCAACAGGATAATAAAATATTCCCATTACTCTGCAAAAATATTTAACTTCTTAGACTTAATAAGGCTAAGTGCTTCCCTTATTTTCTTCGGACTATGATATTGCAAAACGGTTTTTAGAGTTTCATCACTCTCATTTTCAAAGTTCTTTGCAACTTCCATCTTAATTTCAAAGCTCTCAAGACGATACTTTGCCATTCTTACTTCATTTCCCGCTGTGGCTATATTTCCGGCAAAAACCATCAGTACAAAACAGGAAATAGCGACTTTTGAAAATGTCGAAATTCTTTCCCCTTGCGGATTTTTTAAATAGGTCTTAGCCCATCCGAAGGTCAATATCACACCTATAAGCCCCGCCCCGAATTGCAGAGCATATCTTGAACTCATCGCATATAAAGGATGTAAAAATATCCAGCGTGTGAGTATAACCATAATATGACTGAAAAGCCCCGATACCAGCAATAATAAAGGAAAAGCGGTCTTTTCATATATCTTATATTTAAAGTTAAGATATAGAGCAAATATATAAAATACTATAACTACAACACCGATAATACATGTAATAAAAATATTTATATTAAATTCATTTACTATTTCTATACTTAAAATATCGGAAGCAAAGGTATTTAATCCAAATAAGAGAAAGTACATCGGATCTCTGCCAAAAACCGTCACTATACTCTCTGTTGTAGCCCCTGCATTTACCTTATCCGAATATATATATGAATACATAAACATTGCGGTGGCAATTATCACAGGTATGGCAAAGAGTGATATTTTGGCTCTTTTTTTATATATGGCATAGAAAATATAGGCAACTGTCAAAGTCGCCCCGTAGGCAAGTGAATATGAACCTGCCGCAAATAATATTGTAAATACAGGTAATATAATATTCAATATGAGCTTTGTTTTTGTTTCCCTTTGCATATATGAATCCAGTATATAAAAATGCAGTACAAAAAAGAAAAATGCAAAAAAATGTACCCATCCCGTTCCGTTGGTAATCATCTCCCACTGTGAAAGTGAAAATACAATCATCATAACCAGAATAAAATATACAAGCTTAAAATTCCTCTTTGCCATAAATATGCCTATTATAATACCCATCATAGCAAGAAAAATAATACCCAGATGCATATCAAACATGGTGGAATAATTAAAAAATTTTATATTTATCATTCTCTCAAAATATGTTATAGGCAGTCTTGTAAGTGTATCCTTCCTAAAATAAAGAGCAGGTGAAAAAGGATGATAAAGATAGGTGTTTATAATCCTCATATAATCTGTATAAACCACATCCAGTACCGCACTTCTTATATATGCACTCAAATATATCGCCCCTAAAACAGGCAGAAAAAACGCTAAAAATTTCTTCATTTGCTCTCCCGCTACTCTATTTTAATATTTAAAATAAAACTCAATTTCTTTTCGCCTCTTTGCTCCAAAGCATCAGGCATATAAAAATTGCTCTTCATATGTATCGGTATCACAGTATTAGGAGTGGTCTCTATATCATAATATGATATATTTGAAACAAGATATAAAGTCTCTTTTTTGCCATTGACCTCAATCTCTATCTGTTCATCTCCCTCAAGCTCTCCCGGATACATAATTTCAAAATGTATCTGACCTTTTTCTCCGGACATTACATTAAATCTTCCCTCTTCATCAGTCCAACCGTCGGTATAATGTCCATATATGTTTTCAACCTTTATATTTCTCAAAAAATCCGTTACATTTATATATTCTTTATTTTTCAGGTCTTCGGATAAAACTATCATATCCTCATCTACCTGACCTATCTCTCTGTAATTATCAATAAATGTTACTATATCCTCTCTGATATCAGGCTCCAAGGCTCTAAAAAACTCCCTTGCATCAAATGAACTCAGCTTAAAATCATTTTTTATTATATATATTCTTTTATTGCTTAAATTCCTGCCATATTTATAATAAGTCTCCTGTGCAAGAGAATTTGCCCTGTGCTGTCCTGAAAAAATATGAATTTTATCATAATGCCCTCTATAGTATATATCGGACATTATCATACAAAATGCCCATATCAAAAAAAATACCACGGTTGAAAAAGATATATGGAATATTCTGCTTAAAGATGTTCCTATTTTTTTGTTTTTTGACTTTATCACAAATATTTTTTTATCAACACCATAAATATATGCTGTCAATAAAAGTGTGAATAAATACGGCGCATATATCCATCTCATCTCCACTCTTATAGTAACGGCTGAGGACACAATACTTCCTATAATAAATCCTAAAAACAGTAATATATTTTTTATAAGTCCTGATTCGGTATTTTTTCTGTATTTAATAATATGAAATATAAATTTAAGCAGGAAAGCTATAAATCCAAGTATTCCTATAAAAATAATAAGCTTTATAAAAATATTTACATCCATAAATCTTATTCCGTTTAGATAATCCGGTCCTGTATTTATACCGAGAATATATAAAACCTCAGTCTTTAGGGCTGCAAAAAACTCCGTTATTTTAAAAGTTTTACTGACCTTTGAACCTCCCGTGCCCTCCGGTACAAAGGATTTTAAAGCTATAAATCTTATACCTATAGTAAGTATAAAAACTGCGATTGCCAAAAAAGTATTTACTAAAGTTGCTAAAAGACCGCCTTTAAAAAGTCTTTTATATTCTTTTACAAATACTGCAAATAACAACATCGGGAAAAGCACAATAAATCTTTCATGTGTAAAACAGTTTATAAAGAAAAATATACAGGCATAATAATAATATAAATTATTTTTCCCATTGATATAACCATATAAAAAATACAGCATTGAAACGGCAAATATTATTGCCATCGCCTCCATCACACCTAGATACTGTCCTATATTATAATAAGAAAATCTTGACACCAAAAACATAGCCGACAAAGTAAAGGATATACCCCTTGACTTTGACAGACTCTTTGCAAAAAAATATACTCCTATTGCAATACCTGCACCTATAATAATATTTATCGGAACAATTACTGCAAGATTATTCTTTAAAATCCCCTGATATATCCATGCAACTACCCAGTATACAGGTCTGAACTTTCTCATTTTATCGGGAAATACATATTTTAAAAATCCCACACCTCTTCTTGTGGACCACATCAGCAAATCATCCTGATAAAGCCCCTTTATACTTATACCTGTATTTACTACAAAAGCTATACATATTAAGAGTATTGAGAGTAAAACGTCCTTTAGATAATCATATTTTTCTTCAACTTTAATCAGTGCCATATATCCCCCTAAAAATAAGATTTATATGAATTTTGATACATCTTTTTATAAATACCTGCAATCGGCTTTGGCAGCAATCTGTCAAACATTATGCTCTCCTCCTTCTGCCTTGAATTATCCATTATACTCTTTTTGGTGGTGGCACCGTCATGTATCCTGTAACATATTCCCGGCTTTTCAGACAGTACAAATCTGCCCTCTGTCTGTGACAACTTTAAAAGGCATTCCCAATCCAGTGCAAACTTAAAATCAGATAAAAAAAGATCCTTTGGACATAATCTTTTATCATAAGCACAGCTTGGCGCTATTATCGGGTTACCAAAAGTTATTGAGAGTTTTTTTATAAAAGATATATTATTTAGAGCATTACATCTAAGAGGCAATCTAAGTATCTTTTTTATAATTTCCACCTTACCAAGCTTCCTTATCCTACCGTTTTTTAATGTAATTGATGAAGTGGTAAAAACCGTCATATCAGGATATTTCTTTTTGTACTTCAGTAAATCTGCCGTGTAATTTTTTAAATAAATATCATCCTGATGTGCAATGGTCACGAGAGGCGTATTTGCAATATTATAGGCAAATTGCCAGTCAAATCCGATATTTGACACATTCTCAGGCTTTTTGCCCTCATTTACATAGACCTTTATATTATATTTGTTTGCGAGATTATAGATATACTCATTTGGTGTGGATGTAGCAATCCTTATATCGGATTTTACATTCTGTCCCTTCAAAGATTTTATACAGTTTTCCAGAAATTTCGATTCCTTATATGCACAAATAACAAATGTATGTTTCATAATGACTCCGTCTTTACTGTTTAATTTATAATGAATTCCATTATAACATGAAAAGCATATTATTGCATCAGCACACAGAATAATAAAAAATCTATGAAAAGTTATTTCCCCTTTTCATAGATTTTTTAAGTAAAATTATCTTCTGTTTTCCTGTGCGGTCCACTTAAAGTTTGGAACCAGCTCCTGCCACTTGCTTATACCAAGGATACTCTTTGCAAAATCGGTATTTTCAAGAGTGTATTTGGACTTATCAATATATCTGAATACTGTCCACAGCTTTCTTTTGGATACCGCCTGAATATCATCACCGACATTCATGCTGCAGGTCCAAAGTCCGAAAGAAAGTCCATGTCTTACCTCAAGAGGCGCATCCACCTGGCGGCTTAATATATATGCTTCAATATACGGATTTGAATCCACCAGATAATATGAATATGCAAATGCCGCAGCCTGCTCATTCTCTATATTACCTCTTTCAGGATTTGTAGCTGTAAAGCCCTCCTCTGTAAGCATTATATGTCTTACGGAACCGTCATGCTTTTTAAGCGCATCCTGTGCAAAATAATCTGTAAGCTTATTCAGATTTGCAAAATTTATTACAGGAGAATCAAAATTATCCTTTATCCATCCTGTCTTCTCGCCGTCATCCCAGAACTCGGGCTCCGTCATAGGTGCCGGATACGGGTGATATGCAAGTCCCCAGTCAATATCTCCATGCTCAAGCACAAGAGAATTAAAATAGTCTACAATCTGCTTTCCGCCATATTTATTTTTATTGTTTATTTCATTATTCCAGTTATAGTCCAATGAATAAAATACTCTGTCTGTGGAAGAAGTTGATTTGATTGCATTATAGAATATTCTGAATGCCTTCTCATATCTTTTGGTATAACTTCTTACATCCATATCACCAACATAATTCCACTGCTGGTTATTTATCTCATTTCCTATTATCCAATTGGAAACCTTGCCATGCTTATTGTCTTTTCCATTATATCTTTCAGCCAGGAAAGAAGCTATAGCCTCTGTAGTCTCCGCACCCTCTTTTGATGATGCATTAAACATATAGTAGAATATACTGTCTCTTCTTGGCATATTCGGATACATAAGCTCAGGATGTGCCTCATTATATCCGTTTAGAATAATAGCCGTAACAGTCATATCCTTTCCGGAAAATGCACTTATTGTCTTATCATAGCTTTCTACAACAGCCTTATTAAAATGGTATGTTTTGCCATTATAATTATAATCAATACCGTTACCGAGTATTTGATTGAAGGCAATATTTGTAGATGCATGCTTTACTCCAAGATTAAAAGCGTCATCAAGCATTTTCAGCTCGATTTGCAATCCCTTCTTAGATGCCTGTGTCTTATATGCATCGTTATTACCCGCAATCGCCTCAGGATTTGTAATATACTTAGGCGGACTTACTTCAATATATTTTATTCCGTCAAATACCGCTACCACATAGCTGTTATACAATCTGCTGTTTGCAATGCCCTTATTCAACTGATATGATTTTTTAACATTTCCGGCACTTATCTTCTCAAGATAATCGCTTCTGCTTCCTATCCCGTCCTCATACGGCTGTAATTCGAAAAGATAAAAATTGCCGTCGGTTCCTGCCATATCTCCTGAATTGTTCATAGTAATGTCAACTGTTGCCTTATCTGCACCGATTACTACCGATTCAATGCTTGATGTTGCACCGAGGGCATATGCCTTATTATGTATTCCAAATCCCAACATTGTTACAATAGCAAATGCAGACGCCAGTTTTATTAAATTTTTCTTCTTCATCTTGCCTCCTTCTTTATGTATTATAACTTATTTAACAAAATCCTTTGTTAATTTTTTTTTACGGTTTTGTTATTTACATAGTAAGTCTCCGATTGGTTTTTATTACAATCTTATACACACCGTACTAAATATTTTCAGTAAGGATACAGTATTTATAAAGATAAACAGCAATATAATATTTCTTCTTATATCATTTTTTATTATTATCTTATTATTTTTTAATATCAACAGTATGGGCAATAATATAGGAATAAAATATCTTCCGCTGACTCCCTTAATAAACTCGGAACTTATCGGAGTCCATGCAATAAGCATAGACAACAGCACAAGAAAAATAACAAAGAGCATACTGATGCTGCTAAGTATCTTTTCTTTGGCTGTAAGAAATATCTCCTCCCCGTCTCCAAAAAGTGAAAGTATCAAACCTATATTGAGTGCCAAAAATCCTATATATGGTATTCCTATTACTTCATCCGCATGCCCCATATAAAACCCAAGCATTGTTTGATGATAGTATTCAAGCTGCAAAATTATAGTATTATAAAAAAGCTTTACTGCCTTAAATTTATTATGTAATAAATAACTTATTGTATAGCTTTCCTCTCCCGCCCACTCAAGACTTGAGGTACTTCCGGTTGAATATCCGATTACAGCAGACCTGTTTATCAGATACATTGCAAATACCCATGATAAAAGCACCACAGTCGCACTAAAAAGATAAAATATGGCATTTTCTTTTTTTATTTTGCCGTCAACCTCTCCTCTAAGCTTAAATTTATACATAGGTATTGTAAAAAGCAGCAATAAAACCGGAAAATATACCATCTTACATGGCAGTACAAATCCCGCAATAATTGATATTATAATCAAATCCTTTATATTAAAGCTGCTTTTTTCATGTACAAGATAAAAAACATAGGATACTAAAAAAATCATACTTGAAATCATGACCGCATCATATGAATATGATGATGCCAATTCCAATGTGGTGGGAAGCAGGCTAACCAAAAAAACAAACTCTTTAAATTTTGGAAGAAAATATATTCCCAAAGTTCCAAGTACTATAAATAAAAGCAGATTTGCCATTCTTCCAAAAAACACAAGATATAAAGTATTAAGATTTAAGACTCTGCCTATACTGATGCCCAGAGCCGGCAAAAAATATACACTCGGTATTGTATTTACAGGTGAATGTAATGACTGGGCCTTTTTATAATCTTTCCCGCTAAAACTAATATAATTATTATTGCTGCGACTATTCCCTTCCCCATAAAAAACTTTATAAGAAGCCTCTTCCAGTTTGCTTGAAATAATTTTCCCATAACTTCCTCCATTCGGTATCAAAACTCCCTCTTCCATACTCTTTTTTTCATCAAAAGTATACTCACCGTCTACATCTTCAATCCATAAATCTCTTGCTCTTACTATCACATGACCGTCTTTTACCGTTGCCTGCTCTCCCAAAATCTTATTTGAAATTTTATAGGCTGAAATAAAATGTGCTATCTCATCCGGTGCGGACATAACAGGAAATACAAACATATAAGCAAGTCCCAATATAAGCATTACTACAGGATATATTTTTACAAGACTAAGTTTTGTGAAACCCAAATATATACCTGAAAGCAGTAAAACAATAAAAAATGTCACCGTTAAAATAAGATATATACTATTTAAAAATGAATCCCCGGTATTTAGTGTCCCCATTTTTACATACAAACTTTGAATATACGCAATTATAATAAATCCCGGTATATAAATCGATAAACATAGTATTTTTTTCATAAACTCTCCAAATAATGCTTGTACTTTTTATAAATAGATATTACACTGTAATTACCAATATTGTAAAGGAGGATATTATGGCAGGTTTAAAAAAATTAATGTTTTTAGCAACTGTTGCAGGTGCTGCGGCAGCCGGAGTGTCATATATGCTAAAGTATAAAGAATATCAGAAAGAATTAGAGGGTGAGTTCAAGGAATTTGAATCAGAGATTCCTGAAAGTAAAAGAAATGATGCCCCTATCAATAGAAAATATACAGCTCTTAAGTCAACTACAGACGAGTTTGTTACAGCTGCAAAGGACACTGCAAACAGCGCAAAGGGTATGGCAAGTGCAGCCAAGGAAATGCTTAAGGATGTGGCAAGCATTATAAGCGACAATGTTTCAGCTGCCGGTGATGTGGCAAAGGACAGCGCAAAGCCTATCTTTAAAAAGGCTAAATCAAGCGTTGAGCCTGTTGTAGATAAGGCTAAAGCCGCCGCTACACCTATTATCGAAAAGGCTAAAGAAAAAATCGAAAAATCGGATAAAAGACCTGATGAAAAGGAAAGTGATATCGATTCGGATATAGAAGTTGAGTTCTATGAGATGGATTCTGATGAAGACAAGAAAGATCTCGCACAGAAAATAGATGATATCCTTGAGAGTGATTCTAAAAATAATTCCAAAAAGAAATAAAGAGGCCACAGGCCTCTTTTTATCTGTCTTTAAATGAGATATATTCGTGTAACTCTCCCACATACTTGGTTGCAGGTCTCATTATTCTACCGTCATATAATTTGTTTTCCACATTATGTGCCACCCAGCCTATATTTCTTGCTATAACAAATAATGGGGTATATAAATCCTCAGGGATTCCAAGCATATCATAGGCAAAACCTGAATACAAATCTACATTTGAAGAAATAGTATTTCCCTTTCTTTCAAACACGACCTTTTTTACAGTCTTTTCAAATTCCTCATAGAAATGATATTCCTCAAGTCTTCCCTTATCCTTTGCCACACTCTCACAGTATTCTCTTAAAAGTTCCGCTCTCGGATCTGTTATAGTATAAACCGCATGTCCGAATCCATATACCAATCCGCTGCAATCAAAGAAATCTTTATCAAGCAGTCTGTTTGCAATATTTCTTATTTTTTTCTCATCTGTGGTTATTCCTATTTCATCCTTAATTGCCTGCATCATCTTTACAACCGAGATATTTGCACCGCCATGCTTTGGTCCTTTTAACGAACCTATGGATGCGGCTATAGTGGAATAAATATCAGTGCCTGTGGATGATACCACCACATTGGTAAATGTTGAGTTGTTTCCGCCGCCATGATCCGCATGTAAAACGAGTATTGTATCAAGGAGTGCAGCCTCATTTTTTGAAAATTTCTGATCAACTCTTAGCATTTGCAAGATGTTTTCAGCCATTGACAGCTTGGCATCAGGATAATGTATTATAAGGCTGTCATTATAAAAGCAATGTCTCTTTGCCTGATAAGCATAACACATAATCACAGGTAAAAATGCCGATATTCTAAGCCCCTTAACTAATGTGGAGTATACATCCACATTATCAGGTTCGTCATCATAATTATAGAGAGTTAACACAGCATTTTGAAGCACATTCATCAAATTTTTGCCCGGATTTCTTAATAAAACACTCTCGAAAAAATCATTCGGCAAAGTATACATACTTCTGAATGCCTTTGAGAAATTATCAAGTTCCATTTTATTTGGCAGGAAACCGAATAAAAGTAAAAACATTACTTCCTCATAGCCCCTGGTGGATTTGGCACTGCCGTTTACCAGATCGTTTAAGCTATATCCTCTATAGTATAATTTACCGTCAACATTTGTTTTTACACCGTCTACTATATCATAGCCAACTACATCCGATACCTTTGTAAGCCCTACTCTTACTCCTGTCCCGTCTTCATTTCTAAGTCCTTTTTTAACATTGTATTCGCTAAAAAGGCTGTTTTTGATTTCATTATAGTTTTGGCTCTTACCGAATTCCTGTGCCAAAAAGCTGTGATTATCTATCATATTATTTTTTACCTCTAATCTTTAAATATTCAAGTACCAGATCCACACCCTGATCAAGTGTTATCTTTGATGTATTAAGCGGAAGATCATAATGTGTCATATCATCCCATTCTTCACCGGTATAATATTTATAATACTCTTTTCTGATCCTGTTATTTCTTTGCACCCTTCTAAGTGCCTCCTTGGCATCCACTCCGTCAACTTCCATAACTCTGTCTACTTTTTTGGAAAGGTCGGCATATACAAAGAGTGATATAAAATCCTCTTCTCCTGCCGAACTCAGTACAAAATTGGAGCATCTTCCTATCAATATACAAGATTCATTTGCCACCAATTCCCTGATAACTTCACTTTCAAATCTGAAAAGATTGTCGGGTGAAACTATATCATCTCCTATGGACGGCTTATTATTTGCATTTTTTATTCCACCGATTATTCTTTGTAATATATTATTGCCGGGCCTTTCATCATTCATTCTGAAGTATTGTTCTCCTACAGCCGAATGTTCGGATGCCATTTTTATTATTTCATCATCATAATATGGTATTCCAAGTTTCTCCGACAGTTTCTGCCCTATTATTCTTCCACCGCTTCCATATTCTCTGTTTATGGTGATAATAAGTTTCTTATCCATAGTCCCCTCCGTTTCGTTGTACTAATTTGCTAACATCATTCTGTCATTGGCAAACTCTCCGCCGCTTGCCTCTTCAAACTTTCTTAAAAGATCCTCCACCTTAAGACTTTTCTTTTCCTCTCCGCTTACATCATAAATAACTCTTCCCGAATGCATCATTATAAGCCTGTTTCCTATACTCAGAGCATCCTTCATATTATGAGTTACCATCATTGCTGTAAGCTTTTGTTCATCCACTATCTGCTTTGTAAGATCTAAAACGGTCTTTGCAGTCTGCGGATCAAGTGCGGCTGTATGCTCATCAAGTAATAAAAGCTTGGGCTTTTTTAATGTTGCCATCAAAAGTGTAAGTGCCTGTCTTTGTCCTCCGGATAAAAGCCCAACCTTTGAGGTCATTCTGGTCTGAAGTCCAAGTCCAAGTTTTGCAAGTATCTCCTTATAAAGCTCTTTTTCAGCCTTCTTAATACCCCAGGACAATCCCCTTGAATCCCCTCTTCTAAAAGCAAGAGCCAAATTTTCATCTATCTGCATTCCTGCACTGGTGCCCATCATAGGATCTTGAAAAACTCTGCCGATATATTTTGCTCTCTTATACTCAGGCATTCTGGAAATATCCACTCCGTCTATTATAATCCTGCCTCCGTCAATAGGATATACTCCGGCAACCATATTCAGCATGGTGGACTTACCCGCACCGTTTCCGCCGATTATTGTTACAAAATCACCCGGATTTAGATGCAGGGATAATTTGTTTAAAGCTTTCTTTTCATTTATAGTACCTTTATTAAAGGTTTTACTGACATTTAAAATCTCTAACATCTTATTCCCCCTTTGGTGAATAGGCTCTGTTTGCCTTTATTTTAGCACTCATTACCGGTACTGCAAGTGCCAATGCAACTATTATTGCCGAAAGCATCTTCATATCATTTGCGTCCATGCCAAGCTGCAATACAATACTCCTTATAACAAAGTAGACAATAGAGCCGACAACAGCTGCCAAAAGTTTCATCCAGAAAGATATTACTTTTCCGATTACCACCTCTCCTATAACTATTGCGGCAAGCCCTATTACAATAGCACCTGTTCCGGCATTGATATCCGCATACTTCTGACTCTGAACTATAAGACCTCCGGAAAGTCCTATAAGTCCGTTACTGATTATCAAAGCAAGCAGTTTTGCATGACCTGTATTTACTCCCAAAGCTCTAATCATTGCTTCATTATTTCCCGTTGCTCTAAGTGATGAACCAAGCTCCGTTCCAAAAAACCAATATAAAATAATTATAATAAATACTATAATAATACCTCCGATTATAACACCCGATACGGCATTACCGACACCTGCAGCATCTGTGAGCCATGAAAAAATTGTATCTGTCTTTAAAAGAGGTATATTACTCTTTCCCATTACTCTAAGGTTTATAGACCAAAGAGATATCTGTGTAAGAATACCTGCAAGTATTGCGGGTATTTCAAATATTGTATGCAATGCTCCGGTAACAAAACCTGCAAGCATACCCGCAAAGGTTGCAAAAACAAGTGCAAGTAAAGGATTCATTTTAAAATTTACAATCATTACCGCACATACACAGCCTCCGAAGGCAAAGCTTCCGTCCGCCGTCAAATCGGCTATATCAAGTAATTTATAGGTAATATATACCCCAAGAACCATTGCACCCCAAAGTATGCCTTGAGCAATGGCGCCCACTAATGCTGTAAACATTTATACCTCCGTATTTTATATTCTATATTTAAGCTTTCACTATTTTATAATATATCCAAAATAACTGCAATCTATAATATAGAATAATGATTTAATCAATTTTTTTATATTATCTCTAAAATAACAAATAAAACCGGCATATACCGGTCTTATTTATTATTTAAAAGCCTAGTTCATAGAAATATTTGATACATCTATTCCAAGCTCTTTTGCCACTTCTTCATTTATTGTAAGCTTACATTTATCCTTAGGTAAATAAGCTATAGGAAGCTCCGCCGGAGACTTGCCTTTGAGTATCTCTACAGCCTGCTCTCCTGCAAGTTTTCCAACCTCAAAATAATCGATTCCATATGTTGCCAATGCACCGTTTTCAACATGGGCGGATTCCGCTCCTATTATAGGAATCTGATGTTCCGTGGTGGCAATCATAGCCACTGTTGTCATACCTGCAGCTATAACATTATCGGTAGGTACATATATTGCATCCACCTTTCCAACCATTGACTCCACAACCGTCTGTATTTCATTTGAACTTGACACAGTATATTCCACACCGTTAAGTCCCTTATCTTTTAGTGCACTCAATGCAATATCCGCCTGCAACTTTGAATTTGCCTCGGCTGTGCAATAAAGTATTCCCACATTTTTAGCATCCGGTAAAATCTTTGTCAAAAGATCGATTTGATCAGCCACAGGTGTAAGGTCGGAACTTCCCGTAACATTTCCACCCGGTGCATCATTTTTCTCAACCAGTCCTGATTCGGCAGGATCTGTAACTGCGGTTATAACCACCGGAATATCTGATGTAACTCCTGCTACCGCCTGTGCTGCAGGTGTAGCGATTGCCAAAATCAAATCCTTCTTATCATTTACAAGCTTATTTGCAATAGTTTGTGCCGCAGATTGCTCTCCTCCGGCATTTTGCTGCTCAATACTTACTTCAATTCCCGATTCCTCAAGTGCAGCTACAAAACCTTCATTTGCCTTATCAAGTGCGGGATGCTGTACATATTGTAATACACCTATCTTTTTTGCATTTGCCGATACCTCTGAAGAAGTCTCTCCTGCTTCTGTATTTACATTGTCTGCTTTAGAACCGCATGCCATAAGGCTAACCCCAAGAAGCATAACCATTGCCATTGCCAAAATATTCTTTTTCATATACTCTCTCCTTCCATATATTACTGATATGCAAAGGATTATACTATATCTGTTTTATTGCGTCAAGACTTTAAACCTTAAAACTTTAAAGCAATAAAGTTTCTTATATTTTCAATATTTTTTAATCCTTCCCTATACCCTTCATTATACAGATTCTCCAGCTTATCGGCACTTCTTTCAAGTCTATGTACCACCACCTTTTTTTGAGGTCTTATTATAAGCAGCTTGCCTGCCTTTTGAAGTTCATCCATCTCTTCCTGCATCAAATTATATCTTTCAGGCACAGTCATAAGTTTTTCCAATAAATTAGGCAGCGGTTTAAAATACATTTTATAAATTGCTTCATCCAACTTATTTACAGGCTTTTTTCTATATCCGTCTTCCCTTGTAAGTATTACTATTGCCTTTTCATATCCCAGGTCAAAGGCTCTTTTATAGGCTATTGATGTAGAAATACCTCCATCCAGATATTTTCTTCCATCCACCTCTACCATCTTTGACATTACCGGCATAGATGCGGAGGCTTTTACAGCCGAGATAATATCACTACAACTATTTTTTTCAAAAAATTCGCTTTCTCCTGTTTTTACATCTGTAGCCACTACTTCAAATTTTTTATTATTGTCAAAAAAAGACTTTTTATCGAACAAATCCAGTTTATTTGAGATCTCATCAAATAAAAAATCAAAATTAAATATCTGCCTTTTTGTAAGCATATTTTTATAGCTTATATATCTTTTATCATGTAAATACTTCAGGTTTATTCTCTTGGATCTTCCCTTCTGTCTTGAAATATAATTCATACCGTTCATTGAACCTGCCGAAACACCGTTGACATATTCAATATATAATTTATTATCTAAAAGCGCATCCAAGACTCCGGCAGTAAAAATTCCTCTCAGAGATCCGCCCTCCAAACATAATGCTCCCTTTAATATTTCCATAATCTTACCTCCATATTTTAATATATTAACACCTTGATTGTAATTACTCAATCTGTTACAATCTATGCTATTGCATAATTAATAGAATATTATATATTCATATACAAAATTATTTAAAATGAAAGGTATTTTATGGCGGAAAAATTAGCTAAGACACTTATAGGAATGATGGGCGGACTGCTCTCATTAAGTTTTGGAAAGCAGTTAGTAGTATTTATAATATCCATGCTGCCCATCCTTGAACTCAGGGGTGGACTGATTGCGGCATCTCTTTTAGAGCTGCCACCTGTGGAAAGCTATATAATTGCAATTATAGGAAATATCATACCCGTTCCCTTTATACTGCTCTTGATAAATAAAATATTAAAAGCTATGGAAAAATCAAGATTCAAACTTTTTAATAAAATGCATTCATTCCTTCATAAGAAAATAATGAAAAACAAGGGTTCTATTGAAAAATACGGTTTCTGGGGACTTGTACTTTTTGTGGGTATTCCGCTTCCCGGCACGGGTGCATGGACAGGTTCCATAATAGCCGCATTTCTTGAGATGGACAGAAAAAAAGCATTTCTTGCAATATTCCTCGGAATGATAATGGCAAGTATTATAATGATGATAATATCCTTCGGGTTTTTATCAAAAGTTGTGTAAAATAAAAAACGCCTTTTTCGGCGTTTTTTTATATAGGTCCATTATTTAAAACCAATGTATCACCCACAAGTAAAGCGGTATCTCCATTTGGAATAATAAATTCGTCACCTCTTATTATAAGCATAACAAGACCGTCAAGCTCACCGGAAAGTTCTGAAAGAGTGGAGCCTTTTGAGAGCATCTTTTCGGTCAAAACTATTTCAGTCATATTATAATATTCCTCAAAGTCAATAGACTTTGCCGCAAGTACTATAGTATCACCACATTCAAGTACAGTCTGACCGTTCGGCACAATATCCTCACCCTCTTTTTTGACCAAAACAATCAGGGTATTCGGTGGGAGATTTATATCACTGATGCTTTTTTGACACCAGTTTTGATTTTCACCCACTGTAAGTTGTATAAACTCTATCGGAATTTCATCTCCGCTGTAATCAGAGAAGGTTTTCATTACATCATAACCCTCATCAATCATATCTATCCTTTTGGCAATAAACGGAAGCAGGCTTCCCTGTAATAATATTGAGAAAAGAACAATAAAAAACACATTATTGAATATATCATAATTTGCTTCTGTATTTAATAATGCCGTTATTGCAAAAACAATGGATGATGCGCCTCTAAATCCTGCCCAGGAAACCAAAAATATCTGATTCCATGTTGCCTTAAAAGGCTTCATAATAAGGCTGATAGCCACAGGTCTTACTATAAATGTTATAAAGCATGCCAGAATAAATCCCGTTCTCGCCACATATAAAAGTCTTGAAGGATATGCTATAAGTCCAAGTAAGAAAAAAATCAGGATTTGCATAATTCCTGTGATTCCGTCAAAGAAAGGAACCAGTTCTTTTTTCCCTCTTATATCCGAATTACCCAGTATAATGCCTGTAATGTACACACTCAGATATCCGTTTCCTCCCAAAGTATTTGAGAGCGAATAAGAAAGAAGTGCCACTGCAATCACCAAAACCATGGTAAATCCCGGAGTATGTATAATAAATCTGTTTATCACATATCTGAAAATATAAGCAATAACTATTCCCGATAATATTCCTACAAAGAGTTGTAAAAACAGCATACTTAAAATACCGACAGGGGTAATACTTCCCGCTATCATACTTATAGCTATCATTGTAAGCATATATGCAAAAGGATCATTACTTCCGCTTTCCACCTCTAAAATAGATGCGGTATTATACTTAAGATTCAAATGTCTGTCTCTGAGTATTGAAAACACGCTGGCAGCATCTGTTGACGAAATTACAGCTCCTATCAATATACTGTTCATCCATGAAAATTTTAAAATAAAATATGCAAATGCCGCAACAAATATTGATGTAAGTACTACTCCTACACTTGATAAAAGTCCCGCCTTTAAAAGCACCGGTTTCGCTTCTTTTATATTTGTTCCGAAACCTCCGTAAAACATTATAAAAATAAGTGCAAAGGAGCATATAGTTTCCGCCTGTTTAAAATCGTCAAATTTTATTTTAAAAATACCGTCGGAACCGAATACCATTCCAAGCAAAATAAATGCCAAAAGCATGGGTACACCTATTTTACTTGATATAAAATTCAGCATTATGCAGAGCAAAATAATAGCTGAAACAAGAAGAAGTATATGATTCATATCTATATTTCCTCTATTGCTCTAAAAAAGCAGCTTTTTTCACTCTCAGAGCAGGTAGGTCCAACAGCATACACCTTTACCAAAACGGCATTATTTTCAAAATTCAGGAATAATTCCCTTATATATTGAAAATTTCCGCTCTTTTCTCCCTGTACCGATGACCTGCCTTTATCTGTGCAGTAGTAGGTTAAAAGCCCGCTTGTCAGAGTTTTATTCCAAGCCTCCTCATTCATATAGGTATACATAAGTACGGAACTGTCTACATAATCCTGTACTATAACGGGAAGTAATCCGTCGCTGTTAAGTTTTAAGTCCTTCCACTCAAAATTTGTTTTACCATTATAAATCCTTGCATCATTATGTTTCATTACTGTCTCCTATCATCTATTTTTAATCACTGCTCACTACTAAGATATAAGCTTAGGCATTCCAAATAATGCACTATAATATCTCCTTTTTTTGGTACCAGATATTCCTCATTAAGTTCTTCAAATTTAAAACTCTTTCTACCACCTGCTTTCATTCTTTCAAAAAACACTTTTAAATCTTTTAAAGGCAGATAGATTATCTTATCAAGTGACTTAAAAAATATAATCAAAAAGGCAATACCTCCCTGTTTTTCAAACTCCGTCATAAACCTAAACTGGTGTTCATGCACATTTGAGAGTGAAAAACTTGTACTTGCACATTCTTTTGCATCAAAGCATACAGGTATCCCCTGTACCACACCGATATAATCAACCGTAGATTTTTTTTCAAAATAAGCAAGTGTGATATGTCTTGTGCTTTTGTCTATATCAATGGGAGTAATAGGGGTAGGTATCTTTTGGATAAGTGCAAGCCCGGTTTCTCTGTATTTTTCATTGGAATAGTTTATATACTCTTCCAATGTAGAGCCCCTAAGTCCTCTGGTTTTCCAAGTACCCATCACCTATTACCTTTCTGAAATCATTATTATAATCCGCTTGAAATACTTTTCCCCTAAGTGCCTTAAAGGTATCCGTATCGGATATATCTGTATCCGGATAAACCAGTCGGTATGAATGTAAAAGCTGAGATTTTATACCATATCTTTTTTTAAATTCCTCATTCACAGCCTTATCTCCATATTTAAAATCTCCTATTATAGGATGTGATATTGATGATAAATGTGCTCTTATCTGATGAGTCTTACCTGTTATAAGCTTTACCGACAGCAAGGTGTTATTCTCAAAATAATCCAAAATCTCATATTCCGTCTGTATAAAATCCGCGGCTTTAAAAGCCTTGTTTTTTATAATAACCTTATTTGAACTTTCATCCTTATAAAGCCAGCCTGATATTAAACATTTCTCTTTTATATATCCCTTTACCAATGCCAAATAAAATTTATCCACGGCTTTTGTTTTTATAAGCTCATTATTTACCCTTAAACCTTCCAGACTTTTGCCGCATACCAATAATCCTGTGGTATTTCTGTCAAGTCTGTTGCAAATAGAGGGTTTAAATGTATTTAAAACAGAATCATCAAAATCAAGATATTCAAGCAACATATCATTAATTGATGCATCCTTTATATTTGATTTTTGTGATAAGATACCTTCCGGTTTATTTAAAATAATGGTGTTATCATCCTCATATACTATATAGGAATTAAACTTTTCTACATTCTTTTTATCTGTACAATTATTTTTTACCTTTGTGTTTTCCACCTTTTTTCCCGATAGTTTCTCAAAACTTTCATCCGAAAACCAAAGCTTGATGCTTGAACCTGCTACCAGTCTTTCCTTACCGTCAGCCTTTTTATCATTCAATGTTATATTCTTTTTTCTAAGCATTTTAAAAATAAAACCGGCATTTGCATTTACAAATATCTTCTCCAGTACTCTCTCAAGTCTCTGTCCGTCTTCATTTTTTCCTACAATTATCTCAATCATTATACCGAAAGGCTTTTAAAGATTGCCCTTATCTCTTCCAAATCTTCATCATTCTCTGTGTTTTTAATAAATTTATTTATTTCATTAAAGTTATCACAGACCTTTACCATTACATTTATACCGCCTATTTTCATCCTTTCTTTGATAAATTCCTCAGTTCTGTTTTTATCCGCCTTATTTGAAAGCAGTGCAAATATCTTTTTGCCGTCGATATATATAATATCCAAAGGCATCACCTGCTCCTTCATAGTAAGGATTATATCAAATAAAAAATGTTTATCTCCCAAAAATTTCTTTATCTTTTCATACTCAAATGATTTATACTTAAAGACTACCAAAAAAGGAGCTAAAAGATTTGCCATAGGAAGTACCGTCAGTATGGAGGATACCAAAAGTATCCTTGAAATATCTTCCTTTGTATTTTTTGAAGCTATAAAAAGCAAGAGGATAATCAAAATAAAAAATCCTATTATTATTGCGTTTTTTATCTTAAAATATTTTCTATACCCGTACTCGCCCTTTTTCTTTATCATAATAATTCCCTGTAGTCATCTATATAGTAATCTGACAATTCCTTCTTTTTATGTCTTACTTCTTTTGAAAAATCATCCTCTATGGCACATACTTTCATACCTGCCGATTTGCCTGCAATTATGCCCGCAACCACATCCTCAAATACCAGACATTTTTCAGGAACAACTCCAAGTAAATCTGCCGTTTTTAAATAAATATCCGGTGCAGGTTTACCCTTTTTTACTTCATCGGAAGTAATAATTACTTCAAAATAATCCTTTATATTCAAAGATTTAAGTACCGCATCCACCATTGTTCTGTTATTGCTGGTTGCAATACCCATTCTTATGCCCTTTGATTTTAAAAATTCCAAAAAGCTTGAACAGCCGGGCTTTTCCTTGACCTCGTATTTATATTTATCAAGTGCCATATCTTCCCAATCCTGACAGATTTTTTCTACACTGTCGACTATATCAAATTTATTTTTAAAATAAACCGCAGTTTCATGGAAGCTTATTCCATCTATTTCATTTTTTAAATTATCATCATATTTAATCCCAAGTCTCCCCAGATATTCTATATCTATCTCCGGCCACATCCACATAGAATCCACCAATGTACCGTCCAAATCAAATATGCATGCTTCAATATTTTTTATCATATACTACCTATATATCTATATTTTCATCAATCAGTTCGGGATGTTCTTTGGAATATTCCGATATAACCCGGTTTACCTTGTTTATCACTTCACTTCCCAATCCCGTATAAAGCTTTCGCTCTCCTATTATATAAAATTCCTTTTTAGCTCTGGTTGCCGCCACATTCATCATATTCGCCTCATTCACTGCCCATGCCGCAGCACCTTTACTGTTATTGTCGGAACCAAGCACCATAAATACAATAGGGGCTTCCTTGCCCTGGAAGGTGTGGATGGTTCCGATATTTGTAGGCTTTGAATTTTCCCTTCTTGTAAAACCTAACTTATCAAGTTTTACTGCCAGTCTATAGGCAACATTTTTAAAAGGAGAAATTATGTAAATAGTGTCGCTCTCATTTCTGTCATTTATTTTAGGATTTAATTCCAGCATTTTCTTTATTTTACTGAGAAGAAAATCCCCCTGCTCCTCCACATACTTGTCTACAGCTTTGCCGCCTATATCATACCATCCGGTCTTTCCATAGCCTTTATTTCCCTGTACCATAAGATTTTGATAAGAGATTTCATTTGATATGCTAAACATAGGATAGAAGCAGCGCCTGTGTACCCAAAGCGGAATGCCTATCCATGAATCCTCTTCACCTTCTGTATAAAAGCCGTATCGGCTCGCAGCATCCACCAATGTCTGTACTGAAGCGGATTCCGAGAGATATTTTTCACTGACATCATAGCTTTTTGAAAGCAGGGCTAAAAGTCCGCCGTCAAGTGTCAGTACAGGCTTTATCTGGAAAGGATCTCCCACCACCATAATATTTCTGCTTCTGAATACAGCACCTATTGCCGCCTGCGGAAGTGCCTGCCCCGCCTCATCCACAAAGGTATGTCCAAGTATATTTTCATCAATATTTTTTAACATCCTTGAAAAGCTTGCAAATGTGGAGCTGATAACCGGAATGGTGAAATTTATCCAGTTCCATGCCGCATTTATTACCCTCTTGTTTTCAAGATATTTATTCTGCGTTTTCCATATATTTACGGCAGCTTTTATATTCTTTCTGTTTTCATATAAAAATTGCTTTCTAAGGGCAAGTGAGGATATAAAAAGCCTTGATTGCTCAATTCTATAGTTTTCATCAAACCATGGATTTGACATTTGCAGCTTTTCATATTCAAGATTCATATCAAGAGCCCTGTTACATAAGCTTTTATCCTTTTCAAATGATTCTATAATTGTTTTATTTTGTTCTTTTTTATTTTCAAGATTTCGCTTCCAATTTTGATATTTTTCATTCTCATCTTCAGCCTCTTTTCTCTCAAAGTCTATATAATTTTTCAGTTCATTTATTTTATCCTGCAAATTGTTTTCGGCTTTACGATAAAGCTCATCCTCATCAAATAAGGCTTGTAATTTATCCTGCAAAATATTTAATTCATTTGCAATGGCTTTATTCCTGCTTGTATTAAACAGTTTATCAAAAAATCCCGCCTTTTGATTCTGTTTTGCCTCAAAGAGCATTTTTTGATTTGAAATACTTATTGCCAACTCCTGTCTTTGCTCTTTAATGCGGCTAAACTCTCCAGACAGCTCATCTAATTTAATTATTTTTGCCTTTATTGACTCCTCAACTTTATTTTTTACATCCTCTACATCGTTTTTTCGCATTTCATCTTCATCTGATAAAATCTTACATACTTTATCAAACTCCGCCTTTGCATTAAAATAAGAGTCAAAATTATCACTGATACTTTCAGCATCATTTCTAAGTTTTACAAGCTTTCCATATTGGGCTTTATATCTGTCATATACACCGGTATCAGGCTTATATTCATTTTCAAGGTATGTACAAATACATTCTATTCTGTTTAGAATATTTGTCATATTATCGGATTTACCGCCCTCAAGTGAAAACAATCCCCAAAACTTTTCGTCTCCGGTTTCTTCTACAATAAGTTCTCTTTTAGCCTTGCCGTCTTTTTTAGTCCAATTTTCCTTTATATTGTTATTTGCCAAAGCCTTAAAATAGTCTATTTGCTCAAGTTCAGGCAATATATCTTTATCAATGCCCTCTATCAAAGGTAATTCATTTACAATATTTTGGACGGCACCGTTATTGGAGCTTGTTACCAGTATATTATTTACCGCAATATTATCCGGAAGCTCGCCTATAGAAGCCTTATCATAATATCTTGTTTTATCATTTCCCTTTATATTTTTGTCCGTCAGATTACATATGTTATTTGCCTGCTTTATAAGCAGTTCGGCAAATATATCTTTTAAAAGCGTGGTTTTTCCTGTACCCGGAGGTCCGTTCACGCTTCTCATTTGATTATTGTCATATCCGATGGTCAGATTAACTGCCACCTGCTGCATAAATGAAAGTGCAAACTCCGTTTTGCTTGGAAATCTTCCAAGAGGATAGTTTAAAGGTCTTAGTATCTTTTTAAATATCTCAGGATTAAAGTTTTGTGAATCTGTTTTACTGTCAAGATTGATCCTATCGTCTATATCCTTGCCGAAAAGATAATCATTAAGATTTTTATTATTCATTCTCTTGGCTTTTATCAGATCATCCACAAAAAATGAATGTAAATTGGTCGCATCAGTATCTGTATTATAAAGTATTTGCATCCTGCAATTTAAAATATCAATACCGTATTTAGTTAAAATACTATCCAGCGCCTTATTAAATTTATCCGGATTTTCTTCACTTGCGTCAAACCTTTGATCAAATTCCTCTTTTAAATCCTGTTCAAATTTATGAAACTCCGATTCGGTAGGTACTTTTTTAAAATATCTCATATATGCACTTGCAGTGAAAAAGAAACTGTCACCTATATAGTTCATAGCCTTATCAAAATATAGTGCAAAGCTGAACTTATCTCCGTAATTGATATCACTGTCAGTCTTTTCTATTCCATAGGTTTTTCTGAGAAAATCCACCACCTCGCTAAAGGCAAATATATCCAGATAGACAACAAAACCGCCGTTCTTATATTTTTTTAAATCGTTTCCTGCTATAATTGAACTAAAAAAGCCGTAAAAATCTTTATTCGCCAAATCATCCAATCGCAGATTCTTTTTATCCTTCAGACTTATATCACCTTCTGAAAGATGTTCCACCATAATCCATGCATCTAATATATTATTTGTGTTTTTTCCCATCATCAATCAGCATCTCCATCTCATCTCCGGTTATTTTTCTGCTCTCACCCTTTTCAAGTTTTAAATCATCAAGCTTTAATCCTCCAAAGGCAACTCTTTTTAAATAAGTCACCTCTCCACCCAAAGCTTTTACCATTCTTTTTACCTGATGAAATTTACCCTCATGTATTGTAAGCAGTATTTCATTTTCAGATAAAATTTTCAGTTTGGCGGGTTTTGAAAACTCTCCCTCACCTATATCAAGTCCCGCCTGTGTCATTTCTATTGCATTGCTGTCAAGCTTTCCGTCAAAAACAGCATAATAGCTTTTATCTACATGTGATGCCGGAGAAACCAGTCTATGATTTAAGTCCCCGTCATTAGTCAGTATCAGTATGCCCTCGGTATCAAGATCAAGTCTACCCACAGGCACGATATTCTTTCTTTTTGAATCGATAAGTTCCATAACGGTCCTATGTACATTATCCTTTGTGGCACATACATATCCGGCAGGTTTATACAGTATATAGGTTTCAAATTCTTCCACCTCTATCTCTTTGCCGTCAAAATATATAATATCATTTTCACTGTTTATTTTCTCTTCCGCCTTTTTAACTGTCCTGTCATTTATTCTTATTTTGCCCGCTTTGACATATTTTTTTATTTCCTGTCGACTCCCAAACCCAAGTTCGGAAAGAATTTTATCAACCCTGACAATCATTACATCCATCTCCAGCCTTGATAATACTTATTTTTACAAATTCTTTTATTCTGTTTTACAAAGCCAAGTGAAAATCCGTCCAAACATACAAGTCTGATTCCGCTGTATTCATCATCAGCCTCTATAGTTTCTCCCTTTAAATATTTAATCACCCTCTCATCCGTGGCACTTAAGTTTAAAGGATTTTCCCATTCATCAAACTTTATATTCATGGCAAGCGCCTGAAAAGGCTCAAATCTGTTCTTTTTTATTTCTCCAAGCAAGAGACCTGTTCTTATATAATGCAGACTCTTATCAATCAAGGCATCCTTTGGCAAATAATATGCATAATCCTTATTGATAAAAATTCTCTCAAAATCCCACTCACGCTTTATTTTACCGAGAAACTCCACAAGTTCATCAGGCAGTTTTATCTTTTTATTTTTCTTCTTATGCTTGTTTTTACTTTCTTCTGCAGGTTTTATATCTTTTTTCAGCCTTGCTACAAAATGCCCTTCTCCCTCTATTTTATGTGGGAAAAGCCTTATTGTTCCCGGCAATTCCTTTGACTCTTCAAAACCAAAATCCGGTGCTATTTTATCTATTTTAAATTCCTTATGACTTTCTAAAAACTGCAACAGGCTTCCTTCATCCTCCACTTTTGAATAGGTACAGGTGGAATATATCAAGGTTCCTCCCGGCTTTAACATTTTTGCAGCCTCGGTAAGTATACTCACCTGCAATCCGGTAAAAAATTCAGGACCTCTGCCAAGATATGCCTTAAATACGGCACTGTCACGCCTAAACATTCCCTCACCCGAACATGGTGCATCTACTATTATCTTATCAAAATATTCAATATATACTTTTGATAGATTTTTTGGATCTTCATTTGTTATCAGCACATTGTCGATACCGCTTACTTCTATATTTTTTTGCAATGCCTTAACTCTGGATGCCGAGAAATCATTTGATACCAAAAGTCCCTCTCCCATCAGATATGAAGCTGCCTGTGTAGACTTCCCTCCCGGTGCCGCACAAAGATCAAGCACCTTATCTCCCGGCACAATACCTGCCGCCATTGCCGGTGTCATAGCTGAAGGCTCCTGTATATAATAAAGTCCGGCAAAATAATAGGGATTTTTTGATATGCTTTTTATCTTCGGATTTTCACTAAGCGTTGGGCTACTAAGTACTCCCTTTTCTTCTTCAAAATAAAATCCCTCATTTACCCAAGGCACTTTCTTAAAATCTCTATCAAGAATTTCCTTCAGCCTTTCAGGAGTAAGTTTAAGTAGATTTGTTCTTATACCTGAATAAGGCTTTTTTTCTAAAGACTTTATATATGCATCATAATCTTCTTTTAAAAGATCTTTCATTGCATCTTTATATGCATGTGGTAAATCTTTTTCCTGTATCATATATACCTCAATCTAAATATGTCTTATTACGCAAAAAAGGGCTTGTTGCATGCAACAGCCCTATAATTATTCCTGTGTATTCGGATCTGCCGGAACAATACTGGTTGCAAGTTCCTGTCTATTCTTATCGATCTCTCCTGTGTAAAATTGCAATGAAGTCAAATACTGATTAAATCTGTTTTGACTGTCCACCATAGTTCCTGAAATTATCTCCTGAATGCTTTGAAGCAATTCGTCAGTATATGTTATGGATGCCTGCCTGATATTGTTTGCCTCATTTCTTGCATCATATACTATATTATTTGCCTCCATTCTGGCAAACTCAATTATCTTATCCGATTCCGCATAAGCGGTCTGCATAATCTGATTTTCATTTACAAGCTGCGACTTAAGCTTGTTCGCCTCAATCATTATAGCATCCGACTCTTTTTTTGCGCTCAAAACAATGGCATCAGCCTTTCTTTTTGCTTCATCCTTTATGGAATTGCTTTGAAAATTTGCATCTAAAATAGTCTTTTCAGCCTTATTCTTGGCATCTGTCAAAATGCTGTCTTTATTACTGATAATTTTTTGTGACTGTGTAACCTCTTCAGGTATCTCCTGTCTTAATTCATTTAACAATGCTATAAATTCTTCTTTATTTACTTTTATTATTGAATTGGACAGTGCAACCGTTTTACACCTCTCTACGAACTCTTCTATCTCTGTGATTACCTGTTCTATCCTACTCATTATTTCTCCTCAACCCTTTTTCATCCAGCCTTTTTATAACCTTTTCTCTAATATCATCTCTTACAAAATGGCTGATATCACCATTGTATATTGCAATTTCTTTTACAATACTTGAACTCAGATATGAGTATTTCAAGCTTGAACTTAAGAAAACAGTCTCTATATCCGGTGAGATTATTTTATTGGTCTGAGCCAATTGTAACTCATATTCAAAATCAGTTATTACTCTAAGTCCTCTAACCAAGATATTACAATTTTGCTCATGTGCAAAATCCACCAATAAACCGCCAAATTCCAAGACCTCCACATTTGGCAAATGACCTACTACACCCTTTATCATCTCCACCCTTTCAGCAGGTGAAAACAGCGGATCCTTTGTATAGTTAACAAGTACTCCCACTATAACCTTGTCAAATATTTTAGCAGATCTCTCAATTATATCAATATGTCCATTAGTAATCGGATCAAAACTTCCAGGGTAAATCGCTTTTGACATAGTCAACCTCGCTTATGCATAAAAATATGTTTGTTAGACTTATACTCTTTTACCTTTTTTATATTCCAATCCTTTGATAAATGTGTCGTATCAGTCTTAAATTCTTCCTCAATTATAACCAATGTATACTCATCAATCAATGCAGAATTTATTAAAATATCTAAACATTTATCCTCAAATCCCTTTTGATATGGTGGGTCAATAAAAACAATATCAAATTTCTTTCCAAGACTCTTAAGCTTCTCCAAATTCGCTTCAAAACTTCCCTTTAATACAGTAGCCTTATCCGCAAGCTTTGTATGTTCCAGATTTTGCCTTATACATTGTATAGCCTCTCTGTCTATATCACAAAAGTAAGCCTCTCTTGCGCCTCTGCTTAAAGCCTCTATTCCTATTCCGCCGCTCCCCGCAAATAAATCAAGAAAAACACTGTCATATATTTCATTTGAAATCATATTAAACAATGTCTCCTTGATTTTATCCGTGGTCGGCCTTGTAGAAGTTCCTTTAGGTGTTTTTAAAATCAAGCTTCTTGCAGTTCCTGAAATAACTCTCATTACTCTCCTATTACTGCTCTATTTCTACGTCGGTTCTTGAGTCTCCCGGCTGTGTATCTCCCCCTATAGGCTCTACCGTTTCCTCGGTAGCTGCGCTTGTTGTTTCAGCAGCTGAGGAACTCTCCTCAGGTGGTGGAGTAACAGCTGCACTAAGATTATAGCATAGTACCGGGAATCCCGAATCAATATATTCGTATAATTGTTTTGCTACGGCAGGCGGAAGATTTATACAGCCATGTGAGCCTGCCGTTTTATATATCTGTCCTCCAAAAGCCGCTCTCCATGGTGCATCATGAAAACCGATACCTCCGTTAAAAGGCATCCAGTAATCTACCGGTGTTGAATATCCCTCACCCTTTAGAGTTGCATTCCTTGTTTTATATGTAAGCGGAAACACTCCTGCCGGAGTAGTCCAGTTTCTTGCGACATTCCCTGATACAAAATCACTCTCAAGTACCTTTGAGCCGTTTTTAATCAAAATCATATGCTGTGTGGATAAATTTACCTCCACATATGAATTTCCATAATCATTTTCTCCATGTGAAGCCGCTTTTCTTGAAAACTCAGGCTCTCTCTTTGTGGTCTCGCCCGCTTCTATAAGTGATTTAATGGTTGCTTTCTCTTTTTCAGCATCGACTTTCCATCCGTATGAACCTCCGCTGATAGTTACTGTCGGACCGTATGAGGTCTTTAGAGTCTTTGCTTTTCCTACTGTATTGTAGGCATTTGATATCGTTTTTACAAATGATGCGACTCCCTCATCAGATATACTTACAGAACCGTCGGCATTTACAGTGAGCCATTTATGTATGGTATCACCATTTAATACATTCAGTTTTTCATAGGTAATCCTTGCGGATATATATTTATTCAGATTTGATAATGCAAGATTAAGTGTAGGATCATCAGCTCTTTTTTCAGGTCTTAAATATAAATCATTATCCTGATAATCAAGATTTATCTCACTATTTAAAACAACGAGCTGATTCTTTATATACTCCTTTGCCTTACCGATATCAATAGCATTTCCTTCCACCTCAGGTATAATGGAATACCCTGAGCCCTGTACAAAATCGGAAATCTTGGCATCTACGGGCTGAATAAACTTGGACTCATCCAATGCTTTCAGTTTTGAAACAGCCTCATCAAATTTTTCAGGATCCACAGTGAATGATGAATTTATCTTTAAATCCTTTATTTCATTCATATTTGTGATCCATGCCATACTGTTTTGCTCATGCAATAAATCTTCAAGGGAACTGTCCTGTATAAAGGCAAGTCCTACATCACTTCCCTTTATTATCTCCGAATTATTATCTCTTGACTGTATGGTACTCTCAAAATTATCTATCTGGTCGGACATTACCTGTCTAACCTCTTCAACAGTTTTCTCAGAGGCATCTATACCGTTTATTACCGTGTTTGGAAAAAATTTTGTTCTGTAAGTATTTGCCTTTACCGTATATGCACCTGCCAATACTGCTAATGTTATTACTGCAAAACCCAGAGTAAACTTACTTCTTTTCTTTTCCTTCTTACCTCTTTTTTTTGGTTGTTGCTTATTCTCAGACATACTACTCCTATCAAAGTGCTAACTTTTTATAATGTAAATCCATGTAGTTATTTATTTCCCTCTCAAGCTTTTCATTCTCTTCATACCCTATATCTTCACATTGTATCATATCTACAGCTTCTTTTGCCATCTCAAATATATCATTATCATTATATATATCCGCAATTCCAAAATCAGGCTCACCGCTTTGTGCCAAACCGAAGAGTTCTCCGGGACCTCGTAAAACCAAATCTCTTGATGCGATGTAAAATCCGTCATTTGAATTTCCGATTATTTCCAATCTTTTTTTTGCTATATTTGAACTTGATGTCCTGACAAAGATGGCATATGATTGAAGTTCGCTTCTGCCTACACGCCCTCTAAGCTGATGCAAAGTTGCAAGTCCGAATCTCTCTGCATTTTCAACCATGATTACAGTCGCATTCGGTACATCCACACCTACTTCAATCACTGTTGTAGATACTAAAATATCTATCTCTTTATTTACATACCGAGACATTATATCATCTTTTTCTTTCTGTTGCATTCGTCCATGCAACACTTCCACCTTACAATTTTGTGAAAATTTATCTGCTATTTTCTTACCGTAGTCCAGTACATTTTCAGCCTCTATATTTTCACTCTCTTCCACCATCGGACATATTATATAAGCCTGATGACCTTTTTTTATTTCCAGTAAAATATGTCTATAGGCTTTTTCTCTGTCATTTTCTGTAATTACCGCATTTTTTACAGGCAATCTTCCCATAGGCTTTGACTCTATAGTTGAGATATCCAAATCTCCGTACAGTATAATTGCAAGTGTCCTTGGAATCGGTGTGGCTGACATAACAAGCACATGTACATTCTCTCCCTTATCGGAAAGAGTAGTTCTTTGCCTTACACCGAAGCGATGCTGCTCATCCGTTACCACAAGCCCAAGATTTTTAAACTTTACATTTTCTACCAACAGGGCATGTGTACCTATAAGAATATCTATTTCTCTGCTTTCTATTTTTTCATACATCAGCAAATGCTCTTTTTTTGTCATAGAGCCTGTCAAAATGCCGATTCTTGGAGGAGATTTCAATCTGTTTAAAAATCCCGACATTGATTTAAAATGCTGCTTTGCCAAAACCTCGGTAGGCACCATAACAACACCCTGAAAACCGGATTTTACAGCCATATAAAGACTTATCAAAGCTATTACAGTCTTTCCCGAGCCTACATCTCCCTGCACGAGTCTGTTTGTCACTATACCGCTTGACATATCATCTAATATTTCATCTACTACTCTATCCTGGGAGCTTGTCAATTTGAAAGGAAGAACAGATTTTATTTCCTCTAAATACTCTGTACTTTTTGCTACTATATTTTTTGATTTTACTTTAAGTCTTTTATTTTTAAGAAGCTTAACTCCATATAGAAATCTGAAAAAATCGTCAAATGCCAATCTTTTTTTTGATTCAAAAAGACAGGAAGTATTTAACGGATTATGAATATTTTTTATTGAATTTAATCTACTCTCTAAAGAAAACTTTTCTAATACAAACGCAGGTAAATACTCGGCAAAATCATCCTCATCTATATATTCAAGGCCTGATTTTATAAGCTTTTCCATTGCATTATTATTTATACCGGCTGTAAGTGCATATACCGGTTTAAAGCTTCCAATCTTTTTTTCATATTCATCCAATGTATAAATAATCGGATGTTCCAAGGTGCTTTTACTTCTTTTTGAAAACTTCCCCACAAAAACATAACTTTCTCCCTGTTTTATTGTTGCCCTCAAATAGGGGGAGTTATACCATATAACATCTATTACATCGATATAATCTGTAATCTTTGTTGTAGATATTTTTCTGTTTTGACCTGTAAACGATATATTTTTTACAATGGTCGCCTTTATAACAGCCTCTTCATCTTTATTTACTTCAGAAATCTTTGTAGGAGCTTTATATTCCAGATATCTTACAGGATAGTGTTTTAACAGCCCCTTTATGGTTCTTATATCTAATTTTTCCAAATATTGTGCTGTTTTTTCTCCTACACCTTTTATATTTTTTACAGATATCTCCGTCAAATCTACCTCCTGACAAAGTTTTAACTAGGTCATCAAATCAATGATTTGATGACCTAGTTATAAAATTACTTATTCTACAGATATGAAATAATAATATACCGGCTGTCCGCCGTTATGCAGCTCAAATTCTACATTCTTATATTTAGCTGATAATTCATCACATAATCTTGTGGCATCGTCTTCATTTACTTCATCACCATAGTAAAGGCATACAAGCTCACTTGTATCGTCAATCATACTGTTTAATGCCTTCTCTACAGCCGAGTCGATGCTCTTATCCACTCCTATTATTCCATTGTCTCCCAATGCCATAACATCATTTTCATGTATCTCCACATCATCAATAGTTGTATTTCTTACAGCATAGGTAATCTGTGCAGTTTTTACATTTGCTATCTCTTCTATGGCATTTTCCACATTTTCTTCTGCACTTCTCTCCTCAGAAAGGCTTATCATTGCGGTAATTCCCTGAGGGATGGTCTTTGTAGGTATTACTACCACTTTTTTATTCTCTACAATCTTTGATGCCTGTTCCGCTGCCAGTATAATATTTTTATTATTCGGCAGGATATATATGGTCTCGGCATTTAAGTGCTCAACAGCATTTAATATATCCTCGGTACTCGGATTCATGGTCTGACCGCCTTCCACCACTACATCCACACCGATATCTTTAAAAATGGAGGTAAGTCCGCTTCCCGCACTCACACTTATAACTCCCATTTTCTTTTTCTGATTTTGGGATTCAAGGATTTGGTCCACACCCTTTATAACTCTTTCTCTATGCTCTTCACGCATATTGTCAATCTTTAGATTTGTAAGCTCTCCAAAGCTTAATCCTCTTTGTATTGCAAGCCCGGGATCATTTGTATGTACATGAATCTTTACAACTTCATCATCGGCTACACATACAAGTGAATCGCCTATTGAAGTTAAAAACTCTTTAAACTCTTCCTCATCCTTATCTGTAAACTCCTTATTAAGGTTTACAATAAATTCAGTACAATACCCGAACTTGATATCCGCTGTATCAATATCCTCCCTTGCGGCACCGTTTGCAGAGGATGACTTGGTGGAGAGTACCACATCTCCAAGTTCTATCACATTGCCCTTAAGTCCTTCAAGAATACCATGCAATATAACCATAAGTCCCTGACCGCCCGAGTCTACAACTCCGGCTTTCTTAAGTACAGGCAACATTTCAGGTGTTTTTTGTAATGTCTCATCACCATATGCAAGTACGGCCTCTAAAAATGAAATGATATCATCATATTCATCATGTATTTCCAGAGCCTTTTCTCCCATTGCTCTTGCTACTGTAAGTATTGTACCTTCTTTAGGTTTCATTACAGCCTTATATGCCGTCTCACTTGCATTATCAAAAGCCAGGGCAATCTCAAAAACATCTATAACCGCCGCTTCTTTTAAAATCTTTGCAGCTCCTCTAAAAAGCTGTGACAATATAACACCCGAGTTTCCTCTGGCACCTCGAAGTGAGCCCTGTGCTATAGCCTTACATAAAGTTGCAATATCATCACTTTCCTCAGCTGCCAAACTCTTGGCTGCCGACATTATAGTCATTGTCATATTTGTACCGGTGTCACCGTCAGGAACAGGGAATACATTAAGTTCATTTATCCATTCCTTTTTAGCTTCCAAACTTTTGGCTCCGGTTATAAAAGCACTCTTTAGTGATTGTGCATCAATCTGCTCTAGATTCACAAAAAATCCTCCTTAGTCTATTATTCGTACACCTTCTACGAATATATTTATTTTCTTTACTTCCATTCCGGTAAAATTCTCCGCCTTGTATTTAATAGTGTCTATCAAATTTTGAGTTACCGCACTGATACTCAGTCCATACGCAACTATGATATGGAAATCCAATAGTAACTTATTATCCTCTATTTTTACACTGATACCCTTTGTCAGACTTTCTCTCTTCAAAAGCCTTGAGATTCCATCTGTCACAGAAACTGCCGCCATACCCACTATACCGAAACATTCAACTGCCTGCATTCCGACATAGAATGCTATCACATCCGGATTTATACTTATTTGACCGAGATTTGTATTGATTTGACCTTTGTTCATATGACCCTCCAATCATTTTTATCGTCCGCAGACTTTATATGTGGCTTAGCCACCCTAACTATGAAAGAATACATATTTTTCGTAGTTTTATAAAATTCTAATACTTCCTAAATCTGCCATATTTTATTCATAACATATCTAAGATACTTAATAATAACACTTTTTTGATATAAAGACAATGCAAGCTTTTAGGCTTGATAAACTGTTATAGGATAATTTGACAGTTTTTCAAGGTATTACCTCTTTATGTTTTTAAATTTATATTTCTTACCTGTTTAAAATTTTTGTCCAACAATTTATTTTTTGTAGTACAATAGAAACATCATTTTTTAGAAGGTTGTTTATGGAATACAAGTTTAGCAAAAATAAAAATATTTTCTTTCTTGGAATAACAGACGGAATACCTATTGCAATGGGGTATTTTGCAGTATCTTTTTCACTTGGTATAATGGCTACAAAATCAGGATTATCACCGTTTCAAGGTCTTGTTGCAAGTTTTTTAAACAATGCATCAGCAGGAGAATACGCAGGCTTTTCAATGATTGCCATATCTTCATCATATATAGAGATAGCCGTTATTACATTTATAGCCAATGCGAGATATCTTTTAATGAGCATTGCAATGAGTCAGAGAATAAAAAAAGACACCCCGCTTCACCATATATTTATCATTGCACATATGCTGACTGACGAGGTTTTTGCCGTATCCATTGCAAGACCGGGCGATATAAATCCATACTACACATTCGGAGTAATGCTTGTTGCCTCACCTGCATGGTCTTTTGGTACCTTCTTTGGCGCCATAGCAGGTAATGTATTACCGATTCGATTGGTCTCGGCATTCAGTGTGGCACTTTACGGTATGTTTATTGCTATAATAGTTCCTGCCGCAAAATCAGATAGGATAATACTTTCGCTTGTCATTATAAGCTTTGCACTCAGCTATATATTCTCCTTTGATTTTTTCCATATATCGGAGGGAATAAAGACAATACTTTTAACTGTTATAATATCTGCTTTGGGAGCAATATTCTTTCCTTTAAAGAACGGAGTAGCCGATGAATAAATGGATTTATATTTTTATAATGTTTACAGTAACCTATATGATAAGAGTCTTACCTCTTACAATTATAAGAAAAAGGATAAAAAACATTTTTATAAGATCATTTTTATATTATGTTCCATATGTGACTCTATCTGTAATGACCTTCCCTGCGATATTAAATGCCACAATGTCAAAGACAGCCGCAATGATAAGCTTTATTGCAGGTATAGTTGCCGCATGGTGTGGCGCAAATCTTTTTAAAGTAGCTCTTTTATGCTGTATCCTTGTGTTTGTTATTGAATATTTTATTGCATAAAAACAGGGCCAACCAGCCCTGTTTCTTAGCCTCTTAACCTGTATCCTACACCCCAGATAGTTTCTATAAATTGAGGTTTTGAACTGTCAAGTTCTATTTTTTCTCTTATATTTTTGATATGTACGGTAACTGTTGAGATATCTCCCATCGATTCCAGCCCCCATACCTCCTTAAATAAATCTTCCTTTGAATATACCTTGTTTGGATGTTTTGCAAGAAAATACAGTATATCAAATTCCTTTGCAGTCAATGTCTTTTCATTGCCGTATCCCCATACTCTTCTGGAACCGGCATCTATCTTTAAATCCCTTATTTCAATAATATCCTTATCTGATGCCGCAACTCCGGCAAGCCTGTCATATCTTCCGATATGAGCCTTTACTCTGGCTACAAGCTCACTTGGTGAAAAAGGTTTGGTCATATAATCATCCGCACCCAACCCCAGACCTCTTATCTTATCGATATCATTCTTTTTTGCACTGACCATAATTATAGGAATTTCTTTTACAGCTCTTACCTGCTTGCATATCTCATATCCATCCATTCCGGGCAACATTAAATCCAATAGTAAAAGCTCATAATCTTCACTCAATGCTCTTTCAAGTCCTTCTTTACCATTAGTTGAAATATCAACCTCAAAGCCGGATATCTCCAAATAATCTCTTTCCAGCTCGGCTATGCTTACTTCATCTTCTATTATAAGAACTTTGCCCATTTTATATCTCCTACTTCTTTAACTCTATGCATATATCGGTTCCAATGCCGGGCTTTGACATGGCAACAATGCTTCCTTCATGATTTTCTATCACCTTTTTTACAATCGAGAGGCCTATTCCGCTGCCTCCGGGCTTACTGTTTCTTGATACATCACTTCTATAAAATCTCTCAAAAATATGTGGCAGGTCTTTTTCTTCTATACCTCTGCCATTGTCCGAGATTTCTATATCTATAGCATCAACCCTCTCTCTAATTCTAAAATGTATTTCCGGATTCGCCTTATCCATATATTTTACCGCATTTGCAATTATATTATTCAAGGCACGCTTTATCTGTTCCCTGTCAATATCTATCATTGTATAGGAACCCACATTGACTATATATACTAATTTTATCTTTATTGTTTCAAGTTCCGAACACAAATCCTTTACATACTCATCAAAGAAATTTTTAACATTGATTTTTTCAAAATTATAGCTGACCCCCTTTTCAGCCACCTGTGAATAGTAAAGTAATTCATCAATCAATGTTGTCATATCATTAGTCTTATTATATATTGTATTCAAATACTCATGTACCTTTTGCGGTGATGCGGCAACTCCGTCAAGTATTCCTTCCACATAACCTCTTATAGCTGTCAGCGGTGTCTTTAAATCATGCGAAATATTACTTACCATCTCTCTGGTTGAGTCCTCAGAAAGTCTTTTTTCTTCTTCATCTTCCTTTAATTTTATTCTCATTCTTTCAAAATCGGTATATAAAAAAGGAATTTCCGAAAAATCTTTTTCGTCCAGTTTATAGTCCAAATCTCCATCGGCAATCTTTTTTGTAGCAATTTGTAATTTATCCAGCGGAATAAGTATTCTTTTATAAATCCAAATCCACATCACAATTGCCACTATATCTATAATTGCCACCAAAATGGTAAGCCATATACCTATATTGCCGGTGGTATCATAATTCATACTGTATATAAGGAGTATCGAAGGTATAATTATTATCAGGCAAAATATAGAAAATAAACCTGAGCCTATTTTCATCAGATAGCCTTCTTAAGTTCTTCCACCTTGTCAAGTTTTTCCCATGGAAGATTCAAATCATCTCTTCCGAAATGACCGTATGCGGCTGTCTGCTTGAATATAGGTTTTCTAAGATCAAGCATTTTTATAATTGCAGTAGGTCTGAGATCAAAATGCTTTCTTACAAGCTCAACTATTTCACCATCACTTATCTTGCCTGTTCCGAATGTATCGACTGCAATAGAAGTAGGATGTGCTACACCTATAGCATAGGAAAGCTGTATCTCACATTTTTTTGCAAGTCCCGCAGCCACAATATTTTTTGCAACATATCTGGCTGCATATGCTGCCGATCTGTCAACCTTAGTGCTGTCCTTACCTGAAAATGCTCCACCGCCATGTCTTGCATAGCCGCCATAAGTGTCAACTATTATTTTTCTTCCTGTAAGTCCTGCATCTCCATGAGGTCCGCCTATAACAAATCTGCCTGTAGGATTTATAAAATACTTTGTATTCTCATCCACCATATCCTGAGGAATAATTTCATCAAATACATATTTCTTTATATCTGTATGTATCTGCTGCTGCTCCACATCCTCATCATGCTGTGTGGAAAATACCACTGTATCTATTCTTACAGGTTTGCCCTCCTCATCATACTCTACAGTAACCTGAGTTTTTCCGTCAGGTCTCAGATAATTTAAGGTTCCGTCCTTTCTTACCTGTGTAAGTCTTTTTGCCAGATTATGTGCAAGATATATCGGATATGGCATAAATTCCTCTGTTTCATCGGTAGCATACCCGAACATAAGTCCCTGGTCTCCCGCACCATTGTCCTCATCATCCTTATCAATATGCTCTCTTGATTCAAGAGCCTTATCAACACCCATTGCAATATCGCTTGACTGTTCATCCAGTGCTACAAGCACACTGCAAGTATCACAGTCAAAGCCGTATTTTGCTCTGTCATATCCGATTTCTCTGACAGTTTCTCTGACAATTTTTTGTATATCCACAGTTGCCTTTGATGAAATCTCTCCCATTACAATCACCATTCCTGTAGTTGTCGCTGTCTCACAAGCCACTCTGGAATTCGGGTCCTTGCTTAAATAAGCATCCAATATTGCATCCGATATCTGATCGCACATCTTATCAGGATGTCCCTCAGTAACTGACTCTGAAGTAAAAAATCTTCTCTCTTTCATTTCTCTCCTATCTTTTACACTTATATCTAAAAAAGTCCACCAACTGGTGGACTAAGGCTTCCACTCATTGCTCGATTTCTCGCTCAGGTTGGCACCTTCCTAAAAGGGGTTGCCGTGACATCACAGATCCTTAACTCTCCGTCACTCTTAATAAGTGTATATATAATACCCATATGGGCAAATTTATTTTGTTACAATCATAGTATACCATTTTCATATAGTTATGTAAATATTTAATTTTGATACTAAGATTTACGTATCATATTTCACGTCTTCTTCAGCAACCATTAGCAGATCTTGTTCTGTATTATTTGTATACGTAAAAACATTATGATTCTCTTCAAAGCTGTAATTATCAGTCCAAAGCTCGCACTGTGTCATAACAGTCTGAACGGCATCATCCATTCCTTCAGGTGGATATTTATGTTTTTTCAAAAGCTTTTTTATCAGCATACGCATTTTAGCTCTTGCCGACTCACGCTCCTGCCAATCAATGGTCTTATTCTTACGTAGAGTATCCGCAAGTTCTTTTGTGATTGCAATCAACTCTTCATTTTCATAAAAATCTTTGATTGCTTGTGGCTTTGTTAATGCATCATAGAAGGCAAGCTCGTCAGCAGTAAGCCCGAGTTTATCACCTTCTTTTTGATCTGCCGCAATCTGTTTTGCCAACTTTAACATTTCTTCTATAACTTCTTCATTGGTCAGCATCCCGTTAAGATACGCATTGATAGCACGTTGCATAATCTCACTGAACTTTTCGGATTTTACAATATTTGTTCTACGATAAACCGAAACTTGCTCTGCAATCAATTTTTTCAACAGTTCGACTGCAAGGTTCTTCTCTTTCATATTTGCGACTTCCTGAAGAAACTTTGGGTCAAACAAAGAAAACTCCTCTTTGATGTCGGAAAATAAATTTATTACGCCATCACTTTTAATACTCTGTTTTAAAAGTTCATTTATTCTTGCATTCATTTCCGGTAAGGAAATCTTTTTACCAACGCCGGTATTGGTAAGCCTTAAAACAAGAACTCGAACAGCCTCAAAGAACGCTGCTTCAAATCTATTATCTTCATCAACTAAGGATGAACAAAGAGAAAGGGCTTGATGAAGCATAAGGGCTTCTTTTACGAAGGAATCTTTATCATCAACTTTTTCTCTGCTTATGATAAAATTCACAGCACCGCTGATAGTTTTTGCTCTTTCAAGGTCTGTACCATTGATAAACTTTGTGTAATCATATCCATGAAACTTATCACGGCAAACTGATAATTTCTCCAAGAATTTCGGATATGCAACCTTTGCAACATCTGTATCGCCATAGTTCTTTTTATCACGAGAAGTATAGTCATTCATTGCCTGCTTAAGAGCAGTAGCAATTCCAACATAGTCAACAACAAGCCCGCCTTCTTTATCACGAAATACACGGTTTACACGAGCGATAGCCTGCATAAGATTGTGCCCTGACATAGGCTTATAAACATACATAGTGGCAAGAGAAGGAACATCAAACCCCGTCAACCACATATCAACAACAATAGCAATCTTCATAGCACTGTTGTTATCTTTGAATTTCTTTGCAAGTTCATTCTTATGGTGCTTATTACCGATAATCTGTCGCCATTCTTCCGGGTCGTTGTTCCCTGAAGTCATAACAACTTCCACTTTTTCAATCCAAGTCGGGCGCAGTTCCAATATTTTCTTATAAATTTTCATGGCAATAGGGCGAGAATATGCAACAATCATCGCCTTACCGGTAAGCAGGTTCTCTCTGTTATTTTCATAGTGGTCAAGAATATCACAAACAAGCGAATTTATGGTATTATCATTTCCAAGCACTGCTTCCATCTGACCAAGCTCTCTTTTGCTCTTCTCAATTACTTCCTCATCTGCATTAAGAGCCATTAAATCATACTCTGCATCAATTAATTTCAAAGTAGTTTCATCAAGATTTAGCTTAATAACACGGCTTTCATAATACACAGGGCGAGTTGCTCCGTCTTCAACCGCTTGTGTCATATCATAGATGTCAATATAATTACCAAAAACCTCACGGGTACTGCGATCCTTTGATGAAATAGGTGTTCCTGTAAATCCGATATATGTAGCATTCGGGAGCGTATTACGAATAATTCTTGCTGTACCGATAACTCGCTTTGCTACTTCATTGCCATCTTCATTCTTTGTAATCTTAATCTTTTCAGCAAGTCCGTATTGTCCTCTATGTGCTTCATCAGCCATAACTATAATATTGTGACGTTCAGACAAGGCTTCATTCGATTCCTCAAATTTCTGCATCGTAGTAAAGATTATTCCGTTTGCCTGTCTTCCGGCAAGCAAAGTTTTTAGATTCTCTCTACTTTCTGCTTGTAACGGTTCTTGCCTTAAAAAGTCTTTGCACTTTGCAAACTGACTATAAAGCTGGTCGTCAAGGTCATTTCTATCGGTGAGTACAACAATAGTCGGACTATCTAATACCTCCTGTAAAAAATGAGCATAGAAAACCATAGAAAGCGATTTGCCGCTTCCTTGTGTATGCCAAAACACACCACCTTTACCGTCAGTAACAGTAGCGTGTTTTGTTGACTCAACCGCTTTTCTTACAGCAAAATACTGATGGTATCCGGCAAGAATTTTATAGGTGTTAATCCCCTCATTAGAAAAGCAAATAAAGTTCTTGATAATATCAAGTAATCTTTCTTTTTTGAATATACCCTCAAAGAAAGTATCAAACTGAGCATACTGAGTATTCTCATAATTACCATCTTTTGTTTTCCACTCCATGAAGCGGTCTTCACCTGAAGTAATTGTCCCGGCTTTTGATGTCAACTGATCGCTCATAACACAAATTGCATTATAAATAAACATGGAAGGAATTTCCTGCATATAGTTACGAAGTTGCCTATACGCTTCGGATGCGTCTGTTTCTTCACGAGAGGGAGATTTCAGTTCAACCAATACGATCGGCAAGCCGTTTAAAAAAAGAACTACATCAGGACGTTTTTTGCTATTCTCAATAAAAGTCCACTGATTAGCAAGGACAAAAGAGTTATTTTCGGGATTTTTATAGTCAACAAGATAAACGATAGAAGAACGTTCCTCGCCGCTAACAAAATATCTTACCGGAATACCATTTTGCAAATAGTCCATGAAAACAGAGTTCTTCTGCACAAGCTCACCGTTTTCAAAGTTTTTAAGTTTGAACATGGCATCCTGAATAGCGTCATCCGGTAAACCTCTATTCAAACGATATAGAGAATCGAGCAAAACTTCCTCATATAATGGATTATAAAAATCCCTTTCAATATCGGGACCGTACGCGTATTCGTATCCCAAGTTATTTTGAAATAATTCAATTATTGAGTTTTCGTAGTCGGATTCGGTGTATAATCCCGGCATAAATTCCTCCTTTATAGATTTATTTTAATGTAATTCTTTTTTATTCAGTCTCTCGGTTGACGACATATTATAAACAATAATTTAGAACAGCAGTTGCAGACATTATTTAGAAATCAATTCTTGACACAAAAGTTCTTACCTGATGGCTGGACAAGAGCCACATTGGGAGAGGTATCACTAATGGGAGTAGGAGGTGACAAGCCAAAAACTGTTTCTGATACTCAAACTGAGAACTGCCCGTATCCCATTTATTCAAACGGAATCAGCAATGATGGGCTTTATGGTTTCACCAATGAATGCAAAATCAAAGATGAAAGTATTACAGTTTCTGCAAGAGGTACTATTGGCTTTGTTTGTTTACGGCATATACCATATACGCCGATAGTTCGCCTCATTACCCTTATACCAAAAACGGATGTGCTGTCTGCGAAATACCTTTATCTTTGGTTGAAGAATATGCATATCCATGGGACTGGCACTACACAACAACAGCTAACTGTTCCTGATTTTCGTAAAACTGATATCATTCTGCCAACAAAAGAGGAAATGACTTTATTTACAGATACTATCACCCCGCTTTTTGAAGCAATATGGGAAAATCAGGCTCAAAACTTGAAGCTTTCTAATACGAGAGATGCTTTGCTTCCAATGCTCATGTCTGGCAAACTGGATATTTCCTACCTTGACCTTTAAGCCACTAAATTATTGTTTATTTCATTATTTTGTTTTATTTTCTCATCTATTGAACTAAGAACAGCTACAATCTTTTCCTGTGTTTTTCTATCAGGAAGAAGCAGTTCTAAATTTTCAATATCTGAAGGCTTAATAGAAGGATAAGCTGACACACTCTGTTCCGCAATCGCTTGTAAATGTTCTGTGACTTCCTTTTGCGTCAAAGCATAATAAATGTAATAAGGAACTGCTTTCTCAAAATCAACATCAATTACCGTAAATCCTGTTGATACTAAAAAATTCTCAGGTTGTTTTTTAATAATTCCATAGTGCAACTGGTTTGGTCTTACAGTTGAGTAAATAATACTATTCAATTTTACTTTTCTTCTCGCTCTACTTGGCAACTTATCCATTGAAGTGTTGATATACTGTATTTCATCAATCTTATTCATTGTAATATTTCCGGTATCCAAGTAGTTTACAAATTGCCAATCCTCTTTTGGAGAATAAGTGCTTTGATTTGTTAAAACAATCTTACCAAGTCTAATTGTCTGCCATTCAGCCATAACCGTTTTCCTCTCTAACCGATATATTTTCTATGAGCAATCTTAACATTGCTTTGTTTGACCATTGCGTATTGCAAAGTTGTATCTATCTTTCTATGCCCTAAAAGCTGTTGCAGTTGCTCAATGGGCATTCCTTTATCTATCGCCATAGTTGCAAGGGTACGCCTGAATTTGTGCGGATGCACCTTGTGCAACCCTAATTTTTTTCCATATTCCCTTAATCTCACCTCAACCCCACCTATTTTCAGCCTTTTATGAGGCTCTTTCAATGATACAAACAGAGCCGGGTTATCATCTATTCTACTGTTAAGATAATTCTGCAAGTGAATCTTTGTTCTTGCATCAAAATAAACAACTCTCTCTTTACTGCCTTTGCCAAACACAATACATTCTCTCTCGTTGAAATCAATATCATTTCTGTTAAGCAACACCATTTCACCTACACGCATACCGGTTGATGCAAGCATATCTATTATTGCTAAATCTCTTAGTTCTGTACAATTATCACGCATAAGTTCTAAAGCTTCATCGGAATAGGTCTCCTTTATGTTTGTGCCGGTTTTAACTTTATGTATACGTCGTACCGGACTTTTCAGTATGTAGTCCTCATCCTCCAACCAAGCAAAGAAACTTGAAAGAATACGGCGGATATTGTCTATTGTAACTTTACTTGATTTTTTCTTTTCCTGATATTCTGTCAGGTATCCCCTAATGTCGTCTGTAACTATATGTTTGACATCTTTTTGTAGTTCATCAAGCATAGCTTCAATCGTAGCCTTGTAGTATTTAAGAGACTTTTCGGAACAACCCTCTATGCGTTTTGCCGATAAGAACAGTTCTACAAAGTTTTGCTTTGAAGTCTTCCCTTGTTTTTGCTTTTCTTTTACCTCATAGTCTGCAAAGACATATTGCAAAACCTCCTGCAACCTTTCGTTTTGTGCGTTGTTCAAATATGGCAACATGCCTTGAACAATGTCATTTATTAAGTTTTGTTTCATCGTCATTTCTCCTTTTTTATTGAGAACTGACAAGCAACGGCTGTTCTTTACATTGACTTCTGCCGCTGATAGAAGTTTTTAGTTACAAATCACTTGTCTTAAATGTAAAATAGTCTTCGTAATAATAGCTGTGATCAATACCTTTCATATAAATCTCACAGTCATTGATTTTTTCTGTCAGTGCTTGCTTTAATATATATTTGATTTCAATAGTTTTAACGGGACTGCGTTCCATAGCAGAAAGGTAATCCTCCTTATCTACACGACTCCAATCAACAACTTTACCTAACTCTTTTTTCAAAATCAAATCAAGCCAAATTCTTGTACTTCTACCATTTCCCTCACGAAAAGGGTGTGCAACATTCATTTCTACATATTTTTCTATAATTTCATCATATGTTGACTGTGGCATTTTTTCGATATTTTCAAGAGATGCTCTCAAATACATAGGCGGAGCAAAACGGAAATTACCTTTTGCAATATTAACAGTTCTTATTTGTCCGGCGAAATCATAAATCTGATCAAATAAGTATTTGTGTATTTCAGCAAGAGATTTGAAAGTTCCGTGTTCAAGATTATTTAAATATCCGCTTTCAAAGAGTTCTATTGCTCTTTTTTTACTTATTTTTTCTTCAACTTTAGCTAATTCTACCGAATCAGTAATGCCAAGTTTATTCTCTAATGTCATGGCAACTTCCCTTTCTATATTTTCATGATAGTTATTATAAATAATACTTGAGCAAGTCACAGACTTGCGATGCTTATTGACCGTAGGGCAATAAGATAGTTTAGACTCTGAATAGCTGGTAAACAATAATTGAGCAAGTCGCAGACTTGCGATGCTTATTGACCATAGGTCAATAAGATAGCTTGAATTCTAAATAACAGGTAAACAATAATTTAGAGCAGCAAGCTCAGGCTATATTCAAAGAATACTTTATAGACAATCCTGAAAACAGTAAATGGTCAACAGGAACATTCTCTGAACTCATTAAGTCAACCTTAAATGGTGACTGGGGAAAAGAAGCACCGACAGGTAATAATACTGAAAAAGTTTATTGCATTAGAGGTGCTGATATTCCCGAAGTAAAATCAGGTAATAAGAGCAAAATGCCTATGAGATATATTCTTCCGAAAAACTTTGTCGACAAACAGCTTACGGTAGGCGACATTGTTGTTGAAATCTCAGGAGGTAGTCCTACTCAATCAACTGGAAGATGTACAGCTATAACTCAATCATTACTTGACCGTTATGATAGCGGTATGGTTTGTACAAATTTCTGTAAGGCAATGAAACCCAAAGAAGGATACAGTCTGTTTATTTACTATTATTGGCAATACATGTATGGTAAAGGTGTCTTTTTCTCTTACGAAAACGGCACAACAGGGATTAAAAATCTTGACTTTTCAGGCTTTATTGAAACTGAACCTATTTTAATTCCGCCCGTAGATAAGATTGTCGTATTTGATGATTATTGCAAATCAATTTTTAGTCAAATTTTCACCAATGGTAAGCAGAATGAACATCTTGCTATGCTCAGAGACATACTTTTACCAAAGCTTATGTCCGGCGAACTTGATGTCTCAAACCTCGACCTTTAAGCTGCTAATATACTCAAAAACTGCTCTGCAGCTCCCTCGTTACTGCCTCTGTCAGACACCTTGCCATCTGTGTGCAAGCATTCGTCCGGCTTCGGTGTCTGCCTACGCTGCTTCGCAGCTATCCGTGCGTTGCACGGATGAGGCGGTAAATTATTGTTTATCACATTATTCAGTTCGATTTTTTCATCAAACGACTTCAAAATACTTGCGATTTTCTTTTGTGTCTGCAAATCAATCATGGGAACTTCATATTGCATTATAGAGGTTTTATCACCTCTTGGCATTTTTGTCCCTTTTGATGTTGTCATCGAATATGTGAAGAAATTATCATCTGCAAGTACATAATACAAGAAATTTCTATCTGTATTAGATTTGGCAACAAAGACTAAAACATCATTGGAACAACCGCCATCATATTTAGCTTTCCATATTTTTTTGAAATATGGACGAATATTAGAAACAAGGATATCACCATTTTTATATTCTTGAGTTAAAGCAACGCTCGGTAAAGAACTCGCTTTAATAATTCCGCACTTATTTGGCAACATATTTTCTGTTGATATGTAGTTTTTCGTATTTAAGTTTTCTACTTCAACTTTTCCTTTGCGAAAACTGCAAATATCTGAAAGCTTATATTTCATACCCAATCGCCCCTAACTTCTTTCTAATTTCCTCTTCCAACTCATGAGACTTTTTAAACATATCTGACAGCTCCAAGGTCAGCCTTGTCATCTTTTCTTCAAAGGGCTCTCCATCATCTTCCTGTTCTTCAATCCCCACATATCGACCTGGGGTTAAAATATAGTCATGCTTTGCTATATCTTTTATCGTAGCAATAGCCGAAAATCCTTTTTTCTCATCCAATGCTCCATTTTGAAAATCTTCAAAAGTCTTTGCCAACAAGTCAATATCTCCAAGGCTTCCGTCTTCTTGTATCCCTTCCGTAAAGTCTCTATGTTTCCTATCAACCATATATCCCATTTTTCTGGCATCAATAAATAGAGTCTTTCCTTTTTGCTTTTTATTTTTAGTGATAAACCACAGTGTCACAGGAATAGTAACACTATAAAACAGCTGTGTCGGCAAAGCTACAATTCCCTCAACAAGATCATCCTCTATAATCTTTTTTCTTATTTCTCCTTCTCCGGAAGTTTGAGTTGATAATGCTCCGTTCGCAAGTACCAATCCGATTTTCCCATTTGGTGCTAAGTGGTGTATCATATGCTGAATCCATGCATAGTTTGCATTCCCTGACGGTGGCATTCCATACTTCCATCTGACATCATCTTTTAATTTATCCGCTCCCCAATTAGAAAGGTTAAACGGTGGATTTGCCATAATGAAATCAGATTTTAATGTCTTATGAATATCATTAAAAAATGTATCTGCATGATAAGGACCGAAATTCGCATCAATTCCTCTTATTGCCATATTCATTTTTGCCATCTTCCATGTATCTGCATTGGATTCCTGTCCATACACAGAAATATTTCCTCTGTTATCACTGTGAGCCTGTACAAATTTTTCACTCTGTACAAAAATACCACCACTACCACAACAAGGATCATACACACGACAATTATTAAACGGTTTCAATATGGCAACAATAGTCTTTACAATGCTTGAAGGCGTATAAAATTCACCGCCCTTTGTTCCTTCATAGGCTGCGAACTGAGCAATACAATATTCATATGTCCTGCCCAATAAATCTTTACTTGCCTCTGTTCCATCCATTTTTACTTCATTGGTAAATAAGTCAACAACTTCCCCCAATACTCTTTTATCTAAATCAGGGCTGGCATAATTCTTAGGCAAAACATTTTTTAAAGTCGCATTTTCTTTTTCGATTGCCCTCATAGCATTGTCAATTACTATACCAATTTCAGCTGTATGTGCAGCAGAAGAAATCTTGCTCCAACGAGCCTCTTCCGGCACAAAGAAAATATTTTCTTCTGCATATGCATCTCTATCGTTCTCAAAACCATCACCTTCTTCCAAAAGTTCCTCGTAACGCTTTTCAAAGGCACTGGATATATAACGAAGAAAAATAAGTCCAACAATCACCTTCCTATATTCAGCGGCAGGAATATGCCCCCACAGAACACAAGCTGCATCCCAAATTTGTTTTTCAAAGCCTATATTTGCATTGTTTTTTCCGGCCATTATTTATTCTCCATACTCTATAAATTCTATAATATTGTCCAAATCTGTATTAAAAACCTTACTAACCCACACCATTACACTTTCATTGTCACCAAATAAAATGTGTATATTAGTTTTTCAAGTGGTCCATTATAAATTCAAACAATTGGCTTATATATTTTAGCATATTTCAAATTATTAACATAGCATATATTATAAATAATGAAAAAGCCAACGTATCCCAAAGTCTACATAGACTTTATTATATTTTCCCCTTGACAATGAAAGTATACAGTGTATACTAACATTGTAGACAGTGTATACTTTTAGAAGAGGCGAATATGAAAAGAAATACGGAAAAATTGAAAGAAGATCTTATTTTAACCGGGGTGGAAGAAATAAAGCAATCCGGAATTGATAATTTATCGCTTAGAACCATAGCAAAATCCTGCGGAGTGACTCATGGTACTCCTTATCGCCATTTTGAGAGCAAGGAAAATTATTTGAATGTTGTATTAAAGCATATTTCAACCTTACTTGATAATGAGCTTGTTAAGGATATGGATATAAAGCAAAGTGCAGGAGAACAGCTGGTTCAAATGGGACTTAATCTGATAAATTTTTCAAAGAAATATCCTTATTTCTTTGAGGCATTATTTATCAAATTCCCGTTTAAATATATGAAATTCACAGAAAATACCATTTCAGACACCTCTGATTTCCCGGGATTTTCAAAGTTTAAGCATATTGTGCTGATGCTTCGAAAAGAGGAAAACTTTACAAATAGCGAAGCCGAGTCTCTGCTTCATTTTTGGAGTTTTATCTCCGGTCTTGCTGTAATCTCAGGAAGCCCTATGGGAAATGAACTTGATAATGTAACCATACAAAGTACTATCAGGCATATGCTTGATATCTATATTAAAGGAGAAAGAAAATGAATATTTTGATTATTTACGCACATCCAAATTGTAAAAGTTTTAATAATGCAATATTAAAGCAGGTGGAAAGTTCTATTCCGTCTACACATAAGATTAAAACCATAGACTTATATAAAGAAAATTTTGATCCGGTGCTGAAATTTGATGAGGAAAATAAAAGGCGTGATCTTGCAAAAAGTCCGGAGACTTGCAAATATCGTGATATGATCAAAGAAGCCGATAAGCTTATCTTTATCTTCCCTATATGGTGGAGCGGTATGCCTGCTATTTTAAAGGGCTTTATTGACAGAGTGTTTGTATCAGGTTTTGCTTATTCTTATAAGAAAATAGGACTTGAAGGGCATTTAAAGGGCAAATCAGCATGGATTATCACTACTATGGATGCACCTGCCATTGCACTGCCATTCTGTAATGATTACGGCAAGGTTTTAAAAAATCAGATTTTAAAGCCCTGCGGAATCACACCGGTCAAATTAACCACTTTAGCTCAGGTGGAATCCTCATCACAGGAAAAAAGGAAACTCTATTTGGAAAAAATATCCGTTATGGCTACCCGTATCTAAAATCATAGGCTGTAAAAAATACTGTAAATAAGATTTTCTGTGATAATAAAGAATGAAATTCATTAGTCAGGATTTTCACCGCCTTTATACATCTGACCGTTAAAAAGGGTATGTCCCGATTAAAAGTCCTACTTTCACGATATACCCTTTACTTTTTTATAAATATTATTTAATCCACTTTATAAATGCTGTCTTATCGGCACAATTATAGCCTGCATTTTTATAAACGTTTAATGTAGATTCATCCTTTGAGCCTGTTAAAAGCATCATCTTATAGCAATTCTCTTTTTTAGCTATCTCTCCGGCAAAATTTAAACATTCACTTGCATAGCCACTGCCGCGATAATTTACATGAGTAACCACATTTTCTATAAATGCATAGCTCCTTGCATTTCTTGTTAAATTCGGAATTATAACACAGACACAGGAGGATACTATTTTTTCGTCTATTTCATTAACAATAATATGATGGTTCTCATCTTTTATAATGCTAAGCCAGACCTCCTCAAGATGCTTTGACATCTCCGGCAAACTGCTCTCATGTAAATGTAAATACAGTTGGAGTAAATCATTTAATTCATTTTCTTTTATCTCTCTTACCATTTAATCTCCTGTATATATAAGATTTTTGCTATAAGACTTATATTTCAAAAAATTCACTCACTCTTCCCGCATTTTCTTTTGTCCATGCTCCTGCCCATAAAAGCTTTCCATTCTCCAAAAAAATCAAATAATCACAGCATTCCTTTAAAAACTCCGGATCATGAGTTATAATAAAGCTTGTTCTTCCCTCAGCTTTTAAATGCTTTATGATTTCAGAAACTTCCAACATATGCTCATAGTCAAGACCACTTGTCGGCTCATCAAAAATCAATATTTCCTTATCACTTGCTATTGCACTGCCAATTGCCACTCTCTGTTTTTGACCTCCCGAAAGAGAGAGTGGATGTACATCACAAAACATCTCCAGATTCAGATCTTTAAGTATTTTCTCAGCATTTTCTTTTGCGATCTCATCATCTTCTTCCATACTTAAAATAACTTCATCCAAAACACTTTCCGTAAACAACTGGTGATTTACATCCTGCATTACCATATAACTTAGATTTTTCCAATCCTTTGCCATAATAATACCGGATTTATAGTTTAAACTTCCCTTTACCCTTTTTTCAAGTCCGCATATCATCTTTGCAAGAGTGGACTTACCTGCACCATTATACCCTAAAACTCCTACAATTGCACAATATGGAACTGTTATATTAGGAATATCGATAAATTTTCTTTTCCCATAAGAAAATGAAATATTATTAAAACTGAAGTTGTTTTTATTACTGTTTTCATCATTCCTTTCCTCAAATTTGACCGGATAAACGGAACGAAGCCCCATTTGATGCAATTGTGTTTCTTCAATTTTTTTAAATTCATTAATAGAAAAGTCATTTACAATCCTTCCGTCCTTCATATAAATGACTCTGTCCGCAAGCTCCATCAGATAATACAGCCTATGCTCAGCAATAATAACCGTCTTACCTTGCTTTTTCCAATTTCTTATTACCTCCTTTAAATCAGAAATAGTATGAAGATCCAAATTTGAAGATGGTTCATCAAGGATAAAAATTTCCGGTAACATTGCTGCAACAGATGCACATGCAATCTTTTGCTTTTCACCTCCTGACAAAGCGAAAATATCTCTGTCAAGAAGATATTCCATATTTAAATCCTTGGTTATACGTCCTATTCTTTTATATATTTCTTCTCTTGATACACCGATATTTTCGCATCCGAAAGCAATCTCTCCGGTGGAGTCCACACTAAAAAACTGAGAACGAGGATTTTGAAAAACGGAGCCTATTTTTTGTGACAATTCGTATAATGTCAATTCAGATGAATCTATGCCGTCAATAAGTATATTTCCTTTGAGCTCTCCCGGATAATATGCAGGTGACAGCCCGTTAATCAGTCTTGTAATTGTAGTCTTACCGCAACCTGAAGCACCGCAAAGAATCACAACCTGCCCGGGCAAAATCTCCAGATTTATATCATAAACACCGGCACTATGCTCTACAGTATTATAAGAAAAAGATACATTTTCAAGTACAACCATACTATTTATATTCTCCCCATTATTGTCCATATAACTAATACGCCTATGAGAATAGCCATACCTGCATCCCATATTCCAAATCTCAGCTCAACCATACATGTCCTTTTTTTAAGTCCACCAAGTCCTCTTGAAAGTGCTGCCGCTGAAAGTTCTTCGCCTATCTTTGCAACAGACATCATCAGTGGAACCAATCTGTATTCCAAAATCATTGACGGGTTTTTCAGGAATTTTTTGGTTCCGAATCTTATCTCTCTCATCCTCATTGCATTACTGATAGACTTATTCTCCTCTGCCAAGGTCGGAACAAATCTAAAAACGACCGAAACAGGAATAATAAATGCCTCCGGAACATGCCACAAATTCATTGCGGATATAAACTCATTCGGCTTTGTTGATTTTATAATATAATAACCAAACATAAATACAGGGAAAAATCTAAAAATAAGTTCTACAATAAGTCCTAAAATCATAGAAATCAGATATGGGAATTCAAACTTTCCTCCATATATTTTTACAAAGATTGCAATTACAAATAAACCTCCGTAAATAAAAGCCGGACGATATCTCTTATCTGAAATTAATAAAAAAATAGGAATAAATACAAGTATTGAATTCAATATAAGATTCTTATGAACGAAAAAAATCAAAGTTGCAAGTACAAGCATAACAAGTACTTTAGTACGGGGATCAAGGTATAATCCCCTATGTTTTGGAGGCTCATAAATTATATTTTCTTCCATACTATGCAATTCCCGCTCTCTCAAAATGCTTTTTTAACATTCTTCTGCCAATAAATGCCCCAAGAATTGAAGAAATAATAATACAAACCAATGCCACAAATCCCATCCATGGCGGCATAAATTTTGTTACTTCCATTACATATTTCTCACCCATAGCTTCTCGAACACCTGCCATATAAGTCTCTGTCATCAGCCACATCGGTGCAGGAAGCCCCAGCATACTGCAAGAAAAAATTACAAATCCAAGAATATTCATGCTGAACTTTTTATATTTTCCCGCTTTCATAACAAAGTCGGAAATAAGTCCCAACACAATAAAGCTTACAGTCGGAATCCATGTATATCCCATAATATACCAAAATATACCGATAATAACCGCCATAATACTTACCATTCCGAACTTTTCCACTTTAGTCAAAAATAACATAAAAGGTATCCCTGTAATAAGCGGAACCAAAATAAACAGCAGAGGATAAAGGAATGGGATTGCATTAATCATTCCCACTGTAAAAAATACTACAATATAAATTGCCGTATATACACCTACATGAATCAAATCTTTTGTCTTTAAACTATCACTTTTCATACAAATTCCTCCTAGAATTTATTTATCTAATTTATGATAACTTAGATTGCATACTTAGTTATCTTTGAGTCAAAAATATGCCACATATTGTGACAATCCTAGATTTGAAGCAGTTTCCTCCATCCTGCCGTAAAAAAACTCGACAGACTTTGAACAGAATCCAATGCTGTTTCTTTACTGAAATCATGTAAAACCGTTTCAAAAATACAGGCATAATATGCATGTATAATCATATGTAACTCATTCTTTGCAACACGATTATAAGAAATCCCCTTTTCATCCAGTGCTTCATACATACGATACATACTGTTTAATTCACGCTCAACAATGCGGTCAATATAGTTATTATATTCCGTTCCGTCCGAGCAGCAAATTATAAGCTTAAATGTATCGAAATGCATATAAATATAGTGTATAAATTCTCTTATAGCATCTGAAGAAATATTCCAGATTTCATCCGTATTTCCCGTATCTATATTATCAAAGCATTTATCTTCAGCTCTATCAAATCCGGATAAAAGACCGGTTGCCACATCATCTACAAGTTCTCGAAAGATGGAAGACTTGTCCTCAAAATGCCTGTAAAATGCACCTGTAGTAACTCCTGCCTTCTTACAAAGCTCCCTGAGATTGGTCCTTTCATAACCATTTTTTAAAAAAAGTTCCTTTCCACTTTCTAATATCTTTTTATGTGTGATATCATATGCTCCGTTTGACATACTTTTACCTTTCTGATAACTTTGTTATTATTTTATCTCTTTTTAAGTTAAGTGTCAATAACTAACAACTATATCTATTGCAAATAATCAAGCCTTTTTAAACTTCCCTCATCAAAGGTATAATTCTGTGTTCTTAAAGGATATTTTATCTCGCCTTCATAATACCATGGGTCCTCACTGTGGGCGGGATTTTTGATTATATGAAAGCTTTGTGCCGGCATAAAGCCCTGTGCCAGTAAGAATGCCTTTTCTCCTGCTCCATTTTCACAGATATCAGCCACCATTACCACATGTCCGGGGCTTCCTCCCTTTATAAAAATATCCCCCACCTGAATTTCAGAGATATCTACAGGTCTTGACTCTTTTTCCATAGAAAGTGTGGAAGAATAGGCAAATACAATGCGAAGATACTTTTTAAATGTTTCCTCACCACTGTCAGGATTTACACTTTGCTCCCAGTACGGTTTATCATTTGAAAACTTTACCCTATACCCCTGTCTCCAGTGCTTAAAATCGCATACAAAGCCGTCTACAAATGTAAAGCTTATTTTATCCTGCTCTCCTGTCTTATACAAATATTCGGCATATACTCTCATAATACTGTCTGCACATTGCTGCAAATCCTCCTCTGCCACTTCCATGGAAAATACCGCCACGTGACCGTTTCCTGCCTTTTCTCTTTTATCAAAATAATATACCGGAGTACCGTCAGGCTCCAAATTATAATTTCCTATAAAATGGGCAAAACTTCCCTCAGCGGCTTTCACCCTTTTATATCCCTTTGGAGTAATAAAACGGGTAAAAAGTGTATTTCCCTCAGGATTTATAAAATCCGAAAGTTTCACAGCACTTTTCTCAGTGCTTTCTTCTGTACTCTCATTATCATTTGTTTTTGTATCATTACTATTTTCAACAATTGTACTTTCCGCTTCCTCATTTGTGACGGTATTCATATTTTTGCTCTTACAACCACAGCATATGCAAATAATCACAGTAAGCAGTAAATAAAATTTATTTATCTTCATAAAATTCATCAATGTCTGTATACCCCCTTTCAAACTCTTAAAATCAGATTTATTTACTTTAAGTACTCCTCTATTTTGTCTTCATATTTTTTTAAAAGTTCCCTTGAATATATTTTTTCATTTTTTGAGTCTCTAACTTCTTTCCAAAGGGTAGCTGCAGCTTTTAACTTATCAGAGTAATTATTGCTACATTCATCTAAACAAAAATCTTTTAGGAATTGATTCCATTGACAAGCTGAATTATCATACTTAGCGTAATCCGATTCACCATAATATACTTTCAGCATATCTTGTATCGTAAAGCTTAAATCATTTTCGGCTTTTACTTTCCTCCAAGCTGTTGCCATATCAGCATTAAATTTAAACGGATTAACACCTGTTACGGCAGAAAAATAATCTCTAAATTTTTGGTTAAAGGAAAATCCGGCTTCAAGCAATGGCGTATTTAAATTTATCGATTCAGTTTGATTTTTGTTTACTTTCCTTACAGATTTTTCCACTCTATTTCCCCTAAAAAATTGTTCTATAATTAAGTTCAGCTCTTGTTTTGTACATCTATACTCCAATCCAAGGGATTTACAAATTTGTGAAAGTTCTTCTCGATACCAATAGTATCTGTTAAATTCTTCAAATGATTTTATATCTTTAAAATCCGGTCTAATATCTTTCATCAGCCCTCCTTCGTAAATAATGATTTCCCTATAATGGTTATCATAGTAAATGATTCCAATTCAAAACCACATTTCAAATCACAACTCTTTTGTATAATAGTATCTCTCACCTGTATAAGGGTATTTTTCCAATGCAAACACTTCTTTATAGCCATGCTTTTCATAAAATTTCGGTGCTTGAAAATTAAAAGTATCCACAAATGAATACTTACACCCTCGCTCTTTTGACTCTCTTTCCGCCATTTTCAAAATTTTTGAACCGATCCCTTGTCCCCGTAAATCATCACTGACATATAAATATTCAATCTCAAGCCAATTTCCAAAAGTTCCCGCTACCATTCCTGCCTTCAAATTGCCCTGTTCATCTTCCAAATAAATATTAAGTGGTTCGCTTTTAGACGGCTCTCTCTTTGATCTATTGTATGCTCTGATTAAATTTGCCGGTTCTTCAGTTCTTTTCGATTCAATATTTTCTAATTTCAATTTCATACTGTATAAGTCCTTCACTATTTTGTACTTCAATTTTTTAAATTCTAATTAACGAGCTTAGTAAATCGGAATTTATCAGTTTGTAAATCTTAATAAATATCCATTGGGATCTTGTATTAAGAACTCAACTTGTGTTTCTTCTGTCCCATTAACTTGATATTTATTTCTTGTTAGTTCTCTATATATTTCAAAATTTAGAGTTTTTACTAATTTATAAAGTTCTTCAACATCTTCGAATGCTATTGAAAAATTTATACCTCTTCCCAATGGATAACTTAATTCGCCCGTGTTTCACCCATCATCATGAATATCAAATTAAAAGAATGTCTAATTCCATAAATGATAGAAGTTACAAAACAAATAATAGGAGTTAAAATAAGTAAGAAGAATATATCGGTTCCTGTATCATTAATGAAAGCAGGTAACACACAAAAAGCTAAAGTTATCGTTCCTGTATTTCCTTGCCGCTGAGGTGCTCCACTTCTATTTCAAAAATTTGCACAGCCTTTCCTGCGTGGGCAATTTCCTCGTCAACTAACTGTTCGCTAGGATAGTATTTCATTGCAAATCGTTTTAACAGAGTTGTTGCTCTTACACCGTATTCTACGAGGTGACATCTGCCGAATACCACAACGCTCTGCACAAACGGTGCCCAATCTTCTTCTTTAATGGTTTCATTTCCATATACCGTGAAACATACTTTGTCACAGCAACGCAGTGCATCTACTTTATGGCCTGCACGTGCTCCATGAAAATAAATTTTATTCGCATCGTCATCGTAGACATAGTTGATAGGAATTGCATAGGGATATCCGTCATCTCCATTTACGGCAAGAACGCCACGTCGGCCGGACTGCAAAAGAGCCTTTGCCATGTCGATGCTGATTTCATTTTTCTTTTTACGAATTGTTCTAAACATGATATTATTCTCCTTCTTACACTGATACAAATTCAAATTTACCCAGACTGGCAAATTGGAATTTCTTAATTACTTTTTTAATAAACTTACTAAAAGGTGTCCTGTTATTTACACACTAAATTCTCAAATTCTTATTGTTTAACATTCCACCAAACATTGTATGATACAAATCCTTTGCTGATTCTTCTATCTTGGTAATACTTGATATTTTATTTCCTGCATCCTTCGATGATGCTCCACAAAGATAAAACGCTTCATTTTCCATTCCATAATCTATTGAAATATACCTATCATGATACTTTTTACCTGCAATCTTCATTTTTAAGTTAATGTTAGGGTAATTTCTTATAAAATCATTTAAAATACTTTTTGTAAGCATATCTTTATTTCTGACATTATCACTAAATATGATGACCTCCACATTATCTTTTGCAGTTCTTAGCAGCTCTAACGTTTTTAAACCTATGTAGTTATCTATCACAAAAATACTTTTCTTTGCAGAATTATATATTTTTGTGTAGGCAACATCCGCTTCAATCTTATCTCCATTCATCAAAAGAAAATGCTTATAGGTGTCCGGATCTATGAAATTTTCCATCACTTTTTTCAAATCTTCTTTTGTAGCCATTTGAGATTTTATTTCTGCAATATCCTTTGTATTTTGGTTTGTCTGTACTGCAATTTGCACTAAATCTTTTGGACTGATAAAATCTTGATTTTCAATTATAAAATCTTTCATCTGCTTAAACATTCGTATTAATGCCTTGCTTTGCTTAACAGCAAGTTCTCCTCTTAATACAGTCATAAGCATATAAATACCCTGCTCTGTAAAAGCATAAGGTGGTTTTCTACGACCGCCCCAACTTGATGTCGATTTTTTCGATATCAAGTTTTCAAACTCCGACTTCGTCAACTGAAACATAAAATCATCATCAAATTTCTCAGCATTGTTTTTTACTTGTTCGTTAAATCTTGTCGTTGTATACCCATAAATTTCAGCAAGTTCAAAATCAAGCATAACCTTTTGATTTCTTAAATAATAAATCTTACTTTTAATTGTAGTTTCATCTATTACCACTATTTCTTTATTTTTTTCTATCATAAAATGAACCTCACTAAATTTATACTGACTGATAAACAGAGATTTCTTAATTACTCATTTTTTAAATTAAGCTTCCCAAAAGATTTCCTATTGTTGCAATTATACCGTATATTAATACATAAACAGCTGCACTTTCATTATAAAATATAAATATAGTCGGAATAAAGAGGGCCATAATTAGCAATAAAAATATCAAATTAAAAGAATGTCTAATTCCATAAATTATAGAAGTTACAAAACAAATAATAGGAGTTAAAATAAGTAAGAAGAATATACCGATTCATGTGTCATTAATGAAAGCAGGTAACACATAAAAAGCTAAAGTTATCACTATTAAGTAAACAGACATTTCTCTTATTTTTTTCATCTCCTTTACCTCCGTAAATTTATATACTTTATTTTTACAAACCTGATTTATCCCTTAATAGATAATTTCATAGAACTCCTAGGGATCACTTCGAGAACAAAGTGTTCTTCACTAATTCCGGTATCGGGGTGTGAATCTGCAATCTTTATGCTAAAATCTCCAACATAATATGAATTATCATTCCGAAAATTCTTTTCTTGACTTAGCATAATACAGCTTACAATATTCACAATCACATAGCATATCTGAGGACAATGAATTGTAGTACTCTCTCGTTTTAACTATATCTATCTTCACAGTTATCTCCTTAAAACTTTATCAAACACTAATTTACTTTTTATCAGCTTACTTATTTAACATTGCATAATAAATATATATTTTTATTAAATTTAATTCAAACTTACCGGTCTTGTCAAACTGAGATTTATTTCTCCATACGAACAAGAAACTCTGTTGTGTCTTCTTCATATTTCTTTTCATTTGTCGTGTCAAAACCATGTCTTTTATAAAATGCTATTGCTTTTATATTTTTTTCTAATGCCCATAAATGATTAGCATCCCTTTCTGCTATTCCATATTCTAACAATTCAGTTCCGATTGCTTTCCCTTGAAGAACAGGTTCAACAAATAATCTCTTCACTTCTCGTTTTTCGATTTGAATAAATCCTTTTACTACACCATCATCATATACACATATGCTATCTAATTCTTTTGCAAAACTTTCTACCATATTAAAAACTGTTAACTCTTCAAAATAGAAAGTATCTTCTTGAAATATCGGATAAAAATTCAGCCTATAGTTAAATACAAATATTTCAGCTATTCTCACTAAATCATTAATCTTTGCTTGTCTTATATAATTCATGCTTCAAACCACCAAATTCAAATTTACCAAGACTAGTAAACCGGAATTTCTTAATTACTTTTTTTAATAAGCTTCCTAAAAGGTGTCCTGTTATTTACATACTAAATTTTCAAGTCTTTATTGTTTAACATTACACCAAACATCCTTAAAACTCTCTTCTTTGCTCTCATTGTCATTAGCTTTGGCAACCGTACTATCTTCAATAATTGTACTTTCTGCTCCCTCACTTGTGATGATGTTTTCATCTTCTCTCATGCAACCTGAGAATAAAAAAATATCATAAACAATAGTAAATATAATTTATTTCTTTTCATATTACACCTTAATTATCCAACTTAATATGTGCAATCTGCATCATTATTTTCCCCTTTATGTCCGGCTGTATGTAGTATAATGGTAACTTTCCTCCTGCTGCTTCACATTTTATATTTGTATTTTTTACAGTATCTAAGAAAAACTCATATCCGGACTTGCTGTCTTCTGTAATAATAATATCCGGCATGAATGGAAATCTATTTGGATTAGGATTATCATAAAATTTATCAATATCAGTATAAACTCTCTCAAATTCTTTGTTCTTTCCGGTACCCTTAATATGATATATTTCATCAACACTGTATGGCAATTGTGAAAGATAACTTCTTGTTATTATTAGGAAGTAATTATCGCAACCCTTTACCTTATTTGCAAATTTCTTTGAAAATACAAACTTACTTCCTTCATCAATCACTACAATTTTTTTACTCAACTTATCAAGTTCGTCTTCCCAATTTCTTCCTTCCAGCGTTACAATATTTCCACCGCTAATCTTTACTCCGCTTTCTCTTCCCAGATTGTTGTAATCTCTAATCATATCATACAATGTGGTCTTCCCTGTGCCGCTATCTCCACGAAGAATAGTAATATTCCGATTTAGTGTGAATTTATAAGAGTTTCTTTGATTGCTTATCTTAATACTTACCCTACCAATCATTACTGCATATTCTCCTTAAGATATTTATCCGCCGCATCTAAAAACTCTCTCATATTATGTACAATAAGTTTTTTGTCATTTAAAATACGAATTTCAAAATCTTCCTTTCCAAAATCCATTATATGATATAGGGCTATTGTAAAATTCTTTTCTTTACCAAGCTTCAGTATCCATTTTGAGCAATTATCTCCACAGTTGGATGCATTAAACGTCTTACCCGGTTCATTTTTCATCAATATCAAAGCCTTTACACCACCTGATAGCTTATCCGGCGGAATTTGCCCCAAAACAGGGCTTTGAATAGTATTTGCATCCAATACTTCAGATCTGTCAATATCTTTAATAGCGACTCTTGCAAATTCATCTGTAATCCAGCTGTCTTTGTATCTGTTTCTAAAATATACTGATGTATTATATATTACATTATCTCTATCACCAAACCACACTCTAAGCATAATATTCCTCCATATTTATAGTTTTTTACTCTCTCTTATATTGAATGTATTATATCATAATTACTTTTAATTCTATAAAATCTATCCCAAAATCTGTATTTCTTCTTGACAATAAAAGAGATACGAAAAATTAAAGGAACCCCTTACAGCCACTTTGAGAGCAAGGAAAATTATTTAAATATGGTCTTAAAACATATCTCCACTATTTTTGACGGTGAACTTATTAAGGATATGGATGTAAGCCAAAATGCAGGAGAGCAACTTATTAAAATAGACTTTTATATGCAATTTTAAAAGGGTGATTCAAAACTTGACTCACCTAGATATTTCATGCGTTCAGATTCCATTTCTACTTATACTTAAAATTATAAATCTTTTGTATAATAGTATCTCTCCCCCGTATAAGGATATTTTTCCAATGCAAACACTTCTTTATAACCATGCTTTTCATAAAATTTCGGTGCTTGAAAATTAAAAGTATTCACAAATGAATACTTACACCCTCGCTCTTTTGACTCTCTTTCCGCCATTTTCAAGATTTTTGAACCAATCCCTTGTCCCCGTAAATCATCACTGACATATAAATATTCAATCTCAAGCCAATTTCCAAAAGTTTCCGCTACCATTCCTGCCTTTAAATTGCCCTGTTCATCTTCCAAATAAATATTTAAAGGTTCACTTTTAGACGGCTCTCTCTTTGATCTGTTATATGCTCTGATTAAATTTGCCAATTCTTGAGTTTTTTTCGATTCAGCATTTTCTAATTTCAACTCCATAACTTATAAACCCTTTACTTTTTTATAATACGCTTTGTTAAATTCTAATTACCGGGCTTAGGAAACATAATCAATTATTATTTTCTTTATTTCCAAATCAGACTTTTACCCATTAAATGGTAATTTCATAGAATTCATAGGAATCACTTCTAAAACAAAATGTTCATCACTGATTCCGGTACTTGGGTGTGAATCTGCAATCTTTATATTAAAATCTCCAACATAATATGAATTATCATTCGAAAAAGTACCAAAAACAATATACTGTACTCCTATATATTCAAGCATACCACTCTCATCCGGTTCAAGACTCATAACCTCCAAAGGTTTTTCTATGTCTACACCATATTTATCCAGCCATAATGCCAATTCAGGAAATTCTTTTCTTGACTTAATGTAGTACAGCTTACAATAATCACAGTCACATAGCATATCTGAGGACAATGAATTGTAGTACTCTTTCGTTTTAACAATATCTATCTTCACAGTTATCTCCTTCAAACTTTTCAAATTTAAATTTATCTAATCTATCAGCATTGCATATATGCTACACTTATACTATAATTATATTACAAATAATTGCTTAAGTATTGGAGGTGCAATATGTCAACACTACAAATTCGTATAGATGATCAGCTAAAGAAAGACGCCGACTCACTATTTTCAAGTCTGGGTTTGGATACATCAACAGCAATAAGGATTTTCTTAAATGCTTCACTTGAACACAATGGATTACCATTTCCTGTTGTACATAAAAAGCAATATAATGAAAGTCTTAGTGCAATTCAAGATGCAAGGTTACATAGAAACTTAAATGGACCGTATAATTCTGCTAAAGAAGCTGTCTTAGCTATGTTGGAGGATTAGATGTACTTGATTCACTTAGTACAGGAAAACCACTTGAGTCCAAATATAGAGACCACCAACTATCCGGTATATGTCAGACTTTAGAGAATGTCACATAGAACCGGATTGGTTATTAATATATCGTGTTGAAGATGATAGACTTATTATCATTGCAACTGAAACCGGTACTCATGCTGACCTTTTCGGTATGTAGTTTTGCAAATATGTAAATTATTATGTTATAGCACTAAAAACTTATATTGGGCTAAGTCGGATAAACCGGAAGTTATTTAATATCTTCCTCCATATTCATTTTTTGCTAAATTTGTATATTTATTTATAAACTCCGCTTTTGCATTTGTATATCCATCTCTATCATGTTCAAATTCTTTCCAAAGAGATAGTTTTAAAGTTTCATATTCTTTAGCTATTTCCTTATGCTCATTCAAATAATCTCTGAAATACAATTCATCATTATCTCCGGTAATTCTAATATGAAGATGAAATACTTTTTCTGCAAATCCTTGTTCTGTATACCCTTTATTTAATATGGTACGAGTTTCAGCCACATTCATACATAGCCATCCATTATTTATGAGTATATTTTTAACAACATCTAATTCTTCTTTATTGTTTACTTCAACCAATATATCCACAATATTTTTTGCCCATATACCCAATATAGCGGTGCTACCGATATGAGATATTCTTTTTATATACATATTTGGAACCGCTGATAAAATCGATTTTCTTTCTTCATCATACCATATTATCCACTTTTTATTATATTCAACTAAAAATATCGGAAACAATTGCCAAAGTTCTTTTAAGCTCATTTCCTCCAATTTTTTACTCATACTCTTCCTCTGTAAATTAAAATTTGTATATATTATTAAAATATTATATCTTACAACTACCCAAAAAGCCAATGCAACCACATGCTGCATCGGCTTTCTATCGACCATTCTCGACATCCAAAAACGCCTTAGCTATCATTATATCCTCAGGTGTGGTTACCTTTATATTTTTATAATCACCCTCTATAAGTCTTACCTTTGTATCACTAAATTTCTCCACAACCATTGCATCATCCGTAATTCCAAGAGATTCATAATCGGTTTTATACATCTTTTCAAATGCCGACTTTATAAGCTCCGTATAAAAGCATTGTGGAGTCTGTATAATACAAAGGGTACTTCGATCAATTGTCTCACCGCCAAACTCACCATCTCTTATTCTGATGGTATCCTTTGGAGCTACTACAGGTACCACCGCCCTATACTTAAGCGTTGCATCAATGCATCTGTTTATAAGTTCCACATTTATCATGGCTCTGGCAGAGTCATGTATCAGACAAATATTCCCTGATACAGCCTTTAATCCACTATATACAGAATCATATCTTTCATTTCCGCCGGAAACAATATATTTTACCTTAAAAAATTCGTATTTTTTTACGATATCTTTTCCTACATAGTCAATATCGGCTTCTGATGTAACTATTATAATCTCATCTACTTTGCTTTCACTAAATGCTTTCAGGGAATAGTATAATAGAGGCTTATCATAAAGCTCTGTAAACTGTTTCTTTTTATTGGCATTAAATCTTTTTCCGCTGCCCGCAGCCAGTATTATCGCCGTACTTTTCATAATCATATTCCAATATCAATAAATACTTTTTACAATCACAGTTCAAGATTTGGTACCGCATTTAATGTCAAATCCTTAAAGTTTCCGTTTAAATATTCATAATATGCAGCAACACCGATCATTGCCGCATTATCCGTACAATATACCGGTGACGGGAAATGAAGCTTTAACCCCTCTTCACTGCATTTTTCCTCCATCAAACTTCTAAGTGCTGTATTTGACGCCACTCCCCCTGCCATTGCTACATTCTTTATATTATAATCCTTTGCTACAGTAATGGTATGTTCCACCAGTACCTCCACCACAGCTCTTTGAAAAGATGCCACCAAATCATTTACATTTATCTTTTCACCTGTCATATTTGCTTTATTTTGATAATTTAAAACAGCTGACTTTACTCCTGAAAAGCTGAAATCATATTTTGAATCATTTACTCTTGCCTTTGGAAACTCTATTGCAAAAGGATTGCCAAGCTTCGCCGCCTTATCAATCTTTGGACCTCCGGGATAACCAAGACCTACACTTCTTGCCACCTTATCAAATGCCTCACCTGCCGCATCATCTCTTGTGGCTGCAACTATTTCAAAATCATTATAATCCTTTACAATAGCTATTTCCGTATGTCCTCCCGAAACAATCAGGCATACAAAAGGAGGCTTCAAATTTTCATGCTCTATAAGATTTGCAAAAACATGTCCCTTTATATGATGCACTCCTATCAAGGGCTTTTTAAGTCCATAGGCAAGTGCCTTTGCCTCAGCTACACCTACAAGTAAAGCCCCTACAAGCCCCGGACCGTAGGTAACTGCTATGGCATCAATATCATCAAAGGTGACATTTGCCTCCTTTAGTGCATCTCTTATTACAAAATTTATATTCTCTATATGTTTTCTGGAGGCAATCTCCGGTACAACTCCTCCATATATTGTATGTAAATCTATCTGTGATGAAATAATATTTGAAAGTACCTTTCTTCCATCTTCCACTACAGCTGCCGCAGTCTCATCACATGAACTTTCTATTGCAAGTATTTTTATATTATTCTTCTTCATAACCCAGTTCTATACTCCATCCGTCTCTTGCAGTCCTTATAGCCGGGAAAATTTTCTTTAAATTTTCAATATATTCATCCGGCTTGTTCATTGAGGGCGAATAATGTGTAAGCCACATTCTCTTAGGGTTTGCCTCCTTCCCGAGGTTTGCCGCCTCGGTCATAGTCATATGCTTATAGCCTTTGGCATTTTCTTCCTTTTCATCCTCTCCATACATACCCTCACATATAAAGAGGTCGCAGTCTTTGGCGTATTCTGCAATAATCGGTACAGGTCTTGTATCTGTACAATAATTTACCTTAATACCTCTTCTTGCCTCTCCCATTACCATATTCGGAGTATATACCTTCTCTCCGTCAGTAATCGTCTCTCCATGCTGCAATTTATTCCAGTATTTTAGAGGAATATCAAGTGCTTTTGCTCTTTCGGCATCAAATTTGCCCTTTCTGTCAATTGATATTCTGTAGCCATAGCAGGTTACTCTGTGATTTACTCTATATGCCTCTATCTTATATGGAGCAAAATTTATCACTTCCTCATTTTCCTTTAATTCATGGAATTGTATTTCAAAGGGGAGTTCAGGTGCTATAACCCTCATAGCATTTACAACCCTCTCAAGTCCTTTCGGTCCTATTACCAGAAGCGGTGTGGTCTTTTCACAATTTCCCATTGTAAGTAAAAGCCCCGGCAGACCGCTTATATGATCCGCATGAAAATGTGTAAAACAGATCACATCTATAGGTTTTGGACTCCATCCCTTTTCTTTTATCGCAACCTGGGTACCCTCTCCGCAATCTATCAATAGATTTACTCCCTCACATCTTGCCATCATAGAGGTCAACCATCTGTAAGGCAGAGGCATCATACCCCCTGTACCTAATAAACAAATATCTAACATTTTATATATCCTTCCATTAACAAAGCATCATCTATGGGATCATGATAATATTCCTTCCTGATGCCAAGCTTTTTAAAACCGTACTCTTCATATAGCCTTATAGCATCTTTATTTTGGCATCTGACCTCAAGGAACACTTTTTTTACCTTCATATCTCTAAGATTTGAAATCATAAAGTTCATCAGCCTATGCCCACACCCCATTCCTCTGTTACATTTATCTGTAGCTATACGAAAAAGCTCCGCCTCATCAGCATTCACCCTGAAAATAATATAAGCCAAGACTCTATAGTCTTCTTCGATAACCACACAGTAATCGAATTTAGATTCTATAGAGTCTTTTATATTATTTTCGCTCCATGTATCGCCAAAAATATCTTTTTCCAGTTGTTTTATTGCTTCTATATCAGAGACCAGCATCGGTCTTATCCACATTTCTCTCCCTTTCCGCCTGACTTTTTCTAAGGTATTCCGGTCTCATATCATCAGAAAGTAAAGACTTTCCTTCCTTAAACATTTTAAGTCCAAGCATTGCAATATTTGATGCTCTTTGTCTGTTCAAATTTGCAGATGCAAAATCATGTGCTATTTCAAGGTTTTTGTCAATATATTCCCTGAATACCGGCACACCGTCACCCAGAAAGATAATCTTTTTTATCTTTTCCTTATTATCTAAATCTTTTAAAATTTCAAACAATTCATCTATAGCCACAGCCATAGAATCCTTTATAATTTCCAAATTGCAGTCATTTTTATATATACCGGTGTATACCTGATTTCTTCTGGCATCCATTATAGGCACTATAATCGCATCTGATGAGTATATATTTAATGCCATTGCATCAAGTGTCGGAACATGGATAAGGGGTAAATCAAGTGCAAGCCCGAGTCCCTTTGCACAGGCTGCTCCTATCCTAAGTCCGGTAAATGATCCCGGACCTCCTGAAACTGCGATAGCTGAAAGTTCGCTGCAATCAATACCTGTCATTTTTATTATCTCATCAAGCATCGGCAATAATGTTTCCGAATGAGTCTTTTTAAAATTTGTAGTATATTCAGCTATTGTTATGTCCTCATCTAATATCGCAACCGATGCCACCAATGCGGCACTTTCAATCCCTAAAATCTTCATCCTTCATGCCTTCCACTGTTATCTTTCTATAATCAAATCCCTTTTCAAGATCCTTTGATATCACAATCTTTATAATATTTTCCGGTAAGGCTTCCTCTATAAGCTTTGACCATTCTATAAGAACTATAGCATCATCATATAAAAATTCCTCAAACCCTATCTCGTCCAGCTCTGAAATATCGGAAATCCTGTATACATCAAAATGATGAAGCTTTTTTTCTCCCTCATAGCTTTTCACTATATTAAAGGTAGGGCTTACAATATCTTTTTTTATTCCAAGCCCTGCTCCAAATCCCTTTGCAAAAACAGTTTTTCCTACTCCCAAATCACCGTCAAGGCAAACTACAGTGGCATCTGCTCTTACCTTTAAACCGGTGGCAATTTTAAAGGCAATATCAAATGTTTCCTTATCGGAAAAGCTCTCAAAAATCTTTGTATTCATCCTTATACCAATTACACTTAAAACAAACTCACCCTTGTCTTCTCTTTTAAAATGCTTACTATTTTTTCTTTATTCCCTTTTGTGTATCTGTCAGGCAAAAGATATCCCCTTATAGCATCCACATATATTATTATAATTCCCGGCAGTATTCTTGAGCGAAATCCGCTCTCCCATTTAAAATCAATGCTCTCACCCTTTGATGAAACCACAATCCCCTCATCATTTATCTCCATCAAAAGCCCTGCTCTTATGGCTTCAGTTCTTGCCTGTTTTGCCGATTTTAAATAAAGGGTTGCAGGCTGTATTATCAAAAACATATTTGAAAGCAATAAAAACAAAATCTTTCTGGGAATATCAAATGTATTCCAGGAAGTAAACATATAATAATACATAGCCACTGTGAACAGCACATTAAATACCAATAAGAATCCTCTGTTACTGTGATACATTGAAAACAGCCAGATATCCTTTGCATTAAGCTGCATATCTATTTTTATTTTATTCATATCAATCCAATACCATGGACAGGGCAATTCTCTTTTTCTTTAAATCCACACTGTCCACCCTTACCTCAACAATATCTCCGACACTTACCGCTTCAAGCGGATGCTTTATAAATTTCTTACTTAACTTTGATATATGCACAAGCCCGTCCTGATGTACTCCGATATCCACAAATGCACCGAAGTCGATAACATTTCTAACAGTGCCCTTTAAAATCATCCCTTCTTTTAAATCTTCCATCTCAAGTACATCTGTACGAAGTATCGGCTTTTGCATCTCATCTCTTGGATCTCTTCCGGGTTTTTCAAGTTCCTTTACTATATCCTTTAAAGTAATCTCACCTATGCCGATATTTTCAGATACTCTCTTAAAATCGGATATTTTCTTTGAAATACCGTTAAGTCCCGCCAATGTAATATCTCCGCTACTATAGCCAAGACTTTCCAAAAGTTTTTTTGTAGCATCATAACTTTCAGGATGCACACTGGTCATATCAAGAGGCTCTTTACCCTCATTTATTCTAAGGAAGCCAGCACATTGCTCAAAGGCTTTAGGTCCAAGCTTTGAAACCTTTAAAAGCTCCTTTCTGCTTTTAAAACTGCCGTTTTCCTCTCTATATATTACAATATTTTTGGCAACCGCCTTTGATATACCCGAGATATACTCCAAAAGCGGTGCAGAAGCGGTATTTAAATCCACACCCACCTTGTTTACACAATCCTCCACCACTGCTGAAAGTGCTTCCGAAAGCTTCTTTTGATTCATATCATGCTGGTATTGCCCTACTCCTATGGACTTAGGATCAATCTTTACAAGCTCAGCCAGAGGATCTTCCAGTCTTCTTGCAATGGATGCGGCGGATCTTTGCCCCACATCAAAATTCGGGAATTCCTCCGTTGCAAGCTTGCTTGCGGAATATACACTTGCTCCCGCCTCATTTACAATAATGTATTCAAGCTTAGTATCAACTTCCTTTATCAGTTCTACAATAATAGCCTCAGACTCTCTTGAAGCTGTACCGTTTCCAAGAGAAATAAGACTTATATTATATTTTTTTATAAGCTCCTTTAATATCTTCTTGGACTCAGCCACCTTGTTTTGCGGTGCTGTAGGATATATTACCTTTGTATCAAGTACTTTTCCGGTCTCATCCACCACTGCCAGCTTGCAACCTGTTCTAAATGCCGGATCCCAACCAAGTACAACTCTTCCGGCTACAGGAGGCTGCATTAGAAGCTGTGTAAGATTCTTTCCGAATACCTTTATAGCCTCATCCTCGGCACTTTCTGTCAGGCTTGATCTGATATCCCTTTCTATAGAAGGCGCAATAAGTCTTTTATATGCATCCTCTATAGTATCCTTTAAGATCTGCTGTGTATGCGGATTATGCTTTTTTATAATTATTTTTTCCAAATATCTTATAATATCATCAGTCGGAGGATCAAGCTTTACAGTGAGAATTTTTTCATCCTCTCCTCTGTTAATTGCAAGGATTTTATATCCTGCTGTTTTTGAAACACTCTCCGCAAAATTATAATAATTTTCATATACCGATTCCAGGTCTTCATCCTTGGCATTTGACATAAGTATACCCTGTTTATAGGACATATCTCTTATCTTATTTCTAAATGCCGCATCATCTGATATCTTTTCAGCAATAATATCCATTGCTCCGGCTATTGCATCCTGCGGGCTTTCCACCTCAAGCCCCTCTTTATTTGAAAGATATTTTTCTCCTTCTTCTATTGCCGGTCTTTGAAGTTTTTCCTCATATATATCATTAGCAAAATTCTCAAGTCCCTTTTCAATGGCAATCATTGCTCTTGTACGCCTCTTCGGTCTGAAAGGTCTGTATAAATCATCCACTGCCACTAAGGTCATAGCCGATTCTATTTCTTTTTTTAATTCCTCGGTCAGCTTGCCCTGCTCCTCAATGGCGGATATTACCTGCTCCTTTTTTTCTTCAAGATTTCTAAGATATCTAAGTCTTTCATCAAACTGTCTGAGTATTTCATCATTCAAAGAGCCTGTTACTTCTTTCCTGTATCTGGAAATAAAAGGTATGGTATTGCCCTCATCAATAAGTTTTATGGTAGCCTCCACCTGTGTAGTCTTTATTCCAAGCTCATCTGCAAGTATTTTTGCTATATCGGTCAAATTTGCCTCCTCTTTATCAATGTGCTATATACAATTGGATATAATCCTGTATAATTTTAATCTGCTCCGGTTTAAACTGACTTAATATCCTCTGATCTTTTAATTGAACCACAACAAAAAGTATCATAGCGTATACAATAAGTCCCATCATTATCCCAATCATTCCCGTAATTATTCCGGCAATCGCTCTTCCTCTGATACCTCCCTTTGCCGATATAATGGCAAAGGCAATGGAGAATATACCTATAGGAATACCCATCGGTACTCCCGAGGTAGGGAGGGCACACATATTTGACAGTATGGAAACTATCCCAAATACAACAGCTCTGTTTTCCCATCTCTTTTTTGCAATATCTTCAGTATTTTTCATCTGTAATCCCCGTCTATTTAAGCAGGTCAATGCCTTTAAAAATCAAAAACCAGTCCTTTATAATCCAGTTTAAAATCAATACGACAACACCTACATATAACATTGGTAAAATAATTTTGTCCTTATTCAGACTTTTACCACTAATCTTATACTTTACTACAAAAACAAAAAAAATAAAAGTTGATATAAGCATATAAAGTATTATAGGGTTATAAATAAAGCTTTTCCATATATTTCCTCTTACCAGAAATCTTAATGACCTCGTGGCACCGCATCCCGGACAATAAAGTCCCGTCATCTCATGAAATACACAGGGGTACATAAAATCCCCAATTTTTTCAAATATTTTATCTATCATCTTCTCTAATATAATTTGGCACCACCAATGGTAGTGCCAATAAAACTAAACTATCTTTGTTCTTATATATTTTATCACACCGCTTAGATTATTCAAAGCATTAAGGAAATCTTTTTCCTTAATTACTCCGGTTATCAAAGCGAATTCATCCTTGCCGTCCAGATATACCTCTTTGGCATCATTAAATTCAGATTTGCATTTTGCTATAAACTCTCCGTCTCTTCCCATAAATCTGACAAAGTATCTGTGGCTTGTCTCTTTAATATCTACAACTTCCTGTTTTTTCTCACCCCAGCCAAATGCCACATTTTCATTTTTATTCTTTACTATAGCAACTATATCCGCAACTACGGCACTTGCAGTAGGTAATTTACCTGCGCCGCTGCCATAGAGCATACTCTTTCCGAGCATATTCCCTTCCACCATAATGCCGTTAAATACATCATTTACCATAAACAAAGGATGATTATGCTCCACCATTACAGGTGCCACAAATGCATAAACTTTTCCGTCTTCAAACTTTGCATCACCGCAAAGCTTTATAGATGTATGTAAAGCCTTGGCATATTCAAAATCTGTAGTATCTATCTTTGTAATACCCTCAGTATATATATCCTCAAAGTTAACTCCCTTTCCTGTGGCAAGTGAAGAGAGTATAGCTATCTTTCTGCAGGTATCATGCCCTTCCACATCCGCCTCCGGATTTCTCTCGGCATAGCCAAGCTCCTGTGCGGTTGATAATGCCTTTTCAAAGCTCTCACCCTCGGCATCCATCTTTGTAAGTATATAATTTGTAGTACCGTTTAATATACCTGTAATCTCTTTAAAATGTTCACCGGCATAGCTCTCAGTCAATGTTCTTATAATCGGAATACCTCCACCGACACTTGCCTCAAAGAAAAAGTTTACATTTCTTTCTCTTGCAATCTTTAAAAGCTCGGTACCGTGTGCAGCGACCAAAGCCTTATTTGATGTGGTAACATGCTTGCCTGAAAGCAGTGCATCTCTTACAAACTCAAATGCCGGAGATGTTCCTCCCATAGTTTCCACTACCACATCTATATTTTTATCCTCTATAATTTCCTTTATATCATGCACCATTAAGCTTTCCCACTCACTTCCCGGAAACTCTCTAAGGTCAAGTATCTTTTTTACGGCTATCTCCTCACCTGTCTTTTCCTTTAAAAGTGCATTATTTTCTTTTATAACTTCATATACGCCCGAACCTACCGTTCCAAATCCTAATATCGCAACACTAAACATATTTTACTCCCTAGCCAATATTTTTATATCAAAGATGCCGTTCAAATTTCCGATTTCATCCACCATACTCGATAAATCTCCCGTATCCTTTAATACCTCAATGGACAGAGAAATCGTCGCCACACCGCTTACCGGTATTGTTTGATGTATTGTCAGTATATTTGCATGATATTTTGCAACCACTGCCAAAAGCTCCGACAGCAGACCTAATTCATCAGACATTTGAATTGAAAGGGTTATATTTCTTCCTTTTGAAGAATCATCAAATGGAAATATATCATCTTTGTACTTGTAAAATGAACTCCTGCTTATGCCACATTTATCCGTAGCTTCTTTTACAGTCATCATTTTATCCGCAGTCAACATCCTTTTGGCTTCAACCACCTTAATAAGCACCTCAGGTATTGCTTTATCTTTTACAACATAATATTTGATATTTTGCTCCATGTTCGCCCCTAAAATACATCTGTTCGTCTACCGCATAATGATAGCATAATGAATTTTAAATTGCAAGCAAAAATCATATATTTAAGCATGAAAAAGAGGCTGCCTTCACAGCCCCTTAAAAATTTAAGCTAAACTCTTTTTTACCTCATTTGATATCTTACTCTCAAGCTCTCTTGCGCTTGCTTCATTCTCGCTGCTTATAGCAAGATAAAGCTTTAACTTCGGCTCCGTACCTGAAGGTCTGAGTACCGCTGATGAATTGCCCTCAAGTATATACTTGATAACATTTGACTTCGGTAAATCTATCGGCTTTTTCTCACCTGTAGCAAGATTTGTCTGAGTGGAAGTCTCATAATCTCTTACCTCTAAAATCTTTACTCCTGCAATATCCTTTGGAATATTATTTCTGAAAGTATCCATTATCGCATCCATCTTCTTCATTCCGCTCTCACCTTCAAACTCAAATGAATAAAGTGTATTCAGATAATATCCGTATTTTTCATACAATCCGTCAAGCACCTCAAGTAAGGACTTATTCTGTGCCTTATAGTATGCAAACATCTGTGCAATCAGATATGCACCGTTTACCGCATCCTTATCTCTTACATAGCTGCCTGAAAGATATCCGTAGCTCTCCTCAAAACCGAGAAGATATCTGTCCACTTCACCGTCTTTTTCAAGATTTGCAATCTGATCTCCGATATATTTAAATCCTGTAAGCACATCTCTTGTCTCTATGCCATAGTCGTCTGCAACTCTGTTTACAAGATCTGTAGTAACAATTGTTTTTACAACTACAGGCTTCTTTGGCATAATTCCCATAGACACTTTTCTCTTTGCAATAAAATCTGTAAGTAAAACTCCCACTTCATTACCTGAGAACAGTCTGAAATCATCATTTTGCTTTACGGCAATACCCACTCTGTCACAGTCAGGATCTGTTGCAATAAGAATATCCGCGCCCACTTCTTTAGCTACATTTAAGCCTACTTCAAGTGCTTCTCTTATCTCGGGGTTCGGATATGGACAGGTCGGGAAGTCTCCGTTTGGAGTTGCCTGCTCCTTTACAACCTCTATATTTGTAAAGCCGTTTTTCTTAAGGCAGGTGGTAACCGATCTTAGCCCTGTTCCATAAAGCGGTGTATAAGCAATCTTTACATTCTTAACAATATCATCACCTATAAAGGTCTGTGTTGAAACCGCATCTATAAAGGCATTAAATGTATCTTCACTTACATACTCTATAATACCCGACTTAAGTCCCTCTTCAAAGTCCACAAGCTTATAATCGGAGAAAGTATCTACATTATTGATTTCATCAAGTATCCTGTCAGCAGCCTCATTTGCTATCTGACAGCCATCAGCACCATATACCTTATAGCCGTTATACTTTGCCGGATTATGGCTGGCTGTAACCATTATACCGCCGTCGCATCCAAGCTCTCTTACCGCAAAGGAAAGTGCCGGTGTAGGCATAAGCTCTTTCCAGATATATACCTTTATTCCCGCACCTGCAAATACACTTGCTGCCCTTCTTGCAAATACATCGGAATTATTTCTGCTGTCATAAGCTATTGCAAGTTTTGGTGATTTTGATACTGAATTTATATAATTTGCCAGTCCTCTGCTTGCCTTGCCTACAGTGTAAATGTTCATTCTGTTGCTTCCCACGCCAAGCACACCTCTAAGACCTCCGGTACCGAATGCCAATTCCTTATAAAATCTGTCATTGATAGCCTCTTCATCATTTGCAATAGATGCAAGTTCTTTTCTAAGAGCCTCATCGCTAAGTTCGGCATTCTTCCATGTCTCATAAGCTTTTTTTGTAAGTTCGTTCATAATGCTCCTTTCATGGGAAATCAGTCCCTTTTTAACTTTTTCATATGGTAATATAATAGCAAATTTTCGGTCTAATTACTACTATGTTTCGCACTTTCTCTGCCATAATAAAAAATATATTGTTGAATAACTCCGGCATATCCTTTATACAATTCCAAAGGAAATTCTCCGTCATAATGTTCATCAATCATCCTCTTTATCCACACATCGATAGGGAAGGCGGCTATCCTGTGATATCCGAATAATGCCACACAATTTGCCACCTTTATACCCACACCCTTTAGACTCATCAATGCTTTTAAGAGTTCCTCATCATCAAGTGAGTCAATAGCATTAAGATCTATATCTTTTCTATATACCGCTTTTGCACTTGCCTCAATATAAGGGCTTCTGTATCCCAGTGAGCAGGCATTTAAAGCTTCTATATCCGCATTTGCAAATTCCTTTGGTGTGGGGAATGTATAAAACTCCGTATCGGCATCAATATTTTTAATAAATTCAGGTATTTTCATATCTATTTTTTTGCCATAGACCTTTGCAAGTTTTTCAATAGAGGATTTTATTGCAGGAATACTTTTTCTTTGTGAAATAATGAATGATATCAGCATCTCCCATTTATCCTGATTTAATATCCTTATACCGTATGAATACTTTGCCGCATCCTTTAAAAATATATCCGTTTCCGGTATATTTTTTTCAAAATCACCATAATCAAGTCTTAAATCAAAATAATCAAGCCAGAATTCATTAAACTCTTTTTCGCTACAGGATAATATATAGCCGTTTTTATCTTCCTTTATAAAAAGCAATTTATCTCCCGCCACAAGGCTAAACTCATCATCATAAACATTAAATCTGAATATCTGACCGCTGTCTGCAATCTTTTTCATATCCAAATATGGGTATTCTATCCTAAACATAGTATTTTCCAATCATTATTTTTTCTTTAAAATCCAAAGGTAAATCACATTCCAAATATATTCTTTCTCCTGTAACGGGATGTATAAAATCAAGACTCTTGGAATGTAGCAATGGCCTCACATCTTTTTTACCATACTCATTTTCATTATACAAATAATCCCCTGCCAAAGGAGCACCTATATGGCTCATATGGACTCTTATCTGATGAGTCCTGCCCGTTTCAAGTCTCAGTTCAATAAGAGAATACTCTCCGAACCTCTTAATCATTTTAAAATATGTAACAGCTCTTTGTCCGTCCTCGCTTACCTTTCTCTTGATTAAGGTATCATTTTCTCTGGCTATAGGCAAGTCAATAATTCCTTCTTTTGCCAATCTGCCTTCATCTCTTACTATAGCATTATAAACTCTTTTTATCTGTCTTTTTTGCATGGCTATATTTAAAATGCCTGCACTTAAAAAATGCTTTGCCACAATGGTCAGTCCCGTAGTGTCCTTATCAAGTCTGTTGATACATCTGAAAACAAAGTTTTTGTCTTTATAATAATGCATCAAGGCATTTGCAAGTGAATTCTCATAATTATTAAGGCTTGGATGAATGGGCATATCGCCGGGCTTATTTATCACCACAATATCCTCATCCTCATATTTTATATCAAGCTTTATATCTACCGGCACTATATTTTCGCTTTTTTTATATTCACATACACGAACAAGAAGCCGGTCATTTAGCTCCGGCTTCTGATTCATATAAGCCCAAACTCCATTGAGCATTATACCGTTTTCATATTTTTTTAAGTCTATAATATTGGAGGAGGAATATCCCTTTGACTTTAAAAAGCTTGCAATATCCCTATACTCCCCGTCTATTATATATAGAATCTCTCTTTCCATTATTTCATCATCTTCTTTATCATATTTGAAAGCTCAAATATTTTTTCTTTTCTTTCCTCATCACTTCCTGTAGCAGCCGCATCCATAATGCAGCCCTCTATATGAGCTTCAAGGATAATCCGATTTGTCCTCTCCAAAAGGGCTCTGGTGGCAAGTACCTGATTTGATATATCAATACAGTATCTGTTTTCCTCCACCATTTTTATAATACCCTCCAGCTGTCCCTTGGCTGTCTTTAGCTGCCTCAGTACAGTTTTAGAATCGGCTCTCATTATACAACCTCATAGCCCGCATCTGTTATAGCCTTTTTCACCTTTTCCAAATCAGTATCGGCACTGTGTTCTATTGTAACATTTTTTGCTTCAAGATTCACTAATGAATTGCTGACACCTTCTACTCCTCTTGTCACCTTCTCCACATTTGCCTTACAATGCTCACACATCATCCCGTTTACATTTATTACTGTTGTCATATTTTTATCCTCTTTTCTTTTATTTTCAATGAGTTCTATCTCATCATTTTCCGTATTGTTTTTCTTTATTTCCTTTGGCTTAAAGGCTCTGAGTCTGAGAGCATTACTTACCACACATACACTGCTCATACCCATTGCCGCCGCTCCGAACATAGGGCTTAATCTCCAGCCTAAAGTAAGATAAAATACTCCTGCCGCCAATGGTATTCCGATTGAATTATAAAAGAATGCCCAAAAAAGATTTTGCTTTATATTTCTTATTACAGCCTTACTAAGGTCGATAGCTGTGGCAACATCCTTTAAAGAGCTGTGCATCAGCACTATATCCGCACTCTCTATCGCAATATCCGTTCCTGCACCTATTGCAATACCTACATCGGCTCTTGCAAGTGCCGGTGAATCATTGATTCCGTCACCTACCATTGCCACCTTATGCCCCTCTTTCATAAGCTTTCTGATATGTTCTTCCTTATCTGTCGGAAGTACCTGCGCTATCACCTTTTTAATACCGGCTTGTTTTGCAATAGCCGTTGCGGTACTTTTATGATCTCCCGTTAAAAGTATTACATCAATATTTCTGTTTTTAAGAGCCTGTATCGCTTCCTTACTGTCTTTTTTTATGGTATCCGCTACAGCAATTATTCCAAGCAGTTTGCCGTCTTTTATAAAATACATAGGTGTCTTTCCCTGTGCCGCCAGCTCATTTCCTTTTTTAAACACTTCAAAAAAGCTTTCATCATCCCCATACTGCTCTTTTACAGCCTGCTCATTTCCTGCAATGATTTTAGAATCACCTACAAATGCTACAATTCCTCTTCCTGATATCGCCTCAAATTCCTTTGGGGAAACTATATTCAATCTCTTTTCCTTGGCTTTTTCCACAATTGCCTCAGCCAAAGGATGCTCTGAAGCACTCTCCACACCCGCAGCTAATGCTAAAAATTCATTTTCATCTATATCAAATCCTAAAATATCCGTAACTACAGGCTTACCCTCCGTTACAGTACCTGTTTTATCAAGTACAACAGTATCTATACTGTGAGTGGTTTCCAAAGCTTCTGCCGATTTTATAAGTATTCCGTTTTCTGCTCCCTTTCCCGTTCCGACCATTATAGCCACCGGAGTTGCAAGTCCCAGTGAACATGGGCAGGATATAACAAGTACCGATATTGCACAATTAAGAGCAAATGAAAAGCCGAATCCCAGTGCTATCCACACTATAAATGTCAGCAAAGAAATACCCATTACTACAGGTACAAATACTCCCGCAACCTTATCCGCCATCTTTGCAATAGGTGCCTTGGATGATGATGCCTCCTCCACCAAAGCTATGATTCTTGAAATAGCTGTATCCTCTCCTACCTCTGTAGCTTTTATCCTTACACTCCCGTTTTTATTGATGGTGGCGGCTATAAGCTTATCTCCCGTCTCTTTTTGCACCGGTATACTCTCACCTGTAATAGCACTCTCATCCACGCTTGTACTGCCCTCTATTATAATGCCGTCAACAGGTATACTCTCTCCCGGTCTTATTATTACTGTATCACCTACTGCTACATCCTCTGTAAGAATATTTTCTTCCACTCCGTTTCTCAATACATTGGCGGTCTTCGGTGATAAATCTATAAGCTTTGATATTGCATCGGTTGTTCTTGCCTTTGATGATGTTTCAAAGAACTTACCCAAAGTTATCAATGTCAAAATCATTGAAACAGACTCAAAATACAGATTCATACTGTATTCCACAACCGTATTCATATCAGAATTATTTAGAGCATAGCCCATAATATATATTGTTATTACACCGTAAAAAAATGCCGCACATGTGCCTATTGCAATAAGTGTGTCCATATTCGGTGACAGGTGAAAAAGTGATTTAAATCCGCTTATATAATATTTCCTGTTCACATACATTACAGGCAGTACAAGTAAAAGCTGAGTCAGCGCAAAACCTACAGGATTTCCCTTTACCGATAAAAACTTCGGCAATGGAAGTCCCACCATACTTCCCATACTGAAATACATTAAAATAACCAAAAATACTATGGATACCTTCAATCTGAACTTCATTGAATCTATAGCATCATCATTGGTCTTTTTTATGGTTTTCTCTTTTTTTATCTCATTTTTTGCAAGAGATGCACCGTATCCCGCATCTTTTATATTTTTTATTATATCCTTTGAGCTTAATTTATCCTCTTTATATTCCACCTGCATGGAATTGGTCAAAAGATTTACCGCTACATTCTCCACACCTTCAAGCTTGCCTACTACCTTTTCCACCTTAGCGGAACATGCGGCACAGCTCATTCCGGTAATATTATACTTCTCCTTTAACATATTTTCCTTTCTATGATTAAATATCATTAAAACTGTATCATTAAATTTGTCGCCATATACCCGACATTTTAACTATACAGCATATAAGCACTATATCTTCATACAGTTATAGTATACTTTTCCTCTTGATACCCCCACGGGGTATATGTATATTATAGTCTTTATTCTTACTATGTCAAGCAATTCTGTATTTTTTCTTACATAAAATGTCTTTATAGATAAAAAAAGCCTTACAATATGGCTTTTTTGCTTTATTCTTCTTGACAAAACGCCCTAAACAGACTATAAAAAATATGTTATGAGTGGTATCGTACCTCATAATGATTCTATATTGCCGTTAAAAATTACGGTAGTAATATATATTTATTATAATGTTTTTTAACATTATTTTTAGGAGGAAGAAAATGAATAGAACAGAGTTAATCGATGCTATGGCTAAGAAGATGGGTAATTCCGTTACAAAAAAAGAGGTTGAATCAGCTCTTAAGTCTTTTGTAGATGTTGTTACAGAGGAACTTTCAAATAAGGGGAAAATCCAGCTTGTTGGTTTTGGAACATTTGAAACATCTGTAAGACCTGCAAGAGAAGGTAGAAACCCAAGAACCGGTGAGACAATGAAGATTGCCGAAAGTGTTGTTCCAAAGTTTAAGCCGGGTAAGGCACTAAAGGATGCTGTTAATAACTAATGCGTATTGACAAGTTTTTAAAGGTTTCAAGAATAATAAAGAGAAGAACAATAGCCAATGAAGCATGTGATGCGGGACGAGTTCTTATAAATGATAAAGTCGTCAAGGCATCTGCCGAAGTAAAAGTTGGAGATATTGTTGAAGTATTATTTGGTGGCAAGTCTGTGAAAATAGAAGTTCTTTCCTTAAAAGAAACAACAAAAAAAGATGAGGCACAGGAATTATTTAAATATCTTTAGTAAAAATAGCCGGATCTGCCGGCAAGATTATGCCGTATGGATGTGGAATACAGCCAGACGGCATTTTTTATAATAAAATAAAAATACCATTGTAAATATAGAGAAAGAAAAATATGTGGATTGCAGATAATTGGAAGGACTATGAAATATTAGATACTTCAAATGGCGAAAAGCTTGAAAGATGGGGAGATTATATACTTGTGCGTCCCGATCCCCAGGTGCTTTGGAATACAGGTCATAATCACCCGGCATGGAAACAAAAAAACGGTCACTATCACAGAAGTAAGGCAGGTGGCGGACATTGGGAGTTTTTTAATCTTCCTGATACATGGAGTATTGACTATGAACTGCCTTCATCAAAAATAACCTTTAATCTAAAACCTTTTACATTTAAGCATACCGGAGTGTTTCCGGAGCAGGCTACCAACTGGGATTTCAGCTATAATAAAATAAAAGAAGCCACAGATAAAAACAGGGAAGTAAATGTCTTAAACCTGTTTGCATATACAGGCGGTGCCACCTTGGCTGCCGCTGCTGCAGGTGCAAATGTAACACATGTGGATGCCAGCAAGGGAATGGTAGGATGGGCAAAGGAAAATATGGTAAGTTCCGGACTTTCAAATTCCCATATCAGATGGCTTGTGGATGACTGTATAAAATTTGTCCAAAGAGAAATAAGACGCGGTAATACTTATGATGCTATAATAATGGATCCCCCTTCATACGGCAGAGGTCCAAAGGGTGAAATATGGAAAATAGAGGACTCCATATATGATTTTATAAAGCTTGCTACAAACCTTTTAAGTAAAGAGCCTCTGTTCTTTCTTATAAACTCATATACAACAGGGCTTGCCCCGGGTGTACTCACTTATATGTTGCAAAAATCATTGGAAGAAAATAAACTTCCGTCTGCAAATACTCAGTCAATGGAGATAGGTCTACGTGTAAATAAATCAGACTTTATACTGCCATGCGGCGCCAGTGCAAGATGTACCTGGTAAAAAAGAGTCGACACACCAAAAAGTGTGCCGGCTCTTTTACTTTGTTAAATTACTTTATACTAAATCTTGGTTTCTAAATCAGCTTTTATCTTCTCCACCGCATCAAGTAGATCCTTTGCCTCAATATCGCATTTTCTACTATATTTTCCGTCATTTCCGGCAAAACCTGTGTTTACCAAAACAGATTTAACCCCCGCATTTCTTGCCGTTTCAAGATCCATGGTGGAATCCCCCACCATATATGATTGTGAAAGATCGATATTATACTTTTCTACAGCATTCATTACCATACCTGTCTTTGGCTTTCTGCATTCACAGTCAAATTTTAGCTCAGGCACTTCTCCTTCAAATCCCTTATCAGTATGATGAGGACAGTAAAAGATATCATCTACAAATGCCCCCTTTTCACCTAAAAGAGTTTTAAGCTTATTGTGAATATTGTGTAATTCTTCAAAGGAGCATTCACCCCTTGCAATAACAGGCTGATTTGTAATAACTATAGCAAGCGCACCGCTCTTATTTATAGCCTTTACAGCTTCTATAGTACCCGGAATAAGTTCCAAATCCTCCGCCTTTGATATAAAGCCCTTTGACACATTCATAGTACCGTCCCTATCAAGGAATATGGCTCTTTGTTTATTTTTAAGATTCTTTGCAGCTATAAGTCCGCTCCTTAGCTCTTCCACAGTAGCATTTATTCTGTCCACAGTGCCAACATCCTTCACATATTCAGGTGAATGATATGCATAGATATTTGCCCCCAGCTTTACCTGATTTGCCAGTATATCCTTCTCAAAATCAATCTTTAAAGGCTCCTTTACCAAATCAAGCAAATCTCTATTTAATATATACATACCTGCATTGACCATATTGTCATACCAGTAATCTCTTACATTATGTTTAGAGTCAAAACCTATAACCCTTCCGGTATCATCCATCTGTATAAGATCCGAATCATATGGATGCCCGTTTGGATGCGCGAGAAGTGTAGTCAATGCCGAATTTTTAAAATGAAAATCTTCCATTCTGTCAAAATCCAAATCAAAAAAAACATCTCCAAAAATAAGCAAAAAATCCTTTGCATCTATTTTATCTTTCAGATAATAAAATGCTCCTGCCGTTCCAAGAGGCTCTTTTTCAAAAATATAATCAATATCTACTCCAAAAGCTCTCCCGTCCTGAAAATGCCCCGATATCTTTTCACCTAAATGGCCTACAATCATTATTATCTTTTTAACACCGTAGCTTTTAAGCTTTTCCACCTGATATTCAAGTAATGGCTTACCGTCTACAGGTACCATAGGCTTTGGTATCTCATCATTTGTTATACTTAAGAGTCTGCTGCCCTTACCCCCTGCCATTATAACCGCTACATCAATATTTTTCATTGTTTTAACCTCTCCAAAACTTCATCAAATGTAGGAATACTTACAATTCCACCTCTTTTTTCAACACAGAGGCTGGCAACCGCATTGCCATATCTTGCAATATCATACATTTGTTTTGTACTTATATTATCCAAGTCAACATTTTCATTTAAGAATCTTGCCACAAGTCCTCCCCAGAACGAATCTCCTGCCCCTGTGGTATCTACTACATTACTTTTAAAGCCCGGTACCTCCACATATCCTGTTTTTGATACAGCCAAAGCTCCCTTTTCACCAAGAGTCACCACCACAAGCTTTATTCCGTTTTCCACCAAATATTTACCTGCCGCAAGAGGCTCATTATATGGTGTAAGAAGTGAGGTCTCCTCATCTGAGATTTTCATAATATCAGCAAATGTTGACATAAGCCTCATCATTTCCACCGCATTTTCCACACTGTCCCAGAGCGGTTCACGGTAATTTGGATCATAGGATATAATTGCTCCGGCTTCCTTTGCAATTCTTACAGCCTCAAAGGTGGCACTTCTTGAAGGTTCATCCGTAAGTGAAAGTGAACCCACGTGGAAGATTTTTGTATCCGCCAATATATCTTTATTTATCTCTTCTATACAAAGTTTTGTATCCGCTCCCGGTTTTCTTGCAAATGAAAAACCTCTCTCTCCGGTTATAGATAGGCTTACAAATGCCAAAGTGGTAAAGACTGAAGGGTCTGTTATCAAACTTCCTGTATCAATCGGTACACTTTCCAGTACACTTCTTAAAAAATCACCATGCATATCTGCACCTATCTTACCTATAAATGCTGTTTTTAAACCTGCTCTTGACACCGCAGTCAGCATATTTGCCGGTGCTCCTCCCGGATTTTGTTCAAACAGTCTCATTCCTGTCGCTGAAAGTCCTGCCGGCGTAAAATCTATTAATAACTCTCCCAATGCAACTACATCAAATTTTTTCATTTAAAAATCCATCCTTTGTATAATTTGAGTCTATCTAATTTAAAAGTCTTTTACAGGCTTATAAATCCTAATGTGTTTAATATTGCACTAACCAAAATAATAACTAAAAATATGGGTGCAAATACCCTCATAACTATATTATAAAGCTTTTTTCTTTTAAAAACAGATGAATATGAAATTTCATCATCAATTTTCTTTAATGTAATAATTTTTACCACCAGGTAGCAGGTAGCCAAAGCAGCTATGGGCATCATTATGGAATTTGTAAGGAAATCCAAAAAATCAAGTATAGGCATCTTAAATATCAAAACGAAATCAAGGATTCCATAGCCTGCCGCAGATGAACCGCCTACAAACACCATTATAAATGTCATTAATATAATGGATTTATTTCTGCTTAAGTTTAATTCATCACAAAAGGTTGATATACTGGTCTCAACAAGTGATATCGCACTTGTAAGAGCCGCTAAAAGAACCAGTAAAAAGAATCCTATACCTGCAATTCTCCCCGCACCCATGCTCTCAAAAACTTTCGGCAATGTAATAAACATAAGTGAAGGTCCCGCTTTTAATTTATCGGGATCACCTCCTGAAAAAGCAAACACCGCCGGAATAACCATAAGCCCTGCAAGTATTGCAACTCCCGTATCTACAAGCTCCACTCTTGATGTGGATATCTCCACATCCACATCTCTTGTAAGGTAGGAACCGTAGGTGTAGAGTATTCCCATAGCAATGGATAATGAATAAAACATCTGTCCCAAAGCCGCAACCACGGTCATCAAAGAAAAATTATTAAAATTCGGAATAAATAAATACTTTACTCCTGCCATAGCCCCCGGTCTTGTAACTGAATAGATAGCCACTATAACTGCAAGTATAATAAGCAGCGGCATCATTATTTTTGAAACTCTTTCAATCCCCTGCTCCACACCTCCAAGTATTACAACAAAGGTGGCAATTGCAAATATTAAAAACCAGAAAAAGACTATCTTTGTATCACCTATAAAGCTTCCAAAATACCCGTCACTTGCAAGTCCGGATACATTCCCCTTTATATATTCCACAAGGTACTTTACCACCCAGCCTCCTATTACACTGTAATAAGGCACAATAAGTACAGGTACTATTGCATTTATAAAACCGCCTATTTTAAGTAATTTACTGTTTCCGAAATGATTAAATGCTCCTATGGCACTTCTCTTTGTCATTCTTCCTATAGTGGTTTCAGACATTATCATAGCATAGCCGAATGTAAGTGTTAAAAGCATATATGTAAGTAAAAACATTCCTCCGCCGTATTTTGCAGCCAGGTATGGAAATCTCCAAATATTACCCAGACCTACCGCAGAACCTGCGACTGCGAGTATATATCCCAAACCTCCTGAAAAGTTCGCTCTTTTTTCCTTAACATTTTCAAGTTTGGTTTCTTCGCCGTATTTAAAATTGTCAGACATATTCATCCCCTTTGTTTTTCTTTGTTAAGACTAACATTTTAAAAGTTTTTTTACAAGGATAATTTAAGATAAATCCCTATAAATAACTAATATTATGTTACAGTTCAGCTATCGTCTTTAGAGTTTTTTCACAATCCTAATAACAACTCTTTCTTAAAACTTCACAGTATTTTACGCAGTCTGCAAAAACTCATTTATTTGCTGAACCTTTTTATCACAAAAAATTATGGCAGATATTTAATTAAATATCCATATCCCTCTTCTTCCATCTTTTCAAGAGGAATAAACTTAAGTGCCGCTGAGTTTATACAATATCTGAGTCCTCCAAGCTCAGCCGGACCGTCATTAAACACATGTCCCAAATGGGCATCCGCACTATTGCTTCTTACCTCTATTCTTCTTCTGCCAAGACTTAAATCTTCCTTATACTTTACCAAATCCTTTTGTATAGGCTTTGAAAAGCTTGGCCAACCGCAGCCCGACTCAAACTTATCCGTAGAAAAGAAAAGCGGTTCTCCTGAAGTGATATCCACATAGATACCCCTTTCAAAACTGTCCCAATATTCATTTCTAAAAGGTGCCTCGGTAGCGGCATTCATTGTAACATTATATTGCAAATCTGTTAGTCTGTTTTTCAGGTTTTCATCATTTTCCTTTTTATAATTTTCAGACCTTACTATAGGCTCATTTGCCCATTCCAAGTTTATATGACAGTATCCGTTCGGATTTTTATCAAGATAGTTCTGATGATATTCTTCAGCATCATAAAAGTTTTCTATTTCTAAAACCTCTACTGCAATCTTATCAATATACTTTTCCTGCTCCCTTTTTAAAGCATCATTTATTATGGGCAGCTGCTCCTCATCTGTATAATAAATACCTGTTCTATACTGTGTACCCACATCATTTCCCTGTTTGTTAACAGAAATCGGATCAATTATTCTAAAATAATATATAAGTAAATCCTCAAGACTGATTATATTATCATCAAAATCAATTCTTACAGCCTCTGCATGTCCTGTATTTTTGCGACATACATCCTCATAACTTGGATTCTTTGTATTGCCGTTTGCATAACCGCATTCCGTATCCACCACACCTTTTATTCTTTTAAAATAACCTTCAACTCCCCAAAAGCAGCCACCTGCCAAATATATTCTATTTATCATTTTTACTCCTTATTAAAAGTGGTCAAAAGACATTTGACCACATAATCCTTCTTAATTATATCATTTTATTTGTTTTTAACAATTGGATTCCTTAAATACATATAAAAAAGGATAAACTTATAAAAGTTTATCCAAAGTTGTTTTCTGCAATTCTATATTTAATGAACTCTGTATCCTGCCGAATTCTTTATTTAAAATACATTCACCACATCTGTTATTTATACAATCATATCCATCTCTTATACATTCGGTGATGCTCATATCCTCACCCAGAGCAGTACAAATATCATATAATGTAGTATTTGAAAGATCACATTTTAAATAATAGCCCCCGTTAACGCCTCTCATGCTTCCTATAAGCTTAGATTTTAAGAGGCTGTTTAAAACCTTATATGTTATAGCCTGTGGTAGATGTTCTTTTTTAGCCACTTCCGTTGCCGAGACCTTTGTCCCCTCCTTTAAGGCTCTGATGATTCTTACGGCATAATCCATTTCTCTGGTTATTAGCAATTTTGTCCCCCTATATCGTTTATTCTTTAGGTATTAAGTTTAGTATTTAAATATTAGCATAAAGTACTAAATTTATCCATCATTTTTTATAAGTTTTTCTATGCAAATTTGATATGAGCTCTGATAAACAGGGATTATATCTTTATATAATCAAAAGCCGACATCTTATGATATCGGCATTTTATATTAAATACTACTGTATTGCTGCATTACTTAGCGCATCACTCACAGCCTTTGAAGTGATGGAAGCTCCTGATACACTGTCAACTTTAAACTCTCCGCTTGACTGCATACCCCTCTTAATCTTTTCCATTGCCTTTCCACCTATCTCAGCCGTTTCCTTATCTCCGGTTATTGATAAATCATTTACAATACCTCCTGTGACGGTAAATGTAATCTCAACATCACCTCCAAAACCTTTGGCACTGCCTTTATATGAACCGTCCTTAAGATCTGTCTTTATATCCTGAGGTTCAAAGTTTGCATCATCATTTGCAGTAATAGTCCTCTCGGTATTTCCACCGTTTTCAAGTACATATCCGTTTGCATTATTACCTGCAATGCGGCCAAATACCACAATATCCGCTACTGCATTTCCACCCAGCCTGTTTGCGCCATGTACACCGCCGACTACTTCACCGGCTGCAAAAAGTCCGGGAATAACACTTCCGTCATCCTTTAATACCTGAGTATCTTTATTTATCTTTACTCCACCCATTGTATGGTGAATAGCAGGCTTTGCACGACCTGCAAAATAAGGCGGTTGTGTGAGAGGTAATTCCATGCTCTGCCTTCCAAAATCACTGTCAGCCCCTGCCTGCTGCATTTGTGCATATCTGCTCATAGTAGCCACAAGATTTGCTTCATTTATACCTGTCTTTTGTGCCAGTTCTTCAACAGTATTTGCCTCTACTATAATGCCCTCATTTATATATTTTTCTATAGCACTCAAAGACTCTCTTACCGCCGTATCAAATACCAGCCAGCTCTCTTCACCGGGCTGCGCAAGTATAGCTGCTGAAACAACATCTCTGGTCTCCAATTCATTTACAAAACGGTTTCCGTCATTATTTACCAGTATTGCACCATTACCACGCACACCCTCTGTATACATAGTTGCGGTATCCGGGTTTACTGTAGGATGAGTCTGTATCTGCTCAATATCTGTAAGTCCCGCTCCCAGTTCCAAAGCCATTTCTATACCGTCACCTGTAGCCCCTGCATGATTGGTTGTAATAAAGCCTGCAAGCTGAGGCGCATACTTTACCACCATATCAGGATTTGCACCAAATCCTCCTGTAGCAAGAATTACAGCCTTGGTATTTATAATAAAGTCTCCATTTTCATCTTCAGCCTCCACTCCGGTTATCTTGCCGTCCTTATCAGCTAAAATCTTTGTCGCCTTTGTTTCAAGCAAAACCGGAATTCCAAGTTCAAGGAGCTTCGCATTTAAGGCTTTTACAAGCATCGGACCTACTGCCGAGGTATCACTTGGTCTATGTATTCTCTTTACACTTGCACCTCCAAACTGAGCTACGACTGAAAGGTCACCGCCTATCTCATTTACCCAGTCCACTGCCGCTGCGGAATTTTCAACCAGGGTTCTTACAAGAGCGGGATCGTTTAATTCTTTTCCACCCTTCATTGTATCCTCATAGAAAAGATCATTGCTGTCCTCTATGCCGTCTCTTTGTTGATAATATGTCTGTGAAGCATTAAGTCCGCCTGTGGCTCTTACAGTATTACCTCCTGTAAAAGGCATCTTTTCTAAAATCACTACATTGGTGGCACCCTTTTGTGCAGCCTCAATTGCGGCACTCATTCCTGCACCGCCTGCACCTATTACCACAATATCCGCAGACTTTACAACTATATTTTCCTTTACCTTTTTGCCCTGAGCCTTTAATAAAGCTTTTCTTAAAGCTCTTTTCATACCATAGGATGTTACAGTTGCACCGCTTATAGCTTCAAACTCGGTACTCAGCCCGTTTTTCATCTGCTCATTGATGGTCGCTATAGCAGCACCGCCTATATCGGGAGTTTCTTTCCCCCCTTCAAAAGAAATACTTTCCAGCCCGTTTTCTCCCACCTTTACTATAGCTTTTACCTTGCCGCCAAAGCCCTTCTCCATGGCGGAATATGTACCTGCAATATATCTTATATTGTCTTTTATGCTCTTTCTTACAGCATCTGTTACAGGAAAAGCTATTACAATAGTAATAACAGCAGCCAAAACCATCAGCAAAAGCCCTGTAATATTTGTACTGTTTCGTTTTGTAGGTTGCTTACTCATCTGAAACCTCCTTAAACCTCTTACATTTCATCAATATATTATATACTATATTTTAACGGAGTTAAAGATTTATGGGTAAAAACTTTAACTATATGGTGAAATATATTTTCAAATCTTTCTAAACATGCTATAATGTATTTTGTACAATTAAATATTGTGAATTTGTAATAATCTTTGTCCTTTATAGGATATTAAGGAGGTAATATGAAGAATATAACTGTTGCAGGTGGAGGAGTACTGGGCTCGCAGATAGCATTTCAAACTGCATTTTGCGGTTTTAATGTAAAGATATGGCTAAGAACTGAAGATTCTATAGGAAGAACAAGGCCAAAATTAGATAGATTATACAATATATACAAGTACACTTTAAATGAGGCTAAGAAAAATATCGGAACAGGTAATACTCTTCCAAGAGGGATGTTTTCCGGTTCGGAATCAGTTAATGAAGCTTACATAGACAATCTATTGGAAGCTACTGAAAGAGCTTATAAAGAAATAGTCCTTACTACAAGCTTTGAAGAGGCTTGCAAGAATGCAGACCTTATAATTGAAAGTATGGCTGAAAACCCTGAGGCTAAAATTTCATTTTATAAAACCCTTGATCCATACCTTGAGGAAAAAACAATAGTTGCCACAAATTCCTCAAGTATGATTCCAAGTATGTTCCGTTCTTATTTAAGCAGACCGGAAAAATATCTTGCAATCCACTTTGCAAATAATATCTGGATCAGCAATACGGCAGAAATCATGGGGCATGATGCCACATCAAAAGACGCTTACGAAAAGGTGGCAGAATTTGCAGCCGATATCAGGATGATTCCTCTTCGCCTTAGCAAGGAACAGCCCGGATATATATTAAACTCTATGCTTATACCATTTTTAAATGCAGGTCAAATGCTGCTTGCAAATGAAGTTGCTGACCCTGCCACCATTGATCTTACATGGAGGATGGGCACAGGCTCGCCATATGGTCCATTCCAAATTCTTGATATAATAGGCCTAAATACCGCATTAAATGTTGTATCCAATGACCCTCGCTCAAATGACTCTTCCACTGTACAGGGAAAGATAAAAGCAATACTTGAAAAATATATTTCCGAGGGTAAGACAGGTATAAACGCAGGAGAAGGATTCTATAAATATAATTAAATTTTAAAAATTTAATTTTAAAATTATTTTACATACATTTTTTACAAGCATCACATGCACTTGGAGTGACTGCACAACCTCCAAGTGCAGTCTCTCTAAGTTCAACCGGCATTCGTTTGCCTATTTTATACATTGTATCAAGCATCTCATCAAATGGTATAAGCTGCTTGATACCTGAAAGTGAAAGTTCAGCCGCCACCAGAGCATTTGCCACTCCCGAGGCATTTCTGTTTTGACATGGATATTCTACAAGCCCTCCCACAGGATCGCATACCAATCCCAGCATATTCATAAGCACTGTGGATGCCGCATCCAGACATTGTCTCGGGCTGCCTCCCATAAGTTCCACAGCTCCTGCAGCAGCCATAGATGCCGCTACACCCATCTCCGCCTGACAACCGCCTACCGCTCCTGCAACGGTGGCATTTCTCATTGCGAGATAGCCTATGGCTCCTGCTGTAAATAAAGCATCCATCACTTTTTCATCGGAAAATGAATATTCATCCTGTATTGCCAAAATAAGTCCCGGCACTACTCCTGATGAGCCTGCTGTAGGTGCCGCCACTATAAGTCCCATAGATGCATTGCACTCAAGCACTGCCATAGCATACATTATCGCTTTATTTAAAAGAACACCTCCTATACTTTTTTCCCTGTACTTATTTAATTTTCCCGCTTCACCGCCTATAAGCCCTCCCATTGATTTTATAGGAGTATTTACAGGCATTGTTGCAGAGTCTCTCATAATTTCAAGGACTCTTTTCATTTTATTTTTTATTTCTTCTTTTGAACTTATGCCCTCTTCAAATTCCCTTATCTTCATCACTTCTGAAATAGATAAATTATTATTATCACAAAGTTCTAAAAGTCCTTTTGCATTATTAAAATCCATAAATTCTCCTATTGAACGATCATTACCTGTGATATATGCTCATTTTTATACAGCCCTGACTTTATATCCGGAGTAATCATTTCATCCGACTCTATAATGGTATATGCCTTATTACCCTTTGACTCCCTGTATAATTTCATAAATGCAATATTTATATTATGCTCACTCAAAATCTTTGTAATATACGCAATAACACCCGGTCTGTCTCTATGCACCAAAATTATAGCACTGTACTCTCCGGAAAAATCAATATCCACCCTGTCTATCTTTACTATGCGTACTTTTCCGCCTCCAAGAGACTCTCCTCTTACAACTACTCTATTTCCGCTCTCATCCTCCATACATACATCCACAGTATTCGGATGTATATCTGTAAGCTCACTGTCAGGTGTAAATTTATATTCAATGCCCCTTTCATCAGCAATATTAAAGGAATCACGAATTCTTACATCATCCGTACCAAAGCCCATAAGTCCGCCAAGCAACGCCCTATCGGTTCCATGACCTTTATAGGTATTTGCAAAAGAGCCATATAATATAAATTCTACTTTCTTCGGACTGTTTCCAAGCATTTTTCTTGCTAAAAATGCTATTACACATGCACCTGCCGTATGTGAACTTGAAGGTCCTATCATATTAGGTCCGAGTACATCAAAAACACTGATAAATGCCATATCCCTCTCCTATTATTTTTTCAATATATATCTGTGATATATGGAATCCACCACAACTCCTATGGCATTGTCTCCGGATACATTTCAGCATTATTCTAACATATTTAACAAATGTTTTAAATAAATTATATAAAATCATTCCTTTAAAATAACTTAATCGAATGCCTGTATATGTATAAATTATAAGCTATATTTAATATTTCTTTTTTTACTTTTAATGTATAATGTAAAGAAATAAATCAATTTATATGGAGGCAAAATGAGAAGATTATTTTTATGTTCGGTAATCATTATATTACCTTTAATTTTTACAGGTTGCAAGAAAAAAGAAACTTCCGATTTAAAAAGTATTATGACAACACAGGCAAACGGCACTATGTCAGCCACCACCATATCAGCCGATAAAGAAAAACTATCCGATGCGGAGTCTTCAAAGACCGCAGCTTCTGAGTCCAAGCCCGCTTCCAAAGCCGGTATTACAGACAGTTCACAAAGTTTTTCAAAGGATAAGTCTAAAATATCATATCCAAGGCTTGCCGGCATAGATTCTAAAAGTAATATAAATACATTGATTGAAGATAATGCAAAACTTTCCCTGAACTCGTTTGCTTCAGATCCCGATTCAAATGTTGATATAAAATACACCATTAAAAATCAGAGCAGAAACAGAATCAGTATAGTTTATACCGGTACGGTAAAGGATGGCGGTCAAAGTAAAAAGGTATTCTTTACAAATAATATAAATCTTGAAACAGGCAAAAGTATCGGGCTCTCGGATTATGCAGACCCGCTTACCATAGCAAATTATATACTCTCTGATGATGTGGTACTTGAAAATGCTACCAATGCTCAGGCGGCGGGTTTTGAAGAATATAAAAAAACTCTAAATGTAGATATATTAAAAGCTTTATTGGATGATGCGGACTTCCCTCTTATAAAGGAAAATGATATTAATGAGGGCTTCCCTAAAGTATTTTCCTATGAATCAGGTGGTGATATTTTTATAGCCATTCCTATGTCACATGAACTTGGGGACTATGTACTTGTAAAATATTCTCCAAGCACTAAATAATGTTTTTTCTATGTACTTATACATTTTTTTGAACTATAATAAAAAATAGTAATTTTTAGTTTTAGGAATTTTAGATTGAGGTGTAAAATGTCAAAAGTTTATATTAATAATCATCCATTGGTTCAGCATAAGATATCAATTCTTCGTGATAAAAATACAGGAACCAATGAATTCAGGTCTCTTGTCGGAGAAATTGCTATGTTGATGGGTTATGAAGCATTAAACGATCTTCCTACAGAAAAAGTTGAGGTTGAAACCCCTCTTGAAACCTGTATGACAGAGGTGATTTCCGGTAGAAAAATGGCAATAGTACCTATACTTAGAGCAGGACTTGGCATGGTGGACGGTATTTTAAACCTTGTACCGGCATCAAAGGTAGGCCATATCGGACTTTATAGGGATGAAGAAACACATACACCTGTAGAATATTATTGTAAATTACCAAATCCTATCGAGGAGAGAATCATAGTAGTTACAGATCCTATGCTTGCAACAGGAGGTTCCGCCATTGATGCTATTTCTCAGATAAAAAAGCATGGCGGTAAAAAGATCAAATTTATGTGCATCATAGCCGCTCCTGAAGGTCTGAAAGCTTTGGAAGAAGCACATCCTGATGTACAGATATATGTAGGACATTTGGACAGACAACTAAACTCAGATGCCTATATCTGCCCGGGACTTGGAGATGCCGGAGACAGAATATTCGGAACAAAGTAAATATAATATATAAATAAAATAAGGGAGTATAAAAATGAATCATCATTTTTATACTCCCTTTTTACTGTCAATAAAGGGGTGCCTAAGCACCCCCATTGTCTTGAAACCAAAGATTATCTAAATTTATAGATTATCTCCAAGCTCCGTTTTCATTTACAGTATAACCATCAGGTGTTGTTTCGTTCTGATACATTGAACCATATGGTCTTGAATTAACATGACCGAAATTCCATCTGCCTGTTTCATTATCATAGAACCAAGTCTGCTGCTGTGCTGTAGGATTCAAATAGTAGAACTCATTTCCATCCTTTAACCAGCCTGTATGCATTGAACCGTTGCTTGGGTTAAGATAATACCACTTACTGTCGGCTCCGTCAAAATGCCATCCTCTGATCATTTCTCCGTAGAATCCGTTGTGATCCATTGACAGATAATACCATCTGCCATTCTCTACAAACCATCCTGAATTCATTACACCGTCTTCACCGAAGTGATACCACTCAGACTTTGTCTTGCCTTCGAATGTATAGCTTAAATAAGCCCATCCCTTAGCATTACCGCCGGTCTTTAAGTTAAATTTCCATTTACTCTTATTAAGGTTTTCTGCAGCTTCATCAGGATTTATAAGCTCCCAATTACCGTCCTGACCTACTGTAAGGATCTTGGTATCGTAATTGACTTTCTTACCTGTACCGCTTGAGCTTCCGCCACCTGAGCCTCCACGACCGCCACGGCTTCCGCCGCCGCCCTTGTTGTTGTTATCAGGTACATAAGCTGTTCCACCTGCATCTTTTACAGCCTGATTTAATGCATCAAGTGCTGCTATAAGCTCTGCTGTAGATGACTTTCTGTTCATCCTATCAACAACTGCCTGTGCCGCATCGATTGCTGCCTGAAGTGCCGCTCTCTTTGCAGGATCTGTTATCTTTGATAACTGATTTATAGCATTCTTGATTCCTGCCTTTAAGTCGCTCTCCGCTTTTCTGCGTGCTTCCTTATCATTTGAGTAATAGATATAGATAGTCTCATCTGCTGTCACTCTGAGAGTCGGATCATAAGCATCATATCTTGCTCTTTCCTTACTTAATCCCTCATAATGCCATGTAATACCGTCATTATCTATATAGTCTGCCTGTATTGCACTTGCATACATTGATGCATAGTCACTAACTGTATTTGTGCTTCCTATAGTAAGTCTTGTTACTATAGAATTATCTCTTGCATCTTTTACTGTTACCTTGTAAGCATTAACAAGTGATGTGTATCCAAATACATACGTCTTTCCACTCTCAAGTGTCTGTGTGAACTGTCCCTGATAGTTTGATGCATTTGATGCCTGAATCTCAGGTACATTAATGTCACTTATTGTTACAGCTCCTGCACTTGATGGGGTTGCTATTGAGCCTACCTCAAAGAATCTGTATTCTCTTGATACTGCCATCAATGCGCCTGTTACGATATCTGTACTTAACGGTATCGGATTTCCGCTTGGATCTGTATAATCCTGCCAGTTTCCTGCACTATCCTTCTTTTGTACAACTATCTTCATCTGGAATATTCCTTTGAAGGTGCTGTCAGAAAGATGATCTACCACTGCATCCAGTGTTGCTGCAGGTACATTATCCTTTTCGATAAGGATACGGAAATCTCCGGTATCTGCTATTGTTACAGGGAAACCTGCTGATATCTGCTTACCTGAACCTATGTTGTCATTGTACTGAGTTGCCCAGTTCTGATTGTTATCATATAGAGGCTGGATTGTTACCGGACGATTCGGCATTGTAAATACCACTCTTCCGCTTCCCGCTCCTGTAGGGAATGATAAATCTGAGTTTCCAATTCCTGTAATTGCCTGCCACTCTTTAAACAGGTTTCCGTTTATATCAAGTGGTTGAGCCATTATCTCTACTAAAGCTCCTCTTCTTAGATTCTTCAAATCATTTAATGAGCTCTTTATTACTCCATCAACCTTGATTGGTGAAGGATCTGCCGCTATTCCTCCCGGAATATATACTGTAACATCAAATGCTGTTACTGTAAGTCCACCGTTTGCTGTATCTACAGGCAGTGCAGCTCCGTCTGCTATTCTGCTTGCAGGTGTTGCATTTGTACCTGTTGTTCTCGGTACTACACGATATACTGTGTTTGGATCAAGATTACCAAATACTACAGGTGCTCCCGGTGCACTTGGTGTTGTAAACGGATACACTTCATTTCCTGAAGGATCTACCAAGGCATAGTCTGTATTTGCTGTTGTAGGAGTTATTGTAATCACTGCTCTTCCCGGATTTGCACTATCCTCTGTTACCTGTGGGGTTAATGCTACAGGTATCTGTGCTGTTCCCGGTGCTCCCGCTCCCGCACTTGAAGGAATTGGACTTCCAACTGCAATTCCTGTTGCTGTTGCAGGTGCTACCGATACATTATATGTATTTCCCGGTGCAAATGCCGGATCTGTTATCTGTCCGCCTGTTGATAATAACCGGCTTCCTGATACTACCTTTACTACATTTCCTGAAGGATCTGTAACTATATACTGAAGTGTCGGATCGATTGATGCCGGTGAACTCGGATCGATTGAAAGCATCGGTGCTGCTGTTGTAGGATCAAGTTCTCCTGTTACTGTCGGCTGATATACACTTGCAGGTGTTATACTTACACCAAGCGCTGTCAATGTCTGTCCCGCAAGGGCTGTTATATCTGTTGTGTAATCAATCTCATTCCAGCTTTGATCAAACCACTTGATTGTATATCCTGAATCTACCATTACACCGCTTCCAAGTGCTGCGCTCTGGAGATCTCCTAAGGTTATCGCTCTTGGATTTCCTGATGCATCAATATTTAAAACATCTTCACTTGTTCCAAGTAATAACTGTACATGGTTGTTTCCTGCCGCCAAGTTATATGTTACCCAGTTTGCAGGGTTCTTTTCAAACTTAGCCATCAATACTACTGTGCTGCTTCCTGCAGGTATATGTAATGTTGTCGGGAATGATGTTATCGCTGTTGTTCCATAATACCATGTTGCACTTGAGTATCCCTGGTTTGGTACTGCATCAGGCATCTTGGTAGGAGATGTTGCACTGTTTGGATCAATTACCACATCATAACTTCCGTCAGGCTGTATGTTCTGCTTTGTTACATTCGGTATAGACTGACCCGGTGCTGTAGGATCCCAATCAACTGTATTTCCCGCTACTACCGTCTTTAAATCACCGCCTGTTCCTGCACTGTATGCAAGGTAAGCGATGCTTCCCGGATCCTGCTCGTATGTTACATATACTATCTGGCTTCTAAGTGGTCCTGTTGTATTTACAGTAAACTTAGGGCTTGACTGTGACCAGCTTGCCTGGAATGTATTGTCAAGTGCTGTTGTATATGAACCGCTCCAGCTTGTAGGATCATCCGCTGTGATCTTCGGATTTGATACACCTGTTACAGCAGGGCTTCCGCCGTATGTATCAAGTACAGGTGCAGGTATATCAAGGTTGTAGCTTGTCTCTCCTGTTTGAAGAGTATTAGCCTTTGCATAGATATATGTAGGTGCTGCCACATTTTCCTTATAGAATGTTCTTGGAACTCCCGCTCCTGAAGGCTCCGCTCCAATACCTAATGCTGTAACCACCTTATCTGTTATATTATTTCCAAGCTGATCTACATACATTACCCTTATATTGGTTGTAAATGCAGGGTTTGGAACATAATTATATGTAACGGTTACGTTTTGGTTCGGCATATTACCTGTAAGTCTAAATGTGTTTCTTGGGTGTGCTCCACCTGTTGTAGATGAAGCATCAGGTGTGAGTGAGGTGTAAGCGCCTGCAACATCGGCTGCAGGTATGATTGTCTTTATAACCTTACCTGTTCCTGTTCCTGTTCCGTCACTTGTAAACTGACCTACTGCTATAGTATCACCTGAAATATCCGTTCCTGCAGTTGCAGCAGGTTTTCCCTTTGCATATGTGATAGTTACAGGGTTTGTACTGTCAAGTATATACATAGTCTGATCGGCACTGCTTCCATCACCTATTATACCTGTGTTTGCAGATACATTATATGTACCGCTTGCCACATCGGTTAAAACAGGTGCTGATATATTTGCACTTGATCTTTGCTGGTTTGTCTCAGGAGCATTTCCTGCCGTTATATCTGCCGAACTTCTATACTTTGCATCAAATACTCTGATATTAAAGTTCTTGGATGTATCTCTATCATAGTAATAATCAGCCTTAAAAGGCTTATTTGTAGTTACACCTGAAACACGCTTATCAGATGTAATATAAAGGTTTGATGAAAGTGATGGAAGCGGTGAAGTACCAAGAGTCTCAGTTCCGACTGTTGCCACTACACGACTTACCTTATATCCCGGGACATTTTTCGGTATTGCATTTGTTACAGGTGTCAATACAGGCTTTGCAACATTATCCTCTATCTCACCGTTACTGATACCCGGTATATATGTTGTACCTGTTTCATAGTTATGCTTTACCTCATAATTAAATGTCTTAGACGGATCAGGTCCCAATGTTGCATAATAGGTTAAACCTGTCATCGGGAATCTTGCAGGGTTTACCGCCTTTGTATTTCTTCCGTTTGCAGGAGCATCCACATAGCCTGTTATCTTATATCCGTCAAGACCAAGACCTACCCAACTCTGTGCTGCCTCAGTTCCCGGAGCATCTAATGATGCGGTAGGGGCGTTAGCTTCCACAAAGGCTCCTGTTGTATCAAAATACGGAAGATATAATACCTTATCTGTACCTTCATATTTCATACCCTTATAGTCAGCTGTAATCTCCGTTCCCGCTGTACCTCCGGCTATAAACAAATCCTTGACAAAAGGTACCTTAGCTTCATTCTTTGATCTAAAGTCTATCTTAAATCCGTTAGCATCCGGTCCCGGTGTAGCCGCCATTGCCGGCATTGCCGGTGCGAGTACGGTGGCTACCATACTCGCAGACAATGCAGCAGCTATCTTTGCTTTTATTGTCTTTCTTTTCATTTCTTCTCCTATGTCACTTAGTTCCAAGCACCGCTTGCATCTACTGTATATCCGTCAGGTGTTTGCTCTCCGGCATACATAGATCCATATGGTCTTTGGCTATTGTTCAAGTAGTTCCACTTGAATGCATTTGCATCCCATACATAGGTATCCTGTGGTGCATTTGTGTTAAAGTAATAATACTTTCCACCTATATTATGCCATCCAACAAGCATTTCTCCGTTATTATCAAGATAATACCATCTGTTATCCTGCTTATTTAAGAGCCATCCTGTTGTTAAGATACCTGTGTTTTCATTCATGTAATACCACTTATTTGTCTTTGGATCCCTTACCCAACCTGTTACCATCTGGCCAAGTTCAGGACCTTCTGTGGTATTCATATAATACCAGTTTCCATTCTTTGAGTCATATACCCAACCTGTTGCCATGGTTGACTGTCCGTCAAAGTAATACCAGCGGGATACTTTCTTTCCTGTACTGTCTGTGAAGGATATCATTCCCCACATATCATTGATAGGTGTTCCTCCGTTAAGTACGAATGACCAGCCTCCTGTTACAGGATTTCTCTCCCATGAACCGTCTACTCCAAGCACGAATGCTCTTGTATTACTTCCCTCATTTCTTGCGGTGTTCTGGGTTGACTTCTCTCCCGGTGTTAAAAGCTTACTTCCTCTACCTGATGAAGTGTTTCCACCGCCGCTTGCTCCGCCGGTTTTTCTGTTTCTTGCATCTTCTCTGTCACTTGACTTTCCTAAGTACTTGTTGATAACTCTTCTAAGGGCATCTATTGCCTGCTGAAGTTCTGCATAGTTTGCCTGTCTTAAGTAAGTTGTTCCGTCAGGAGATACAAGATCTCTTGCCTGTCTTAAGGTCTCAAGTGCATGTGCGATTGCTTCATTGATCTCATCAATCTCTCCAAGCTTAAGATATGGATCACCTATAAGAAGTTTTGCCTCTTCTATGGTATTTCCAAGGTCTACTCTTGCCTTTGCTACTTCTTTTCTGTTATCAGAATAGTATGCATATGCAATCACTCTCTTTGTTACAGGACTTGTTGTCTCGTATACTGAAAGCTTGTCTTCCTTCTTTGACCAGTTTACATAGTCATACTGTACACCATAGATGTCCTCAAACGGACTTACAAGTCCATGTGCTACATCATTTTGTGCATACGCGGTTACTACAGCATAATCACTTGCGTAATAGCTGTCTTCCACATTCTCTTTTCTTCTTACCTTAAACTTCTTATAGAAGTTTCTGCTTGTATCATTTAAGTGTAAATGATCAAGTACAGGCTTATTATCTACAAATGTTACTTTGAATGTCTTTGAGTATACAACTACATATGTATGGAGTAAATTACCTGTGAACTTAATAAGTCCGGCATTGTTTGCTACATCTGTTGTAATTGCTATCTCTAAAGGATTTATATTTCCTGCACTGTCAGGTGTTACATCAAAGATCTGATAATCAAGCTGATCGATATCCTCTGCAGGAAGCTGTGCTATAACGTCTACTGTCGCATTTGATGCGCTTGCAAGTATTCCGTTATTTACAAGTCTTCCGTTTACATATCTTTCAAGCTGAATATCCAAACTGTATGCTACCGTATGTGCTTCCGAGTGATCTATACCCGATACCGATACAGGCTTTACAGCTGTCTTTTCATTTGATTTTGCATCTCTTTTATTGAATACTACCTTATATTCCACATTTGCACCGTTTACACCGATAAGTGATCTGTCAAGCGGTGTTGTAAGACCGTTTGCAAGTGCCGGTATCTGACTTGGCTCAAGTCCGAACTCTCCGAGACTTCCACCTCTTATTGTTTCTGTAAGATCCGCATCATCTCCTGCTATCTTAACAGGTTCATATACCGCCTTAAGAACAATGTTTGAATTTGACAGCTTAAATGTATAGTCTGTCTGTGCTATATTTCCGCTAACTCCTACAGCTCTTCCTGCAAGTACCTGCCAGTACTTAAAGTTCTTTCCGTTTGAGTCAACCGCTTCAGCATGGATAACTACTTCATCTCCTGCCTTTGCCTCTCCAAATGCATCACTTCCTACTGCTGCTGCCCCTACAGATACTATACTTCCGTTTCTGGTTTCTACTACATACTTAGGTGCATCTGCCAGATCTCCCGGATTTGCTACTATCTGATTTCCGTCTGCAAGCTTTAAGAGTGGATCTGAAAGTGCTGAATTGCCTTTCTTTCTTGCCACTACCGTGTAAGTCTCATTTGGATTTAAGTTATTAAATGTTACTGTTGACGGATTGCTTCCTACAGGTGTCATCCATCCGTTATCACTTCCGGGATACTGTACTACATTTCCGTTCTCATCGATAAGTGCATAGTCTGCATCAGGATCTGCCGGATTAATAACTATCTGTGCCATTCCGTCATTCTCAGGATCATATCCTACATTGTAGTTATTATCTACTGTCGGTACATATACATCCTGTGGTGCTGATACTGATGTTCCTGTTACGCTTGATACAGGCTGACCTACTGTTGCTTGTGTATCAGGTGTTCCCTCCTGTACATTGTAATGTGCTCCCGGTATAAGGTTCGGAACTATTGTCCTGTTTCCTACACTCTCTCCCGGTACCACTGCCACGATGTTTCCATTCATGTCACTGATTACATATACATTTCCGGGGGTTGTTCCGTCTATTACTATCTCACCGCTTCCGTCATTTCCTATACGACCTGACGGTGTGATATGTCCTGTGTTTGTTCCCCATGTGTTAGGGTCCATACTGAATGTTGCAGTATAGGTTGCATGATTTGTTAATGTGCTGCTTGTCTGCATCTGTGTTCCTGATGCATCCTTCCAGCTGTTAAATAAGTAGTTTGCTACAGGTATAGGTGTCGGCAACTGGCCTGTTATCTGACCCCATGTATAATCATAAGGTATATGTAATGTAGCCGGTGCTGATATTGATCCGTTTGTTCCTGATGCAAAGTTGATATCAAACCACTCATTTGGATTCTCTCCAAATTTTGCATATAGTTTGATTGGGTTTGGATCATTTGTTGACCAGAACTTGGTTGCATTTACAGGGATTGTACATGCATCATCCTCAAACCAGCCATCAAATTGATAATAACGATTCGGTGTTACATTAGGTACATATCCAAGTGCCTTTATCTTATTAAAGGTATATGCTACCGCATCTCCTGCAGCTGTGCCGTCACTTACAAGTATTTCCTGTGGTGTTGGCGATGTTAATGTACCGTTGCTGTAAACTGTTGATACTACAAAGTCTACTGTTTTCCACTTACTTGCATCATGATCAAGCTTCCAGTCTACTCTTGTAGGACTTGAAGGTGGTAATGAAGGCATTGTTCCCGCTACATCACCATTTGCATTATTTACTGTTACAAGGCCTGCAGGGTTCATATCTATTGTTGATGAACCGCTTACCCATGTATATCCATAGATCTTATCTCCTGTTGTTGTTCCAAGAGCAGGTACTCCTGTTGTTATATTTCCACCCGGAGCTAATTGATCTATCTCACTTGCAAGCATTACATCTGTAAGTCTGTCATAGTATCTCTTTATAAGATTTGATGCGGAATCAGGCACATATACATATGTGATTACTACATCCTGGTTTGGCATATATCCTGAGAATACACCGTCTGTTGTTCTGTTATCCACTAACATAAATCCCGGTGTTGACAATCCCAATACATATGCTGCAGGGTTTGGTGTTTCACCTGTTGTTATATCATAGTGGTCAAACTGGAATCCCGCAATGTTTTGTGCTGCAGCTGAGATTGTCTGCTCGGCTCTCTTTGGTACTGCTGTAACACCTGTTGCTATAGGATTTCCTGATGTGTCTTGATGACGAACTGTATAGTTAAATGTTGTGTTTACATCAACTTTGTAACGATAGTTTACGCTGCCTCCCAGTGCAGGCATGCTCGGAAGATCAAAATGACCGTTTGCAAGGTTTAGTGTTCCCTGGCTTGCAGGTAATCTGCTTGCCGTGTCATAGATATATCCCGGTATACCCGGTGTAGGTACAAGCGGATCTGTTGTTACATGTTGTGTAAGTGTATAGTTTTGTGTATCTGTTCCAAATGTAACAGGAAGTGCCGGATTCGCATTCTTATGTGTAATCGTTACAGCATAAGGTGTTGTTCCCGGTGTCCACTTTGCATAAAGAAGTGTTACTCCCGGTGTTGCAGGGTTAGGGAATGCCGTAAATGCACCGTTATCCGTATCACCTGTATTAAAGCCTCCGCTTCCGTCTACATCTACATATGAATTCCATCCGTTAAATACATATCCGCTCTTTACAGGTGTCGGCAATGTAAGAACTGATGCTCCTGTGGTTACAGGCTCTACCAAATCCGTAACTGTATTTCCGCCCTGTGTATCAAATTTGTAACGAACTTCATTTCTCTTTAACTTAATTGTTATATTTAAATCCTGGTTAGGGATTGTTGCTGTAAGCTTACCTGTTGTATCTACAGTTACTCCTGCAGGAAGTGCTCCGTTTGAAGTATCAACTGCATCAAATACATATCCTGTAGGTGATGATAGCGGTATTTCAATCTGCTTACCTACCGCATATGATTTTTGGAACGGGTTTGCATCTATAGCAGGCACAGGTGTTCCACCCGGTCCCGGTACATTAGGTACATTAAGGTTTGCATAAGGTATACTGGTTCCGTTCTCATCTACATAAGTAAGAATCATATCCTTTATCTCGGTTGTTACATAGATAACATTCTGATTCTGTACTACTGTATTAGGCTCTCCTGTAACCGAACTTGCCTCATCACCTATTACTATATTCTGACCTGTCGCATCGGCACTGAAGTTAGATACCGAATAAGGATAGCTTGCAGGTCCTGATGCAGGTCTTCCCTCAAAGTCGATTAAAGGTGTTCCCATTCCTGCCGCTGTAGGAAGTTTCTCACTTAAGGTCACACCGATTAATGTTCCCGCATCAACCTCATTATTAGTCTTTACAATGAAAGGCTTTTTACCAAAAGATACATTGGCATCCTTTTCTGTTGCCGGATCGCCTGCCTGCATCTTATTACCCGTAATATTTATGCTACCGTTAAGTCTTGGATTTGAAGTAGATGTGATCTTTATAGCTGCACCGTTCTTTAATGATTTATTTCCTGTAACAGTTGCTGTTCCACCCGGGGAATTCAAATCAACTGCCGCTGTTCCTGAAATATCCATAACTGAAGGTGTATTGCTTCCGTCACTAGCATCATCTACTATAGTATTTGATATTGTAGTACCTGCCTTTAATGCTACAGTACCTGCGCTTGCCTCTATCAACGCTGATGTAGGCTTTGTAGCGGCACCTGCAAAGTATGCGGAATTACCGTCAACCTTAACATCACGGAAGCTAAGAGCCGAACCGCCGTCCTCTACCTTAAACATAGGCCCTGTAAGTCCTGTACCTCTTGTTATAGTAGCAGGTCCGTCCGTCTTTATAGGCGGTGTATTATTGTGATTATATCCTGTACTATAGCTTTGACCTGACGGCAATGCACTAAAGTCCGCTGTCTGAATAGTGATATCGGTACCTGTCGGTATTGTAACCGTACTGTTAACTGTAACATCTGATTGAAGGTAAATATATGCCTTCTTTGCATGGTTAGCTGTAATCTTTGCCACAGCATCTTCAATACTTCCTACAGGGTTACCCATAAATCCCGGAACTCCCGCTGATGTATCGGCTCCGGTTGAACCGTTGTTTACATAGTAAACTGAAGGCTTGATAGATACTATAAATGTAGATATCTTTGTCTCACCCGGTTCAAGCTCAAAGTATGACGAAAATGAACCTGCCGAGTCTCCCGGATTTATAAAGCCCGAACGGCTCTGTGAGAATACCCAGCTTGTATGATAAACACCTGCAGTGGATGACCATCTACCTGCCCATACACGGTTCTCTGAATGGTCATTTGTAGCTCTCTTTGTGATTCCGGCACCCTTACCTGAGGTATAGATATCAAATACGGTAAGACCGTACTGACCACCGGTAGAGTTCTGGAAGTGAACTCCCTCAAACAATCCGCCTGCCTCATGAGGTGTAACAAATATAGGCACAGCATCCTGGCTGGTAACCATGGTATCGGTCTCATTACCTACCATGAAATCTACTTTTGATGTACCGGGGTTATATACCGTATACTGAACAACTACATACTGATCATCATCTGAAGGCTTAATCTCCTGACGAAGGTAAACCTGCTGTGTACCATCCGTCAATGTCATTACCTCACCGTTTTCATGACTACTTCCTGTATGCAGTGGTCTAATTGCACTGGTTGTGGAAGAAGCTGAAGACGGCTCATCACCTGACCAAATATTAACCACCGGATCAAGCGGATGTGTCGTTTGATAAGGTGAACCACCGGTTGTGTTCTGTACATCAGTGCCTACACGATATGGCTTACCGAAGGCATAGTATCCATGCCACCAGTTATTTGAATAAGCCGAACGAATAGTCGGCGCATTTGCTGCAGTTCCCGCTAGAGTTGCAGCCTGTGCATTGTCATAGTATCCACGTGTATTGTTTCCTCTGGTCGATGCTTCTGTAACACATGCAAAGTTAAATGTAAATGTATCTCCGGCACCACTGTTTGTACCCTGGTGTCCTGATGAAGGTCCAAAAACAAATGCAGTTGAATCTGATGAACCGTAAGAAAAACCGCTCACATTAGATATATACTTATTGCTGAGATTCGTTCCCGGTTGCAGGTCCGTATTCGGTAATAATCCCGCAGCTTGCGAGGTTATATTACCAAGCGGTACACCCGTAAGGACCATAGCACCTGCAAGCAAGCCGGCAGCGCTCTGCTTTAGTCTCCTTATTAATTTGTTTTTTATCATATCTCTCCTCTAACTATCTCTCTTTGTCAAAGACCACAAAGTCAGCATCCAAGTTATTTGCTCCGTCTGTTGCAAATGTGATCTCTGCTCCCCATCTGTCATTCTTATTGGCACTTGAATCATAGTGATAGAACTTTCCGTTTTTCTTTCTCGGTCTGTCACCGTCACTTACTCTTGCCACAAACTTTGAGTTCTCAACTATTATCCAGTTGCCCTCTCCGTCTCTTAGAATCTTTGAGCCTGTCACTACTTTTCCGTTTGCATCTACGACTACATACTCGCCATGACCTACTCTGTTGTCACGAACAAGTCCGTAATGAAGGTCTGCATCCGCATCAAGTCTTAATCCGTTAAAGTAGAACTTGCCTCCGCTCTTTGCAAGAGTACATTTCTCTCCGATAGCTCTTCCTGTATCCTTAAATCCGAATACCGCATTGCTGTCTCTTAAAGAAACTGTTACCTCTCCGGTAATCATTGAACCGTCGTTAAGCTCATCTGTTCCGAACAGATATAAGTTTCCTCTGTCTATTGCAGCTATAGGTGATTCTGTGCCCTTTGTAAGGAAGTCTTCCTTTGTCCACTCATCTACATCAAATTTGATTCCGAATGTACCGTCCTCAAGCATTACAACAAATCCTGTCTGCATACGGCCTATCTCATCAAAGGCATACTTTCTTCCAAGTACTGTAGCAATTTTATCTTTGATTACATTGCCGTCCTTTGTTGTTCTAAACCAGCTGCGCTCTCCCGTGTCATAATCCTTTTGGCTCATCTCCTGATTCGGTACTGTGAATGTCCAATATCCATCCTTTAACTCACCGTCTGTATCAAGTGAACCGTATTTGATCTTAGCATTGCTTGAAGTTGCAGCTACATTTGCACTCTTTATAGAAAGCTGCGGTATCATTACACCGTTTTCATCAAACAGATATGCTTTACCGTTTATCTCTCTTTGCTTTGAGTTATCCGTGCTCTTTGCCGCATACTTTCTTCCGTTTGCGCCAAAGTATAGCCACATCTCTTCATATTCATTGTAGTTTCTTTGTGCAAGCTCTGAATATCCCGGGTTTTCTCCTACCTGTGAGTAGGACATCCACTGATCCGCAAACATTGCACCGTCATCCCCGAAATAGTATACTGCAGACTTAAAAGGACTTTCATCTTCTACCGCATTGCCTTCTGCATCAAAGAATCCCTTACGCATTACTCCGCTCTCATCGAAAAGATATTTCTTTCCTTCGATCTCACGAGCGTATACTCTTCCTTCTTTACCCTTGTATGCCTTTCCGTCAGAACCGAAGTAGAACCAACCTTCGTTGTCATCTTCGTCCTTTGTGAGTATCCAGCTGTTTGCTGCCATAGCACCATCGGCATTCAGGTAATATGTATTATCTCCTATGGTAAGTATTGAATCTTTTACCATATTACCGTCATCGCCAAGATAGTACCATGCTTCACCTGACTTACGCCAAGCTTCCGACACTGCGTTGTTAGCACTATCAAGGTATCTCCACTCCCCGCTTGAGTTATCCCATCCTTCCGCATTCGCAGTAGAAGGGCTTGCCCAGATGAAAAGAGCGGAAACTGCCAGTAAGCCTGCCTGACTTACTATGCTCCTTTTTTTCATCAAAATACCTCCTTGATTGTTATCTGCCGAATATAAAATCCTATACCATATCTTATATGAATACCCTAATCTTTCGATTTAATATATTACATCAAATCGGTATTCTCATTATACCCGGTCAGTACATATATATAAATTCTTTAAAGCAAACAAAACAACCCACAAAAATATTTGCCCGATATATCTTTGCAAGTTTCTTATCCGCCTCAAAAAATCCATATCAAATTAAATTATTGTAAGAGCCCGTTTTTATTTTATAGTACTTTTCATACCAACTGTTTTAAGTTCATTCCGAAATCTGCCCTTACAATCTGCCCTGAATTAATTATAAATTCTTCTTTAATTTGATTATATCGGCACACAGGGATGCCTGATATAACAAATTATATAAATCCTATCTACAAACATTTCACTCCACACTCTCTATAAATAGTCACAATAATTTCATATGTTATCCATATAATATTATTATTTTCAAGTTTTGTCAAATAATTCAACAGTTTAATTAAGAAAGTATTTTTATTATTTATATATAATTAACAAGAGTTGTCTTTTGTTTTTCATTGTCATATTTAATATATTTTCTCATTATTTCTGTATTTTTTAGTTCTTAAATATGTATTTTAACACTTTAACAATACCATTTGCATATATTTGTATAGTTTTGAGCCTTAAATCCCCTAAATATTTTTTACCTATTTATTAATAAATATATATTCCAAAAAATACTAAAAACCGGCTTCAGGAATACCTAAAACCGGTTTAATTTATTTATCTCTGATTATCTTTTTACATTAAATGCTGCCATACCCGGATAGCAAGCACTCTCTCCAAGCTCCTCTTCGATTCTGAGTAACTGATTATACTTGGCAACTCTCTCAGATCTTGAAGGTGCACCTGTCTTGATCTGACATGTATTAAGAGCTACAGCAAGGTCAGCTATAGTTGTATCCTCCGTCTCACCTGATCTGTGTGAAGAAATTGATGTATATCCTGCCTTATGAGCCATCTTGATAGCCTCAAGTGTTTCAGAAACCGAACCGATCTGATTGAGCTTTATAAGGATTGAGTTTGCACAATCACTGTCGATACCCTTCTTAAGTCTCTCTGTATTTGTAACAAATAAGTCATCACCTACAAGCTGAACCTTTCCGCCAAGTTCCTTTGTAAGTAACTTCCATCCTTCCCAATCTTCCTCATCAAGACCGTCCTCGATAGAGATGATCGGATACTTCTCAACAAGCTTCTTCCAGTGCTCAACAAGTTCTGCAGATGTGAACTCCGTTCCCGCCTTTGGAAGCTTATACTTTCCGATAGTACCTGTCTTCCACTCACTTGCAGCTGCATCCATAGCGATCATAAAATCAACTCCCGGCTTATATCCTGCCTTCTCAACAGCCTTAAGTATAAACTCGATAGCCTCCTCATCACCACCTGTAAGGTTTGGAGCAAAACCTCCCTCATCACCTACACTTGTAGCAAGTCCTTCCGCCTTTAAAAGTGCCGCCAGGTTATGGAATACTTCAGCACACCATCTGAGAGCTTCCTTAAAGTTTGGAGCACCTACAGGCATAACCATGAACTCCTGTACATCCACATTGTTTGATGCATGTGCACCACCGTTTAAGATGTTCATCATAGGTACAGGAAGTCTGTTTGCATTTACACCGCCAAGGAATTTATATAATGGGATATCAAGTGAAATAGCTGCCGCTCTTGCACAAGCTATTGATACTGCAAGGATTGCATTTGCACCGAGCTTTGACTTATCCTTTGTTCCGTCAGCCTCGATCATTGCCTTATCTACAGCATAGATGTCTGATGCATCCATACCCTCAAGTACATCATTGATAGTTGTATTTATATTCTCAACCGCCTTTAAAACACCCTTTCCAAGATAGCGTGACTTATCACCGTCTCTAAGCTCAAGCGCCTCAAACTCACCTGTAGATGCACCTGATGGAGCTGTTCCTCTTCCAATTGTTCCGTCTGCAAGATAAACCTCAGCCTCTACTGTAGGATTTCCTCTTGAATCAAGTATTTCTCTTCCGATTACCTTCACAATTTCTAAATAGTTCATTGGTAAAACCTCCTTTTGGTCTCATATATCGCTTAACCTATATGATAAAATTATAACTCTATGCGACGATAGTATAATAACATAAATCTCAATATAACTCTATATAAAATTATATATTTTTGTTATACTGTTAAATATTAAGTTACTGTACACGGGTAGTATATTCCCATTGTGAAAAATGCCGAAAATTATTTTCTTATTTTATTATGAGTGATTCGGTTAGTAGAGTTTTTGTTGGTAACTCTGCCAACCGAATTTTTTGTATTTAAGTTATCAACAGATTTTATCTATATCTATCCTATACAGAATGATTTCACTATCATTTGTGGATAGTTCTACACAATCTGTGTTTGAACATGGTTTTTTTTAAGAGTTATGAACATGGCAAAATAACGAAGGGACTTTGTCGTCAAATTCGCATAAATACAACATTTCTGATATAATCTTACCATGAAATGAGGTGAGTATATGAATCATATTTCCGGTAAGATAGAACAGCTTTTAGCCTTACAAAAAACATTATGTAAGGAATACGAAAAGGAAAACAAGGTACTTTTGGAAACAATCGAAGCTCAGAAAGAGCAAATATATCTTTTGGAGCGAATTGTTAATAATCAGAATAAAATAATCAAGGAACTGGAGAAATCATAATGAGAATTCCCTTTGAATATATTGGTGCTTTACAACAGGAAAACAAAATACTAAAAAAGGAAGTTGCCGATTTTAAATCAGGTGAGCGCTTTAAGCAGATTCAAAGGGAACATCAAAAGTTGATCGATGAGTATCGTAGGCAGATAAAGCAACTAAACCTTGTTATTGAAGGTCTTCATAGGGATGTAAAAAATGCATGGAAATGGTGTGAAGAAGCATACGAGGACGCACTTAAAGAACTACATGCATCAATGAAAGAGTTGAAACGTGGGTTAAAAGAGAAAGAAAAGAAGTGGTTGTTATCAGAACGTGACAGGGAACAGGCGTTGTCTAAGATTACTGACCTTTGCCGTGAAAACAGCGAATTAAAAACTCAGCTTGATGATGAGAAAGGACGAAATAAAAAACTTTTAGCACAGCTAAACCGTGACTATGAGAATTCCTCCATTCCGTCATCACAATCAAGAAACCGCAGTAAAATTCCAAATAATCGTGAGTGTACCGGAAGAAAACCCGGGGCACAGCCGGGCCATGCCCACCATGGAAGAAAGAAACAGATACCAACTCAGGTCATTTGCCTTCCGGCACCAAAAGAGGTGGCAAAAGATCCGGGTTTTAAGAAGACAAATAAGACTATTATCAAGCAGCTCGTTTCTGTTGAGTTGATTATGAATGTAACAGAATATCAAGCGGATGTATACTACAATTCCACGACCGGAGAGCGAATCCATGCGGCTTTTCCAAGTGGTGTTGTTGACGATGTGAACTATGATGGCAGCATCAAGGCACTTTTGTTTTTGTTAAACACAGACTGTGCTGTTTCTATTGACAAAAGCAGTCGTTTTCTGTCAGATCTTACCGGTGGAAAACTGAAAATATCAGGAGGCATGATAAATAAACTCTGCCATGAGTTCTCAAAAAAAACAAAAATAGAGCAAAAAAAGATCTTTGCAGACCTGCTGTCTTCTGCGGTTATGCATACAGACTGTACAAATGCTAGGGTAAACGGAGAAAGTGCATATGTATATGTATGTGCAACACCGGATGAACAGAATGTTCTTTACTTCGCCCGTGAGAAAAAGGGGCATGAAGGTGTAAAGGGAACTGTAACAGAGGATTTCCAAGGTATTTTGGTACACGACCACGAAATCACCTTTTATAAGTATGGCAATGCCCATCAGGAATGTCTCGCACATGTACAACGGTATCTGAAAGACAGCATGGAAAATGAGCCATCTTTGACCTGGCACCGCAAGATGAGAGAACTAATCCGGGAAATGGTACATTACAGAAATGAGCATGCAGATGATGCACATTTAGATCCCAAGATCGTATCTGACTTTGAAGGAAAGTACCAAGAAATCCTTGAAAAAGCTGGGGAAGAGTACATACTTCATGAGCCAAGTCCTTATTATCGTGATGGATACAATCTGTATCGCCGGATGCAGAAATATAAAGCGCAACATCTACTCTTCCTGCATGATATGAGGGTGCCAACTACAAACAATACAGCAGAACGCTGTTTAAGAGATTATAAGAGGAAGCAGACTTTTGCAATGACATTTCGAAGCTTTGAAAGCATCGAAGAATTATGTCAGAGCAAGGGTGTGCTGCTTGGAGTACGGAAAAATAATCCAAACCTTTACACTGCTGTCAAGGAAATCTTTAATAGATAATATGGAGCCTGAACGGCGTGTTAGACTCCATAAGTTTAATAGATTAAGATGTAGAAGACAAGCTTACCCGTGTACAGTAACAATATTAAATTATTGAGATAAAGAATCAGATACAAAAACATAAACCGAAATAAATACTTTATTATTTTAGATATATCAAGGAGAATATATGGCTGATTATAAATATAGCGAACAGGTCGATATAGAAAATATACAAAAGCTAAGATCCATGCTCCACGAGCTCCCTCCTTTTTTCAAGGATTTTTTTCGTGGTATCGAGCCTCGTACACAGTCAAGAACACAGATAGCCTATGCCTATGATATAAAAATTTTTCTGCAATTTTTATTAAATGAAAATCCTGATATAAAAAGAAGCTGCAGCAAAATATCGGATATCCCTCTCTCCTCACTTGAGAGCTTAAGTGTAACAGATATTGAAGAATATATGGAATATTTAAAATATCGTGATACTGACGGCAAAAAAATATCAAATAAGGAAAATGCCGTAAAAAGAAAAATATCCACTTTAAAAAGTGTATTTAAGTATTTTTACAGGGCTGAAAAATTAAGTGAGAATATCATGGAAAGAGTGCAGCTTCCAAAGCTTCATTCAAAGGAAATAATAAGACTTGATATTGATGAAGTGGCAATGATGATTGATGAAGCCGAAAACGGCGAGGGCTTAAGTGAAAGACAAAAAGCATATCATAATAAAACCAAAATAAGGGATGTCGCCTTATTATCCTTACTTCTTGGTACCGGTATCAGAGTTTCCGAATGTGTCGGGCTTAATATTTCAGATGTGGACTTTAAACACAATGGAATTTTAATACATAGAAAGGGCGGAAAAGAGGTCACTATCTATTTTTCAGATGAGGTAAAAGAGGCATTGCAAAATTATTTTGATGAAAGGGTGCTTATTCTTGAAGAGAGCGGACATGAGGGTGCATTATTTTTATCTATGCAAAATAAAAGGCTCTCTGTTCGAAGTGTGGAAAAACTTGTAAAAAAATATGCAAAAATAATTAGCCCGCTAAAAAAGATCACTCCTCATAAACTCAGATCCACCTATGGAACCAATTTATATAAAGAAACCGGTGATATATATCTTGTAGCCGATGTACTCGGACATAGCGATGTCAATACTACCAAAAAGCATTATGCCGCTATAGAAGATGACAGACGAAGAAGTGCAAGAAATGTAGTAAAACTTAGGGAGAAACAATAGTATTTCTCCCTAAATCATATATTTCAAAACTATCTGTCAACTCTATAGCTGACCAATATAAAGCATCCCGGATGTATTCTTTTGCTGTCCATTCCGTTCATCTCTAAAACCTGCTCTATATATTCGTCATTTGAAATACCTATATTATTATATTTTTTTGATATACTCTCCAAGCTGTCTCCATATTCTACCTTTACAGAAGTATATCTTATATTTTCTCTATCCAGACTCGCTCTGGTAGTATCAACTTTACCTATTAAAAAACTTATTAAAAACAATGTAAAAATGAAAGTTAAAAATACTTTTCTCATATTCTCCTCCAAACATTTGTTCTATGTAGTAAGTCTACAATAAGAACATATGTTTGTCAAGAGTAAATTCGAACATATGTTTTTCATCTCATTTACATTCATCTATTATTATTTATATTTTGTTTTTCTACCTCATACTCCTCTTCATCGCCTTTTCTATCTCCCTTTGCTGGGTTTTCTTAGCCAGGGTTTCTCTCTTGTCATAGTTTTTCTTTCCCTTTGCCAGCCCTATTTCCACCTTTACAAGGCTGCCCTTTAAATAAACCTTTAAAGGAACTATTGTAAGTCCTTTTTCATTTAATTTACCATCCAGCTTTAAAATCTCTTTTTTATGCATCAAAAGCTTTCTGACTCTTAAAGGATCTTTATTAAAGATATTTCCTTTTTCATAAGGATTGATATGCATTCCCATGATAAAGAGCTCTCCCTTTTCGATTCTTATCCAGGATTCCTTGATAGATACATGTCCCATTCTTACGGATTTTACTTCCGTTCCGAAAAGTTCTATACCTGTTTCGTAGTTCTCCAGAATAAAATAATCAAAATATGCTTTTTTATTATTTGCTATAATCTTAATCCCCTCTGCCATCTCTCTCCTTTACAAGTTTAAAGTCAATCCTTTTTGCAAGTCTGTCTATATCATATACCTTTACTCTTACCTTTTGACCTAAAACAAATTTCTTCTTTGTCACTTCGCCAACAAGCTCATATCCTGCTTCATTGTACACGAAGTAATCACCTTCCAAATCGGCGATTCGAATAAAGCCCTCTACGGTATTTTCAAGTTCCACAAATATACCGAAACCTGTTACACCGCTTATAATACCGTCGAATTCCTCACCGAGATGTCCCAGCATATATTCACATTTTTTATATTTTACAGTCTCTCTTTCGGCTTCTTCAGCTCTTCTTTCTCTCTGTGATGATTGAACTGCAACATGATCCAATATAGCCCTGTAATGTTCTATACGCCTTTCATAAAGTCCGTTTTTTATATTTTCTTTTATTATTCTATGTATTTGCAGATCCGGATATCTTCTGATAGGTGATGTAAAATGAGTATAAAACTTTGCCGCCAGTCCGAAATGTCCTATACATGAGGTATCATATCTTGCCTGCTTCATACTTCTAAGGGCAATCCTTGATATAATAGCCTCCGCATCGCTTCCCTCTATGTTCCCAAGCAGTTTTTGCAACTCCTTTGGGGAGAGTTCATCATTTTTTCTTCTCAGAGTAAATCCGAAATTATTTATAAATATTGCAAGGCTTTTTATTTTCTCAGGATCCGGATTTTCATGCACTCTGTAAAGAAAGGGAATATCCTGCCAGAAAAAATCCTCCGCAACGGTTTCATTGGCTGCCAGCATAAAATCCTCTATAAGCTTTGTAGCGGCATTTCTCTCATAGGGCATTATATCTACCGCCTTTCCGTTATTATCAAGCATTACCTTGCTTTCCGGTAAATCAAAATCTATAGAGCCTCTCTTTGTCCTTGCACCTCTAAGTAAATCCGATACAGTCTTAAAATTATTGAAAAGCTCAATATAATCATTATATCTTTCCTGCGTATCCTCATTTGACTCTGTAATAATTTCATTTACCGCCGTATAGGTCATTCTCTCATTGACATTTATAACACTCTCACAGATATCATGACCTATTATATTGCCCTTTTTGTCTATCTCCATAATACAGGATAATGTCAGTCTGTCCTCGCCTTGATTTAATGAGCATATACCATTGCTTAATTTTCTTGGCAGCATCGGTATCACTCTGTCCACCAAGTACACACTTGTAGCTCTGTTTAAAGCTTCTTTATCAATTGCGGTATTTTCTCTTACATAATGAGTAACATCTGCTATATGCACACCCAAATGCCAGATATCACCGTTTTTTTCAAGAGTTATGGCATCGTCCAAGTCCTTGGCATCCTCACCGTCTATAGTTACAGTTATCAAATCTCTAAAATCCTGTCTGCCCTTTAAATCTTTTTCAAGTACAACATCCGGAATCTTTTTTAACTCATTCTCCACATCATCATTAAATTTTTCAGGAAGTCCGAAAGATCTTATTATAGAAAGTATATCCACTCCTACATCCGTATTTTTACCGAGGATTTCAATGACCTCACCCTCAGGCTTTTTCTTATCCCCTCCAAAGTCGGTGATTTCCACCACAACCTTATCTCCGGTCTTTGCACCCTTATCTCTTGCTGTTGGAATATATATATCCCTTAAAATCTTTGTATCATCAGGCAATACAAAACCGAAATTATTATTCTTTTTATAATAGCCTACAACTTCTGCATTGGCATGTTTTTCAATACCTATAATATGTCCTTCGGCTCTTCTTTCCTTGCTTTCAATATCTATTACCACCTTTACCAAATCACCGTTCATTGCATTGGCAGTACAAACTGCAGGAATAAATATATCGGAATCTCTGCCCTCAACTCTTACAAAACCGAATCCCTTGGGATTTGCCATAAATTCTCCCAATAAAAATTTATTCACAGGCTTATTATATTTTCCTCTTTTGCTTATTTCAAGGCGTCCTTCAAGTACCAGTTCCTTTAAAACCTCATCCAGTTCAGGTCTTCTTTCTTTTTCAATATCAAAAAAAACAGCCAGCTCCTTTGCCTTCATAGGCACATACATCGGACTTTCCACAAAGTCCATTACCACTCTTTTTCTTTTTTCTAAATTCTTATCCATATATTCCTTTTATAAACCGTAAATAAATGTACTTATAATAAAAAGCACTCTTTTGAGTGCTTTTTATTATTTAACAATATTTAAAACTAATGCTAAAACAAGGAACAGTACTGCGGCAACCTTTGTAAGTTTCTCAAGTAAGCCTTCTACCGAACGCCCTCTGTTCTTACCCCAATATGTATCGGCAATACCGCCTATTGAACCGAGTCCCTGCTCATTTCCCTCCTGAAACAACACTACAGCCGTCAGGAAAACACATACAATAACAAATATTATTGAAATTAAAGTATTTAACATATCTACACTCCATTACATAAAAAACTGTGTTTATGATATCACTAAACAGCTACAATTGCAAGACAAGATTTTACCTTTCTATTTTTACCTTGCTGTCACCGCCGCTCTCGCTCCGGTTTTCAGTACTTTCTTTTTTCTCAACCACTTTTACCTTACAGGTATCGCTTATCCATGTATTGGGCAATATTTCATAGGAATATTTTACACTATATTCTCCCTTGGTCTTTGCATCCACATTTCCTTCAACTTTTATTCTGTTTCTGTCAAGCTCTATGATTTCATCACCGTTTTGAAGCTTTGCAAATACAAGATTATCAAATTTATTCCACTCACTGCCCTGTACTATTTCCAAGTCTTTAGTATGAATTACTTTTTGAAATTCCACATATACCTTTGAAAGCATATGTCCATGCTTATCCTTTTTACCAAGATTAAGCTCAAGCCCTCCGTCATATATATGTTTTTTTTCACCTACTGTAAAATGATATTTTTCCTGAAATTCACCGTTTTTTTCAAGAGCATAATAACCGCTGTCCTTTACAAGATTCTGTAAATCCTTTGTATTTATATTTATAAAGGAATAAGCATTGACATAATTATCCTTTTTTTCATCTGTAGTAAACATTGAAGAAAAGGCGGTATTTGCATTTGGAAATTTTTCTATAACATCACTTGGCAAAATCTCATAGCTTTCCTCGTCTCTTCTGGCTATTCCAACTATTTTACCATTTGTAAAATCTTCTATTCTTTCACTTCCATGGCATGTGGCAACACTCAGATTTAACTCCTTTTTGATCGGATATCTGTATTCCAGCTTAAAATCAAAGATATTATTTGTGTTTACTTCCTCAATGGTTTTTAAATCATCCACAAAATCATCCTTTTTTTCCACAATCATTTTTTTTTCTAAAATTTCCATCGGTAAAAGCCCTTCAAATTTCTGACCTGCCGCTATTTTTCCGTCTATCTTGATTGCTTTTACTTTGTTAAAATCAAGCTGCTTTCCCGATTTTCTTTCCGCTTCCGTTATTACTCTTCCTTCAAGCTCATATTTTATATCTATGCCGTTTAAATTTCCGCTGAATATATCCAAATCGGAGTTTATCAATCTAAGTTCTGATACTATGCCCTCTTTTTTTGTCGGCAACAGTATACTAAGGCTTATATCTCTTTCCACATCCGCACTGTTTTCCACATTTGCACTCAGGCAAAGATTGCTGTATATATCCATATCCAAGATATCGGAAAATTTCTTCATAGTACTTTTTTTATTATCGGTCTCACTTACAGATATAAGTGACATTGCATTGGAGCCATATTCGGTTTCTCCGCTTAGAGTATTAAGTACTCTTATCTTAAATGATGTCTTTACTCCATTGTCATTGCTCTCATAATCCGGATTTATCGGATTTTTAAATATGGCATTTCTTCCTTCACCATAAGCCCTGGTATCATCTCCGACAAGTACAGAACTAAGTAAAATAACAGATAATACCAAAAGACAAAAGTATCTAATAAATGATTTGCTTTTCTTTTTTCTTCTACTTCTACCCATTTTCTTTATACCACTTTTCAAAATTCAAAAATATAGTAACACCTATCAGAGATTCTCCCAAGCTTCTACAATTTAGGATCTGATTCTAATATTCTTATCCTCAAGCTTCTTCAAAATCTTATCCATAACCTCATTCACATCCGCATCCAAAAGTGTTCTTTCTTTGTTTCTGAATGTCAGTGAATAAGCTACAGACTTATATCCTGCATCTATTTGATCTCCTTCATAGATATCAAACAGATTAAATGACTCTAAATTGCTTCCTCCGTTTTCTGAAATAATATCCTCTATTTCACCTACCAGAATGTTCTTCGGCACTACCAATGATATATCTCTTGATATAGCCGGATATTTTGCTATTCCGGTATATTTTATATCAAAGTTTACAAACGGAATCACATTCGGTAAATCAAGTACCGCAATATAGGTCTTCTCACCTATTTTATAATTGTCGCATACAGAAGGATGTACTTCACCCAAATATCCCAGACGAACACCGTCAAGTAATATATCAGCCTTTCTTCCCGGATGTAAAAATTCTTCCTTACATCCCGGATTATAGTGAAGCTTATCAGTGATTCCCAGAGTATATAAAAATTCTTCCACAACACCCTTCATATCAAAGAAATTTTCTTTTCCGTAGAATCCAAGTACAAACTGCATTCTTTCATCAGGCAATTCCTTTAAAGGAAGCTCCCTCGGTATGTAAATATTTGCAAGTTCAAATAAATGCACATCCTTATTTCTTCTGTTATAGTTTGTTGAAAGCGAGTTAAGTATTCCGTTTACAGCCTGAGTTCTCATAATCCTGAAGTCCTCGCCCAGTGGATTTGAAATCTCTATAGCTTTTCTGTAATCACTGTCCTTTGAAAAGCCGAGCTTATCAAATACCTTTGGGCTCTCAAAGGAATAGTTCATTGCCTCTGAAAATCCAAGGAATTTTGCCACCTCTCTTGCAAGTTCTTCTACTTCAAGCTTCATATTTATGCCGCCTATTGTCGCACTGCTCTTTGGCAATGTGGTAGGTATCTTGTCATATCCAAAGAACCTTGCCACTTCCTCAGCCAAATCCGCCATAAAATGAATATCCTGTCTAAATGTAGGCGCAACTATCTCATTAGTCGCTTTATCATATTTTAACCCGATTCTGTCAAAAATTTCAAGCATTTCTTGTTTTTGTATGGAAGTTCCCAGCAATTTATTGATTTTTTCAGGCTCAAAAGCCACTCTTGACTCTACCGCCTTTACCGGATAAACATCAACAGTTCCGCCCACAACTTCACCTGCACCAAGCTCTTCCACCAATGAACAGGCTCTCATCATAGCATCATAGGCATTGTTTGGATCCAGTCCTTTTTCAAACTTTCCTGATGAATCCGTACGAAGCCCTATTCTTTTTGATGAAAGTCTGATATTTGTACCGTCAAATGTAGCACATTCAAATATCATAGTGCTTACATCATCAGTAATCTTTGAGTTTTCACCACCCATTATACCTGCAATTGCTACAGCTTTTTTGGCATCATTTATCATCAGTATATCGCTGTCAAGCTTTCTGACTATTCCGTCAAGAGTCTCAAACTCATCTCCGTCCTTTGCCCTGTCTACAACTATTTTCTTTCCTTCAATAAGATTGTAGTCAAAGGCATGCATAGGCTGACCATACTCAGCCATAACATAATTTGTAATATCCACTATATTGTTTATAGGTCTTATTCCCACCGCACGAAGTCTCTCCTGCATCCATGCAGGCGAAGGTGCAAGCTTTATATTTTTTACAACTCTTGCCACATATCTTTTGCAAAGAGCACTGTCCTTTACTTCCACAGTTAAATAATCATTTACATTTTCATTATTCCCTGTAGCATTCACCTGTGGCAAAACAAGATTTTTCTTAAATGTAGCGGCAGCCTCTCTGGCAATTCCTATTACACCGTAGCAATCCACTCTGTTTGATGTAATTTCATATTCAAAAACAACATCCCTAAGTCCTAGAAGCTCTATAGCATCGCTTCCCACCTTGCTGTCCTTTGGCAAGATATATATTCCGTTTTCAGGTGCATCCGGGAAATAGTTTTTATCCTGTCCGAGCTCATCAATAGAGCACATCATTCCAAATGATTCCACTCCACGAAGTTTACCTTTCTTTATCTTTATTCCGTTTTCAGGCAATGGGCTTCCGTCATGTCCGCCTGCCACCTTTCCACCGTCTAAAACCACAGGAACCTTATCACCTACAGAAACATTGGGTGCTCCCGTAACTATCTGTATTGTTTCATTCCCGATATCTACCTGACAAATAATAAGCTTATCCGCATCCGGATGCTTTTCTATTGAAAGTATCTCACCTACTACTATTTTCTCAAGATTTTTATCTAATTCTTTATAGCCCTCTACCTTTGTTCCGGTAAGAGTCATTGCATCTGTATATTCGCTTGGAGTCACATCCAAGTCAGGCACATATGCCTTTATCCATGATAATGCTGTATCCATTCTTCACCTCTGTTATTTACTGAAAATACAATCTTTGTCTTGACTTTACTTGAATTGCTTTAAGAATCTGATATCGTTTTCATACAGAAGTCTCATATCATCTATTTCGTATTTTAACAGCGCAATTCTCTCAAGTCCGATACCGAAAGCAAAACCGTTATATTCATTCTTATCCACTCCACACATATCAAATACATGAGGATGTACCATTCCGCAGCCAAGTATCTCTATCCAACCGCTGCCCTTACAAAATCTACAGCCGCTTCCATGACATTTAAAGCAGGTAACATCCATTTCCGCACTCGGCTCTGTAAAAGGGAAATGATGCGGTCTGAACTTAACCTTTGTATCTTCACCGAACAGCTTTTTAGCAAATACCTCAAGAGTACCTTTCAGGTCGGCAAAGGTGATATCCTTGTCCACTATAAGTCCCTCTATCTGGTTAAATGTAGGTGAATGAGTCGCATCCACTTCATCTGAACGATATACTCTTCCGGGGCTTATCATCTTTATAGGAATTTTCCCTGTTTCCATAGTTCTTGCCTGTACAGGTGAGGTCTGAGTACGAAGTACTATATCCTTTGTTATATAAAATGTATCCTGTTCATCCTTTGCCGGATGATCCTCCGGAATATTCAATTTTGTAAAGTTATATTCATCAAATTCTATCTCAGGTCCCTCTACAACCTCATATCCCATATTTGTAAAGATTTTTTCAACCTCATGTAAGGCAATAATATTTGGATGGCTGTGTCCGAACTCTCTTCTGTTTGCAGGAAGGGTCACATCAATTGTCTCTGATTTTAATCTTGCTTCAAGTGCAAGCTTTGCCAGCTCATTTCCTACAGTATTTAAGGTGTTTTCAATAGCCTCTCTTGCCTCATTTACCACCTTGCCAAACTCCGCTCTATCCTCAGGAGCTACATTTTTCATGTTTTTAAGAAGTGCTGTAAGCTCACCCTTCTTTCCAAGATATGCTACCCTTAATTCATTTAATATTTCTTTTGTTTCTGCACTTTTTATCTTTTCTAAAGCTTCTTTTTGAAGTTTTTCTATTATGTCCAGCATTTTTTCTCCTTATACAATGAATAGTCATGCCCCATATCAGTCTAAACTAATATGGGGCATACCAAAAGTCCTATCTATAGATAATATCATCTCTTCCCGGTCCATTGCTCAGCAATTTTACAGGTACTTCAAGTTCTTTTTCTATAAACTCAATATATTTCCTACAGTTCTCAGGCAATTCCTCATATTTCTTTATACCCCTGATATCACATTTCCATCCCGGAAGATATTCATATACGGGTTTTGCAAGTTTTAATTTATTTGTTGTAGGGAAATCCTTTGTTATCTCACCATTTATATCATAGCCCACACATACAGGAATCTCATCCAGGTATCCCAGTACATCAAGTACGGTAAGTGCTACCTCTGTAGTGCCCTGAATTCTTACTCCGTATCTTGATGCTACGGCATCAAACCATCCCATTCTTCTCGGTCTTCCTGTGGTGGCACCGAACTCACCGCCATCTCCGCCTCTTCTTCTAAGCTCGTCAGCCGCAGCCTCATCCTCTATCTCACTGACAAACTCTCCTGCACCTACCGCAGATGAATAAGCCTTAACAACTGTTGTAATTTCCTTTATCTCATATGGTGCGATACCTGCACCAATTGCACCGTAGGCTGCCAATGTGGAGGATGATGTAACCATCGGATAAATTCCGTGGTCGGGATCCTTTAGTGAGCCTAGCTGCCCTTCAAGGAGAATGTTTTTTCCTTCTTTTATAGCCTTATAAAGATATGCGCTCACATCACATACAAAAGGTTCTACCATATCTCTGTATTCATGCAGAGTATTCAAAAGCTCATCCTTATCAATCTCAGGCATATTGTAAAGATGTTTGAACATAATATTTTTTAATGTACAGAGCTTTTCAACCTTTTCTTCCAAAATCTCATCATCAAAAAGTTCACTCACCTGTATTCCTATTTTTGCAAATTTATCAGAGTAAAAAGGAGCTATTCCCGACTTTGTAGAGCCATAAGCCTTTCCTGCAAGCCTTGCCTCCTCATAGGTATCCTGCAAAATATGATATGGCATCAAAAGCTGTGCTCTGTCAGATACCAGAACTTTCGGTCTTGGTACACCCTTTTTTACTATCTCATCTATTTCTTTAATAAGATATGGAATATTCAGTGCAACACCGTTTCCTATAATGCTTGTTGTATGATCATAAAATACTCCCGACGGCAATAGATGCAGAGCAAATTTACCATAATTGTTTATTATTGTATGACCTGCATTGCTTCCACCCTGAAAACGAACAATAATATCCGCCTTTGCCGCAAGCATATCTGTGATTTTGCCTTTACCTTCGTCACCCCAGTTAGCACCAACAATAGCTCTTACCATTTTATTCTCCTTATACATTTATATCAGCCTTTAATCCCAGAAGTTCTTTATTTTCCTCCAAGATAGGCTTGATATTTCTTTTTATAAAATCTTCCACCTGAACGGCACTTCTTCCGATATATTTTTCAGGTTTCATAGATTCTTTTAATTCTTCCTTTGAAAGGTTAAACATAGGATCCTTTGCAATCAAATCAAGTAAATTGTTTTCCTCTCCAAATTCCTTTACATTTTTCCCTGCAATCATTGAAAGCTCTCTTATTCTTTCATGCAGTTCCTGTCTGTCCCCTCCGGCTTTCACCGCATCCATCATTATATTCTCTGTAGCCATAAAAGGCAATTCCGCCATCAAATGTTTTTCTATTACTTTGGGATATACCACCAATCCGTCTGCCACATTCAAATATAAATCAAGTATGCCGTCTATGCTCAAAAAACCCTCAGGTATTGAAAGCCTCTTATTTGCAGAATCATCCAAGGTTCTTTCAAACCACTGAGTGGATGCGACCATCATAGAATTCATAACATCACTTATTACATAATTTGCCAGAGAAGCAATTCTCTCACTTCTCATAGGATTTCTTTTATATGCCATAGCAGATGAACCTATCTGTGATTTTTCAAAAGGCTCCTCTATTTCTTTTAAATGCTGCAACAGCCTGATATCATTTGAAAACTTATGTGCCGAAGCCGCAATACCTGCCAGTACATTTAAAACCTTTATATCCACTTTCCTTGAATAAGTCTGACCTGATACAGGATAACATTCCTTAAATCCCATCTTTTTTGCAATCATAGGATCTATCTTATCTATTTTTTCATCATCACCGTCAAAAAGTTCCACAAATGAAGCCTGTGTTCCGGTAGTTCCCTTACAACCCAAAAGCTTCAGATTTTCAAGAGTGTAATTTACATCCTCATAATCAAGTAAGAGTTCATTTATCCAAAGCGTAGCTCTTTTTCCTACTGTAGTCGGCTGTGCCGGCTGGAAATGTGTAAATGCCAATGTGGGCAAATCCTTATATTTTAATGCAAACTTTGACAACTCATCAATTACATTTACAAGCTTTTCTTTTACCAGCTCCAGCGCTTCCTTCATTATGATAATATCCGTATTATCACCGACATAGCAACTGGTTGCTCCAAGATGTATGATTCCCTTTGCCTTAGGGCATTGTACTCCGTAAGCATATACATGACTCATTACATCATGCCTGACTTCTTTTTCTCTTTCCCTTGCCACATCAAAGTTTATATCGTCCTTAAATCTCTTTAATTCCTCTATCTGCTCATCTGTAATATTAAGACCAAGTTCTTTTTCCGTCTCCGCAAGAGCAATCCAAAGCTTTCTCCATGTTTTAAACTTCTTGTCCTGTGAAAAAATATATTGCATCCTTGCACTTGCATATCTTTCAGAGAGGGGACTAATATATCTATCCTTCAAATCTTCCTCCTATTGTATACCAAGCCTTTTAAACAAATCTTCATAAGTGACATCTTCTCCTACAAACTCACTTATAAATTCATATATATCAAAATCCTCACCTGTTTCCTTATAGCAAAGCCCGCAATCATCAAATGAGATTTCACCCGCTAAAACTATATCACCTTTATATCTTCCAAATTCTATTTTAAAATCTTTCAGGTCCATTCCAAGACCTTCAAAATAGTTAATCAATGTCTCATTTATCTTGAAAGCATATGAAACAATCCTGTCTACTTCTTCATTATTTACAATGTCTATCGCCAAGGCATAATAACCGTTTATAAAAGGATTGCCAAGCTCTTCATTCTTATATATAAATTCCAAGGTGGGCGTTTTTAACTTCGCTCCCTCTTTAAGCCCAAGCTTTTTTGCAAAATCACCTGTAGCATAATTTCTGACCACTACCTCAAGAGCCACTTCCTTTGCAGACTTTACCGCTCTCTCTACGGCATTAAGCTCATTTATAAGATATGTAGGAACGCCCTTTTTTTCAAAAAGCTTAAATAAATGATTGCTCATACGATTTTTAACTACATATGTTATATCAAAGTCTGTTTGTTCGGGCTCTTCCTTATAAGAGACTATGAGCACTTCGGGATCTGCAGTTTTGAATATCTTTTTTGCGTCTCCCTCATATAACTGCTCCAACTTCTCCATTGCTTACCTCCATCCGCTTCCAATATCCGTAATATGCCTGTTTTAACAAATAAAAAGGACATACATCACGGTTGTATTATATACCACTATAAAGGATGTGGCAATATATCTTCCTGCTCTTTCTCTATGTCTTTGAAATCCTGTCTTTGAAATCGAGGTTTGTAGTTATAATGGTTGGTCTTGCCTTTAGGTATCTTGCATTGATTACATTGTAGATTTGTTCTAAAGCATATTCTGTATTCCGCTCTATTTCAAAATAATCAAATATTAAGAGTGTAGGGCTTGTTATCTGCTCTATATATTCGTTCCTATCAAGGTTAAAGCTACCTTAAATAAAAAAGAGAAGTATCAGCATTTTTGCCTTTACTTCTCTAATAATATTTTTGTGACTTTAACTTTTATTTTTCTTGTATTTCTTTACTACCCTTTCAACCTGTTCCTCTAATTGTTCTCTATCAGGAATATATAACGTGTACTTAGAAGCAAATATTTGGTTAGATAAGCTACCAAGTGCATATTCTGCCTGTATGCTATCCTTGTTCGCACAGAGGATAATCCCGATAGGTTCATTATCAATTTCGTCATTAACTTCAGTTTTATAGTAGTTAAGATACATATTAAGCTGTCCTACTGCTTCCGGCATTAGCTTTCCTGTTTTTAATTCAATCAAAACATAACTTCTGAGTATCTTGTTGTAAAATACCATATCAATATAATAATGGGTATTTCCAAGTGTTACCCTTTGCTGTGAACCTACATACATAAAGCCTTTGCCAAGTTCAAGTAGGAATTTTTCTATATGAGTTATAAGTGCTTTTTCTAAATCACTTTCCATAATCGGTTTTTCTTCAGGTAATCCTAAAAATTCAAATACATAAGGATCTTTTATTATATCATTTGGAGTAGCTATTTCATTTCCCTTTAGAGCTAAATCCAGTACTTTTTCTTTATTTTCATCCCCACTTGATAGCAATAATCTCTCAAATAACGATGTATTTATTTGTCTTTTTAATTCCCTTACAGACCAATTTGCATTGACAGTTTCTTTTTCATAAAAGCTACGCTTATGCTTATCATCAATAGACAATAATTCACAATAATGCGACCAACTCAATTTAACAGACAGTGTCTGTTGAATTTCATATTCTTGATAAAATCTCCTCATAAACTGTAGATTAGAAACCGAAAATCCACGCCCAAATTCTTTAGTCAGCATTTTAGACAAATCTTTCAATAAAGCTTTCCCATACTCAGCTCTATCTGAATGACCTTGCTCATCTTCTACAATAATTCTCCCTATTTCCCAATAGGTTTTTACTAATATATTATTAACTTGCTTCGCTACATCAGTTCGTGCGTTCTCCATTAGTCTTTTAATATTTACATAAACATCGGTATGAAGATTATCAACTAAATTATTCATAGGCTTACTCCTCAATTCATCATACTGTATTGTTAATTATAACATAAATATTGAGTAAACTTAATGTTTCATTTCCTTACTTTAAAGTTTTACAATGCTCCGTTGCAAAATGACCTTTTGCTGAAATATATCATTGGATTGAGTAATAACATAAAAAGGATATTTCTATTCACTATATTTATGAATAAAAATATCCTCTAAAATGAAGTATGCTATTTTACTTTAATGAACAGTCCGGACTTTATAAGTACAGGTCTTAATGCTGCATAAAGTATTACAATTAATATTGTACTTACTATTGCATTTATAAGTGTTGTACCTGCCGCCCAAGTCGCCATTATCTTTGCGGCATCCGCCTGAACTCCAAGAATAAATACTTTATAGAGATATCCAACTATTGGGTCGAATATAACATTAAATCCCAGACCGCATATTGAAGATATTGCAGTCCATTTCATTATATATTTTGTATCATGGTTTTCTGTAATATGTGCAATTTTATGTGCCACAAATCCTGCAATAAGTCCGATACAAAGCTTTAATACAAATGTCTTCGGAGCGGATGTTATATATACCGGATCCAAAATATCCGCAATTGTCATACCCAGGCTCCCTGCCACACCGCCATAAACTCCTCCGAGCATTAAAGCCGCCAATACGCAGAAGGCATTTCCTATATGTAAAGCAGTCATATCTCCCGATATTGTAGGAATTGGAATCTTCAAATATGTGAAACTCACATAACATAATGCTGCCATAAGTGCTGTTGCTACAAGTTTAAAAACTGTACTGTCTTTAGTCCTTTCCATAGACTGTTTCCTCCATCTTTTCAACTGATATAAGTATATAAAAATAGTGGTATGATTAAAATATCCAGTTTGAATAGTTTTAATCATACCACTTATATTATTTGAATATATATTTTTATATTTTATTTTAATTATTATTCTAAATTCAGTTTAGTTCTTAAAATATAGTGACTTATAGCATAGGCAATCATCGCTATTATTATATTCCGTGCCATAGTTAAAATCATAGTAATAACATTAGTTATACTTACAATGTGAATATAATTGTCACCTGAAAGAATTATTGCCATAAAATTTATAATTGCATCAATTGCTGAAAAGACTTTGGTCAATGCAATAAATGCTATTATACTCATCAAAATTCTGTTTGAATTAAAAAGCTGCCCTAATGAAGTGGATAAAAACAACAGCATTGTAATAGAAATAATATGTGTAATCGAGGTTACAGCTATAAAAAACACCCCTAACAGTATTCCATAATTTCCTATAATATAACCATTTGCTATTCCCCCCGTAAGTCTTGCTATATATAGCATCAAATCTCCAAATCCGTCTTGAGATACTACAAATCCAAATGATATAAGCGCACCTGATACAAAAATCATGGCTGTCACAATTGATTGTATTATCACCGCAGCTATTACTTTTCCCAAAATAAGCTCATTCCTTTTTATCGGCAATGCATTGGTAAAATATCCTATACCCGAATACATGGTCTTATAAAATCTGAATCCCATATATACATACATACCTATGCCTGAAGCAATCCGTATAAAAAGATATCCGAGAAAGATTAGATTTATTAAAAACATTGCTAATGCATTTGTATTGGCAACATTACTTCCAAAAATCCAAACAGGAATTGCTTCAAGGCATAATGCTATTACTGTAATAGCTGCCAATCCGATAGCCGCTGCCACTAGAATAAATTTCATTTCCTTAAATTCATATTTTATCACTTTGCCTAACATTTAAACACCTCTCTGAAATATTCATCTATAGAGCAGCAATTGTCATTTCTTATATTGTCTACCAAATCATGTAGAAGGATTTCTCCACCTTTTATAAATACAGCCTCATCCAGTATCCCCTCCACATCGGCAATAAGTTCTGTGGATATCAAAACAGTAGCATTCTTATTATAATTGCTTATAATTGTTTTTAAAATATAATCTCTTGCAGCGGGATCAACACCGGCAATAGGTTCATCCAAAACATAGAGTCTTGCATCTCTGCTCATAACAAGTATCAATTGCAGCTTCTCTCTGTTTCCTTTGGACAGAGTTTTTATTTTTGATTTAAAAGGAACCTTTAGATCCTCCAGCAATTCATAGGCTTTTTTTGATGAAAAGTCATTGTAAAAATCAGCATACATGGATATTGTATCCCCAATACTCATATTTTCATCCAAAAAATCCTTATCGGGAAGATATGCCACATATGATTTGGTTATATCACCGGGTTCCACCCCATCAATAGTCACTACCCCCTCAGTCTGCTTTAATATACCTACAACTATCTTGATCAAAGTGGTTTTCCCACCTCCGTTCGGCCCCAGCAGTCCAACAATTTTACCGCTTTTAATATTTAGATTTACATTATTTAACGCCTGTTTTATTCCGTATTTTTTGCTGACAGCCTTTAAGCTAAGTAGATCAAGCATTTTTTACTTCCTCCATTTTCTGTATGCTCTTAAGTATTTCCTCTTTTGAAAATCCCATAGCAACCATATTTAAAAAGTATTCCGATGTATACTCTTTTGCAAGCTCCTCTCTGCTTTGCTTTATTAAATCCATATCACCTGTGACTTCTCTACCTATATTTCTCATTGTGTCCACCAATCCCATTCTCTCAAGCTCCGCATAAGCCCTTTGCACCGTATTAGGATTTACATTTAATACACCGGATAATTCTCTTACACTTAGAAGTTTATCTCCACTTCCAATCTCACCGGAGACTATTTGTTTTCTGATATAATCGACAATCTGTAAATATACAGCTCTGTCAGTTCTAAGCTTCCACTCCATATTCTTCCCTTTCAGATTATTGTACTATTACTTTAATACACCATAATATTATCTGAATTTTATATCCTTGTAAATGAAGTTTTTATTAAAAATGAATTACATTAATCCCTACGATAGATTACTCTGTTCTTTATTTCTTTTTTTCAATCCTATTTTGACAATAATATAGCTTAGAATATAATAAATTATTACCAATACGACATTTTTTATTATTGATGCAATTGTTCGTACATGGCAGTGAATTTCAGTCAATCTATTATCCAACAATTCTTTCGGGTAACTGCGAATTACTCTCATAATTATAGTTTCTGTAAACTGTTCAGCAGAAAGCAAAAGGCAAATCCCAAAAAACAGTATTATTCCAAATACACCACATGATTTTTTAAATAATTTTTCGATAGAAACACATAACCATAAAAGTAATGTAGCAGCAAAAATCCCGACAAGTTTAGCCATAAAAATCTCAAATCCAAAAATACCTATAGTCGTACAATGATTGTAAATATCAAAAAAAGCAAACTCTGAATAACTCACTATATCGCCAAAAGAAATTCCGTATCCATAGCCATATCTTAACGCATCAAATCCACCCAGTATTCTTTCTGTCGATAAAAGCAGTGCAACTCTTACTACTATCTGAAATATTACCATAGGAATAAATTTACTTAAAATAAGTTTATTTGCAGATACAGTATTTGTAGAATACATATTTCTATAAAAAATATATCCTCCAAATACATACAGACCGAATGTTAAAACAGGATATAGAAACTGCAAAAACATATCAACAATACCGTAAAGTAAATACCATAATATTATTGCTCCGGTACTCTCTACTCCTAAAATTAAAAATATAAAATGCACAATCAAAAAAATGCTTCCTGTCATTATAGCTATCAATACCAGCGCAAGTTTAAACGGTCCTTGCAATTGCTTAAATTCACTCTTTATCATCTCTATAAACATAGTATTCTCCTGTAAGTATTTATGCTTTACATTTATTATAATATATCTTGTAAAAAATCACAGCAACACAAAAAACAGACTTCCAAATGAAAATCTGTTTTAAATATTAATCTCTGCTCTCCACTACCAGCAAATCCCCGCCAAATACGGCTTCAAGCCTGTCACCATTCATTTCATTACTTATATAAAGGCTTGGAGTAGCTATACTGTCAATCATTCTGTTTTCTATAGGATACTTTACACCGCTAAGCTTTTTCATAAAACTTTTACATTCAAGCGAAAAAAAGCTTATATACTTTCCCCATAGTTTATCCTTTTCAAGAGTGAAGTGATTTGATTTAACATATATCTTATTGTATTTATCATATACAGTTATATCCACTCCAAGCTTCTTATACTTTTGAAGTATCAAAACATTGGCAAAAGCGTGGTCAAATCTCTTTCCCATAGCGCCAAAAACTGCTATATCCTTGATACCCGCTTCAACAGCCCTGTCAACTGCAAGCTCGCTGTCTGAAAAATCCTTTACGGGATCATGCTTTACAATCTCCACATCTAAACTTGCATATTTTTCCAGCCTTTCATCATCATCCAGAGTATCAAAATCTCCAACCATTATATCCGGCAACACATTTATTTTTTCAAGATTTTTAATAGCTGCATCCACACTTATAATAATATTATCTTTATTTTTTTCTATATAATCTGCCAATGAAGATAAATCAATATCTCCGCCTGTCACAATTATTGCTTTCATTTAAACATCTATGCCTCACCCAATGCATCATTTAAAGCCTTTATATTATTTAAAATATCTCCTTTAAACACCGAGGAACCTGCCACAAACTCATCAACTCCGGCATCTGAGAGAGATTTGATATTATTAACATCTACTCCTCCGTCCACCTGTATCAAAAACTTTTGATTCCTCTCAGCCCTCATCTTTGACAGCTCTTTTATCTTATCAATGCTGTATGGAATAAATTTCTGACCTCCAAAGCCCGGATTCACACTCATTATAAGTACCATATCCACTTCGGACATGATATTTTGTAAAAAAGAAACCGGTGTTGCGGGGTTTATGGATATACCGCTTCTAAGCCCAAAAGATTTTATTTGTGATATAGTTCTGTCTATATGCTTACATGACTCAAAATGTATTGTTATACCGTTGGCACCGCTTTTATAAAAATCTTCAATATATCTCTCGGGATTTTCCACCATCATATGTACATCAAAGAAAAAATCCACCGACTTTCTTAATGAACTTATCACCGGCATTCCGAATGAAATACTGGGCACAAACATTCCATCCATTACATCCAGATGCAATATTTCTATATTCCCCTCTTTTAAAAGCTTCATCTGTGATGATAAATCAAAAAAGTTTGCTGCAAGCAATGATGGTGCAATATTCTTTTTCAATATTTTCTCCTTTCAGACATTTCCTCATACATTTTTTTATAGCTCTGATATCTGGATTCGCTTATATATTCTTTTTCCAAAGCTTCCTTTACAGCACAGTCAGGTTCATTTATATGATTGCAGCCTGCAAATCTGCATTTACCCTCATACTTTGCAAACTCATTAAAATGAAACCTTAGCTCCTCCTTATCAAATGTAGGAGATTCCACGCTTGTAAATCCCGGAGTGTCAAATACAAATGTATCATTATCAATCATAAAGAGTTCTGAATGTCTGGTGGTATGCCTGCCTCTTTCTATCTTCCTGCTTACAGTATTGGTATCCATATTTGCCTTAGGGGCAAGAATATTTGTAATGGATGACTTTCCCACACCTGAAGCTCCGGCAAGCACATTCACCTCACCCTTTAATGCTTCTTTTAAAGTTTTAAGTCCGCCGTCTTCCACAGTGGAAGCTATAATATTTTTAAAACCTGCGTCAGTATATATTTTTGCATACTCCAAAGCTTTATCCATATTTAAGTCGGTCTTATTCCAGCATATCTCAACCTTTATACCGGCATTTGACATATTTATTAAATACTTATCCAAATAATAGAATGCAGGCGATGGAGATTCCACCGCCAAAACAAGCATTACCTTGTCTATATTTGCCACCGCAGGTCTTATCAGAGAATTTTTCCTTTGGTGAATCTTTATAATATTACCTTCAAAATCCTTTTCATCGGTTATTTCAAAGTCCACATTGTCACCTACAAGAGGCTTTACACCTATATTTCTAAAAATCCCCTTTGCCTTACATGAAAAGATTTGACCTTTTCTGTTTCCCTCATCAAGAATAATGCAATAATAAAAACCTGCTATTCCCTTTATTATCTTTGCAAAATAAACTTTATTATCTTCTGATTTACTCAACTTTAAAGAACTCCACCGTATAGGATTTTAATACTTCACCACTATCTACATTTACAATCTCAACCTGTCCCTGATCCACTCCGTTGGCTCCGACTATTGTTCTGAATCTTACAGGAAGTATCGTATCTCCTGTTACCGTTCTGGCATCCATCAATGTAGAATATACATCACTTCCGTTTACAGTCTGCCTTAATCTGATCATAACCTTTACACTGGTAAGACCTGAGCTTGGACCTATTACATCCTGCAATGAATAGTTTGTATCTATTGATGCAACATATCTATAGCTTGCCGCAGCAGTTGAAGGTGCAACCGTAGCTTTTGTACTTGCCTGCTCCGTACTTGACTGCTGTGAGCTCTCACTTGCGGACTCGCTTGATTCAGATACTCCGGTACTTACGGCATAGTCGATGGCACTTCCGCTATCTATACTTGAACCTGCTTCCACCGACTGACCGACTATAATACCTGCCGCTACATTTTGGCTGTTTTGTTCAGCCTTCTTACCAAGTACAAGTCCGCTTGACTCAAGTAATGCTTTGGCATCCGCCTCATTCATATTTGTAATATTGGGTACAACAACCTTTGTAATCTTTTTGCCGCTGCTGACAGTAAGAGTTACTCTCTCTCCCTTTTTAGGCTTTATAGGACTGTAGGACATCACCATACCTTTTTCAACGGTGTCTGAATTTTCTTCTTTGCTGTCCACCGAAAATCCGTTTTCCTTTAACAGGGCTTCAGCCGCTTCTTTGGTTTTTCCCGATAAATTAAGCTTTGAGATATCAAATGTATCGGAGCCTAAGCTTATTACTACACTTACTTTTGAATATTTTGAAACCGTCTCACCTGCCTTTGGTTCCTGTGATATAACATTTCCCTTTTCCACAGTATCCGAATATTCACTTGATTTTACCTGCATTTGAAGATTATTATCGGAGAGTTTCTTATCTGCCATCTTCTCTGAAAGTCCTGTAACCTCAGGCATTATAGTCTGTGTGGAATCAAGTGTGCTCTGTGATATATCGGTCTTTTTGCCGCCGAATACCCCTGTAAATCTGCCCACAAAGAAAACCAAAAGTATGACTATGATTACAGCTATGATAACTCCGACTATGGACAATATCTTATCCATCTTTTCATCTTCCTCATCATAGTCGTCATCATCTTGTTCGTTATTTTCATAGTCGTCATTTACAGAGCCTGTATCTTCTTCATATTCCATATCATCTATCGGCTCCACCTGATTTAAGATAGCTGTGTCCTTGGCTTTCATCACCTTTGTAGCACCGCTTACCTCATACGGTTCTTCAGGATTTAATAATACATTTTCCAGCTCGTCAAGAACCGAAGTTATATTCTGATATCTGTTTGCCGGATCCTTCTTTGTACATTTAAGTATAATCCTTTCAAGATTCGGGGTTATCCGATTATTATATACACTTGGAGGTATAATACTCTGCTCAAGATGTGCAAGAGCTATTGCCACTGTAGAATCACCTGTAAAAGGCACCCTGCCGGCAAACATCTCATACATCGTAATGCCCAGTGAATATATATCACTTCTTGCATCACATCTTCCACCCCTTGCCTGTTCAGGTGAAATATAATGCACCGATCCTATCGCATTTGCATTTACGGTCTGCTCCGATACAGCCCTTGCTATTCCGAAATCCGCCACCTTTATTTTGCTGTCATCGGTTATAAGTATGTTCTGAGGTTTTATATCTCTATGCACTATATGCTGTGCATGAGCTATTTTCAATGCCTTTGCCACCTGTATAGCAATACTTACACCCTCTGTTATATCAAGTTTTCCCTTGATTTTTATATATTCCTTTAAGGTTATACCGTCCACAAGCTCCATTACTATAAAATGGTACTTGCCCTCATCTACAACATCATAGATATTTACTATATTCTCACCTAAAAGCCCTGCCGCAGCCTGAGCCTCTCTTTTAAATCTCTCTACAAAGCTCGCATCTGAACAAAATTCGTCCTTTAAAACCTTTATAGCAACCAATCTGCCAAGTTTCAAATCCTTTGATCTGAATACATTTGACATGCCGCCTGAACCTATTTTCTCTATGATTTCATATCTTCCTTGCAGGACAACTGATTCAAGATTCATAATACTACCTCGCATTCATATCTATAAGCAAAATTGATATATTATCACTTCCGCCCGATAGATTTGCCTCCTCTATTAGTCTTTTTGCACTTGACCTTACACCGGTACCTGAAGATATTATATTAAAGATCTTCCCGTCATCCACCATATTTGTAAGTCCGTCCGAGCATAATAACACATACTCATTTCCCGTAAGTTCCACCTCAAAGCTGTCTATAAGTACCTTTTCTTCTGCTCCTACAGCCCTTGTTATCTTACTCTTGTTTTTCTTATATTCATCACTTTCTCTTGTTATCTCACCCTTTGAAACCAGCACTTCTACAAGAGAATGATCCTTTGTTATCTGAGAGATACCATGTTCATCCAAAATATAACACCTGGAATCTCCTACATTAAAAACATGCAAAATATTATCTATAATACTTGCCGCCACTACGGTAGTTCCCATTCCTGTCAAATCAGGGTTTTTCTTTCCCTCCACAAAAAGATTTTCATTCGCATATTCTATAGCTTCTCTTACTGCTATCACAGGCATTTTCATTGTATTTTCAATATATGTAAGCATATAACCTATCAAGGATTTTGACGCATAATCTCCGGCTTTTTCTCCCCCCATGCCGTCTGCTACAATATATAGATTCGGTAATACGCCTATTTGTACATCACTTATATATACTGTATCCTGATTTACAAGTCTTTTCCTACCTACATCGGTCAATGCAACCGAATACATAATATTACACCTCCAAGTTTTAAGAATTCCTTTCCGATTGAATAAATCTTCTTCTTAACTGTCCACAGGCACCGTCTATATCTCTCCCCATTTCTCTTCTAACTGTAGCATTAACACCTTTTTTCTCTAAAAAATCTTTAAACTCTTTTATTTTAAGCTTATCGGATTGTTTAAAATCCCTCTCTTTTATAGGATTTACCGGTATCAAATTTATATGGATATTTCTTCCGTTCACCAGTTTTACGAGATTCATAGCCTCCTTTATATTGTCATTTATACCTGCCACAAGTGAATATTCATATGACACTCTTCTTCCCGTTTTCTTGAAATAATAATCACATGCCGAAATCACATCTTTTAAGGCATATTTATTAGCCACCGGCATTATCGTTTTCCTTATTTCATCATTCGGTGCATGCAAGGAAAGTGCCAATGTAATACTTAGTCCCTCATCTGCCAGTTCTCTTATCTTCGGCACAATACCGCAGGTGGATACAGTAATATTTCTCTGACTTATATTAAGCCCCATATCACTGCTTATAATCTTTACAAACTTAACTATATTATCATAATTGTCCATTGGCTCACCTGAACCCATTACTACAATATTGGATACCCTCTCTCCAAGAAGCTTTTGTATCTTATATACCTGGTCAAGCATCTCTGAGACACTAAGATTTCTCACCAGCCCGTCAAGAGTGGATGCACAGAATTTACATCCCATTCTGCATCCTACCTGTGATGAAATACATACAGAGTTTCCATGTTCATACTTCATTCTTACGCTCTCTATGATATTCCCGTCCTCAAGTGCAAAAAGGTACTTTTTTGTATCATCAATCTTTGACTCAAAGACTTCTATAGCTTCCATTCCTGTAAGGCTTGCAACTTCCTTAAGCTTTTCTCTGAAAGCCTTTGAAAGATTGCTGCACTCATCAAATGAGTCTATCAATGATTTATGCAGCCATTCAAATAATTGTTTTGCTCTAAACTCCGCCTCTCCAAGTTCTTTTACAAAAGTCTTTAATTCTTCCAAATCCATTGACTTTATATCAGTCATTGTTTCTCCTAAATACTGCGATAAAAAATCCGTCACAGTCATCTCTTCCGGGTATCAGTTTCAGATATCCCTTTTTTAATTCACTCTCATTAAGCTTTTCCACTACTCTTTTATCAAGTCTCAGGCTCAAATCCACCGCTTTAAAATCCCTATGCTTTTCCAAAAAATAGAGCATATTTTCTTCATTTTCCTTCCTGTTTAAGGTACAGGTGGAAAAAATAAGCTCACCGTCTTTCTTTACATATCCTGCTACATTATCAAGTATTTCTTTTTGTAATGCAGCCAAAGAATTAAAATTATCTTCTTCCAATCTGTATTTTATATCGGGTTTTTTGCCTATTATTCCAATGCCGCTGCATGGCAAATCCGCCAAAACAATGTCCGCATCCAAAAACTTTTCATCAAAGGAGCGTGCATCCGCAATCATCGGAATAATATTTTCAAATCCCTGTATATTCGCATTTTCTTTTATTATATTTACTTTATTATCACTGATATCACAGGAATAAATCTTTGTATCTTTTAGAAGCTTATCTGCCAGTAAAAATGATTTACCGCCCGGAGCCGCACATACATCCACACATTTTTTTATGTTTTTTGTTTCTATCAGCTTTGATATCATAGATGATGAAGCATCCGTAATGTATGCTTTACCTGATTTTATAACAGATATCTCATCCACTTTGTCAAATCCTGAAATATATAAAATATCGGTATTCAGATTTGATATCTCTACTCTTATATTCTCATCTTCCAATTCTTTTATTATATCTTTTACACTTGACTTTGAGGTGTTTACTCTTATGGAAACCGGCTTTATCTTAAGGAAATAATCAAGTGTTTCCTCAAAATAATCACCGGTATTATCTTTTATTATATTTAATACAGGCTCAGGCATTGAATATTTTATGCTTAAATCATCAAATACTATCTTATCTTTTTCACTGCAAATCTTCCTTAGAATACCGTTTACAAAGCCTGTAAGCCCCGGCAGTCTTCGTAATTTTACCAAATTTACAGCTTCATTTATTACAGCCCTGTCCGGAACTCTGTCCATATAGAGCATTTGATAGATTGACATTCTGAGTATTTCTCTTATTACAGGCTTTATTCTCTTGCCTTTATTATATTCTTTTATAATATAATCCAGTTGCAGCCTGTACTCTATTACCCCATGTACAGCTTTTGAAAAAAATCCTCTGTCGAACTTTGATAAATATGAGTATTTTTCAAGTGCCATGTCTATAACCTTATGGCTGTACTCCTTTTCCACATTTATCAAAAGCAATGCTTCTAAAACCAGCGCTCTTATATTTGTTTTTTCCATTGTGCTTAATTCCTTCTTCTGCCTCTGCCGTTAAATAAAAGCAAAAGTCTCAGCATTTGCAATACTCCGGAAGCGGCTGCAGCCACATATGTCATAGCCGCCGCAAAAAGCACTTTCTTTGCACCTCTATCCTCATTTCCAGGTAAAATATTATTGCTTTTTAACTCTATCATCGCCCTTCTTGAGGCATCAAATTCCACCGGTAATGTAATAATCTGGAAAATAACCGCCAGCATAAACATCAATATTCCTACCTGAATAAGAATATTTGACATATTTCCCGTACCAAGAAATACACCTATTACTATCATAGGCCATGAAAGTCTGCTTCCCCAGTTTGCCACCGGAACAAATGCACTTCTTAAATTCAACGGTACATAGCCGACATTGTCCTGTATTGCATGACCACATTCATGTGCCGCCACAGCTACAGCTGCCACCGATGTGGAATTATATATCACTTCGCTTAGACTGACCGTCTTATCTCTGGGATCATAATGGTCTGTAAGTCTGCCGGATACAGGTCTTACGGATACATCATATATACCGTTTGCCCTGAGTATCCTCTCAGCCACTTCTCTTCCTGTCATATTGGAGGATGAGGGCACTCTTTCAAATCTTGCAAAAGTTGCTTTCATACTCCATGACGCAATAAGTGTGATCAACATTCCTATAATCACAAAAATATATGTTATATCAAAATGGTAATACATTGTTACCTCCTTTTACAGCTGTCTATTCACCCAGCTTATATCCCTGTTCTATTTCCTTTCCCATCAAAAAGTCCTTTGCGGACATTCTTTTCTTACCCTCTAATTGTAATGACAGTACTTCCAGAACACTTTGATTACATACTATAAAAATTCTACTGTTAAAGCTATATATTTTGCCATAATTTTCATTTAAATTTATATTTTGTATTTCTGATATATCATCCGCCAGTTCAGCATCCCATATCTTTAATACCTTGCCCTGATACTTTGTATAAGCACTCGGCCATGGGTTCATTCCTCTTATAAGTCTCTCTATTTGAACGGCGGATTTGTTGAAATCTATCTCACCCATGCTTTTTGAAATCATTTTGGCATATTCGGTGGTGGTTTCTCCCTGTGGTATCGGCTTAATATTGTCAAAATTTTTAATCGTATCTACAATCGCCTCTCCGCCAAGTATTGCCAATCTCTCAAACAATGAGCCTCCGGTTTCTTTTTTATCTATAATTATTTCATATTGTTTTAAAATATCACCGGTATCAAGTCCCTCATCCATAAGCATGGTGGTAATACCTGTCTTTTCTCTGCCGTCAATTATCGACCATTGTATGGGGGCTGCCCCTCTATACTCAGGCAAAAGTGATGCATGGATATTTATACAGCCAAGCCTTGGAATATCAAGAATCTCCTTCGGCAAAATCTTTCCATATGCCACCACCACAAAAAAATCGGCATTTTCGGCTTTTAATCTCTTTATCAGTTCCTCATCCTTCATTTTTGAGGGTGTCAGCACAGGTATATTAAGACTGTTTGCAAGTTCCTTTACAGGAGTGGGAGTAAGTTCTCCCCTGTTTCTTTTCTTATCTTCTCTTGTAAGTACAAGGCTTACATTATGCCCTGCTTTTACAAGTTCTTTTAAAGGCTCCAGCGAAAAATCCGGAGTTCCCATAAAAACTATTTTCATTTTTATTCCCTTCCTACTCCCAATCAACCGGAGTCGGTCTGTCGGTATCAAATACCTTTTTAACATCTATTATATCGGATAATCTGTCCGCTCTTTCGCTATAGGATTCAAACAGGCGATAGCCGTCAAGATTTCTCCTGCCCTGACGCAAATAATTATCTCCATACTGCATCCATGCTCTTTTTGAGTCTACATTACAAAAATATCTGAATCCTACACTTTCCAAATAATCAAATTTACCCTCCTGATGTCCTGCTTGATAAGGATTCCAGTCTCCTATATCGGCTCCGAAAGGATAAATAAGTGTATCACATGGCTCAGGTAAAAGATGACCTACATTTCTGATCCATTTATCGGTATCTCTTTGAATATCCTCCAGTGAGCGACTTTTAAAGCTTATATGTCCCCATGAATGTGAGGCAAATTCATATCCTGCCTGCTTTAATGCCGAGGTCAAGGTTCTTACCCTTTCTATATCTTCTTCTATATTATGATTAGGTGCATTTTTAGAATCAAATGCCGGTGAATTCGGATCAAAGGTTTCATCCGTTCTGTATCCCAGCACTCCGTCATAACCTGTGAGTGCGATAATGGCTTTATGACCATGATAGGAAAAATCCGGATGCTCCTCTACAAATTCATCCAAAATAGGAATCAAATCATAATTCCCCACAGATACATTGCCCTGTGCATCCGTATATCTGGTTTTTAATTTGCCGTTTTCATCCAACACTATTCTGTCGGCAAAGCCGTGATTTTCCATATAAACATAGTAGTTTACATCATCCTGTGACATTACAAAAGGTATTTTCCCCTCAGGCAGCATTATCTGCTTTTTTACCATTTTAAAAGAGCCGTCATCCTGCTCCTCCATACCGGCTATATCATGCAGATGTACCATCACATATCCTCTCTCATAAAGTTGCTTTATTATTTCTTTAAATTCGGGGATGGTTGTCATCACGGAGTTCCACTGCCTTCCCTGATGTGTGTCTGTCAGAGCTCTTTTTACATCAACCACCAGAGTGTGGAAAAAAACATGTGTAATATCATCCATATTTACAGGTATAAGATTTGCCTTAATCTCTTCATACTCTTTTATCGCAGATACTATATAGGGGCTGTCAGGTATACTTGCTTCATTTAAAGTGGCTATAGCCGCATCATAATCATACTGCATTGCCTGCTTTTTTGCTGTATCAAGTGTTTCTTTTATTTCCTCAGGTATATTATCCGTCTCTTCCACGGCTGATTCCTTATCTGAAGATTTGCCTCCGAACTTTATAGGATTGCCGTCCTTATCCGTTGCATAGGCTGTTTTATTGCCAAAATACATTAATGCAAAACGACCTCCAGCCAAAATCAAACCAAGTAAAACAATCACTGCCAATATATAAAAATTAAAGCCTTTTTTCTTTCTTCCTCTGCTTTTATAGTGATTATTTATTGATTTATTTTCCTCTCTGACATCTTTTTGTTCCATCATCAAATCCCCTCTTTTAAATTCTGTATAATATCAAGCTAAAACATATTAAAAACTATTCTTCCAAACCTTCTTCCTGACCTTCTTCATACATTTTCTCAAGCTCTTCATTGTCAATAAGCTCACCCTCTACAAGGTCTACATATAATTCACCCTCCAAATGTGCACATTCATGACAAATAGCCCTTGCAAGAAGTCCCTCACCTTCCAAAGTATACTCATTCATATCTATATCAAATGCCTTTACTTTGACATGATTCGGTCTTTTTACTATACCGCTTTTTCCCGGTACACTAAGGCAGCCCTCATACCCCTCCTGCTCTCCATCCTGTTCCAATATAACAGGATTTATGAGTACATATACATTTTCAGGCTCTATCTCTATAACAACTATTCTTTTTAGGACTCCTATCTGAGGTGCGGCGAGCCCCACACCATTTGCCTCCCTCATAGTGTCAATCATATCTTCTATCAAAACTTTCGTTCTGTCATTAACCGCTTTTACTTCTTTGCATTTTTTATTTAATACACTGTCACCTATTACTCGTATTGCTCTGATTGCCATACTTACATCTCCTTAATTAAAGTCATATATTGCTCCTACATTTTTGTAGGCTGTTAAATTTTCCTCTATTTTTCTTTGTACATCTAAAAGTATATCATAATTAGTATTTTTTATGTACACCAGTTTTCTGTAATAGTCCTTCACCTTGCTTACAGCAGGTGTTGTCGGCCCTATTATAATAGTTTTTTTGAATTTAATATCCGATTTTATTGATTCTATTATTTTTTTAGCGGATATATCAAGTTCCTCTTCCTTTATACTGCTGAACATAACAGTCATCATATAACATGCAGGCGGATATCCTAAAAGACTCCTGTATGCTATCTCATTTTCAAAATATTTTTTATAATCCTGTGCCGCAGCCGCCACTATTGCATAATTTTCAGGCTTATAGGTCTGTATCAGCGCTTCTCCCTCCTTTGCTCTTCCCGCTCTTCCTGCCGCCTGTGTCAAAAGTTCAAAGGTTCTTTGTGCACTTGTATAATTGCTTACATATAAAGATGTATCCGCCGCCATTATACCCACCAATGTCACATTAGAAAAATCATGCCCTTTTACAATCATCTGTGTGCCTATCAAAATATCCGCATCCCCCCTTGCAAAATCCCTTATCATATCATTTGCCGCATTCTTTTTTGAAACACTGTCGGTATCCATCCTAAGTACTTTTGCATTCGGGAACTCGGCTCTTGTCATAGCCTCAAGCTTTTGTGTGCCTGTACCGAAATTTGCAATATATTTTGAGCCGCATTCCGGACATATTTTTGGCAGCTCCATGGAATAACCGCAGTAATGGCATACCAGTCTGTTATTATTATGCAAGGTCATGGTTACATCACAGTGCTTGCATTTTATCGCTTCACCACAGGAGCGGCATGATACAAAGCTTGAATAGCCTCTTCTGTTCATAAAAAGCATTATCTGCTCATGCTTTTTTAATCTGTCTTCAATAAGGCTTTTTAATTTCTCACTGAATATACTCCTGTTCCCCCTTTTTAACTCTTCCCTCATATCTACTATACTTACCCTTGGCAGGCTTGTATTTTTTGCCCTTGTATTGAGTTCAAGCAACTTTATCTCACCGTTCATTGCCCTGTTATAGGTCTCCGGAGTAGGTGTTGCGGATGCCAGAAGCAAGGAGGCGTTTGTTATCTCAGAGAGTTTTTTTGCAACATCTCTTACATTAAATGTCGGAACATTTTCATTTTTATAAGCGGAATCATGCTCCTCATCTATTACTATCAGACCAAGCTTTTTTACAGGTGCAAATATAGCGGACCTTGGACCTATTATAACATCCGCATCATCATTTTTTATTCTGTCAAACTGATAAAATCTCTCATTTTTTGACAGTTTTGAGTTTATGATTGCCACCCTGTTTCCAAAATGCTGTGCCATCCTAAGTACCGTCTGATAAGTTAATGATATCTCGGGTATTAACACTATCGCCTTATAGCCCTTTGATATCACATACTTTATCATATTTATAAATACAAGAGTTTTTCCGCTGCCTGTAATACCGTGCAATAAATAAGTATTTTTTCTTCCTTCTTCAAAATCCGACTTAAAAATATTTATTGCTGTTTCCTGCTCTTGATTTAAAGTATAATCCTTAGCATTTACTATATCGTTAAAATCTTCTATTCCCAGTGTTTTTAGAACAGGCAATAGAGGATTAGAGCTTTTTTTCTCTGTCCCTACCAAAATATAGCCCTCTTCCACCATCCTTTTTATTGATGTAGAGCTTACTTTAAGTTCTTTATTTGCATAGCTTTGCGAAATATTTCTTCTTATTTCAAGTTCTTCAAGGAGTCTTGCCCAGGCTGTTTTTCTCTTTCTTTTAAGTTCTTCTGTTATAGTTTTGATTTTGTCCGCTTCTATATTTAGGTAAATCTCATTATTTGTTTTTTCTTCCACTCCTGATTTTACCGGCATAACTGTAGCTATTGCCTTATCAAAACTTACTCCGTATCTGTGTTTTATCCATATTGCAAGAGTCAACAGATTTTCATCCGTACTCAATTCCTTTTCAGGTATTGAAAGTATCTGTTTTAACCTTGCAATATCCACATCGGTACTTTCTCTTATTTCTATTACATATCCCTTTTTTATGCTTTTTCCAAATTCAATCAAAACAGGACAGCCCGGAATAATATCATCCCTCAGGTTTTGAGGGATAATATATGTAAATGGTCTGTCCACATTTGTATTTGCTATTATTATATCAGCGAATAAATTTTTCATAATTTTTTATTTTTTCTACCACATCAAAAAGTTTCATACTGTTGGAACCCTTTAAAAGACAGACATCACCGTCTTTTAAATATTCCCGTATAAAGTTTTCCAAAGTCTCATTATCTTCAAAACTCTTTGTAAGTACACTTTTATTGATATTTGATATGATTTCCTTTGCCAATTCCCCCACAGTAAATACAGCATCAACCTTCACATTTTTATTGATAAAATCTCCGATTTCTCTATGAAGATTTTTCTCCTCTTCTCCAAGTTCTTTCATATCGGCAAGAATTGCAATTTTTCTTTTTGCATTAAAACCTTCCAGTATTGAAATAGAAGCTTTCATTGAATCCGGAGATGCATTATAGGTATCATCTATAACAGTTAAGCCGCCTCTTATAATAAGCTCCTGCCTATGTGAAAATCCTCTGAAATCTTCCAGATGTTTTGCTGCGGATTCTATAGATAAATTATAATGGTCTGCTACCGCAAGTGCAGCCAAGGCATTTGATATCTGATGTTCTCCAAAAACATTCAAATGCACCCTTAGAGTTTTTCCTTCTATATGAGCATTAAACTCAGGCATGGCATTGTTAAATACAATATCGCTTGCATAATACTCACAATCTTTATTTCCCTTTGCACTGAAAAATTTATATATAATACCCTCTCTTTTTGGAGGATTATTTAGCAAATCATTATCGGCATTTAAAAATACCACACTGTTTTCCTTCATTCCGTCCATTATATGGAATTTCTCGGTACGGATATTTTCTCTTGTGAAAAGATTTTCAATATGTGCGGTACCTATATTTGTTACCAAAGCGCAGTCACAATTTACTATCTTTGCTATTTTTTCCATCTCATCAAACTTGCTCATACCAAGTTCAATAACGCCTATCTCTTCATCCTTTATTCTGCTTAAGGTAATAGGCACACCCACCTGTGAGTTGAAATTATTCGGAGTCTTAAACACCTTTAAATCGGAAAGTGCAAGTGCCACCATTTCTCTTGTAGTGGTCTTTCCCACACTGCCTGTCACACCTACAAGAGGCAGATTAAGCTTTTTTCTGATATATTTCCCAAGGCTTTGCAACGCTTTTGTGGTATCATCCACCAGTACAACACTAAAATCTTCCTTTAGGAAAATATCCTTTTTTGAGCTTATTGCCACTTTGCAGCCGCTGTTATATACAGCCTCCAAAAATTTATGGGCATCATTGTTTTCACCTACAATAGGCACAAAGAGGCTGTCTTTATCCACCTGTCTTGAATCAATTACTATATTTGAAAAAACTGCATTCTCATTTCCGGAGATAATTTCTCCTCCGGTGGCGGCGGCAAGTTCTTTTACTGTAGTCTCATTCATCTGTTTATTTTCTCCAAACATTCATCCACCACTTCTCTGTCTAAGAAATGATGCCTTACTCCGTTTATCTCCTGATAATCCTCATGCCCTTTTCCTATGATTGCAATAAGATCACCCTTTTTTGCATTCTCTATGGAATAAAAAATCGCCTCTTTTCTGTCCGGAATGGTGATATATTCTCCTCCGGTGGGCTTTAATTTTTCTATTATATCGGCAATGATATCCTCAGTCTTTTCAAATCTTGAATTATCCGCTGTAACTATGGAAAAATCAGCCATTTTCCCACAGATTTCTCCCATGGAATATCTCCTGTCCTTAGATCTGTTTCCACCGGAGCCGAATACTATAACAAGTCTTTTAGGCTTATAATTTCTTAAGGTGTGTATAAGGCTTTCAGTACTTATTGCATTGTGGGCATAATCAATCACTACATTAAAATCATGTGAAGTATATGCCACCTCCATTCTTCCGTTTACTCTGCTATCCTTTAGTGCATTCTTTAAATCCGCCTCTTTTACTCCGCAAATAATTGCCGCTGAAAGTGCAGAGAGCGCATTGTATACATTAAATTCTCCGGGAATACCGACATATATATCTGATATCTCATTGTTTACAGAATATTTTTGGGCTATTTCTTCCCTGCATTTTATATCAATTCTTGTACCTAAAAAGTCCTTATTGGAAATATATTCGATATTTTTTATATCGAAATCTCCACCTTTTCCGAATGTGTATTTTTGCTTTGAATCGGAAGTTTTTAATACATAATTCGCATGTTCATCCTCTATATTTACAATTGTATTTTTGCATTGTTTAAAGAAAAGCGATTTATACATAAGATACTCATCAAAATCCTTATGCTCATCAGGTCCTATATGATCATGTGATATATTTGTAAATATTCCTATATCAAAACAGATACCCTCTATTCTCTTTAACATCACAGCCTGTGAGGATACCTCCATAACCACATATTCACAATTTGCGTCCAGACATTCTTTAAAAGTTTTATGCAGTTCATAGGACTCAGGTGTGGTATTTAATGTACTTCTATGTGTATCTCCTATTGTAATTCCGTTTGTTCCTATAAGTCCCACCTTGGCATTTTGTCCCAAAAGCTTTTGTAACATATAAGATGATGTGGTCTTACCCTTTGTGCCTGTAATGCCTATTATTTTCATTTTTTTTGCCGGATGTGAGAAATAGGCTGCGGACAGTCTTGCCAATGCAACTCTTGTATCTGAAACCTTTATAACACAGATATCATCTCTTTTTATATCCTTTTGTACCACTACAGCCTTCGCACCCTGCTTTACTATTTCGTCAATAGCATCATGTACATCAAATTTTGCACCTTTTATACATACAAAGAGGCAGTCCTTTACTATATTCTTTGTATTAAATACAAGTTCTGAAAATTCATCCTGCAATTCTCCGGATATTATCTCTATATCAAGCCCTTCGGCATTTTCAATAAGCTTCATTTTGTCTCCCTTTAAAAGCGGTTTTATCCTATATATCAGAATAATCCCACTATATTTCCATTCTCATCCACATCCACAGCTTCTGCTGCCGGATTCTTAGGAAGTCCCGGCATTGTCATGATATTTCCTGTTATAGCAACTACAAAGCCTGCACCGGCATTTACATATACTTCTCTTACATTTATATCAAAGTTTTCAGGTCTTCCAAGCTTCTTAGGATCATCTGAGAGTGAATACTGATTTTTTGCCACACATACCTGGAATTTATCAAATCCCAGTGCCTTTGCCCTTTCAAGAGCCTTCTTTGCGGAGGGTGAATATATTACATCTTTTGCACCGTATATCTTTGTTGCAATAGTATAAAGCTTATCCTCCAAACTCATTTCATCAGGATAGAGATATCTAAATTCACTTTCTTTATTTTCAAGAGTATAAAGAATCTTATCTGCAAGCTCTATGCCGCCCTTTCCACCCTCTTCCCATACTTTTGAAATTGCAAATTCACAGTTTCTGCTCTCACAAAACTCTCTTATAAAATCAATCTCAGCCTTGGTGTCGCTTACAAAATGATTTAGAGTAACCACTACCGGCACTCCAAAAAGCTTTATATTTTCTATATGCTTTTCAAGATTTGCTATGCCCTTCCCCAGAGCCTCAAGATTTTCTTTAGATAAATCCTCCTTTGCCACTCCGCCATTATATTTAAGGGCTCTTACCGTAGCTACGATTACCACACAGTCAGGAGAAAGCCCCGATTGTCTGCATTTTATATCAAAAAATTTCTCCGCTCCGAGATCCGCTCCAAATCCTGCCTCAGTCAAAGCAATATCAGCCATTCCTATAGCTGTCTTTGTAGCTCTGATGGAATTACATCCATGTGCTATATTGGCAAAAGGTCCTCCATGAACTAGTGCCAAAGAATGGTTTAGAGTCTGCACAATATTAGGCTTTATTGCATCCTTTAAAAGTGCAGCCATAGCCCCCACAGCCTTTAGATCCTTTGCAAAAACCGGCTCATCCCTAAAATTATAAGCCACTATAATATTTGAAAGTCTTTCTTTTAAATCATTCATATCACTTGCAAGACATAGTATTGCCATTATCTCTGAAGCCACTGATATTACAAAATGATCCTCTCTTACCACTCCGTCGGTTTTGTTTCCAAGACCTACCACTATATTTCTAAGCACTCTGTCATTCATATCAATACATCTTTTATGAATGATTGCACTTGTATCTATCCCAAGTGCATTGCCCTGCTGTATATGATTGTCAAGCATTGCAGCCAAAAGATTATTGGCAGAGGTAATAGCATGAAAATCTCCTGTAAAATGCAGATTCAGCTCATCCATAGGAACCACCTGGGCATAACCTCCTCCGGCAGCTCCTCCCTTTACACCGAAACATGGTCCGAGAGAAGGCTCTCTAAGTGCTATCACCGCATTCTTTCCCATCTCCTTAAATGCCTGCCCAAGACCTACAAGTGTTGTGGTTTTTCCCTCACCGGCAGGTGTAGGATTTATAGCGGTAACAAGTACAAGCTTACCTTTTTTTAAATCCGTATGGGATCTTAAATATTCTTCACTAAGCTTTGCCTTGTACTTACCATACATTTCCAAATCATTTATATCTATTTTGTATTCTTTTGCTATATCTGCAATATTTCTTTTTTCTATGCTTCTTGCAATTTCAATATCTGTAAGCATATATCCTCCAAATGATGAATTCTTTTATAATACATTTAAAAATTCATCCATATTCATAAGTATTTCTCTTCTCTTTGTTCCGGCTTCATCACCTACAACCCCCGCATTTGCAAGCTGATCCATTATCCTTGCCGCTCTGTTAAAGCCTATCTTAAAGTTTCTTTGAAGATTACCTATAGATGCCCTGTCTTTTTCTATTATATATCTGCCCGCCGCCTCAAATAATTCATCTCTGTCCGAAATATCATTTCCTCCGGCTGCATTCTTTTCAGTTTCCTCTATCTGCTTGATGGTCTCTTCATCATATCTTGCCTGCATCCCCTGATTTTTTAAGAAATCCACCACTGCAGATACCTCTTCATCCGATACAAATGCACCCTGAACTCTCACAGGATTTGCCGCACCGTATGGGGCAAACAGCATATCGCCCTTTCCAAGAAGCTTCTCGGCACCATTGCTGTCAAGTATAGTTCTTGAATCCGTACCGGATGAAACAGCAAAAGCGATTCTTGAAGGTATATTTGCCTTTATTATACCTGTAATAACATTTACGCTAGGTCTTTGTGTAGCAATAACAAGATGTATTCCACAGGCTCTTGCAAGCTGTGCAAGTCTGACTATGGCATCTTCCACCTCATTGTTTGCAACCATCATAAGATCCGCAAGCTCGTCTATGATTATAACAATCTTTGGCAATTTTTCAGGCAAGCCCTCTATATTACCTCTTCTTTTTGCCTCATCTATTCTCTTATTATAGGCTGTCAAATCTCTTACACCTGTAGCGGCAAACTTCTTATATCTTTCTCCCATTTCAGCTACTGCCCAGTTAAGTGCGGATGCCGCCTTCTTCGGCTCTGTTACCACCGGAATCAAAAGATGAGGTATGCCGTTATATACTGAAAGTTCCACTACCTTCGGGTCCACCATTATAAGTTTTACATCTTCAGGAGAATATTTATATATAATACTCATTATCAAAGTATTGATACATACTGATTTTCCCGAGCCTGTAGCACCTGCTATAAGTACATGGGGCATTTTTGCGATATCCGAAACAATGACCTTGCCGGAAATATCCTTACCTACGGCAAAGCCTATACTTTCATTGCCGTTTTTAAAGGTTCTGCTCTCAAAAAGATCTCTTAAATATACCGTATGCTTTTGTTTGTTCGGAACTTCTATTCCTATAGCGGATTTACCCGGTATAGGCGCTTCTATTCTTATATCGCTTGCAGCCAACGCCAGCTTAATATCATTTGCCAAAGAAAGTACTTTTGATACTTTTACTCCCTGCTCGGGCTTTAACTCATATAGAGTAACTGACGGACCTACACTTATATCCTCCACAGTTACATTTACATCAAAGCTTGCCAATGTCTCCTGCAATGTGATGGCTGTATTTCTATACTCATTATCTGAGAGCGAATCTCCCTCATCCGTATTTTTCTTTAAAAGATATGTTCCCGGGAATGTATAAGGTTTTTTAACATTTTTTGATATTTCATTTCTTATCTTTCCCTGTGGGGAGTTTGCTCTTTGCTCCTCCATCTTTTTTTGTAATGCCGATGTGTCGGAAACTATCACCTTTCCTCCTGCTGTAATAAGAGTTCTCTCTCCCTCATTACTTACAAGAGTGTTAGCCGGTCTGCTCTCAGTGAAAGCCTCCTCGCCGGTTTTAACTTCTGCATCATAAGCTTTGGTTTCATAAGCTTTATTATAGCCATCCCCATTTTCCTCAGTATCATAATCATATGCCTTTATAAACTCTATACTGTTATTATTTATCCCGGTTTCTGTATTCTCTCCTATATATCTGAAATCCTCATGAGAGCCCTCTTCGGTTATTCTGACAGTTGAAATCGGCTGCTCATATATATCTATTTCATCTTTTCTTGCCAATATTTCATTGGCTCTTCTAAGAGTATCCTCATCAATATCATTTTCAAACTTTGACTCTTCTTTTCCTCTGTTTATATTGCCATAGAATGTATCAGGTCTTTTATTTACAATGATTGAGGACTGTGAATGTGGCTTTTCAGGTTCATAACTTGACTGATAATTGCTGTATATGCTGCCGTCATCATTACCGTTTCTTTCAAAGTTTTCATCATTTTTACTGTCAAAGAGTCCACCTATAGGTTCATTTTTAATATTCTCTCCCGATACAGGCAAATCCACAACATGCTTTAACTTTTTCTTTGAAAAATCTATTGCACCAAGATTAATATTTCCCTTATTCTGCCTTAAATCATAGCCCATAAGTTCTTCAATATAGCCGTCATTTTTATTGTCAAGGTCCAGTTCTTCAAATTCCTCTACATTGCCTTCATAATATTCATCTTCATCATAGGCAAGCTGCTCTCTTCTTTGTTTTCTTTGTTCCATCACCTTTGCCATATCTGTTTTAGCTTTTGATATGGTCATCTTTCCCCCGGTCTTTACCATGGATACAAATGATTTGCCTGTTAATATAACTATTGATATTATAAACAATGCCACAAAGAATATTATAGCTCCGATTTTACCAAGAACAGAGGATATAAGGAGTCCTAAGCTCCCTCCGATAAATCCTCCATACCATCCTTCGGTATAAAATCTCATAAAACCGAATTCTTTTAAATTTGGAATCCCCACCAATGATATGATTGCATCAATAGCAAGCACCGCCAATACCACACCTGTAAATTTTATCTTGGCAAGGCTTGAGCCTACATTGGATAAAAGGAATGCTCCACCTATAAATACAAACATAGGAACTGCATACCCCAGTATGCCGAATGCCCCCATTTGAAACAATTTCAGATATTTTCCCACCACTCCGATAAGTCCGAAATGGCTCAAAAAGAGTACCAATGATATGCAAAATAAAGCAATCATCAAAATCTCCGAATTAAGGAAATCAAGTTGCTCATTACTTTCTATTTTCTTACCGGACCTGCTCTGTCTGCCTGTCCTTACTGTTTTTTTTGTTGTTTGTTTTCGACCTGCCACATCAATTCCCCACTTCCATAAAGTCTACTCTTAAGTATACCTAATATAGGTGTTATTTGCAATAATACTAAATGCCAACTTGAAAATATTATAAAAAATAAGCTACAGTTCACTGAGAGAGGCTACTTGGTCGGCTTATAGTGGCCTTTTCATAGAAAAAGCCATCAGAAAAGGTATCTTCCTCATCTGATGGCTCAGGTAATTATTGTATTCTTTTATTTTCTTATTCTTAATCCGACATCACTGAAATAATACTTAAGTGGAGTGCCAATATACTTCTTCCCTTTAATATCATAGCGATATGCCTTATTTAAAATGAATGCATCAATAAAGTAATCAAGATATTTACTTATGGTCACAGGTGCGACTCGTACTTGTCGCATTGACCGAAATGTATTGGACAACTTATTTGGATTCGTCAGCGATCCAATGGCCGATGACACAATATTTAATAATTCCTCCAAAACATCCTGATCATTTTCAATCTTATTATGCTCCAGTACATCAGAAATATAGGTCTTTGAAAATAGATCCTTTAAATACTTACTTTTTTCTTCATGCGTTTTTAAAGACAATACAAACGGCATTCCCCCATAGGTATAGTATTCTCTCCACGCATTTCTCTTATCCCCTTCGTATGCAGAATAGAACTCTGCAAAAGTAAGGGGATTCATACGAATCTCATCTCCACGCCCTCTAAACTCAGTTAAGATATCTGAAGACAACATTTTTGAATTGCTACCTGTTACATATAAATCCACATTTTTCAGCTTCATTAATCCTAAAAGCACATCAACAAATCCGATTTTAGCCTCTTTGTCATCTACATACGGATTCTGAATTTCTGACACCTTTTGAATCTCATCGATGAACACATAGCACTTCTGCTTTTTACCAGAAGTAGCAGCTCGGATATATTGATCAAGTTCCATTGGATTTCTATATTTTGCATAACTGATTTCATCCAATGCCAGCTCTACTATATTATCTTCCGACACTCCGGTAGATACCAAGTACTCATGATAAAGTTCAAACAACAAGAAGGATTTTCCGCAGCGACGTATACCTGTAATAACTTTAATAAGACCATTTTCTCGTTTAGATATAAGTTTATCCAGGTAATGCTTACGTTCAATAATCATCTCGCACCTCTATACTCATATTTTTTTTGCAGCAATACGTATTTTTGTGACGAGTTTATTGTACTCCTATTCAAGGATCAAATCAATTATGCTCGTAAAATTTTTGCGTATTGCTGCATTTTTATGATTAGCTGTTATCATCACTCTTACCTATAGTATCTACAAGTTCAACACTTTTATAACTTCCTCGCTATTTGCGACAGGTCACCAATCATGTCAAGCAGTTTGTTTCTTGCTTCTACACGCTTACGATCATGTCCTAAAAGTATATAATCAATATCCTCCTGTGTATATCCCATCACTTTAATTTACTTACGGATTCTTTCTCCGCACTCCTTTGCATCATAATACATTTTTCGTTTTCCTCCGTTCTGAAATTTTAAAATTTGAAATCAGTCGGACCGACGGTATGCGTAGCTACAAAAAGACAAAAAAATAACGGAATTGCATGGAGAAAACGATGATATTTATTTTGCAAAAAGCATAAATTCTTTATATACCTTATCTGAACAATTTGCTAACAGTCCGGAAAAATTTAAACCATCCATAACTTTTTTAGGTTATAGACGGGATCGTCATTGGGTAAACTCAATTCATAGAAGATAAAGTTGATTTTCTGTTGGCCTATTTCAAAAAAGTCGTTATAATAATTAACTGTAAGCATAGTTACATTATAACATGTAATGGAGAAAGATGGTTATCGTTAGCCATCTTTTCTTATGTAAAAACTTAGGGTGGTATGATTCATTTTGAGTCATGCCCCCCCTTTATGGCTGTCATTTCCCGACAGTCCCTTTTTGTATACTTATTCATATCTTAGTGCAATAATCGGATCTCTTTTTGCCGCCTTAAGTGCCGGATAAATCCCGAAAAATATACCGACCAAAGCCGAAAAGCCTACGGCAAGAATTACTATAATCGGTCTTATAACAACAGATTGCTGCATTATCGCTCCCGCTATCAATATAGCTCCCGAGGCTATGGATGTACCTATAATACCTCCTATAGCCGAAAGCACCGCGGACTCAATTAAAAACTGTGTCAAAATATCCCTCGTTGTTGCCCCGAGCGCCTTTCTTGTACCTATTTCCCTAGTTCTTTCCGTAACCGATACAAGCATAATATTCATGATGCCTATACCTCCTACAATAAGGGAAATAGCCGCTATACCTCCCATAGCTATGGAAATGGCGCCTAAAAATCCGTCTACCTGAGCCATTTCATTACCGGCAGAATAGAGGTAAAAATCTTCTTTGTTTCTGCCCTTGGTTCTTGCCACATATTCAACGAAGTTCTCATTAAATCTTTTAAGCGTTTCACCGCTAAAATTTTTATTTGCAAAAATTCTCAAGCCCGAAAACATATTATATTCAGACTCTATAAATAAACTTGTCGGTACATAGGTCTTCAAATCCTGAGAATTACCCATAAATACCTTTTGCAACGGTGACATATTTTCATGGTAAACGCCTATTACGGTAAACTCTTGCAAAGCGCCGTTAAATTTTTCTCTGAAGGTTTTACCCACAACATCTTCTTTACCGAAAAGCTTTAGTGCGGCGGTATCCTCCACAACAACCACATATCTTCTTGATTCTATGTCCTTTGAAGTAAGAAAACGTCCGTATTTAATCTCCATAGTAGGCTGAAAATTCAAAAAATTAGAATCCACGCCGGTCAGAGTAACCTTATTTATTCCGAGCTTCGTCTTTACTTCACTTGTCAGACTGCTGTTTGTATCCACATAAGCAAGATCCGTACCGAAAATCTTTTTATATTTTTCTATTTCTTCGTTTGTAAAAAAATCTGTATCCCTTATTCCCGCCTCATCCTGTATATTCAGGTATACTATAGACTGAGTTGCACCTACATTTTGGTATATGGTTGAGACCATCTGCCTTACTGTATCTCCTATAGAGGCTATTCCTATCACTGAGCCTATACCTATTATTATTCCGAGCATGGTAAGAAAAGAACGCATTTTATTTGCAACAAGCGCAGACAAAGCCATTTTTAAGTTTTCAACAAACATTAAGCTTAAACCTCCTAACTTTTTCTGTCACCCAAGCCTACATTTTCCCCGAAAGGAGTAGGTTTTTCATTTATCCTGTCACTTTGCAAAACTCCGTCTTTAAAGGTAAGTATTCTATGTGTATAAGCGGCTATGTTGTCTTCATGCGTTACAACTACAACCGTAGACCCTTCCTTATGAAGCTTTGCAAAAAGCTCCATAATCTCTATTGAAGCCTGAGAGTCAAGGTTTCCCGTAGGCTCATCCGCGAGTATAAGCGGCGGCTTGTTTGCAAGAGCTCTCGCTATTGCCACTCTTTGCCTCTGACCTCCCGAAAGCTCATTGGGCTCATGGTTTATTCTTTCCCCGAGCCCCACCATTTCAAGAAGTTCTATAGCTCTTTTCCTTCTTTTATCGGGCTTTATCTTAGCATAGGTCATAGGCACTTCAACATTTTTTTGTATACTCATTCGACTTATAAGATTAAATGACTGAAATACAAAGCCTATTTTTTGGTTTCTGACATGGCTTAACTCATCTCCGCTCATTTGTGCCACATCTATTCCGTCAAGATAATAATGTCCCAAAGTCGGTCTGTCAAGGCAACCGAGTATGTTGAGCAGAGTAGATTTACCGGAACCGGAATGTCCCATAATAGCAACAAATTCACCGTGCTTAATACTGAGATTTATACGATTCAGCCCTAAAACCTTGATTGCTCCGGTGTCGTATATCTTGACCATGTCTTCAAGTTTAATTATATCCTTAGTTTCCGCCATCATTTACCTTCTCTTCCGATGTTGCCTGTCCCTCAACATTTTGTCCTTGCTCCGCATTTGTGGCTTTCATGGCATCCATAGTACCGTAATCAACTTCCATTCCTTCTACCAGATTAGGGTCATACTTCGCTACATATCTTATTTCTTTTGAAGTGTCCATATCCTTCAAGGAGCTTTCCAAAAGTTCTATCTGAACCTCGCCTTCAATTCCGGTTTCGACCTTAACTGTTTTTATTATTCCTTTTCCTTCTTCCGTTACCGTAATAAACTGCATAACGCTGTTTCCGTTACCGTCATCGCCTACGGCGGCAATAGGAACAACATAAACATCATCCTTTTCTTCACTTATGATACTTGCCTTTGCACCTATTCCCGAAATAAGTCCACCTCTGTCTTTTATACTGACTTTTACAGGTATAACTCTTTCGGATGAGGATGATGAGCCTTCCTTAGGCTCTCCCGAAGGACTGATTTTCTCGACTCTACCTTCCACTGTATTTCCTTTACCAAGTATATCTGCGGATATAAGCACTTTTTGCCCGACTTTTACTTTTCCTATGCTGTATTCACTTACAGCCAAATTAAGCTCAAGCTTATCAAGCTTTTCTATGGTTATAAGAGTAGGATTGTTATCTACAGCCTGGTCGGCAAAACGTCCGACTTTTGCGTATACTCTTGTTACCGTTCCGCTTATAGGAGCTATGAGAGTGGCATCTTCAAGCTGCTTTTCAAGTCTTTCAAGTTCAAGCTTGGCATTATTTATTTGTATATCGTAGGAGTCTCCCGGTGTAAGCTTTCCGTCTTTAAACTTGTACTGATCCACATCGCTTTGTGCCTGATTAAGTGTGCTTCTTGCCGCATCCAAATCCGACTGAGGTACCACTCCTCCCGCCACAAGTTCGGCTTTTCTGTTGTAATCAAGCTGCGCCTGAGCAAGCGCCTGAGAAGCCTTTGTATAACCTATTTGATCATTTTTCGCTTTTTCCTCCTTCTGTGCAACGGCAAGCTCATACTGACCTTTTGCCGTTTCCACCTTGCTTTGAAGCTCCTCGGTATCAATCTGTGCAAGAACGGTTTGTCCCTCTACAACCTCATCACCTTCTTTAACTCTTATTTCCGTTATCTTGGCATGTATACCCGAGGTTATGGTTACACTGTCCGTTCCGCCCACAGGCCCTGTTACCGATACCGAATCTTCTATATGTCCCTTTGAAAGAACCTCACTGTCCACCGGTATAAGCATCTTTTTATTTCCGGTAAAAAGCCTTACAATAAATACAATAGCAATGAGTGCAAGTATTACGCCTATTGCTATCTTCGTTTTTTTACCCAATCTTTTTTTCTTTTTTGAGCCCGTACTGTTTTGGTTTAATATATTTTTAACTTCATCGTCTATGCTGTTAGTAGGCATTTTTGTTCTCCTCCTTCGGTACCACTTGTTTTAAACATTTTAACTTCTATAAAATAAAATCATAAACCGCCCTTGAGAGATGGAAATTTTGCATTACAACCAGTGTCTTTTTCGCATCTGTATAATCCTTTACACTGCTATACTCTGTAGGCGGAGACTGTTCCGAATATCTCGGTGTGTTTATAGGTATAACGACATGTGCTGTTTTCGCAGTATAATCTCCTATTTTAGCTGATGTATTGATTTTAAAGTACTGTAGTTACAGCTTCTTCAGAAGTGGAGCTTTCGCTCTCAGATGTTTCTTTAACATTCTTATTATCTGACGGCATTTCACACGTTGTAAGTGTGGCAATTACCGCAATGGTAATCAACAATATAGTATTATTTTTTTCATATCACTTCACCTTTCAATTAAAACAACTATTGAAATTAGAGTAATTATTTAGTTCTTATTATACTATTTCTTCTCCTCCACCACAATGCCTATATCCATATTCACAAGCCTGCCTATATGTTTTTTGGCCTCCTCTGTTATAAGGCCTTTTTTTAAGAATCCTATACTGACAGTAAGATCTGAATCAATACATATATCAGACTCACCGGTATCGCCATTCATTCCTGAATTTATATCTGCACTTACCACCTCTGCTCTTGAATTATTTACAGCCTTTATAATAGAATAAACAGGCTCTCTCACCTCTCCCACAAAACCTGTACCATAGATGCAGTCCAGTATATAGTCATAAGAATTAAACTTACCAAGCAATGTATTATAATCCATATTCTCATCCAATACGGAATACTTTATTCCCTTTTGCTTACAAATATTAAAATAATACTTTCCGTCTTCTGAAAATTTTTCCTTTATCAAAAGTATTTCCACATCTATTTCTTCTATATTTAGTAAATCAGCCGCCACATATCCGTCTCCCGCGTTGTTACCGCTGCCTGCAAGTATAAGCACTTTATCCCCTATATCCCAGTTCGCCACATAGAATATTGCCTCACCTGCCCTGTACATAAGTTCTTTACTATCTATAAAGTTTGCAATTGTATAGCTGTCCGCATCTCTCATCTCCTTTACGGAAAGCACTCTGCCCTGATCAAAGGAATCAAAAAACTTTTTGACCAGTTTTTTATAATCACTTTCCTTTATTTCCATTCCCTTTGCACCCATCAGCTCAAATTCAATACCCATCTCCACGACCTTTGTATCAAGGGTTTCAAATCCGTTCTTTTTGTAAAATTCAAGGCGTTTCCTTCTCTGCTTTATATTATCGCTGTTTTCTTCAATAGGCTCTATTGCCAAAGAAAGTCTTGGATGTATTTTCTTATATTCATGCAATATTTTGCTGCCATAACCGCTCCGCCTGAGTCTGTTATCTATTGCAAAATAGAATATATATGAAAGTTCATCCCCTACCAGTGTATGAATAAAACCAAGCCAGGTATCATCATCATAAATAGATAAAAACTCCACACCTTTATCATTTCCCACAAGTACCATAATATAAAAAGGAATTCTTTCCTCAAAAGGAAAGGCATCCAGGTATAATTGTTTTATTTCTTCAAGATTATTTGTATTTTCATCTATCTTCTCAAATCTAATCATTCTTCTCCTATCCTTTGGTACAGCTGTTTTAAAACCGTCACGTGCTATACCAAACTGCATTTTGACACATCAATATATTTTATTTTCTAAACCTATATAAATTTTTTAATATAATGTTTCGAAAGTTTTTTTCTTTTTTTTAGATATAAAGCCGTATTCTATTTGACTTTTTTGATAAATAGGTATAAAATCATTGCTTATTAACAGACATAATGTTATGTTTTATTTAAGGGAGGAAAAACAAATGTTAAAATTAAAATTATTTTCAATCGCCGCTGTAGCAATGCTTGCATTTACAGCATGTGGATCAAATGCTTCAAAGGATGCTTCAAGTGCTGCCGAGTCTGCTAATGCTGCCGCTTCAAGTGCTATGGAGTCTGCCGGTGCAGAGGCTTCAAGTGCTGCTGAAACTATGAAGGATGAGGTTTCAAGCGCTGCAGAGTCTGCTAATGCTGCCGCTTCAAGTGCATTGGAGTCTGCAGGAGAACAAGCTTCAAGTGCTGCCGAATCTTTAAAGGATGATGTTTCAAGTGCCGCAGAGTCTGCTGCTGACGCCGCTTCAAGTGCATTGGAGTCTGCTACATCAGCTAAATAATAGTAAATAAATACGAGGTCAGCCTTACCGGCTGACCTTTTTTATTATACTTTGTCTCATTTTTCTTACAGCCGACATATACTGTAGTATATTATATCTGTATACATTTATCCTATTTTTTTGATTTTAGTGTAGCCGCACTGACAGCCTCTATAACACCTGCTCTGATGCTGTAATCTTCCAGTGCTTTTACTCCCTCTATTGTAGTTCCCGCCGGAGAACACACCATATCCTTTAATACAGCCGGATGTATCTGCGTATCAAGTATTTGTGCGGCACTTCCAAGTACGGTTTTTGCCGCCATCTTTATTGCCACATCCCTTTTTAAACCGTGAAGCACTCCTGCATCAGCCAAAGCCTCTATAAACATAGCCACATAAGCCGGACCTCCGCCTGAAAGTCCTGTAACAACAGGGAAAAGTCTTTCTTCCACCCATTCCACAAGTCCTATTGCAGAAAACATTTTTTCCACAGTTTTCTTTTCCTCATCAAGTGCATTGCTGTCACTGTCAAGAGCAAATACTCCTTCACCTACTATCGCAGGAGTATTGGGCATTATCCTAAGCACTCTCTTATCACTTCCTATCCATGACTTTATAGTAGCACTCTCAAGCCCTGCAACTATTGATATAATAAGTTTATTATTAAGCTCTTTAGCTATATTTTTTAAGAGTTCCTCGGCATGGATGGGCTTTACAGCTATAAGTACGGCATCTGAATGCTTTATCAGATCTTTTTCATCTTTGTATACAGCAAAACCTTCATCCTCCGCTTTTTCCCTTATTTTATCATAAGTATCAAATACAGCTATATCATTAATATCCATTACCTGCTTTGATATAAATCCCTTTGTTATGGCGGAGCCCATATTTCCAAAGCCTATTACACCTAATTTCATTCTTTCTCCTATTCCAATACTTTATCCTGAAACTTAGACATCTCTTCCAGATATTTTTTGCCAAGTTCGCTGATGGAAATATCCTTTCGCATTATATAACCTATGGTCATTTTCTCATCCGAATCAAGCTTTATTGCCATATACTCATCACCGTTTAATTCTTCACATATTATACCCGAACAAAGTGTGTATCCGTTTAATCCTACCATCAGATTTAACAAGGTGGCTCTGTCATTTGCCTTAATAAGCTTATGATAATCATAAGTGGACAATACCTCTTCCGCAAAATAAAAGGAATTGTACTCTCCCTGTTCAAATGACAGGCATGGATAGTCCATAAGTTCCTCCATTTTTATCTTTCCCTTGCCTGCTAAAGGATGATTTTTATATAAGTACACATAAATACTGCACTCCATAAGAGGCTTAAATACCAGATTTGATTCCTTAAAAAGCTTGGTTAAAATATTTTTATTAAAATCATTTATATATAATATTCCTATTTCACTTTTAAAGGTCTTTACATCATTGATAACATCATAGGTTTTAGTTTCATGCACTGCAAACTCATATTCATCCATACCGAACTGCTTTACAAGATTTACAAAGGCACTGACTGCAAAGGTATAATGCTGCATTGATACACTGAATTTCTTTTTCAGCTTGGGACTTGAAATATATTTTGCCTCAATCAAATCAAACTGCTCCACCACCTGTCTTGCATATCCTACAAACTCACTGCCCTCGGGTGTAAGGAATATTCCCCTGTTATTTCTTGAAAAAAGTTTTACACCTATTTCCGTTTCCAACTCCGCAATGGCGGATGAAAGACTTGGCTGCGTAATAAAAAGATTTCCCGCCGCCTTGTTTATAGAGCCTGCATTTGCCACTTCTATAATATATTTTAATTGGGTTAAAGTCATACTATGCCTTCAATTCTTTACTTTCCAAACTGTTCTTTATAATTTCACTCACTTCCTTTGCCAGTGCTATATGTGAGTCCGCTGTCAGATGTATAAAGTCGATATCATTCATAACCACATATTTATCCGAGTCAAAGAATCCTACTCCAAGTTCTTCTGCCACAAGCTTGTATTCTTTTGCTATCTCATATGATTTATCTGAGCAAATACCCATATTTTTACCCACAGGCGACAGTTCACATTCCTTTAATATCGGTCCCGGAGCTATTATAAGTATATTCGGCTTATCTCTCCAGACCTCGGCTTCAAGAGCCTTTTTTACAAGTCTTCTCATACCCAATGCAATATTGGCGGCTGTAAGTGAAAATCTCTCTTTACAATCATTTGTACCAAGCATTATAACAAGCATATCAAGAGGAGAATGACTCTGTAAACATGGCAAAATATATGACAGGCCCGACAACCCCTCATTAAAAGGATCGTCAAGACAGGTGGTCCTTCCGCAAAGCCCCTCTTCCATTATTCTATATTCATTACCAAGCAGCTTTGCCGCCACCATAGGCCATCTTATCTCTTCATTAAATCTCCCACCTGTAGCAGCATCATACCCCCAGGTATTTGAATCTCCAAAAATAACTACTCTCTTTTTCATATTTCTTCCTATCTGATATATTTTATATTTATATTATACTAAAATATTGCGGGATTTTTCAACACCGGTATATTCACTTCCGCCTCAATTCCATTTAATGTACTATATTTTTAATAAAAAATATCGGGACCGGTAGAAACCGATCCCGATATGTAAAAGTCATTTATCTTTTCTTTTTATTTGTATAGAATGTGTCATCCATAGGTAATTTCGGTCTTAATTTACCGTCTCTCTTATAGTACGCATTTTGTACGGCAGGAGCGGTAGGAATTGTTGCAATCTCACCGATACCCTTTGATCCATAAGCTACTCCGAGTAACTCATCTTTTTCAACATATATTGCATGAATCTCAGGTATATCTGTAGCTCTCATAAGTCCAAGAGTACCATACTTTGATTTAACCACACAATCCTGAAGCTTAAAGTCCTCGGTAAGAGCGTATCCGAGTGACATAAGCACTCCACCCTCTATCTGACCTTGTATTGCAATAGGGTTAACAACCTTACCTGAGTCATGAGCGGCATAAACTGTCTTAACCTTGCCGTCATCATCAAGAATTACAAGATGTGTTGCATAGCCGTATGCAATATGTGACTTAGGGAACGGAACATCTGCACCGAGCTTATCTGTAGGCTCAAAGTACTCGGCAAAGTAACTTCTGCCGTTAAGCTTATCCAAATCTCCTCCCACTTCATCAAGCTCCTTCTTAAGCTCAAGTGAAACAAGTCTGATAGCCTCACCACTTATAAGTGTCTGTCTTGAACCTGAAGTTGTTCCTGAATCCGGAGCAAGCTCTGAGTTACAACCCATATTTACGAACTTTGACTTAGGAAGGTTCAAAGCCTCAGCTGCCATCTGCACAAATACTGTAGCACAACCCTGACCTATATCTGAAGCACCGCAATATATTTCTATAATTCCGTTATTTACAACAAGCTTTGCACGCCCCTTATCAGGAAGACCTACACCTACACCGGCATTCTTCATAGCACAAGCCAAACCTACATTTGGATAGTTTGCATCATAAGCTTCCTTTACAGCCTCCAAAGTCTCTTTAAGAGCTGTTGAACAGTCTGCAATCTGACCGTTAGGCAATACCTTGCCGGGCTCTATAGCATTTCTGTATCTGATTTCCCAAGGTGATATGCCTACCTTCTCTGCAAGCAAATCAATGATTGATTCAAGCGCAAACTCACTTTGACATACACCGAATCCTCTAAATGCACCTGCAGGTGGATTGTTGGTATAATATCCATATCCTCTTATATCGGTATTTTGATAGCAGTATGGTCCTACAGAGTGAGTACAAGCACGCTCAAGTACAGGTCCGCAAAGAGATGCATATGCACCTGTATCAAAATAGATATCACAATCAAGTCCTGTAAATATACCGTTTTCATCACATCCGAGGGTAAAAGTTCCATGCATTGCATGACGCTTTGGATGGAATGCAAGTGATTCATCTCTTGAGAACTTAGCCTTTACAGTTCTACCGAACTTATATGCACAAAGTGCGGCTATATGCTGAACAGAAACATCTTCTTTTCCACCGAATCCGCCACCTACATACTTATTTTCTACAACTATCTTTTCAGGATCCCAACCGAACATTATAGCAACTTCTTTTCTGGTATCATATATACTCTGGTCTGTACTGAAAATTTTTACACCATCCTTATAAGGCATTGCTATTGCACACTCAGGCTCAAGGAATGCATGCTCCGTGAAAGGTGTATCAAAAGTCTCTGTAACTGTATATTTTGAACTGGCAATAGCAGTCTTTGCATCACCTCTTGTAACATGACGTGATTGACACAGATTGCCGTTTGGATGAACCTTAGGTGCATCCTCAGCCATTGCTTCCTGTATATTTCTTACAGGCTCTAAAACTTCATATTCAACCTTTACGAGAGTCTTTGCTTTTTTAAGTATTTCCTCGCTCTCAGCTACTACCAGGCAAATAGCATCACCCATACATCTTGTTATATCACCTTTGGCAATCATTACATCCCAGTCCTGCTGAATATGTCCTACCTTATTGTTTGGAACATCTTCTGCTGTCAATACCGCAACAACACCTTCAAGCGCCAGTGCCTCTGAAGCATCAATATCAAGTACTCTTGCTCTTGGATATTTTGTTCTTACTGCTGAAACATGGAGCATATTCTCAAGTTCCATATCATCAACATACTCACCTATACCAAGAACCTTGTCTCTTACATCAATTCTGAAAGCATTTGAACCTACACCGAAGTCATCACCTTTTTCAAGTTCTTCATCAATCTTCTTATCGCCTCTCATTATCTGAGCCACAAGTTCAATCGCCTCAATGATCTTTTTGTATCCTGTACATCTACAGATATTCCCCTTTATAGCTTCTTTGATATCATCCTCTGTAGGATTCGGGTTTCTGTCAATAAGAGCTTTACCTGACATTACCATACCCGGAATACAGAATCCACACTGTACAGCACCCTTTGAACCGAATGCATATACAAATGCCTCTTTTTCAAAATCACTTAATCCCTCAACTGAAACTATATTCATACCTTCAGCTCTTTTGGTGGTCATAACACATGCTCTTGTTGCCTTGCCGTCGATTATAATCGTACAAGTACCGCATGCACCCTGACTACATCCGTCCTTTATAGATTTGAGCTTTAAATCGTCACGCAAAAATCTTAACAGTGACACTTCTTTTTCAGTTTCAACCACTTTCCCGTTTACTGTAAAACTGTACATCAAAATTCCTCCATGATATTTTTATATGCCGATAAATACGTTCTGATTCTCTATTAGCAGAATCAAGGCATACATAATAATTAGTAAGTCTTATTTAGGCTTAATAAAACTTACCGTATTAACTTGTTTTAAAATTTTTGTGAATACCGTTTTAACCAAAAAAATTTTTAGTTATATACTTTTTCTTAAGAACAAATCCCTTGATTTTATTCACATTTTCAACAATGTATTGTAGAGATTATATCATAAAACCTAAAATAAATAAATGTCTTTATTATTTATGTATTCGATAATAGAGTATTTTCTTTACTATTTTTTAAGGTTTGACTTGGTGGAATACCAAAATATTTTTTATATAATCTGCTGAAATATAATGGATCCTGATACCCTACACTGATAGCGGTATACGTAACCGACATTCCTGTCAGCAAAAGATTTACAGCCTTTCTAAGACGCAACCTGATCAAATAGTCAATAGGCCTTATATTATATATCTTGTTAAAAGTATATGAAAAATGTGATTTATTCATCTTTGCTACACCTGCCAAATCTTCAAGCTTTAAGCTGTGATTATAGTTTTTTTCCATAAGTTCTACAGCATTTTCAATCTGTAAAATCTCTCTGTTTATCATAGAATACCCAAAAGAGCTGAGTATAAGTTGTTTAGCTATTATATTATTATGCAATTGATCATCAAAACTTGATCTTTCCACACTTGCTTTCAGCTTAGACAACAGTTGTTCCGAAATATCCTGCCCGAAATTTGAAATTTTATATACCGAATTCATAATATCACTGTATCCATACCAGGGAACTTCGGGATCATAGTATACATTTAAATGTATAAAGGATTCTTTGGAAATTACATCAAAGGAAACTTTCTGATTTTTTGCCCCATGAATCACCACATCCGCTGTAGCATGAAATATTTGGTCATTGAAATGTATCAGTGCTTCTCCTCCGATTGTGTATATAAAAGCACTATGGGTGGTGTCATATGAAATATGCTTCCCCTTTTGTTTTTCTTGCATTGAAATTCCTGTAATAAGATATTTCCTGCTGCTATACTCCCTTTGGCAATCCACTAAAAAATCTTTATCCTTCACAGCAGTCTCCTTTCTTATGGATTATATTTTTAATAATAGTCCATATCTTTATATTATTCTATATTCAAATCTCACAAAATTTAATTATAATCTATGTATTAGGTCTTGCTAACCTGATAGCTGTGTTGGCAATTATATTATATGAAAGGTCTAAACAAATGTATTTATGTTAAAAACTAAAAACAATTTTAAATTTGCCGTATTACTTACGGCACTGAGTGTATCCCTTATATTCTCAGCGTTTATATCTGTATCCCTCGGGGCTGTACAAATAAGCTTAAAGGATACCTTTAATATATTAATTTCAAATATATCAGGCAATGTAAATATAAGCAATTTATCTGGCTCAATTATTGCAATTGTTTGGAATATGAGAGTTCCAAGGGTGATTATGGGCATTATAGTAGGCGCCGGATTGGCAATTTGCGGCTCTGTAATGCAAACTACTGTAAACAATCCTATTTCAGAGCCGTATATACTCGGTATTTCTGCAGGTGCAACTTTCGGTGCAACTTTTTTTATTATACTTGGCTTAAAGTCTTTGACAGGTATAGGTGCTTTTTTCGGTTCTGTTATTTCAACTGTTGTAGTTCTTTTTATTGCCTCTATCGGAAAAAAGTTCACAACTACAAGTTTGATATTATCAGGTGCCGTTGTCAATGCCCTGTTCAGTGCATTTTCCAATTTTATTATTTCAATAGGTGCAAATTCTGACAGTATGATGACTATTAAATTCTGGACTATGGGCTCACTTGCAAGTGCTTCATGGTCAGATATAGCCTTGCCTATGTTTATTATATTCGGTTCATTTATATTTTTCTTATTCCAGCATCGCATACTCAATACAATGCTTATGGGAGATGATGTTGCCATTACTCTGGGGATAAATTTATATATCTACAGATTTATCTATATGATATTTATATCTATGATAACAGGAATACTGGTCGCAAAATGTGGAATAATAGGCTTTGTAGGATTAATTACACCGCATATTTCCCGTATTCTTGTAGGCACAGAGCATAAAAAAATAATTACAATCTCTTCAATTCTCGGGAGCTTATTTATACTATGGTCGGATATCCTTGCAAGATGCTTAATAGATAAGGCAGAGCTTCCTATAGGAATCTTTACATCTCTGGTAGGTGGACCTTTCTTTATTTATATTGTAATAAAAAATCAGAAAGGCGGTCATAAATAAATGGATTTAACTTGCAACAATATATGCTATTCAATCAAGAATAAGCTGATACTCAGTAACGCCTCTGTAAATATCAGAGGAAATAAATTTTTTACAATACTTGGACCGAACGGATGTGGGAAAACTACTTTATTAAAAACAATATACAGAGTTTTAAAACCTTCATCCGGTACAATTTTATTAAACGGAAATAATATAGAACATATCAGTCTTAAGGCATCTGCCAAAGAATTGGCGGTAGTTGCACAGTTTAATGAAATAAATTTTGATTGTAATGTAAAAGATATGGTTATGCTTGGCAGGACACCGCACCTTAGCTTTATGCGCTCTGAAAAACAATCTGATTATGATATTGTGGAAGATGCATTACAAAAGGTTGGAATGATTGATAAAGCGGAGCGTTCCTATCTTTCATTATCAGGAGGCGAAAAACAGCGTGTTGCACTTGCCCGTGCTATTGCGCAAAAGCCTTCTTTACTTCTTCTTGATGAGCCTACCAACCACCTGGATATCAGGTATAAAATTGAAATTCTTCAAATTATAAAAAATTTAAATATAAATGTACTTGCAGTACTACATGATATTCAATTAGCAGGTAAATTTTCAGACTATATATATCTTATGAAAGGAGGTGAGGTCAAATACGAGGGTGAACCAAGAACAACAATTACAGAAAAATCTATGAAAGATATATACGACATTAATTGCAAAATATCATGGTCGAATGATAATCAAGCTATGATAGAATATATTTAATATGAAAGGAAAAATATGAATAAGATTTTAAATTATACTATAAACGCATGTATTTCACTTACACTGGCAGGATGTGCCGCAGGAAATAACTCTACAAGCAGCACTGCAATAGAAACAACAGTGGCTGTAGCAGAAACTACTGCTACTGTTGCAAATGACAGCAAAAATACTGCCAATGCCGCAGAAACTGTTTATCCGGTAAGTATTCAGACCTATGATGCAGACGGAAATGAAATTACTCAGGTATTTGAGAAAGCTCCTGAACGCATAATAACAAATAATCTTTCATCCACAGAGCTTCTTATTGACTTAGGTTTACAGGATAAGATAGTAGGCATGCTGGATCCTGATAATGAAGTTACCGGTGAATATGCCTTGGCAATATCAAAAATACCGCATATCGGAGATAAGAAAAGTGTATCCAAGGAAGTGGTTCTTTCAAATAATCCTGATATCATTATAGGAAGAAATATGATGTTTTCAGATAAATCCCTCGGCAGTATTGATTCCTGGAATCAAAATTCCATACCTGTATATACTCAAAAAGCTTCCGTATCCACTATGAAACAAAGTCTTGAAAATGTTATAGAGGATGTAAGAAATATCGGAATAATTTTTAATATTCAGGATAAAGCAAATAAATATGCCGATGAATTAAAAGGCAAAGTTGACAGTGTTATTTCAAGCAATTCAAATAACGGCAATGATTTAAAAAATGCACTTATTATGTGTGCATATAATGACGAAACTTTCGGTGCCTACAAATCCGCATTACAGGAAAGCATACTTAATACCTTAGGTTATACAAATATTGCTACAGGCACTTCCGATTTAACACTTGAAAATCTTGTCACAATGGAACCTGAGTTAATCATTTATGTTACCAGCGACCGTAATAAGGATCTTGATACAAATGCTGTCGAGTTGATGAAAAATAATACCGTACTGGCTGATGTTCCTGCAATATCCAATAATAAAATCATGACTATTTCATATGATGAATTTATGGACTACGGCACCTCAACAATCAATGCATTGGCGGATGTCAATACATTTTTGAATAAATAAAATGTTTATAACCAAAGTATCTCTGCCAAAAGAATATAAACCAAATAAAAAATATCCTCTTATACTTTTAAATGACGGAGAAATTTATTATTTGGATTTATTAAAAGAAAAAGCAATAATTATCGGATTAATCTCCAATAAGAGAATCGATGATTTTACCCCTTGGAAAGCCGAAAATATAAAACCCGGTATGCCTGATTTTGGTGGAATGGCAGATGAATATCATAAAATATTATTTAATTCCACTCTACCTGAACTTTTATCAAAGTATAGTATTGATACTGATAAAATAGCATATGGAGGATATTCTCTTGGCGGCCTGGCAGCTATCTACAGTATGTCTACCACCTTGGTTCCGAATATAATTTTTTCTATCTGCGGTTCTTTCTGGTATCCCGGCTTTGTACAGTTTTGCCTTGATACAAGTTTTAAAAACATGGATGCATCAGTATATTTGAAAAACGGAAAAACTGAAGGGAGTAAACATAATAATATTTTATCAGATTCTCCTGTGCTCTGTGAAAAGGTTCATTCTATACTAAGCAAAAAACTGAATGATGTAACATCTATATTTGATGATTATGCACACCACGAGCATCTAAAAACAAGATATGAAGAATTGTCCAAATGGTTGATAGAGCGGTTATGCATATAGTATGAATTCTATCTCTCATGTAAAAAAGGCTCCCGGATCTTTTGTGATCCGGGAGCCTTTTTATATATTAATTTATCCCAACTGATTTAATCTGCCGATAAGCTCGTCTACATCAAGTCCGTGAACCATAGCTGCCTCTGCAAGTGACTCCATCTGTGATGATGGGCATCCGAGGCAGTGCATACCGATGTCCATAAGCACATTTGCAGCTGCAGGATTCTCTGAAAGCACTTCTCCGATAAGCATATCAGGGCTGTACTTGCCATCTGTAGCCTCCTTCTCAACCTTTCCGAAGAAAAGCTCGATATCATCTTCAACTGTTCCTATACCTGCGATACCGAAGTTATCTACCAATACCTTAGCTACATTTGGTGAAAGGAATCCCGGAAGTGTAGGTCCGAGGTGAATATTCTTTACACCTAAGTATAATAATGCAAGTAAAACGATAACAGCCTTTTGCTCATACCATGCAATATTAAACTCAAGAGGAAGATCGTTGATATCATCAAGACCGAATACCTCCTTAAGCTTAAGTGCGATAACAGCTAATGAATATGAGTCATTACACTGACCTGCATCAAGAACTCTTGGAATACCGCCGATATCTCCAAGGTCAAGCTTATTGTACTTATATTTAGCACATCCTGCTGTAAGGATAACAGCATCCTTTGGAAGTGCCTTGGCAAAATCTGTATAGTAATTTCTTGCTTTTGAACGTCCGTCACAACCTGCCATTACAACAAACTTTGAGATAGCACCTGACTTAACAGCATCTACAACCTTATCTGCAAGTGCAAGTACCTGAGCATGTGCAAAACCGCCCACGATATTTCCGCTCTCAATTTCTGTAGGAGGAGCACATTTCTTAGCCTGCTCGATGATCTCTGAGAAATCCTTCTCCTGACCGATATCTCCTGCTATATGCTTACATCCCGGATAACCTGCAGAACCTGTTGTATAAAGTCTGTCGATATAGCTTGCCTTAGGTGGTACGATACAGTTTGTAGTCATAAGGATCGGTCCGTTAAAGCTCTCAAACTCTTCTTTCTGCTTCCACCATGCATTACCGTAATTACCCTTAAGGTTTGAATACTTCTTAAGCTCAGGATAATACTGTCCTGCAAGCATCTCTGAGTGAGTATAAACATCCACTCCTGTTCCCTGTGTCTGCTTTAAGAGCATCTCAAGGTCTCTTAAATCATGTCCTGAAATAAGGATTCCCGGATTTGTACCTACACCGATATCAACTGTTGTAATCTCAGGATTTCCGTAAGCTGTTGTATTAGCCTTATCAAGTAAAGCCATTCCGTTTACACCATACTTACCTGTCTCAAGTGTAAGTGCTACCAAATCATCCACACTTAAGCTGTCATCAAGTGTTGCAGCCAATGCTCTTTGTAAGAATGCATCCACTTCACCGTCATCCTGTAAAAGTGCATTTGCATGCTTTGAATATGCTGACAATCCCTTAAGACCGTATATAATAAGCTCTCTAAGGCTTCTGACATCCTCATCAACTGTTGCAAGAACACCTACTGTTGCAGCCTTTGCAGGATACTCGCTCTCATCATATGATTCCCAACGAGCCGCCTCAGGTAAAAACTCAGGTTGTGAAACTTCAGCTAAAAGTCTCTTCTTAACATCCAATGTAGACTTGATTTTTGCAATAATAGCATCATTGTCAAAGTTTGCATTTGTGATTGTGATGAATAAGTTTAAAGTAATAAGATGATTTACTTCCTTACTTACTTCCTTACCCTCTTCACGAAGTCTGGTTGTAACTGCTGATATACCCTTACTTACATAAATAAGCAAGTCCTGCATATTTGCAACTTCAGGCTTCTTTCCGCAAACACCTACCTGTGTACAGCCTGTATTGCCGGCTGTCTCCTGACATTGATAACAAAACATCTTGTTTTCCATTTTATACCTCCTCTTACTATGACTGTTTTACAGTCTATGAGCAATCTGTATCTACAGATTTAATTTCTTGTTCCTTGCATCCTGTGCATGAGTGTATAATAACAGAAAGGAAATCCAAAAACTGTAACTTTGGTTACTGAACAATGTTTTTTTTTAAAGACTTTTAAGTCCTTCAAGATTTTTTACAATCAAGTCCTTTCTTACTACCTTTATAAAGCCGTCTTCCTGCATTTTCATAAGCTCCCTTGAGAGTGAAGGTCTGGCTGCGTTCAAAAAGTCGGCAAATTCTTCTCTGCTCATTTTCAAAGTAACTCTGTCTCTGTCATTCATATTCTGCAAAATAAATCTTGCGATTTTTTGCTTTAATGTTGAACATGAGAGCACCTGTAATCTGTTATTCAAATAATATGTTCTTTCCGCAAAAATAGTGAGCAAATTGGAAAGCATTTTATTTTGCAGAGGTGAAGGCTTATCTCCAAGTCTTGTAAGATATTCCTTAGGTATCTCCAATATCTTACTCGGTTCACTCGCACATGCATAATTTGCATATTCCTCATAATTTAAAAATAAGAAAACCTCGCCGAATAATTCTCCCGGAGTTGAAAACATTCCAAGTATGCTTCTTTTTCCGTTTACCGAATCATTGCCTACCGCAATACTACCCTCAACCAGCATTGTAATATATCTCGGTCTGTCTCCTTGATTAAAAATCATCTCACCTTTTCTAAAGCCTAAAATATCAGCCTTTGCTTCTTTTAGGCAAAGTTCTATCTCTTCTTCGGTCATTCCCCTAAAGAGTGGGGATTCTGTATAACTTCCTGGCATATATCTCCTTCAAGCGTCATACCCGCACGCAGTCTTTTTCTAGATTCTTGCATAATTCCGTCAATATAATTCAGCCGCACCAAAACTTCTTTTTCTTCTGATGTTGTTTCTATTATCTTGTCTATTCCGCCATTTTTGATAACTATCCTTTTATCCGCCATCAATGCCAACAGAGGATCATGAGTAGCCATAAGTACTATCTTGTCCTGTGAGATCAGAAGATCGAGAGCCTTTTTTCTGTCTATTCCGGCATTTTCTATTTCATCTATCAAAACTATGGGGGACGAACTTAACACCGCCGTATCTGCAATCATAAGCGCTCTGGACTGTCCGCCGCTTAGAGCCGTAACCGCAGTTTCGGGTGAAAAATTCTCTCCTGCAAGCTTATTCGCTTCATATAATATTTTTTCAACTACTGACTCTATATTTTCAACCATTCTGCTTTCCGCATGCATGGTTATAAATTCACGAGCCGTAAGATCCATAACGAAGTTCATATTCTGTGAAAGCTGTGCAACTAATTTATTATTTGTTGAATATCGCCATTTCGGATCCGGTTTTCTTCCATTAATATATATGGTTCGACCGGTAGGGGTATCATTTTGTGCTGCCCATTCTATATCAGCCAATAATCTACTCTTTCCGGATCCCGTTGGTCCCACTATAGACACAATTTGTGAAGAAAATATGTCAAATTTATCAAATTTTTCTTTTTCTCCACTTTTATTGTGACCTGGAAAAATAGTTAAACTCTCTATATTTTCCTTGCTATCACCAAGGAATTGTAGCATTTGCTTGATGAATGTGTCAAGCTGGATTTTGATTTCTTCCTTGTCTATTGCCTTTTCTTCCAATTCTTCCTCAGAAAAACTGTCTAAAATTTCCACAAATGTAGAATCTAAGTTTTCACTGATATCAAAGCCTGTGCTTTCAAAGAAGTCAACAACAAAAGGATACTGCTCAAGCAGCTCTTTTAACTTCATCTCACTCATTTGTTTGCCTCCCATTGCATCTTCTTTGTATTTCCAAGTTGATAATCCTCACCTATTCTGGTCTCTCCCAGACAATAGGAGCACATAGCGGAAGGCATTGCAAATCTAAGCTTCATTCCCTGCACCGTTTCAATATTTACTTCACTGTCATATATTAATGTGGAAAGTTCAAATGCTCCCTGTCCGCTAAGTCCGTTTACATTCATTACCATAGCTCTCGGGTTCACCGCACTTACTCTGCCGCTAAAGACCTCTCTTTCAGCTTGACTCACTATATCGCCCTTTGTGATAACCACGATATCTGCCGCCTTAAGCATAGGTCCGATTTTTTTAGGGGTGTTTATACCTGAAAGATTATCAATCACACATACACCTTTGATATCGGTAATATAGGGTGAACAACGGTTACAAAGTCCTGCCGACTCTGTTATAAGCAAATCAAGTTCTTGTGCCCTTCCCCATTTGACCACATCCTCAATATTTGAAGCAAAGAAGTGATCCGGGCAAAGACCTCCCGAAAGCCCTTTTTTTACAGGAATATTTGCCTTCTCATATATTGCATCATCATCTGTATACAAACAGTCAAACTTTACAACTCCCGCTTTTATTCCTCTGTCCTTCATAGCTTCAATGGTCTTTAAAATAACAGATGTCTTCCCTGATGAAGGAGGACCTGAAAATATAACTAAATTCATATATTAATCTCTCCTTATTCAGCCTGATTATAAAACCATTTTTCAGTGTTTCTTAATATTTCACCGATATCATTTGAATGTATAAAATCCCATCCTGCCCATAGGAATGTTTTATTATCGTCTAATTTATTGTCATATTCCGGATTTGTCTGTGGGAACATTCCTTCGGCTCCCAAAACATCCGCCACCTCTTTTGAAAATAAGAAATCAATAAGTTTCTTACTGTTTTCATAGTTTTGCTTTTTGGTCAAAAGGAATACAGGGCTTATAATAGCTCCATCCTTTGGCCAAACCACTGTCAGATTTGAATTTTCCTTAATTGTTTTTGAAAAGAAATAAGGCATAATACTTATAACAGGTGTAGCCATATCTTTTCTTGCTCCTGTTTTTACCATCTGTGCAGGATGCATGGACTTTAAAAGTCCTCTTCCAAGTGCCTCAACCGCCTCTTTACCGTAATTTGAATATATACCGAGCATGATAGCATTAAACATATCCAGATCTGCTGTCGGCAATGCAATTGAGTTTTCAAACTCCGGCTTAAATAAATCCTTCCATGAAGTCGGCATTTCTCTCTCACCCAATACATCAGTATTTACAATAAATATAGCAGGTACAATACCTATTATAGAATATTCTCCTTTCGGATCCTTTAAGGAAATCCTCTCGTTATCTAGAGATTTGTTTAATTTTCCCTGTCTATAGTCTACAAAGACTCCACTTTCTCTAAATCTCCCCATCATATTCTTATCAAAAAACAGATTAAATCCTGCAGACATATAGATATCCGATAAATCATCCCCTGTCTTTGCATTCCTTATCTCTTCCTCAATAGCTTCCATTCCCATACTTGCAGCATTCAGATTATAGTTGATCTCATAGTCCTGACTCTCTACAAACTGTTCAAACTTTTCAATAAACTGCATTCTTACAGGGCAGGGTAAGATTCCCTTTATGGAGGTTTTGGCATTTTCATCCATATTTCTTATAATGCCGTTATTATCAGTCATTATTGTCTTTCTTTCGATAGCCTCTACTAACTGCTTCTCAAAAACTTCCACATTTATATTCTTACTCTTTAAAGCCATTTCAAGGCTTAAAAGCTTGCCCATTGATTTTCTCATCATATCATTTCTTAGATTTTCAAATCCGGCATTTGCCAATACCTCTATAAGCTCCGGATACTTCTCTGTGATATCATATACCTTATCTTTTATATCAAAATATTTATTCATATAAACTCCTTTTATTATAAACATAGAGCCCAGCATACAGTTCAGGCTTCTAATATAATTTTTCTTTATTCTAGTTTGTATATAAATAAAAAGCTGTAACAATAGTTAAAAGTAACCTGTATTTCTTTTGTTTTAGGTATACAAAGGGGATGTGAAAAAACTCTATTGAGTTTTTTCGCATCTCCCTTTTTGCAATTATTGTGTATAAATGACTGAAATCATACGCAAAAAAAGCGCAATTCCACTACCCCATAGAAATTCTTTTTTAATCTATGCGGCAGTTCTGTTTCTTGTCTTTTTTTTCTGATATTTATATAAATTATGGCCTATCGCCACGAGTAAAACTTCAAGTTTGACTGAATGAATACCTCTTCGGACAATTCTCTTGTACCAACGGTCGCTTTTCATAATTCCAAAAGTGCCTTCTGCTTGTATCGAACGGTTCATTCTCAATAACGCACCGTGGATACTTTCCAGGTTTTCGATTACTTCCTTATGCATGGAAGTTAGTTCCTGATTGATCCGAACGGTTCGATTCTTATCTGTCTTCTTACATTTCTTTGCATATGGATATCCGCTACAGTCTTCGCATTCATACAGTTCTTCCTTGCGTCCGTACTGATTTCCCCTCACATTTTTTCTGCATAAAAAATGGAATGCTTTATCGTTAGGACATCTCATGACTCCTTGCTCATCAATTCTGAAGTTAACTGCACGAAATGGATCTTCATGATATTTCCGATCCTTAGTTTCCTTTTTAAACATTGGAAATTTCATATACTTTTCAATTCCATTCTGTTCACAGAAAATATAATTGTTGTATGAGCCATATCCGGCATCTGCCACAGGATATTGGGGATAGAATCCATAAGTTTGTTTGAAGTGCTCCATCAAAGGAACGAAACAATCCATATCCGAACGATACCGGTTCACGTCAACAACTGCAATATATTCTTCTGCTACACCAATCTGTACATTATATGCCGGCAGAAGCTGATCATTGCCCATGTAATCCGTTTTGATACGCATAAAGGTAGCTGAGTTATCTGTTTTAGAGTAACTGTTTCGGTTAGGACCACAGATTTCTATTCTTTGTATGTATTCTTGAAGTTTCTGACAGAAAGTAGTCAAGTGTTCATAATGACGCTGTTCTTTGGATTTTCGTTTTCCGCTTCCGTAAACAAATGTACTTGTATCCAGTTCCCATAAAAGTACTAGCTGCTCAACGATTTCATTCAGATAATCCGGTACATACTCCGGGTTTGTTGTAATCTGCACCCCGCTCCATGCGATTTCTGCATTAATTTCCTCAATCTCCGCAGTGATTTTTTCGTAAAGCTTGTAACGGAACTTTTCGGTAGCCTTCTTCCATACCCAGGTATACTTGTTTGCATTTGCTTCAAACTTGGAGCCGTCGATGTAGAGATATTGAAGATCTACATGCTCCTCGTTAAAGATAGCATGATTGATATCGTTAAAAATGTTTTCAATCTTATCTTGAAGTATTTCATTGATGAAATATCCAAAGGTTCTGTATGACGGAGTCCGATAATCCATGAGATACATGAACCTGATATTAACTTTGCAGTTGTCTTCCAGTTTTCTCAGAGAGCAGTAACCGCTAGTCATAAATCCGAAAAGTACTGTTTTTAACATGTTGACCGGATTATATCTGCGTCGTCCGGTTGTGTACTCCGGAATATCCGTCAGATACTTGTTTAAATCGATTCCTCCAATCAATCTGTCAAATGTTAAAACAGGATCCAGCAGATCCAAACAATCTGAAAGAAACAGTGGTAAATATCCTTGTTTTGAATTACAATAAGTATTGTGTAAAGTTTTCATTGCAAGTTAATTTTACCACAAAAATAGGACCTTTCGCATGAACGAATGGTCCTATTTCTTTTAGGGACTTATTTCATAGCCCCAAGATTTTATATTATAGTGATATGATTTTATCTCTTGACAATTCCATAATTAAATTTACATCAACCCTTTTTCTCCCGGTTGCCACTCTTTTCAATGCTTTTTCACTGTTTATAAGCCAAATAGACTTTTCTCAAAATCTTCTGTGGATATCTTTTTACAGCAAATCACCAAATATAAAATGTAAATTGAAAAATCAACCCGTCCTAAGACTTGACATAGAAAAAACATCTTTCTTGTTGTCTGAAAAAATGCTAACTGCCAAATATATCTGAGAATTCTGTCCAAACAGCCTCTCTGTTTCTTTTCATTTCTGATACCTCTTGCACTAATCCATAACAATAATTGTCATACTCCGGCTTTATAAACTTAAAAGTTTCTTTGCACTCAGAAAATTTCAAATGATTCTTGTAGTATGAAATAAGTTTCCTTTCACCATTCTCTTTCCGCATATTTGTTTTATCTGCTGCAAAGAGATAAACATATTTACATCCGACCGTTTCCGCAATGTTAATGAGCAGAGGAACAATAACTTCCCAAAAGACTCCAAATCCTAACGGTATACTTTCAAGATCATCAGGTGTCTTAAACTTCTCATTCCTGCATAAATGAGCAAGCTCTATTGCAGGTATGCATTTGTGTACTTTTATTGTATTTTGCGATTGCCCAACCTCTATAGACTCATTTTTACTGTCAACTACACCTCTTGCTATACTGAACAATCGATCACATTCATCATAACCATATTGTTCACATCCATATTCGAACAAACTTTTTTTATACTCAATAGTGTTATCTTCATCTAAAATGCAATCTATGACCTGATCAACCAAATCTTTTTTTTCATCTGATAATAATTCACTTAAAGGTTCTTCTACCAATAACCCACACTTTATAGAGAAAAACAATACAAGTTTTTCATTACTGTCTTTTACAAGATACACTCTTGTCTCCCCATTAGAATCTTCTTCCCATGCATTATTTTTAATATAACTTTCAAGAGAATTATTACTTCTTTTTGAAATAAAAGTATTCAATATTTCCCTATTCTCTTCACTAAATGTCAATACTTCATATTTAAAATTTTGGAAGTATTTCTGACTTTCAATAATATTAATAGAAATATCCTCCTATGCTGCTCTTCTCCTACTGACAAGCTCTCTTTGTGCATCTACTTTCATTGCGTTTAGCGACAACGGTACATTACCATTATCTTCATAGTTAAGACCGGATCTGGCCATTTTCCATGAAAACTCTTCATGTGATAAGGCACTTAGCTTCCATGACGATAAAGAACCATATCTATCAAAAACACTTTCAAGTATTTTTTTTGTATTATCCGATACAGAATCCTTTAGCTTTGTCAACTCTTCTAAGTTTAAATCCTTCTTAAATTGGTTCCTAACCTCTTTTAATACCGGGCCATACTTCCAACCATAAAAAGTTGCATCAAATAAGGGTTCTTTATTGTACATAAGAGATTCCCTTTGTGCAAAATACATAAGTTTATGCATTCTCATCTCATCCATATGTTTACCATTCTTTTCATAATACAAGTTGTCTAATGCCATTGCAACACCCATTGTATTCTCCATATAAAACCTCCTTTGTTTTTCCTTATATCAGATTATACAATATTTTACTTATACTGTGCAATACCGCTAATATGCATAAACTTATTAACCGACGTAAAAAGGTTGCCGTACACAGGCAAGCTCGCCTTATAGACCTTAATCCGTTAAACTTATGGTAACCTAAATACACCTTATTATTGTGTGAAGTTTAAGTTAAGTAATTAATAAACCAATGTAGAGTATTTTCCCATGATAATGCCGCTTCATAATATATTTTATCCGTTCTATATTTTTCATAGCGTGGGTTTGGAAGATAAGGAACGGTATTCATATGTCCTAATGTTGTTGTTAATACAATACTCTTTTCATATGATTTTGCTTTCTTCATAATGTTAATTGATGCATTATAAGAATCCCATATTTCATCTTTTGTTGAAGCAATTAATAAAAGAAGGCATATAACATTTTCTACATTCATAACTCCGGAATCATCAATATTTGACTTCTTCATCAGAATATCCATAATGAACTCCCTTATTTTAAACGGTTTATAAGGTATCTCCCTCCCACCATATGTCCAAGAAGAATGTTTGGAATTCCTTTTTCCTTTTAATCCTTCATAAACTCTATCACTTGGCGAATTTAAAACTGCACATTTAATATAATCATATTTAGTTAAACTCATTAGACCGTATTCGGCTCCCTTTGATCTACCATAAATTCCAATCCTTGCCGAATCAACAAATGTCAACTTTTGTAAATACTTTAACGCTTCTTCAATGTTTTCAAGCGGTATTCTATCTAAACTTGATTTTTGATTATTCATTCCGAAATAACTGATTGCCAGTGTCACAAAGTCATGATTTGATAATGTCATTGCAATATTTTGTGCTTTTTCTATCCCTCCTTCACTGCCGGACAATACTATAATAGCCGGCTTTTTACTTTTATCATCATAAAACAATCTCCCTTGCCAACTATCTCGTAGGATATCTACGTAATTTATATTATAATTTTTATAGAATCTATTAAAATTCGTTTTAGCAAGTAACTTTCCATCTGATAAAACTGTAATTTTGTAACTTACAACATCATTTAAAGGTAAATCCTTAAGGTCTTTAATATGTTTTTTATTAACTATAGATACAGCCTTAAGAGTTTCAAACAGTCCCATATCTCTGATACCCATATAATCTCCACCTATGGATGGTGAATTTTTAAGTGATACCATTCCTTTTGAATCACTAAGAAAAACGGCTTCAGATTGCCAAAACGTATTATTTGACCAATTCATAGGAGCATTTATGTTATAAAAACGACTTGTCTCCAAAACAATTTTAATTTTTTCAAATTTTTTTAATCCTTGGATACGTATATTCATCCTTGAATCCATAATTTTATCGGTATCCTCAATTATAATTTTACATTACATTATATTTCTCCCAAGTATCTGTAATATCAGACATTAATTCACTCAATTGTTCAAAAAAAATGCAATCATATTTTTTGAAAATTCTTCTTAGATTATCTTCTATTTTTTTATGCTCTTCATCATGTTTATTACATACAATTTCTCCTTTAGAGGTTAACTCAAGTACAAAGCTTTTCATATTAATTTTTTTCTTTTTAACACAATATTTTTTTTCTAATAAATTAACTAATTGTGTAACGGCACTTCGACTTATATTTAATTTTTCGGCATATTCAACCAAAGTATATTGAGGGTTTTGTTCAACCACTTTCAATAAATGTACCTCTGATAAATTCAAGTCAAGAATTCTATGTTGTTTGTATTCCAAGCTGAGATACGCTTTTATGAAATTTTGAAATTCAAGTAAAAACTTTCCATAGTTCATATTTATACTTCCTATTTTGTTAATCCACTTAACAAAATATCATATACAAAACAATTGTCAACCCTACAAACAGCTCTGTGAATCATATATCGGTAACTTGTTGTTTCCAAACTTTATGATAGAAATTTTAATATTCCTGTGGTAGAATGTTTAAGCTAATGAGTAAATCGGCACTGTCAGCAAAAAGAAAGAAGCTAATTGTGCAGCTCTACCAAAAATGAGCAGACATTGACCAATCGACTTGTTATAGTAAGGAGCTAATATGATTAATAAAAAAGTGAAATCGTTATCTGTTGTGCTAATAATTTATTTGATTTGTTTTGCATTTCGCATACTTGAATACTTTATACTGCGAACAGATCAAACATTTTTAGGTGAAGCCTTTATACATAAACTGATAGGCGTTGCTGTTCTTTTTGTAGTGATAAAACTCTTTGATTTCAATTTTAAAGAAATCGGTTTTGCCAATAGTAAAGCGATCCTATATATCTCAATGGGCTTGGCTTTCGGATCTGTAATTTTCTTACTTGCATATTCAGTTGAAATTCTAATACTTACTTTGCTTGGAAATTTTCAAACACTTGCTTTATATGTAAGTGCTTATGCTGTTGATGGGAACAGCAGCCACCGAACGGCATTAGTTTTCTTTATTTTTTGTATTGTTGGAAATATCATTAATGTAATAATGGAAGAGGGGATATTTAGAGGGCTGTTTCCAAAGTTACTTGAACAGAAATACACTTTTATCATTTCCGCTATAATATCATCATGTTTATTTGGTATATGGCATATAATGGCACCGCTCAGAGATTATTATTACGGTTCAATGAGCCTGAACGGATTTATTGCCAATTCTGTTATGTTAGTTATCACCTCCGGTTTAGTCGGCCTCAAATTTGCAATGATAACTAAATTAACAGGAAATCTATATATGGCAATGGGAGATCATTTTGTAAATAATACAGTCGTAAATATACTTCATGTCATCTCCATCACAGGTGCAGATAAATTTATGACTTTGAGAATCTCTATTGCTCAATCCGTATCGTTTATAATCGTACTTATATTATATTTGTTGAATTTTTATAAGAAAGGTAAATTATATAAGAAATAAAAAAGGGGGTGTGAAAAAACTCGATTGAGTTTTTTCGCATCTCCCTTTTTGCAATTATTGTGTATAAATGACTGAAATCATACGCAAAAAAAGCGCAATTCCACTACCCCATAGAAATTCTTTTTTAATCTATGCGGCAGTTCTGTTTCTTGTCTTTTTTTTCTGATATTTATATAAATTATGGCCTATCGCCACGAGTAAAACTTCAAGTTTGACTGAATGAATACCTCTTCGGACAATTCTCTTGTACCAACGGTCGCTTTTCATAATTCCAAAAGTGCCTTCTGCTTGTATCGAACGGTTCATTCTCAATAACGCACCGTGGATACTTTCCAGGTTTTCGATTACTTCCTTATGCATGGAAGTTAGTTCCTGATTGATCCGAACGGTTCGATTCTTATCTGTCTTCTTACATTTCTTTGCATATGGACATCCGCTACAGTCTTCGCATTCATACAGTTCTTCCTTGCGTCCGTACTGATTTCCCCTCACATTTTTTCTGCATAAAAAATGGAATGCTTTATCGTTAGGACATCTCATGACTCCTTGCTCATCAATTCTGAAGTTAACTGCACGAAATGGATCTTCATGATATTTCCGATCCTTAGTTTCCTTTTTAAACATTGGAAATTTCATATACTTTTCAATTCCATTCTGTTCACAGAAAATATAATTGTTGTATGAGCCATATCCGGCATCTGCCACAGGATATTGGGGATAGAATCCATAAGTTTGTTTGAAGTGCTCCATCAAAGGAACGAAACAATCCATATCCGAACGATACCGGTTCACGTCAACAACTGCAATATATTCTTCTGCTACACCAATCTGTACATTATATGCCGGCAGAAGCTGATCATTGCCCATGTAATCCGTTTTGATACGCATAAAGGTAGCTGAGTTATCTGTTTTAGAGTAACTGTTTCGGTTAGGACCACAGATTTCAATTTTTTGTATGTATTCTTGAAGTTTCTGACAGAAAGTAGTCAAGTGTTCATAATGACTCTGTTCTTTGGATTTTCGCTTTCCGCTTTCGTAAACAAATGTACTTGTATCCAGTTCCCATAAAAGTACTAGCTGCTCAACGATTTCATTCAGATAATCCGGTACATACTCTGTGTTTGTTGTAATCTTCACCCCGCTCCATGCGATTTCTGCATAAATTTCCTCAATCTCCGCAGTGATTTTTTCGTAAAGCTTGTAACGGAACTTTTCGGTAGCCTTCTTCCATACCCAGGTATACTTGTTTGCATTTGCTTCAAACTTGGAGCCGTCGATGTAGAGATGTTGAAGATCTACATGCTCCTCATTAAAGATAGCATGATTGATGTCGTTAAAAATGTTTTCAATTTTATCTTGAAGTATTTCATTGATGAAATATCCAAAGGTTCTGTATGACGGAGTCCGGTAATCCATGAGATACATGAACCTGATGTTAACTTTGCAGTTGTCTTCCAGTTCTCTCAGAGAGCAGTAACCGCTAGTCATAAATCCGAAAAGCACTGTTTTTAACATGTTGACCGGATTATATCTGAGTCGTCCGGTTGTGTACTCCGGAATATCCGTCAGACACTTGTTTAAATCGATTCCTCCCATCAATCTGTCAAATGTTAAAACAGGATCCAGCAGATCCAAACAATCTGAAAGAAACAGTGGTAAATATCCTTGTTTTGAATTACAATAAGTATCGTGTGAAGTTTTCATTGCAAGTTAATTTTACCACAAAAATAGGACCTTTCGCATGAACGAATGGTCCTATTTCTTTTAGGGACTTATTTCACAGCCCCTTTTTTCAACTATTGAATATCAAGCGGTTCTTTTCTTGTAGGCGGTGTAAATACACTGTCAATTGCCTTAAAATCATCCTCATCAAGTAAAATTTTATCAGCACCTGCATTCAGTATGGTATGAACCTTATTACCTGTTCTTGGTATTGCTATAGTCTTTCCGTTTCTAATATTCCATGCAAGCATCACCTGTGTAATATCACACTCATGTTTTTTTGCTATTTTCTTTAATACCTCCGAATTAAATAACCCTCTTCTGAGACTTCCTGCCTGTGCAAGCGGACAATATGACATAAGATTTATATTATTTTTTCCATCCACGGTAACAAGCTGTACTCAATACCTCTTGAGCCTGTATGATAAAGCACTTGATTTACCATACAATTTTTCCCCTTTGGAGTATTGTAAAGTTCTTCCATATAATCTATATCAAAGTTTGATACACCCCAAGATTTTATCAATCCTTCATTTACAAGCTCTTCAAGACAGTCAACTGTTTCTTTTAGTGGAGTACCTCCTCTCCAATGGTACAAGTACAAATCCAGATATGAAGCTTTCATTCTCTTAATGCTGTTTTCACAAGCTCTACGCATATTTGCCCTGTTTGCATTACTTGGTAGTACTTTTGAAACCAAAAAAAGTTTCTCTCTATCAAAATCTTTTATAGCTTCTCCTACCAATTCCTCACTTCTACCGCTACCATACATTTCGGCTGTATCTATAAGTGTCATTCCAAGATCTATACCTGTCTGTATAGCTTCTATCTCATCTTTTCTTTTTGTTTTACTGTCACCAAGATACCATGTTCCTTGCCCAAGCGCAGGTACAACTATTCCGTTTTTTAATTTTACAGTATTATTCATAAACGCCTCCTAAATGCCTATACTATATAATATTGATATTTTATAACCATTAATATTAATAATTCAACAATTGATATTATTTTATCATATATCTTAATTTTACTGTCGTTTTGTACTATACTCTCTTAAATAAACTAACTAACGGAGTATATATGGATTTAAAGCAATTGGAATATATTATAGCTATAGATAAAGAAAGAAATATATCAAAGGCTGCAAACAGGCTTTTTATTACTCAATCAGCACTAAACCAACAGCTTTTAAAAATTGAAAATGAGTTGGGCACAAAACTCTTTGACAGAAGGCATCCGTTTATGGTTCCTACATTGTCCGGGAAAATATATATAAATACAGCTAAGCGAATGATTGAAATGAAAGAAGACACTTATAAGATAATACGTGACATTGCTAATGAAGATTATGGCGAAATATCTCTGACTTATACTCCTGAACAAGGAGCGACTTTGTTTGCAAATATTTATCCTTACTTTCACGCAAAATATCCTAATATAACCTTCAAAATTACCGAGACAAGAGTAAAAGCCATGGAACAGCTGCTGTTAAGCAGAGAAGTAGATATAGCACTGAGCATATATTCAAAGGATATAGGGTTAAAAGACAGTCTTGAATTTATAGACCTGCACACTGAACAAATACTTGTTGGTGTTCCATCATCAAATCCTGTCTTAAAAACTATAAATGCTGTTTCCGATAACAAATACCCACAAATTGACTTAAATTCACTGGCCGAAGAAAATTTTGTACTTATGTCTACAAATACTTTGATAAGAGATATTATAGATCTATGTTTTAAAGAAGCTTCATTCACTCCAAAAGTTTTATTTGTAACATCCAGTACACCGACTGTATTAAATATGGTCAAACAACAGATTTGTCTTGGCTTTATACCTGAATCTTATATAAATAATACAAATGATATAATATTTTTTTCACTTTCACCTGCCAGATATTGGACCAGATGTATATCATACCTGAAAGGCGGATATCTGACAAAGTCTGAAAAATATTTGATAGAGCTTTGTAAATTATACTATAGTGGTGAATTATCACAATATGCACTTATTGACAAATAGTATGATATTGTGATCAAAACATGTTTTAAGCCGATACCATCTTACCCAAATATAGTCTATAATAAATCTTACAAAATAATTTTAACATTGGGGGATAAATGAAAAAAGAAAAAATACAAGCTTTTCTTGCACTGCTTACAGCAACTTTTTTTTGGGCTTCCGCCTACATTTTTGTAAAACAACTCTTAGATAATGTATCACCATATATGATGTTGGTCGCAAGATTCGGCTTTGCATCACTGATACTTATTGCTATTTACGGCAAAAAACTTTTGCAAATCAATAGCAAAATGCTAAAAGCCGGTATTATAATGGGAGTATTCTTATTTCTTGAGTTTTTACCTTTACAGTAGGGCTACAATACACTACAACATCCAGGTCTTCACTACTGATTGCAGCATATATTATACTGCTACCGTTTGCATACCTTATAATAATGAGAAAAAGGCCGTCACTTTCCGACATTATAGTTTCAGTTATATGTATGGTAGGAGTATTTATCATATTAGGCAATGACCTTGGCAGCTTTCACTTAGGTGATATCTACTGCATACTTTGTGCATTGTGCTATGCATTGTATATTGTGATATCATCAAAATACTCAAAGCGATATGATTCCGGTATCTTAAATGTTTTACAGGTATCTGTTACCGCTATAATCTCTATAATAATTTTGTTTTTTGTTAAAGACCACAGATTCTATATATCCTTTAAAGACGGATTTCAGCTTATATACCTGATCATCCTGTGTACTACTCTACCCTTCTTTCTTATACTCTATGGGATGAAACATTTATCAGCCACTACAAGCGGTATACTGCTTTCACTTGAAAGTGTAATGGCTGCATTTATGGGTATAATAATATTGCATGAGGCATTTACGCTGAATCTGTTTATAGGTGGTGTTATTATAATATTTTCATTTATATTATCCGAGTTATTACCGAAGATATCAAAAAAGTGATATTCTTTTAAATTATATATAAAATAGGCTGTATCATTAAAAAATGTATTACAGTCTATTTTATAAGTGAAATATTTCATTCTGTAATAAAATGTAATTAATATAATATTTCTACCTTATATTCTTGCCAATGTCTGTATTTGTTCCCATATTTTCTCATCTACATTTATCCCTTCTTGCATACTAATCTTCCTTCTTTGCAATGTATTTTCACCGGGACATTTTACCGGATGACTTGAATCAATCGGATGTGACAAATCTGCTCTTTTTACTCTATCATCCCATTTCCTTTGAACAATATCTTTATTACCAAATAAATATGGATCAATTGCTATAAACACTTGACAACAGCCTGTGCAACTTCCTCTTTTTTCATCATCAAGTTCTGAACCTGTTTTCCCATTTGCCAATGCAGATGCAACCAAATCCAGTACTAATGCAAATGAGGAACCTTTCCAATATCCCGTCGGTAAAATTCTTCTTGATTTCTCTATTTCACCGGGATCAGAAGTCAGATTTCCATTTTCATCAAAACCTCCCGGATATGGTAACTGCTTTTCCGCCAGTCTATAGACTCCAAGCTTTCCATAAGCATACTGGCTCATTGCCATATCAAGAACTATTTCTCCATTTTCTCTCGGTACCGCCATGCAGAAAGGATTATTTCCTACACTTGGCTCATCACTACCCCACATAGGCATACAGCTTTCCGTTGCAATCCAACTTATTCCTATTTTACCACTTTCAGCCATTTTCCAAGCATAAGTGCCACCACGCATCCAGTGTGTCGTATTTTTAAGTGTAACCAAACCTATACCATGTTCATTAGCAAGTTTAATTGCTCTATCTGTACAAAAAATCGCATTAGTTATTCCCGGTCCCAGATTTCCATCATAATTTTCTGCCAGTCCCTTTTTGCTGACTAACTCCGGCTCTCCATTTGGATTGACCCAGCCCCTTTTAACATATTTAACAAACCGTGGTACTCTGTTTGCACCATGGCTTTCTACTCCATCGGCACTTGACTCAGTATGAATCCTGGCACAAATACTTGCCTTTTCATCATTTAATCCGGCATTTAAAAATGCTTGTTTTATTGTATTCTCTAATATCTCAAAATTTACTTTAACACTCATTCATTTCCTTCCATTTTATCATGCCTAACAGGCAGGTATTTACATTTGCTTTAACATTTTTTAGAGCATATAAAACACCTACAAAAAGTTGTCACCTTAAAGTAACAGCCCATTTACTATTTATTATTTTTATCTTTTATTTCTTTTATATTATTATTTTGTCCTACAGTCTTAAAGTCTAAAGCCATTCTCATTCTGAAATTTATATGTTGGCGAAGTACAAGTGAAATCACCTTTGCCGTAAAAAGCAGTGCCACAATAAAAGCTGCAAAGATCATAAAATAATCTATTTTTTCATTTAATTTTTCCATTAACCTACTCCTATCTGATACTTTTTATAAGGTCATTTCTCACACATCCTTATGAATACGGACCTTAATACAATAGTATCACAGAGTAAAAAATCCCTCAACCTTTATACGATTGAGGGAGTCTTTTTATTAAGCCGCTTCTGCACTGCCTTCTTTTGATGTGACTGTTTTAATTATAAAGAGTACGGCAATCATTAAAACTACCGCTATTATAAGTGATAAAACAGCATTTTTTATAAATGCCGCTATTATGTAGCTTACAAATGACACTGCGGCAACGAGCATTGCATATGGCAACTGTGTATTTACATGGTTGATATGGTTTGACTGTGCACCGGCACTTGCCATGATGGTAGTATCCGATATAGGTGAGCAGTGGTCACCGCAAACAGCACCTGCCATACATGCTGAGATAGAGATTATCATCATCTGTGAATCTTTTCCGGCAAATACGGCAACAACTATAGGAATAAGGATACCGAATGTTCCCCATGATGTTCCTGTTGAGAAAGCCAGACAAACCGCTACTACGAATATGATTGCCGGAAGCAAAAGCTGCATTCCGCTTGCTGAATGTTCCATCATTGTAGCAACAAATTCCTTTGCTCCGAGCACATCTGTGATAGACTTAAGTGACCATGCAAATGTAAGGATAAGTATTGCCGGTACCATTGCCTTAAATCCTGCCGGCAGACAATCCATACATTCCGTAAACTTAAGAGATCTTCTTACAATATAGAATATCAATGTGATTATAAGTGATACAAAACTTCCCATTGAAAGACCGACTGAAGCATCACAGTTTGAAAAAGCTTCTATTATACCTGCACCGCTGAATATTCCACCGGTGTAGAGCATTCCGATAACGCAGCAAATAATCAATGATATTATAGGAAAGAGCATATCAATGAGCTTACCGTCTTTATGCGAGCCTCTGTCAAGCTCGTCAAACTTCTCTTCTCCGGTTGTGAAAAGATCTCCCTTTTTTGCATTCTCCTCATGAAGCTTCATAGGTCCGAAGTCAAACTTCCATACAGTGATAACAATCATCATCACTATTGTAAGGAGTGCATAATAATTAAAAGGAATAGCCTTTATAAAAAGAGCAAATCCGTCTTCACCGTCAACAAATCCCGTAACAGCCGCAGCCCAGGATGAAATTGGTGAAATAATACATACCGGAGCCGCCGTTGCATCTATTAAATATGCCAGCTTTGCTCTTGAAACCTGATGTTTATCCGTAACAGGTCTCATAACACTACCTACTGTGAGGCAGTTGAAATAATCGTCAATAAATATAAGACAGCCAAGAAGTACAGACATAAGCTGTGCCCCTACTCTTGTCTTGATTCTTTTTGATGCCCATTTACCGAAGGCATCGGAACCGCCCGTCTTATTCATAAGTGCAACGACCATTCCAAGGATAACAAGGAAAATCAAAATACCTACATTATAGGCACTTGATAATACTGATACAAAACCTTTTTCAAATATGGCCTTCATTGTGCCTTCAAAATTAAATCCTGAAGCCAACATACCGCCGAAAATAAGTCCGATTGCAAGTGAGCTATATACTTCCTTACTTATAAGTGCAAGTACAATAGCTACAAGCGGAGGTACAAGTGACCAGAATGTTGCGTACAGGGCAGGCTTGGGTGCCTCTGCTTCCGCACCGTAAACTATCATTGGACACAAAACTACGATTAAGATTGCTATACATAGCAAGTATGATTTTTTATTTCTAAAAAACCCGGAATTATAAGTGCCATTACCACTATTCATACCTTTTCCTCTCTTTTACATTTCTATACCGACACGGGCTCTTATGCCTTTGTCAAACGGATGCTTAACCTTTTCAAAATGTGTCAGATAATCAGCAAGTTCTGCTATTTCATCCTTAGGATTTCTTCCGGTCATAACCACTTCCAGATTTTTTGGGCGGGATTCTAAAAAATCTGTCAATACATCATGCTCCACCATGTTAAGATTATAAGCATCTATTATCTCATCCATTACCAATAAGTCTATATCTTTCTCAATGGCAAGATGAATAATTTCTTTTAGATGATTTGTGAAAAACTCCTTTGCACGGACTTTTTCCTCATCAGTCATATTAAATGTAAATCCAAATTTATTTTTTTTTGTATATACCTCTATATTTGCTATATTTCTTAATACCTTCAGTTCATTTGAAGTATCGCTTTTTAAAAATTGTGAAAACAGGACTTTTCTTCCACTACCTGCACATCTTACAGCCAAGCCGACTGCAGCCGTGGTCTTTCCCTTACCGTCACCTTCGTACACATGAATAAGTCCTGTCATATTATCTCCTTTACTTGCCTAAGCCTCTTCTTAACATTTCGGTTACTGCAAATGTAGCTACATCATCCGCAAATTTTCCGGTACCGAATCCTGCATCATAACCCAGCTCCTTAGCCAGCTCATGTGTGATTCTTGCTCCACCGCAGATAAGCACATATTTATCTCTGAGTTCCTCCGCTTCCAAAAGCTCCACAAGATTTGTCAGATTTTTTATATGTATATCCTTTTGCGTGACCGTCTGTGAAACCAGGAGTACATCTGCATTTAATTCTCTTGCCTTTTCAATGAATTCCTCATTTGAAACCTGTGAGCCCAGATTATAAGCATCTATCATCTCATATCTCTCAAGCCCGTAATGTCCGGCAAAACCTTTTCTGTTCATTATAGCGTCTATACCTACAGTATGTGCATCCGTTCCTGTAGAAGCTCCTACCACAACTATATTTCTATGGAAGTTTTCCCTGATAAACTCATTTACATCTTCCATACTCATGGTTTCTTCTTCAACAGTCTGTATGTGAATATTGGTATAATCAACACTATGTACTAAGCTACCATAAACCACATAAAATGTAAACTCCGAATCCAATGACATTCTATGTGCAATATTTACATCTGAAAGTCCCATTTTTTTTGCAAGAATTCTGGCAGCTTCCTCACCTCTTTCATCATTTTTTACAGGAAGTGTAAAACTGACCTGAACCTTGCCGTCATTCATAGTATCGCCATAGGCTTTAAGCTTTGTAAGATCAAGTGTTTTATCAAATTCGACTTTATTCAGATTATATAAACCGCTACTCATCCTTCACCTCCTTTTTCATAAGAGGAATAAACGGATTAAAATACACACTATCCTTGATTACAACTCCGTCAAGTCCCTTTCCACCGTCAAAAGGTCTCTTTATATCCGCAAAAGTTCCCTTTTCAAGTGTGGCAAAAAGTCCCTGTGTCTCTATATCCGAAAGAAGCGAAGCCGCTTTGTTTAAAACCTCATTTGCCCTGTTTCTTATGATACCGTCCTCTTTAAATTCTATTTCATCCCCAAGATCCTTCATTGTTCTGAATATATACTGTGCATTTTCTATTGCCAGTGCTCTGTCGGACATAAATGGAGTATGTATAGCCTCAGTCATCATTCCGAGAAGATGTATCTTCTGACTTGTAAGAATGGTAACCATATTAAAAAGTGCATCCTGTACATGCCCACGGAAAATATTTCCTGTCATAAACTTTGTAGGAGGCATATATTTTAGCGGTGCCTCAGGGAAAATTTCCCTTGCCATCTGAGCCTGCGCAAGCTCAAATAAAAATCCGTTTTCCGCATCAGGCGATATTTCAAATGCATGTCCAAGTCCCTGCTGCTTTGGAGGAAGACCTGCCTCTATAGCAAACTGTTCATTTAAAAACTGTGATGCAAGTACGGTATGTGCCTCTTCTATAGCATCTGCCGTAGTCAGATAATTGTCCTCACCGGTATTTATAATAACTCCGGCAAAGCCGTTTATAACTCTTGAAAAATACTGATCCACCAAAGTTCTTTGCATATTTATATCTCTAAACAGTATGCCATAGAGTGCATCATTTAACATTACATCCAGTCTTTCCATGGCTCCCATGGCTGCTATCTCGGGCATACAAAGTCCGGAACAGTAGTTACAAAGTCTTATATATCTGTTTTCCTTCTCACCTACCTCATCCAAAGCCTTTCTCATCAGCTTAAAGTTTTCCTGTGTGGCATAGGTTCCACCAAATCCTTCCGTGGTGGCACCGTATGGAACATAGTCAAGAAGGCTCTGTCCGGTGGTCCTTATAACGGCAATTATATCTGCTCCCTGCTTTGCTGCGGCTACAGCCTGTGTTATATCCTCATATATATTTCCGGTTGCAACAATCAAATATATATATGGTCCCTTTGTATCTCCGTATTTATCCAGATATTCATTTCTCTTATCCACATTCAGCTGTATTCTCTCCGCCATGGACTTTGCTACAGGAGCTATTATCTCCTCTATTTCCTTTGAAGAATGAATCTTCAGCTTGGATAAATCTATTTCACCATTATCAATGCCTTTTGCTATTTCAAGCGGTGAAAGTGATAATTCAAGCATTCCATTTCCCAGCATAAATGCCGCTCCCATCGGTAGAAGTTTATTTTCCACCAGATGGTCCACCACCACATTCGGCAGCGGTACCTCTACACTGTTTACACCGTCAATACCCAAAAGTCTGCATACCGTTCTTTCTACAGCAACTGTAGTATGATCATCAATAAAGGCTTGGACATCCAGAGCGACATTCCTTGCACTGTTTCTGGCTTTAGATATTAAATTTTTATCAAGTCCAAGTTTACTCATGTATCTCTCTCCTATTTCTTATCATGTGATCTTCTGTATCTTGCCAAATCAGCCGGCTCAATTGTCATATCAAATCCCTGCTCCAAAGCGGCTACACCTCCAAGATGTCTTTCCTTCTTACCCTTACAAATATCACAATTACATTTATTTTCATAATGCTCAGGCTCTGTATATGTTGTGATAACACCCTCATAATTTCTAAGTATCACCTTGCCCGGACTTTGTGAAATAACATAATTCGGCATAACCGGAGTCTTTCCTCCACCTCCCGGTGCATCCACTACAAATGTAGGAACACAGTATCCTGAGGTATGTCCTCTAAGTCCCTCTATTATTTCTATTCCCTTTGAAACCGGAGTTCTGAAATGCTCAAGCCCCTGGGAAAGATCGCATTGATATATATAATAAGGTCTTACTCTTATCTTAACAAGCTCATGTACAAGATCCGTCATTATATGTACACAATCATTTACACCTGCCAAAAGCACAGTCTGATTTCCAAGAGGAATGCCCGCGTCCGCAAGTCTTGCACAGGCTTCTGCCGATTCCTTTGTAATCTCACTTGGATGATTAAAATGTGTATTAAGCCAGATCGGATGATATTTTTTAAGCATATTTACAAGTTCCGGTGTGATTCTTTGCGGCATAACAACAGGTGTTCTTGAGCCTATTCTTACTATCTCCACATGCTCTATTTTTCTAAGCTCGGATATAATATACTCAAGCTTTTCATTGCTTATAAGAAGTGCATCTCCGCCTGAGAGCAACACATCCCTTACCTCAGGATGTCTTCTTATATAGTCAATACATGCATCCACCTGTGATGTAGGCACACTTGTATCATTTTGTCCGGCAAATCTTCTTCTTGTACAATGTCTGCAATACATTGAGCATTGATCTGTTACCAAAAATAAAACTCTGTCCGGATATCTATGTGTAAGACCATGTACCGGTGAATCGGTATCTTCATGCAGTGGATCCGCAAGATCCGCATCCGCTATATGAAGCTCCGAAACTGTAGGTATTGCCTGTTTTCTTACAGGATCGTCTTCATCTTCCAAATCAATAAGCGAAAGATAATATGGTGTAATAGCCATTCTGAGATTTTCCAGACATCTTTTTACACCCTCTTCCTCTTTTTCTGTAAGTTTTATATATTTTTTCAGACTCTCTACATTTGTTATTCTATTTCTAAGCTGCCATTTCCAGTCATTCCATTCGTGATCAGGAACATCAGCAAATAAACCGTTTTCTCTACTGTTTCTCATCTTTTTCCCCTTACATTTCTAAAATATAAGTCAATAGCACACCTTTGTATATCAAGCTTTTATACTGTCTGCCCGACATTACACATACTTTTTCTCAAACACTTCTCTGATAGCAGGATTTTCACGAATTTCCTGTAATGTTATTTTGTCATGTCCCTTGGTATAGCCATTTCCTATGATCATATCTATATCTTTTCCTACACCCTCCGCCCCAAGTGCCGCTTTTGTAAAGCTTGTAGCCATTGAGAAGAAATATACACAGCCTCCGTCATGTACAGGCAAAATAGCACTCATCTCACAATTATTTACATTTACACAGCATATGGAAACATCATATTCTTTTCCGTCATTAAGCTCGATGGCTTTTTCAAGTACTTCTACAGGAAGTGCCGCACTTGCCTGAAATGCTTCATGGCAAAGTCCCATTCTTTTAAGTTCTTCAACGCCTTCCTTGCTGTAATCCATGGCAACTACTTTTCCTGTAGGTCCTACTCTCTTCATAGCCTCATAGCAAACAAGCATTCCGCTCTTTCCCGCACCTCCAAGTACCAGTACACTCTGTCCTGATTGAACAAGTTTTGCCGTCTGTGCAGGTGCACCTGCTACATCAAGTGCCGCCAATGCAAGTGCCTCCGGTAAATCCTCAGGAAGCTTTGCATATAATGCGCTTTCAAATAAAACAGCCTGGCCTTCTATATCCACTCTGTCTATTTCAGGATGAATAGCCTTTATTTTATCTATTTTTAAAGGTGTCATTGAAAGAGAAACCAAAGATGCTATCTTATCTCCGACCTTGATATCCGTATCCAGCTCTTCTCCTATATAGCTGACCGTTCCTATAAACATTCCGCCCGAACCTGTCACAGGGTTTTGCATCTTTCCTCTTTCATTTACGATATCAAGAATCATCTGTCCGATTTTTTCAACATCCTTATTACATGCCTCTTCTATCTGTGTAAATGAAGCCGAGTCGATATTTAATGAAATAACATCACAGATAATCTCATTTGAATATCTTTTTGTCATATCATTATCTATCTTTTTTGCAGCCTGTGTTAATACTCCTTGAGGCTCAATAACTCTGTGAATACCATACTTATTTCCCTTTAGCATAATTCCTCCAATCTATTTTAAGCCCAATATCTCTCTCGCCTCATCAGGTGATGCTATCTCTCTGCCAAGCTCTTTTGCCAGTCTCACGACCTTTTCCACCAGCTCTCCGTTTGACTTTGCCATAACGCCCTTACTGAGATATATATTATCCTCAAATCCTACTCTTGCATGTCCTCCCATAAGGATTGCCATGGTCACCATAGGAAATTCCGCTCTTCCTACTCCCGAAGCTGTCCAAGTTGAACCTGCCGGTATACTCTCTACCATAAAGTTAAGATCTCTTGTCGTTCCCGAAATACCGCCATTTACTCCCATCACAAAATCAAAATGCATAGGTGATTTTATAATGCCCTTTTTGTTAAGGCGAATAGCCATATCTATCATGCCCTTGTCAAACACTTCCACTTCCGGCTTAATACCCAGCTCATTCATTCTGTTTGCAAATTCTATAATAGTGTTTTCGGTATTGACAAAGATATCATCACCGCCAAAATTGCAGGTACCGCAATCAAGTGTTGCCATCTCAGGCTTAAGCACGGTAGGCGCAAGTCTTTCCTCATTACTCATACCTACCGCACCGCCTGTAGAAGGTTGTATGATTACATCAGGTATTTCTTTTTTTATGGCATCAATACATTCTTTAAATCTTTCCTCACTCTGTGTCGGTGTTCCGTCATCTTCTCTTACATGCAGATGTATGATGGCGGCTCCCGCATCATATGCAGACTTTGCTTCTCTTACAATCTCCTCCACTGTATACGGAACATTGGGGTTTTGCTCCTTTGTGACCTCTGCACCGCATATACATGCTGTAATAATAAGTTTATCCATATTTATCTTCTCTATTTATTATTTCTCTGTCTGTCTTTTAATACTACACAGGTTCCGCTGGCTCTGCATACCACTATAGGCTCTTTTAAAACATCACATGCCGAATCATTGATATCCGTTCTTGGAGTAATTACCTTTCTTGCCTCAAATACCATCTTTCTTGAAGTATTTCCTACAGAAACTATCTCGCCTGTAGCCTCTATAAAATCTCCGGCATGAACAGGTGCCAAAAACTCCACACTGTCATAAGCTTTAAACAGTCCCTCGTCACCGTCATTGATAATCAAAAGCTCGGTTGCCACATCACCGAATAAACCAAGCATTCTTGCTCCGTCTACAAGTTCACCTCCATAATGTGCATCATGAGCACTCATACGCAGTCTTATTGTTGATTTAACCATCTTTTCCTCCTCACGCTGATAAATTTCTTTATCCCTTTTTATTTACATATTACAATAAACTTAATGTTTTTATCACTGACTAAATGTATATAAAAAAATACAATTTGATGGACAAAGTGTATATAGCCTCTTTTTAGCATTGTTAATAATATCACTATGCTACATATATTCATATAAATAACTATCTAATTTTATTTTAAAGATGATATATCAAGAGGAGTTACCTTGGTAAATTTTACTTACCAAAAAAAGATACGGATCAAAAATACTTTTTAATCCATATCCTCCTATAAAATTGATTTTAAAAATTTAATCAAAAAAATCATTTAATATTAAAGCCAATGATAAATCCAGTCTTTCATAAAAATCATCAAATTTAAAACCTGTCAAATCTTTTATGCTCTCCATTCTGTTTATCAAAGTATGTCTGTGAATAAAGAGTCTTTTGGCGGCTCTGGTAATATTTCCGTTTTCCTCCAAATAAAACTTCATTGTCTTTATATAATCGCTGTCGGATTCCCTATCTTTATCCAGTAAAAGCCTTAATACCTTATTTTCCTTTGAATAGAGTGTATTAGTTCTGTATATTGAATATAATTTTTTTAAAAAAGGCATATGTTCATATATACAAGTACCTCTTATCGCCCTGATACTGTGCAGAGTTTGGAAAGCCTCCATACAATGCTTTATTGCCTGCTCCAAGTTATTATTGTCTACAAGCATATCCGCAGCGGCAAAAAGATTTAATCCTATCTTTTTTGACAGTTTTATAAGCACCACCTGTATTTCATCCATCAAATCCTTAAGCTTTGCAGCGTTTTCAACACCTATACAAAAGGTCATTTGAAGCCCCTTTTCAAAATGGCATATATAAGTATCACAGCTGAATACAACCAGTGAATTTATAGTTTCAAATGCTTCATTTATATCGGAGCCTGCCTCATTATATATATTTACAGACGAAACCGCCAAAAATGCAATTTCCCTTTCATTTCCTATGCCTCTTGAAAGGCTCTCCGTTAACTTCTTTTTTAATTTAGGATAAAAGTAATTAAAATCCAGATAGCTTTGATTACCCAGTATTGATTCTCTGTTTATCTCACTTATCAAGGTCTTTAAAACCTCTGAGAAAGAAAAACTTGCCGGCAGTTCAAGTACCGGAAATTTATATTTTCTGGCTGATTCCAGTATGTAAACAGGTATGCTCTCCACATAATATCCTGTCTGCACCATAAGTCCTACCACACCCTTTGCCTTTAATCTTTTTATCAGATTAAAATATCTGTTATGATCTGCCAGATCAAAACCCGTAGTTATAAGGAGCTCTCCGCTTCCGACCATATCAACGGCATCCAGTATCTCCTGTACATTTACCCAGCTTATTATATTTCCGGCACTTTCTCTTCCTGTTATAAGCTCCGTACCGGGAAAAAAATTATTTTCTATGATGTCCCTAATAGTAAGCGGCATATCCCTGCCTTTCTAATTTATTTCATTTAATATATCCAAAAGTTCTTCCTGCAAGCCTAAAAGTCTGCAAATCATCAATGCTTCCTTTGGAGGTTTCTTTTCTTTTTCCACCTTAAAAATACCATAGTTCATAAATTCCGATATTGCGCCAATCTTTGCATCATCATTTGATTTTGTAAGTAATGCCTTTGATATTCTCTCCTCCAAAACTCCCTGCAAGCCTTTTACCTGATAATGGCAGCCTGAGAGTTCCGCTATATGATCAAAATGTGTCACAAGCAGACTTAGAACCCTTTTTTTATTTAAAAGGGCTACAAGAGCTCTTACAATGCCCTCTCCCTCTTTTGGATTTGTGCCTCTTGCAAACTCATCAAATATAGCAAACACAAATTTATTTTCTATAATATTCAACAGATTTTTCAGCTCCACTATCTGTGCACCGAAGCTTGAAAGACCTCTGTTTACAGACTGTGCTTCTTCAGAAATTATTATTATATCATCAAAAAGAGGTATGCTTGCAACATTTGCATATACAAAAAATCCACATAATGCCAGATATGTATTTAGGGCTACGGTCTTTAATGTAACACTTTTCCCCCCCATATTGGCTCCGGTAAGCACTGTGGTACCGATAGACATATCAATACTTATTGCTGTAAACTCAAGCCCCTTTTCCTTTAATATATCACAGATATAGGGATTTCTTGTATCTTCAAGTATCAGTATATCCTCCGTAATTTCAGGCATACAGGATGGATAAAACTTTGATACACGATATTTCTCAAGCAACAAATCAAATCTTGCCACAGCCTCTATATTACTTAGCAAGATACCAAAATAAGGTCTGATTTTAACAGACAGCTCTTCCCTTATCTTTCTCTCTTCATTTTCCTCTTCCACAGCTATCAAAAGTCTTTTATCCTTCAGCTTCTCAAATGCCTCTTCGCTCTCTTGCATCTTTATTTCTATTTCACGCTTTTTCTTTCTGAGGGCTTTTAAAGTATCCGAATAATCGTCATATATCGCAAATGCAGGTATTCTTCTGCCGTCAGGATCAAGTATATCCACCGCATCCTTTAGATCTTCTATTTTAAAACCTGTGAGGGTAAGATTTTGTGTCAGCTTTTCGATAAGAGGCTTTAGCTTTTCCATATGCATCAAAATTATTTTTATCTCAAAAAGCTCTATATCGGACAGTATATTTTCTGTACCGAATTTTATAGAACCTCTTACATCCTTCATCTGCATAAATATTCTTCTTACAGCATTGATATCCGCCTTTACGATATCATATTTTTTTGATAATTTATTCAGATTGTTAAGTTCTTCCTTAAGTATATCTTCTTCCTCTTTTTTAAAGGGACTTATGTTTTTTATAAGTTCCATACCGAAAGGTGTGGCGGGAAGCATCTTACTTTTTATAAATTCAAAACCTATATTTTCTCTTTGCCGAAAGTCCATACTAGCTCCTATACTTATTTGCAATATCTATAACAGGCAAATCTGTCCTTTTTTGCATTTTTTCTAAAAAGATACCACTGTCATAATGATTACCATAGGCTGAGAAAGGATTTATCGTTATTGCCAAAATATTTATTGTATCAATACATGAAAATACCAAACCTCTTTGTTTCAATTTTTCAAAGTTTTCGTATTTTATCAGTATTCTTGAACCGTCAAAAAACACCAGTCGCTTTCCCTCAAGCTTTGCATTGGATAAAAGCAGTGGATTTATCATGGCATCAGTCAAGCCTCCGTTTACAAAAATATTATCTATATCACTCTCCTTTGCCCAGATTTCTTTTAAATCTATATTTTCCTCTGATTTTTTTAAACTGCCGTCTTCTATTATATAATATTTTTTTGCATAGTTTTCCCTGTTAAAATCCTCCGGTAAGCCAAGTTCAAACTTTGGAAGTGAAAAAAGCTTTGATGTATATATCGTATCTCTTATCGTTTTTTCCATATCAAGACTGTAGGAAGCTCCACTTGAAAGTATGGCTACATTGCTCACCTTTCCCGTGGCAATACTCTTTCTCTCCAATGCACCGTCTATTAATATCTTTCCACTACTGTGCTTTTTAAAACTCTCACAAACTCTTGACATCTGAGTTGATATCGAAGGACCTGCTATCTGCACAAAGCCGTCACTCAATGCCCTTATTATTATTATTTCTCCCAGTGGTGTATATATACCGGTGCTCTCCACTATCTCCTTTGTAATATCACAATACTTTATCAAATCAGCCGCAGTGGCAATATAATCATCCTTATAGATATATACCTCGGGCTTTTTTGTGTTTGTAACGAGATCAAGTTCTTCCCCGTCTCTTCCTATTGATGTTAGCAGTATATTTTTTTGTTTCTTATGTAGTTTTTTTATTACTTCATTCAGTACTGTAGTCTTTCCGGCATTTTTACACATTCCGATAAAAGAAATTCTTTCTTCATCCTTTATCAAATCATAGATATCCATTATTCTTTCCTTTTTACAGGCAGCTGTGCAATCACTATAGCAACAAACATAAGCACAGCCCCTGCCAACTCACGATTTCTTAAAACTTCTCCAAGTATTATCCATGCAAATATTGCACTGAATACACTCTCAAGGCTCATCAAAAGACCGGCAACGCTAGGTCTTACATATTGCTGCCCTATATTTTGCAATGTATAACCGCATGCACCGCTGAAAATTCCTACAAACAGTAAAGAAGACATTGCTTTTATTATCATTTCTACAGTCAGCTTTTCAAATAAAATCATTACAATGCTTGAAAAAACTGCCACTACCAAGAATTGAAAAATTGAAAGATCAAGCACGGCAACCTTTTTTACAAAATGCCCTACCGTAATTATCTGTAATGCAAATAATAATGCACTAAATAATAATATTACATCACCATATTCCAAATTAAATCCTGTATGTATGCAGAGTAAAAAAAGCCCCGCAACACTTAATACCACACTTATCCAAAGCCTGATTCCCTCTTTTATTTTAAAAAATATCATTGAAATAATGGGCACAAAAATAACATATAATGCGGTAATAAATCCCGCCTTTGACGCGTTGGATTCTTGTATTCCGATTTGTTGCATCGCACTTGCAAAAAATAAAAAAAATCCCGAACATAAACTTGCAATAAATAAGGTCTTTTTATACGCTCTTTCGTCTGTATGCTTGTTTGAGTTTCCGGTATTTTTTTTCTTAAAAAAATACACAACAGGAATCATTGCAATAAATGATATCCAGCTTCTTATTGCTAAAAATGTATAGGCGTTTACATATCTTGCCCCTATACTCTGCGCCGAAAAAGCTAAACCCCAAATCAAGGCTGCAAGAAACAGCATTACAACTCCCAATGCATTCTTATTTTTTGACATATTCCCCCCTGTTATCAGAATATTAAATATATATCATATAGGTTATTATAGCCCAATACTCTTATAAAAAAAAGATGAGATAATAATAAATGAATTTTACGCAGTTTATACCTAAAATAATGCAATTTATACCTTTTAAGATTTTTCTAATAATTATATTGTATAATACAGACATATTAAAGAGTCCAAATAAACAGGAGGAAATTATGAAATCAAAATTAAAACAAAAAGCTTTTGCGCTGATTCTTACATTAGTTTTAACCGTTCCTTTTATACCTTCATACGACTTCCATATATTAAATGTTTATGCAGGAGTTTCTTCCACAAATTATACATCAATGCAATACAGTGAAAATCTTTTTACAGATTCTAAAGAGTCTGCTTCCTCTTTAAAATTTACAAGACAGACAAATGGAAGATTTTCCGTTACACAGACAAATGATGATCCTGATACAACCGGAAGTGTGATGATGCTTTTTGCTTTGCTTATCGCTATGGGAGTAATAGCAGAAGCGGCAAAACCGAAAGAAAACTAAAAATCCTTTTAAATCCTATACAGCAATATATATCTAAAATATACGATATATATTGCCTTTTATTTTTTCTGATATTATAATTCATTTGTGTTTTACGATGGAGATATATATGAGACGAAAAAATACTACACATGAAATGATGATGGGCTATATGGCTTCATCTCTCTTAGAATTGATGCTTGAAAAAGATTATTCCAAAATTTCAATAGGTGAAATTGCAAAAAATGCCGGTGTTGACCGTTCATCCTACTATAGACATTTTAAATCCAAGGAAGATATTATATCTTTCTTTTTTGATATGGTTTTAAAGGAATCCCTTGACGGTTTTATCAATATGTCAAGCATTGATTTTACAATATATATACATTCGATATATATGGCTTTTTTTAATTATAAAAAAGAGATATTGCTTATTCATTCCGCAAAACTCTCATCTTTGCTTTTAGATGTACTTTCAAAAAGATTTCATTTTAATGAATATGCAGCCAATGCATCTTTAATAAAGCAGTATAAACTTTCATATATTATCGGCGGAATTTATAATAATCTTATATTTTGGATGAGCAGAGATATGAAGGAAACACCTGATGAAATGACTGCCATTTCTCTACAATTCCGAGATGAAGATTCTATTTCATTGCTTAGCCTTAGATAAAACTAATTGTATAAGAATCCTACAAAAAAGCAGCAAACCCTAAACTTTCGGATTTGCTGCTTTACTATTTAGAATTTACCCTCCAATGCTTTCATTGCCCTTGTCAAAATTCCATTCATATAGGCTATTGAAATACCGTAATTTGTCATAGGTATGGTCGCATCATTTGCATATTTCATCCTTGACTTCATCTGATTTTCATTTAACATACAGGCTCCGCAGTGGATTATCAGTTTATATACCGACAAATCTTTGGGGAATTCTCCCCCGCTTGAAAGTTCAAACTTTAAATCATTTTCACCCTGAAGTCCGGTAAATTTTCTGACAAGCCTAGGAATCTTCACACTCCCTATATCCTCACATTGGCGATGATGAGTACAGCCCTCACTTATAAGGATTTTATCTCCCGCCTCCAAGCTGTCAATTACCCTTGCCGCATTATAAAGGCTGTTTAAAGCCCCCTTATAATTTGCAAATATTATTGAAAAGGAGGTAAGAGGTATATCCTTGGGAACCAGCTCATCCGCTTCCTTAAAAACTTGAGAATCACATACTACCAGCGCTACATCCTTGATTTTTTCAAGGGTAGCTTTAAGTTGCCCAACCTGTACCACAACGGCTATACCATGTCTGTCGATTATTTCCCTTATAACCTGCTGCTGTGGAAGTATAAGCCTGCCCTTAGGCGCCGAATCATCTATAGGAGTTACCAAAATCACCGTATCTCCCTCACTCATCATATCCCCAAGTATAGTCTTTTCTTTTTTCCCCTTATTTAATATCTCAGCCATCAAAGCTTTTAATTTATCTATATTGATATTTTGAGTGGCGGAGACATATATATCAGCTTTGCACTCTTTTTTATTATCTTCGATGCTGTCACATTTATTCCCTACAATAATATGCTTTTTTTCTTTTATCTTTTCTATAAACTCGAACTCTGCTTTTGATATTTCACTGCCGCCATCCACCACAAAGAGTATCAAATCAGCCTGATCTATATATTCCATACTCTTTTGTACTCTTAATTCTCCAAGACTGCTCTCATCATCAATTCCCGGAGTATCCACAAGTACTACAGGTCCGAACGGCAGAAGTTCCATACTTTTTTTGACAGGATCCGTGGTAGTACCTCTAATTTCCGATACAATTGCAATATTCTGTGAAGTTATGGCATTTATTAAGCTTGATTTCCCTACATTACAGCGACCGAACAGGCAAATGGTCGCTCTCTCTCCCATCGGTGTACTATTCATATCAGAACCTGAAATCCCTTGCATTTGTAGTCTCTATTTGATTGATATAATCGGTAGCTCTCTCCTTTACCTTCGGATTGCTTATCTTTTCAAGCTCATGTTTTATCATCTCCATACCGTCACTTTTGGTCTGCTCGGATGCATAGTCGGTCATATATTCGCTAAGTGTCATAAGTGCATTCGGATGACAGCAGTTTATAATCTGTCCGCTCTTGCAAAGGCTCATAAATCTGTCACCTGTTCTGCCCTCTCTGTAGCAGGCGGTACAAAATGAAGGTATATGTCCCATATGCATAAGCCAGTCCACCACCTCATCAAGGCTTCTTTGATCCGATACATCAAACTGTTCCGAGTCGGTAGGTCTTATCTCCTCCGTATATCCGCCTACAGAAGTTCTTGAAGCACCGCTTATCTGTGATATACCAACCTTTAGGGCTCTCTCTCTTACTTCCTGACTTTCTCTTGTAGAGATAATCATACCTGTATATGGTACCGATATCCTGATACATGCAATTATTTTTTCAAATGTATCATCATCCAGACCGTTATCAAAGGCATCCGGATCTATATCATCCGCCTTCTTTATTCTTGGCACACTTATAGTATGAGGTCCTACACCGAAGGCACTTTCTAAATGCTCCGCATGCATCAAAAGTCCTGCAAACTCATATCTATAGGACTCAAGACCGAATAATACTCCAAGTCCGACATCATCAATACCACCCTCCATCGCTCTGTCCATAGCCTCCGTATGATATATATAATTATGCTTTGGACCTGTAGGATGCAGACTCTCATAGGATTCCTTATTATAAGTTTCCTGGAAAAGTATATAAGTTCCGATTCCCGCATCATGAAGCTTTTTATAATTTTCCACTGTAGTAGCCGCAATATTTACATTGGCTCTTCTTATAGCGCCGTTTTTATGCTTTATACTGTAGATAGTCTTTAATGATTCAAGTATATATTCTATAGGACTGTTTATAGGATCCTCTCCCGACTCAATGGCAAGTCTTTTATGTCCCATATCCTGAAGTGCAATAACCTCATTTTTTATTTCTTCCTGAGTAAGTTTTTTTCTTGCAATACGCTTGTTTTTTGCATGGTATGGGCAGTAAACACAGCCGTTTACACAATAATTTGAAAGATATAGCGGTGCGAACATTACTATTCTGTTACCGTAAAATGTCTGCTTTATTTCAGCTGCCAAATCATATATTTTTTTAATTACTTCCTTATCCTCACATGCCAAAAGCACTGCCGCCTCTCTGTGATTCAAGCCCTCTGCAAAAATTCCTTTATCAGTTTTTTTCGGTCTTGCTTTTTCCAAATACTCTTCTATCAATGGAATATTATTTTTATTTTCATCCGCAAACCTTAATGTAGCCAATATTTCTTCATGGTTTATAAATTCCTGTGCGTTTTTTGAATTTACATCGTATTTAAACATTTATAATCTCCTCTTACTTTTGCAACTCCATAACCTATATTATTGATTCTGTTAGTAATACATCCGATGCAATGAGCAGCTTCATCTCCCGTACATACTTTTCCGTCATATAGCTCATATTTTTTTCTGTTCTTTACAGGTGAAAGATTCGGCATCACAACATTTGCACCTGCAAGTATTCCCTTTTCTCTCCCAAGATTGTCAAGAGTACTCAGAGAGGTCGTGGCGGGAATAAGCATATTAGGTCTCATTATTCTAAGTATCGCTATCAGAAAAAGAGTCATCTGAATGCTTCCGCTTTTTTCATCCTTAAAAACAGTGTCATGATGCGGTATAAAAGGCCCTATACCACACATTTCCGGCGCAAATTCCTCTATAAATTTTAAATCCTTAGCCAATGTGGCAGAGCTTTGATATGGTGAACCTACCATAAAGCCGCAGCCCACCTGAAAACCTATATCTTTTAAGTCTTTCAAACAATTCATTCTGTTTTCAAATGACATTGTCTTTGGATGCAGCTTTTCATAATGCTCTTTATCCGCTGTCTCATGTCTTAAAAGATATCTGTCAGCACCTGCATCATACATCTTTTGATAAGATTCCTTATCATATTCTCCAAGTGATAAGGTCACTGCAACATCCTTGTATTTAACTTTTATTTTCCTTACAATGCCGCATATATATTCCGGCTCGAATTTTCCGTCTTCACCTCCCTGCATTACAAATGTTCTGTATCCCAGAGCATATCCTTCATCTGCACATTCAAGTATCTCTTCCTCAGAAAGCCTGTATCGCTCACAGTTTCTGTTTGAATGTCTTATTCCACAGTAATAACAATCATTTTTACAAATATTGCTTATCTCAATCAGACCTCTCAGATATACATCCTTTCCATAGTTTTCATCGCCTATAATTCTTGCCTTTTTGCTGATATAATCAAATACCTCTTTGTTCAGATTTTCCACAAGATACTTGTATTCTTCAAGGCTTAAACTTCTTTCTTTCTCGAGCTTATCTATAAGAGCAATACTTTTATCAATTTCTAAATTTCTGTCATACACCGTATTTTCAAAGTCTATCCTGTATTTGTCTTTAACCATTATTACTACCTACATTTGAATAAGCGATTTTTATACTTACTCCGCTTAATTTTCCTATCTTACCGGACAGACTTGAAATCACATTATTCGGTGCATCAAGAGCCACCGACAATATACTTATACTTCTCTTATGATAGGGTATACCCATTCGTCCTATAACATAATCCCCGTACTCATGCAATAAATCGTTTAATTCCTTTACAGAATCCCTGTCTTCCACTATTATTGCCATCAATGCCACTCTGTTATCCATATTTTTCCCCTTAAATTTTATAATCAGTACCACCGGCTAAGCCGGTGGTTTGTTGTTTCGCCCTATAAGGGCTCTTTACCTGCGCTTGAGTCTAAAGACTCATCGAAAGTTCGCCAACCGCACATCATTTACTTGCTTAGCCCCTTGGGCTTATTTTTTCTTATTGCTTTTTATTACCGGCTCACCCGTAAACGGGTCTATGTATTCTTTCATACTCATTTGGTCATATAACATATCTTCATTTAGCTGGTTCCTTATGTATTCTTCTATCTTTTTTGCATTTTTTCCTACCGTATCTACATAATATCCCCTACACCAAAAATGTCTATTTCCATACTTGTACTTTAGATTTGCATGTCTTTCAAATATCATTAGTGTACTTTTACCTTTTAAATATCCTACAAAATCTGATACACTCATTTTTGGCGGAATCTCTACCAGCATATGTATGTGATCCGGACATACTTCTGCTTCCACTATATGTACTTCTTTTCTTTTACATAACATGCTCAATATATTTGCTATATCCTGCTTTAGCTCTCCATATATTATCTTTCTCCTATATTTTGGTGCAAATACTATATGATACTTACAATTCCATGATGTATGTGATAAACTATTATTATCCATTTGGATACCCCCTTTGATATATTTATTGGTTGGCGAACCTTTTATATTATATCAATTTTGGGGGTTTTTTCACATAACGCTAAAGCTATTTCAACCACCCGCATAGCAGGTGGTTTATTTGTTCTCTTGCGAGAACAGGGCCTTGCCCTAACAATAAAAAACCCAAAGCCGGTGGCTTTGGGTACTAAAACAAATGTGCAAGAACACATATCTATCCGTTCACAAACCACCTTTCAAGTCAGATTAAGCACTGTCTTCCCTGTTAGGAGTATCTGTATACAGATTAAATCCTTTTTTGCTTTTTGTCAATATTTATAATCAGTAATTTCTATATATTTATTTAATATTTTTAGATATTATATGTATTGTTAAACAATTATCTATCAATCATCAATCTCTGAACTGCTTGAAACTATTGCACCTGTCGCCGCATTGATATCATAATCATATTCTACATTTCCGACCTTAAATTCTATCTCATATACTCTGATACCGTCCTCTGTATCAAGCTCCACCTTTGTAAAATGTGCGCTTCCTACTCCTGCATGTGAAAGTGCAATCTGCTTTGCTCTTTCCGCTGATATACCTGAACTTGCAGCCTTTTTCGGTGCAGGTGCAGGCGCTGCTGTAGGTGCGGGAGCAGGGGCAGGTGCCTCTGTAGGAGCCGGTTCCGGAGCAGGTATTGAGTAGTCTTCAATATCCCAGTCAACAGATAATATACTGCCGGTTGCCGCATTGATTTCATAGTCATATTCTACATTTCCGCTGTAAAAATCTATATCATAAACCTTTATTCCATCCTCATAGTCGATTTCAGCCTTTACAAATGACACCTTGTCAAGAGAATGTCCTGCATGTGAGAGTGCAATCTCTTTTGCCTTTTCTACGCCTATATCCACCGTATCCGCATTTGTCTGCTGTACCTCTGTAGGCTGTACAGGAATATTGTAGTTTTCAATATCATAATCATATGATACTATATCACCGCTTACAGCATCTATATCATAATCATATTCCACATTTCCGCTATATGAAACTACATTTTGAGCTGAAATATCAAACTGAAAATTATCATTCTCAAGCTTAATTATTTTATCATTTACAGTATCTCTTTTTCTCAAGGTTAGGTAATGTATCGGTGTCATATCTATATCTGAAACAAGTTCAAGACAGACTCCATCCTTAATTGCTCCTTGAGATATACTATTATCTGCATTAACAGCTGATGTATTTGCAGAAGTCTCCTCGGTACTTTCATTTCCCTTTGCAACCTTAGCATCTGCCACTGAATTCTCACTGCCTATGTCCGCTTTTGAATTTACATTGCAACCGGCAAGTATAGCCGCTATTACTACTACTATCCATATATTTTTCTTCATTAATATTTAAGACCTCCTTCCCATTCTTGTTTCTTGTACTTTTCAAGCATTACAAAACCCTAAATTTATATTATATGATTCGAAAACTCTGCCCGGTTGTATATAATGCTACCTTTGATATAATATAAATATGTATATATCTACAGTATGGGCTTAATATATAAACAGCATAGCATATGTGGGTTACAAATCAATATCCTTATGATTTTCTTTTTAAAAATGTAAGCTCTTTATTTATAAAAACTTTTGTATGGAAATCATTTTAGGCAAAGACTTTCCATATGTTGCTATTTTTAACCATCGACATCGCAAGTATAAAAGCAGCTATATCTGATAACGGCTGTATCAGATAAATCCCCCACTGTCCGAAAACCAAAGGAAGTAAAAATAATAATGGAATATAAAATATGCCCTGTCTTGAAATCGAAATAATAAGTGACAGATAATACCTTCCGGTATTTTGCATAAGCATGCTGCTTGTCGCAAAATACCCCATCAATGGCAGACTCAGGCATTGAAGTCTAAGTATTATTACACTTATTTCTATAATCTCATTGTTTCTTGATAAAGCCATAGTAGGAAATTTTGCAAATATATATAGGCATATCGAAGAAATAATCAAAAAAATCGTACCTGCTTTCACAGTATATTTAAAAGCTTTTTTTACTCTGTCATACTGCTTTGCTCCATAGTTCATTGCACAAACAGGCTGAAACCCCTGCCCCCAGCCTATTACAATCATATAGGCGACTGCAGATATCTTGGAACTTACCGTAATTGCCGCCACCACATCCTCACCAAATCCTGAGGCCGCTATATTTAATAAAACCATTGAGAGGCTTGTAATTCCCTGCCTTGCAAAATTTGGAAGTCCGCCTATTAAAATATGGTAAATATTGTCTTTTGTAAATTTCACTTTTTTAAAACTTATAGGAATATTTCCGTTCTTTCTTATAAGCCGAAACAAAACAAGACTTCCTATTATCTGCCCTGTTAAGGTGGCATAAGCCGCTCCTATAAAGCCCATTTTAAGACCGAACATAAATACAGGATCTAAAACTATATTTACAATCATGCCCGATAAAAGGCCTTTCATGCCGTCACCTACATTGCCGCAAAGCCTCAGCTGATTATATATAACAAGTGAAAACAGCATAAAGGGTATGCTTATTACTATTACTTTCAGATATTCCTTTGTAAATATATAGAGATTATCAGATGCCGCCCCACCTATAAATAAACTGAGCGGACTTAAAAATATACTTGATATTACAGCTAAAATCACTCCGATAAAAACAGCCGTTACAGCCGCCATAGAAGCAAAACTCTCCGCCTCATTATACTTTCCCTCTCCAAGACTTCTTGACATGGCATTACCGCTTCCATATCCAAGCCAAAAGCCTATTGCCTGAATTACACTTATAAAGCTGAAGGCTATCCCTATCGCTGCAGTCATTGACTTATTGCCAAGCATTGCTATAAAAAATGTATCTGTAAGATTATATAAGATCATCACAAGCATACCTATTACCGTAGGTACAGCCATTTTTACAAGCAGAGGCATTAAAGGAGCAGTCAGTATATACTGCCTTCTTTGTTCTTTTTTATCTTTTACATCATTATCCATCTATAACTCCGATTTTACTTTATTTGCCGTTCCGCTGTTTCCGTCAACTTTTATTATATCTCCGTCTTTAAATCTTGAAGTTGCAAAGCCTACTCCGAGCACTGAAGGTATTTGATACTCCCTTGCCACTATTGCTGCATGACTTAGTGAAGAACCTGTATCTGCCACCACTCCCCCTGCAAGCTTAAAAAGCGGAGTCCATTCAGGATCTGTAAGATGACAAACAAGTATATCCCCTCTTTTCATCTTATAAAATTCTTTTGGACTTTTTATTAGACATGCCTTACCTATTGCCACTCCGCCGCTTCCGCTGACTCCTTTTAATACCTCTCCCGCCTTATCAAATACAAGACTTTTTGAAGCTTCCCATACCTTTAAAGCCAGAGGATATTTTTGATTTCTTCTTTTGATTTTTTCAAAATCACTTTCACTTAAATATCCCCTCTCCATAGCCTCTGTAAGTTCTTTATGAAAAAGATTTGCCACCTCTTCTTTATAATTTTCTTTACCGGTCAGTAAAAAGTTTGTTCTTTTAAGACATTGCCTTACATAGTAAAATAAACTCTCCCAAAGATATTGACTCTCCTCACGCACAATATGAAAATATCTGAAATACTCTATTCTTTTTTTGATTTCATTGTATTTTTTTCCGCCAACTTCCCTTATCTCATTCATTAAATTATTAAAATCATTATTCTCATCTTTTTTAATGTCTTTTTGTAAAAGTAATGGCTTGACCAAATTTATAATTCTGTCAGGATCTTCGATAAAGGTCTTTGCATCAATACAATAACAATTATAATCCGACTTAAAACCGTTTTTATAAAGAAAATCTTTGGATAACTGCTTAAATTCCGGAAACTCCATGCAAATATTCTCAAAGTTTTCTCCCGAAACTATAGCGGCTTTTATTTTATCATTACTTTTTATTTTTTCTGCCAGCTTTTCTATATCTCTTGATACCATGGCAGTCTTATTGTCAAGGTTTTTATAAAGATCAAATATCGTATAATTTTTATTTATTCTTTTTAAAACTTTTTCCAAATCCTTATTTAATGCCGAAGGGAATAATGCATATTTAAAGCGATCATAGCTAAGACTTTTTAACAGTTCAAGGCTGTAGATTAAAAATTTTCGGCATTCATCCATTCCCATGTTTTCAAAATCAATTTCTTTTAATTCACTTATTTTATTCTCATAGTCAATCATAAATGCTTCGCATTTTTTTGCACAGTATTTATAGTCTTTAAGCATTTTTATGGTTTTAAAAAGCTTAAAAATATTTCTGTTAATTCCCTTAGAATCCTTTGGCATGGTCTGTATTCCGTCATCATCTATTTGAGGATTTGAATTCAAATTTATGCCAGCCTCATTAAATATTATCGCCTTTTGATTATTTATGCCCATCATATAATCATAATCCAGTACTCTATAAGCAAATGGCATCTTTTCCAGTTGAAATGCCATTTGTTTTCTTAACATCTTTGACATAATGATGTCTTTTATGTAAGGCTTTACTAACTCACTGTCATTATTTTTCTTTATTGTTGTAACAGCCCTTGCCTGTAATATATATACTTCACCTTCTTTTATAGCCCACTCGATATCCATATCCTGTCTATAATGCTCTTTTAAAGCCTTAGCCACTTTTACAAGTTTAAGTACCTCATTCTCATTAAGCGAAGCCTTCTCCCTTAATTCCTTACTTACTTCCACTTCCTTATTGGCATTTTTATCATAAATTATCTTTGTCTGCTTTGAACCTATATTTATATATTTTATCCGCCCGAATTTGTCCACAATATAGCTGTCTGCATTAACTCTGCCGCTTACCACACTTTCCCCAAGTCCATAGCTTGAATTTATCTGCATTTCATCAGTATTATTGTTTATAGGATTTAAAGTAAACAACACCCCTGCCTTTTCACTCTCAACCATTTCCTGAATAACTACAGCTATTTCAACAAAAAGCTGATTATAGTTTTGATTGGCTCTATAGATTACAGCCCTGTTTCCCCAAAGTGAAGCATAACAATCTCTGATTTTATCAAGTACATCATCAATTCCTCTTATATTTAAATAGCTTTCCTGCTGACCTGCAAAACTTGCATCTGATAAATCCTCTGCCGTAGCAGATGAACGCACTGCCACCAATACATTATCTCCAAGATTTTGATAAGCAGACTTCACTTCATTTACAGTATTTTCAGGAAGCCTTCCCATTTTTATTGATTTTCTGAATTTCTCTGCGGCTTTTAAAAGCTTTGCATGATCTCTACCTGCCTTTGTAAGTTCATCTTTAAGCAGCTCATTTAAAGAATTAATACGCAGAAATTCTTTATAGGCATCTGCTGTTATAACAAAGCCCTTTGGCACATTTATCCCTGCCGAAACCATTTCTCCAAGATTTGCTCCCTTGCCCCCGACTTTTATTACATCTTCTTTACATATTTCATTAAATCCAAGTATCATATAACCCCCTTTGATATTTTTAAACCTTTAAATCCATATATTAACTACAATTCTTTATATCAGAGTTCTATATATCTTTTTACCACAGCCGATATAAATACTTTCAAAATATCATTAAAGTACTCCTCTTCAAATTTATAATAATTTGAAAACAATAAAAAGCTTCCTGTAAATGCATTTATAAGCCCTTTCTCATCCACATCCTTTACTGCATTCTGTTCCTTCCAGTATTCTGCCAATTTATTTATAAAGTCTGTATATAAGCTGTTCGCTTCATATACCCTATTCTCAGTTTTTTTAGAAAGCATATTTAAAGCCTGTGCATATATAGGCTTTTTCTTATACTTTTCTTTTAGATCAATTGAATGTTCATAAATGATGTCCACAAGAAATTTTACCGGATTTTCTAATGACTCATCAAAACTTTGCTTTGCAATTTCCAACTTCTGAGACAGTCTATACTGCATTACATCCATAATAAGGGCATCTTTATCCTTCCAAAAATTATAAAAACTTCCCTGTGCAATACCTGCCCTCTTTGTAAGTTCCTTTATACTAAGCCCCTTTGTACCGCTTTCATGAAAAATCTCAATCGCAGCTTCCATCATTTTTTGCTTTATATTAAGCTTCTCATCCTCACTGAATGCCTTTGACATAATCACCTCTATGAATATTTTATATTTTATTCATAGATAGAATAATTCTTTAATTAAAAAAAGTCAATGAATATTCCATAAAATATTCACTGACTTTTAAATTCCGGTTACAGTTCAGGTAGCATTTTTATACCTTACCCAAACTGTAACCAAAACAACCAATTATTAAAATAATTCTTTAATACACTATAATTTATCAATCATCAACTTCAGATTTACTTGAAATTATTGCGCCACTTACGGCATTGATCTCGTAATCATATTCTACATTATCAACCTTAAACTCTATCTCATATACAGCTACTCCGTCATCCGTATCAAGCTCAACCTTGGTAAAGCTTGCTCCTCCGACTCCGGCATGAGAAAGTGCTATCTGCTTCGCCCTTTCTGCTGAAATGGTGGAAGGAGCGGCAGGCTGTGTTGGCGCAGGCGCTGCTGTAGGTGTGGGCGTCGGAGCTGCTGTGGGGGCAGGTGTTGGCGCAGGTGCAGGTGCCGCCGTCGGTATTGAATAGTTTTCAATATCTCTGTCAACAGATATTATAGCTCCTGTTGCAGCATTGATTCCATAATCATACTCCACATTTCCGCTGTAAAACTCTATATCATATACCTTCACTCCGTCTTCATGGTCAAGCTCCGCCTTTACAAAGGATACACTTCCCTGTGAAAGACCTGCATGAGAAAGTGCTATCTGTTTTGCCCTTTCTATGCCTATATCTCCGGAAGGAGTATTGGCAGCAGGTGCTGTAGGTGCAGGTGCCGCCGCAGTTTGCTGTGAAACCTCAGTTTGCTGTGGGGCGGCTGCACTTTGTGCAGGTATACTGTAGTCTTCAATATCAAAGTCATTTGATATTATTTCTCCGCTTAGTGCATCTATATCATAATCATATTCGACATTTCCGCTGTAAAATTCTACCTCATAAACGGCTCTGCCATCCTCAGTATCAAGTTCTGCCTTGATAAAGGTAACATCCTTTAAAGCCACCTTGGCATGTGCAAATGCAATCTGCTTTGCCGCCTCAACACCTATCTGCTTTTTATCACCCGGCCTGGTCTCTTTATTCATAGAAATACCGGCATCTTCATCTATATCTTCTATGGCATCTGCAATATTCTCCCAGATACTGTCATCATCATCATAATCAACTATATCTCTTATATCTATGCCCTTTTTTGCAACCAGATTTGCAATATCGGTCACCTTCATTTTAGCCAGCTCTTTTGCATCCAGAGAACTGTCTTTTGCTGCAAGATTAAGTACAAATACAGCCTTTCCTATAGAGATATTGTTTTCTCTTGCAAATTTATTGGCATCCGCAGTATTTTTAAAGGTCTGATTCATAACATTTGCCTGTACATCATTTGTATATAGCACAAAGTTTATATCATAGAGAACCTCTTCCTTCACTTTATTTGCCTTCTCAGAATTGTCATTTCTTACAGTGACCAATATACCTGTATTGTTATTTGCAATATATCCCTTTTGAACCATTGAACCTATAAGAGCATTTACCGCCACTTTCAGTTCAGTATTTTTCAGGTTCATTCCGTCTATAACACTGTCTCCATCCTTATTTGTAGATTGTACATTCAAAACTTTATTCTTTTTATTTGTTACAATCTCAACTCCGGGATTTACATCTATATCCACATATGTGTCGGGAACAAAATTATTACCATAATACGGAACTCCTATAATTCCTGCTACAAGCAATATACAAGCCGCGGTTGCCACTCCCATAAAGCTTCTGCCAAAAATATTAAAGTTCTTTTTCTTTTCCTTTTTTACCACTCTTTCTATTGCTTTCGGATTGGCGGAAACAATATTTTCAGAGATTCTGTCAAACATGTCTTTTGGAATCATTCCGGATACAGCAGTGTCGAGCTTCCTTTCAATATCTTCCCTTTTCATTAAAAGCCCTCCTCTTCCAAGTATTTTTGCATCTTCCTTATAGTTCTATTGTACTTTGAAAGTACCGTATTTATAGGCATATCAAGAAGATCTGCTATTTCTCGATTTTTAAGACCTGCTACGGCATGGAGCAAAAGTATTGTTCTTTCATTTTCATCCAGCTTATTTACAGCTGTTTCAAGAACAATACGCTCACTGACATCTTCCACAAAAGAGAAAATGACTTCAGGCATATCATTTACCTCTTCCATACTGTCTTCTTTTTTTCTGTCACGGAATTTCATCAGTGCAAAATTTCTTGCTATTGTAAAAATCCAGGCCATAGGCTTATCATACGAGGTGTAATCTGCCGCCTTTTGATATATTTTCAAAAAAGTATCCTGCAAAACATCCTCTGCATCATGAGTGTTTTTAGTTATGGAAAGTGCAAAAGCATATACACCTTTATGAGTTTTTTCATATAAAGTATGTAAAGCCTCCATACTTCCCTCTGCGATATCTTTTATAAGTTTATCGTCTATTGTTGACGACGCTTTTTGACTCTCTTCCAAGACCGCCACAAAATTAAGCATCTTAAAATCATCCTTTCACTATATTAATGCACGAGAATATCATTTTATTGCATGCTTTTTGCAATTTTTATTTTTTTCAAAAAGTTTTTCTCATCAGTATTATACACAGTATTGCAGTAAAAATTTCCGCTGCAAAAAATGAGCTCCAAACGCCCTTTATTCCAAAAAATTTCGGTAAGATAAGTGCAAATATAATAATTGCGACTATACCTCTTGATACCGCTATAAGCGACGACTCTCTTCCACCGCCTGTAGCTGAATAAAATCCTGCCGTAATAATATTAAATGCGGCAGGTATAAATCCTATAAAAAAAATCCTGATTCCCGGAACAGCATAATCTGCCAATATCTCCGAATTTTCATTATTAAAAGCAGCTATGATATTCGGGGCAAAAGCCATTACGAGAGTCACTAAAACTCCTGCGATAATCATACCTGCCGAGAGTGAATACAGGTAAATTTTCTTCAAATCTTTTTTCTCACCTTTTCCGTAAGTTTCACTTGCCACCGGCTGTAAACCTTGTGAAACTCCGTTTAGCATTGCCACTCCGACCAAGTCGGAATTTGCTATAACTCCATATGCGGCAACCGCTATATTACCGACAAGTGATAGCAGAATAAAATTAAATACTATGGTTATTATTCCGTTTGATATCTCACCTACAAAAGCTACCAGCCCAAGGCTGCATGATAAAAGCAATCTTTTAAAAGAAGGAGGTGTGAAACAGAAGCGTATATTATTATTTTTTGACAAATAATGTACCATACAGATACACATACTTACAATCGGAGAAATACCTGTTGCAAGTGCTGCGCCTGCCATGCCCATTCCCACCGGAAACATAAGTATATAGTCAAGTATTATATTAAAAATACCGCTGCTAAGTGTTGCCGCCATGGCAATCCTAGGTGAATTATCATTTCTTACAAAAGCGGTAAATGTAAAATTAAGCATAAAAAATGGCGAAAAACAAAGAATAATCCTTACATATGTATGTGTAACCGCCTCTATAACTTCATCCGCACCCAAAATCCTAAGGACAACATCCGGTATAAAAATCCCAAGAAGTAAAAAGGGTAAGCTTAAAAACAAACTCCATATAAATGAATTTGAAAAAAATTTATCTGATGTTTTTTTATCTCCCAGTGCCTTAAGCAATGTATATTTTGTTGCGGAACCTATGCCTATCATTGCTCCTATGGCAAATGTTATAGCAAATATAGGTAATACCAGATTTAATCCGGTTATACCGTTTGCTCCTTCCGCCATTGATATAAAAACGGTATCCGCCAATACATAGCATGATGTGCCTGTAGTTGCCAGGATATTAGGCAGAATATATCCTCTAAGTTTTTTTTCAATCATAAAAGACTCTCCTGTCTTAATTATCGAATTATATCATAAATAATCTGTAAGCTCAATCAAAGCCAAACTTATTTTTACGCAAAAATAGCAGTCATAGACTGCTATTTTAATATATCAATGTTTTATTATACTAATTCAAGTAAAACTTCCATAGCCGCATCGCCCTTACGAAGACCGATTTTAACTATTCTTGTATAACCACCGTTACGATCAGCATACTTTGGACCGTACTCATCAAAAAGCTTCTTTGCAAGGTCAACAGACTTTATATTTTTCTTCTTGCCTGCCGCTTTTGCAGGTACCTCTGTAGGAACATATACTACAGCATTGATTTTACTTCTGGCATGAAGTCTTGAAGGTCTGTCCTTCTTGATCTCCTTCTCTACCTCATCATAAACAGTAACTTTCTTACCGTCTACAACCTCTTTTACTCTCTTACCGTTAGCATCTTTTCTTGCAACCTTTGCATTTACCTTTACAAGGTCGAAATTATCCTTCTCCTTAACAGCCAATGCTATAAGCGGCTCAACAATCTTTCTGATCTCTTTTGCTCTAGCCTCTGTTGTTACAATCTTTCCATGCTGTAAAAGTGCTGTAACCTGATTTCTCAATAATGCTTTTCTTTGACTTGATGTCTTTGAAAGTTTTCTATACTTTGCCATTTTTTACTCCTCCATTGGGAACATATATATGCAAACATTGGACTTACTATATATGTCTATTATTCTTTTTTATGCTTCTTCGCTTTCACGAAGTCGAAGTCCAAGCTCCTCGAGCTTTTGAAGAACTTCTTCTAATGATTTTCTACCCAGATTTCTGACCTTCATCATATCATCCGAGGTGCGTGAACACAATTCTTCAACTGTATTGATTCCTGCTCTCTTTAAGCAGTTATAGGATCTAACCGACAACTCAAGTTCATCTATATTCATCTCCAGAACTTTTTCCTTGTCATCCTCTTCTTTTTCTATCATTACATCAATAGTTTTAGCGTTATCAGATAAATCTATAAAAAGATTCAAATGCTCGCTCAAAACTTTAGCAGCTAAACTTACCGCTTCATCAGGTTCCAATGTACCGTTTGTAGTAACATCCAGTGTCAGCTTATCAAAATCTGTCATCTGACCTACACGGGTATTCTCTACAAGAAGATTTACTCTCTCTACAGGAGTATAGATAGAATCAATAGCTATCACACCTATCGGAGTATCCTCTCCCTTATTCTTATCAGAACTTACATAACCTCTACCATTTGTTATTGTAAGCTCCATATAGAACTTTCCTTCTGAAACAGTCGCAATAACCTGGTCTTTATTAATGATTTCTATACTTGGATCACATTGAATATCTTCTGCAGTGATAACTCCCTCACCATCAAAATCGATATAAGCAACCTTAGGTTCATCATCATTTGATGTGTTTCTGATTGCCAGGCTTTTTACATTCATTATGATCTCGGTCACATCTTCTTTTACTCCCGGTATAGAAGAAAATTCATGTAACACACCGTCAATCTTAACCTGACTGACAGCCGATCCTGGGAGGGATGAGAGCATGATTCTTCTTAGGGAATTACCTAAAGTTGTTCCATAACCTCTCTCCAGTGGTTCACATATGAATCTACCGAACTTCTTATCCTCGGAAATCTCTGCAATCTCAATATTGGGTTTTTCAAAATCAAACACGAATGTCCCTCCTTTTAGATAAACTATATCTGAAACTCACATACAGTGAGTCCCGGTTAATACTTCCATGCTATAAATATTTCTATTATTAGCAAATCAGCTGATACGATTATATGTATCAGCTGTTAAGATTCCTATTACTTAGAGTACAACTCAACGATAAGAAGTTCATCTACAGGAACATCAATTTCTTCTCTTGTAGGGAGGCTCTTTACAGTACCTTTTAAGTTTTCAAGATCTGCATCAATCCATGCCGGTACGATTCTTCCGGCTGTTGACTCTACAACTTCCTTATACCTTGCAGATGATCTTGCCTTTTCTTTAATCTCTATAACATCTCCTGCTTTTACAAGATAAGATGGAATATTTACACACTTACCATTTACCAAAACATGCTTGTGATCAACAATCTGTCTTGTTTCTTTTCTTGTTCTGCCAAGTCCCATACGGAAAACCACATTGTCAAGTCTTCTCTCTAAGAGAACCATAAGGTTTTCACCAACCTGACCTTTCATTCTCTCAGCCTTAGCATAATAGTTTCTGAACGGTTTCTCCAATACACCGTAAATGAACTTTGCTTTTTGCTTTTCTCTAAGCTGCAAACCATACTCACTGAGCTTACGGTTTGCTCTTTTTGTATCTCTATTAGATTTTTTATCTATTCCCAGAAAACCTGGCTCAAGACCAAGAGATCTGCATCTTTTAAGAACGGGAACTCTATTAATTGCCACTTTTAGTACCTCCTATTAGACTCTTCTGCGTTTTGGTGGACGACATCCATTATGTGGTACCGGAGTTACATCCTTGATACTTGTTACTTCTATTCCACATGCAGCCAACGCACGAATAGCTGCCTCTCTTCCTGAACCGGGTCCTTTTACCATAACATCTACATACTTAAGTCCATGTACTAAAGCTGCCTTTGCAGCAGTTTCTGCAGCCATAGATGCCGCATATGGAGTAGATTTCTTTGAACCTCTAAATCCTAGACCACCGGCACTTGCCCATGATATTGCATTACCCTGGGTATCAGTTAATGTAACAATTGTATTGTTAAATGATGACTGAATATGTGCCTGTCCGCGTTCAACGTTTTTCTTTACGCGCTTTTTTGTCACCTTCTTGGTGGACGCATTCTTTGCCATTAAACTAACCTACCTTTTTAAACTTTACTACGCTCCTGTTTTTAAAACATACAGCGAAAATTACTTTTCGAAAAAATAAACAGATTATGTTATCTATTATTTCTTCTTGTTTGCTACTGTCTTTCTCGGACCCTTACGAGTTCTTGCATTTGTCTTAGTTTTCTGTCCACGAACCGGAAGATTTTTTCTATGACGAATGCCACGATAACAACCTATTTCCTGTAATCTCTTGATATTCATAGCGATCTCTCTTCTAAGATCACCCTCTACCATTTGACTGTCAGAAATAACCTGTGCCAACTCTTTTACTTCATCGTCTGTAAGATCCTTTACTCTTGTATCAGGATTTACACCAGCTTCTTTCAAGATACGCTTTGAACTTGTAAGACCTATACCATAGATATATGTCAAACCAATTTCAACACGCTTTTCTCTTGGTAAATCAACGCCTGCTATACGAGCCATTTACCTACTTCCTCCTTATTCCTATGCAGATCAACCTTGTCTCTGCTTGTGCTTTGGGTTCTCACAAATTACTCTGATGGAACCTTTTCTTTTAATAATTTTGCATTTTTCGCAAATCGGTTTCACTGAAGATCTGACCTTCATTGTAACTCTCCTTTCATCGCTACTAATAAAGACGCCATAACATTATAGCATTAACCACTATAATATGCAAGGTCTTATTTTATTTATCACGCCAAATGATTCGTCCTTTTGTCAAATCATATGGAGATAATTCGATAGTAACTTTATCACCCGGCAAGATTCTTATATAATTCATTCTGAGCTTGCCGCTGATATGTGCCAATACCTGATGTCCGTTTTCAAGTTCTACCTGAAACATTGCATTAGGTAACTTCTCAACAACTGTTCCTTCAATCTCTATAACGTCTGATTTAGACATCTATTCCTCCAATTTTTTAAGAGATATTTTAACTTAGCATCGTTAAAGTTATCACCACTATTTTTTATATCAATAAATTCATCACATTTACCAAGCCTGCTGATATGCTTTTTATTTTTCTTTTTTGGCTTGTTGACAGTCTTTAGTCTTCCGTCTGCCAGATAAACAAAATCATTATCGCAGTCCAAAACCAAATAGTATTCTCCTCTGTCATGTCCCATTATTGATATTACAATATCGCCTATATTTATCATAATTTTCTTAAAGAAAGAATCTCAGGCTCACCTTCCGTTATTAAAATAGTATTTTCATAATGTGCCGCCAGCGAATTATCATCAGTAACCACTGTCCAGTCATCATCAAGCCATACCACTTCATCCCTTCCGGCTGTAATCATAGGCTCTATAGCAAGAGTCATTCCCGGCTGCAATTTTATTCCTTTTCTTTTAATATCAAAGTTTGGAACTTCCGGATCCTCATGAAGATGTGTACCGATACCATGTCCTACCAGATCTCTTACTACACCATAGCCCCTTTGTTTTGCATAATTTCCTATTGCTTTGCAAATATCATTTAAATGATTACCTGCAATTGCATACTTTATTCCCTCAAAAAAGCATTCTCTTGTTACTTTTACGAGTTCCTTTGCCTTTTCGCTTCCTTCGCCTATTATATGGGTTCTGGCAGCATCCGAATGATATCCTTTCCAGATAACACCCGCGTCTAGACTCACAACATCACCGTCTTTTAAAATTCTTTTCTTTGACGGAATACCATGCACAACCTCTTCATTTACAGACACACATATTGAAGCAGGATAGCCGTTATAGTTTAAAAATGAAGGAACACATCCGAAGGATCTGATTATTTCATCTCCGAGTTTGTTCACCTCATATGTGGTCATACCTGCATGTAATGCCTTTTCCAACTCTTCATGAGTCTTTGCCAGTATTATACCGGCTTCTCTCATCAATTGTATTTCTCTGTCAGACTTTATTGTTACTGCCATTTTCATCCTCACAATCTATTTCAAAACTGAAATGATATCTATGAATACCTCTTCCATATCCTTTGTTCCGTCTACACTTGCCAGTATTTTCTCATTTTTATAATAATCAATCAAAGGCTGTGTCTGATCATGATATATCTCAAGTCTTTTCTTTACTGTTTCCGGCTTATCATCATCTCTGATAACAAGCTCATTGCCGCAGGTATCACATACATCCTTTGCTTTCGGTGCCGAATATACTATATGATATGTAGCTCCGCAACTTAAGCATGCTCTTCTTCCGCTCATTCTTGTAATGATTGACTCATCCGGAACATCTATATTTACAGCATAATCTATCCTTTCACCGAGTTCTGACAATGCCTTTGTTAAAGACTGTGCCTGCGGGATGGTTCTTGGGAAACCGTCAAGTACAAATCCGTTCTTGCAGTCATCTTTATGTATCCTGTCAAGGAGCATTCCTATTGTAATATCATCAGGAACGAGCTCTCCTCTGTCCATATACTCTTTTGCCTTATTCCCAAGTTCTGTTTTTTCTTTTATATTTGCTCTGAATATATCACCTGTGGATATATGCGGTATATCATATTTTTTTGCAATTCTCTTCGCCTGTGTACCTTTGCCGGCACCCGGCGCACCTAACATAATAATCTTCATGGCGTATCTCCCCAATTTTCACTAGTAACCACGAAAAACCCCTGAAGAATATCCCCCAGTGGTTTTTCGTAAGATACTTAGTCTAATAAGAATCCTCTGTAATTTCTTACAAGCATTTGTGATTCAATTGCTTTTATTGTCTCTAAGACTACACCGACAATGATTATCAGGGATGTTCCGGTAAATGAAAGTCTACTGATATTGAACAATCCTGAAATTATTATAGGTATGATACAAACGATTATAAGTCCTGTTGCACCTATAATTATAATATAGCTTAAAATCTTTGAGAAATAATCGCTGGTCGGTTTACCCGGTCTGATTCCCGGAATAAATCCACCTGATTTTTTCATATTATTAGCTACCTCAAGCGGGTTAAAAGTAATTGATGTATAAAAATAAGCAAATAAGATAATCAAAATGATATAAACTATAAGTCCGATAGAATACTTCGGTGCTTCCGGTCTAAACCACATTGATGAATTCATATATGTCAATATCTCACCTATTATTGAGCCGTTGTTTATTTGCAAGAACTGACCAATAACTATAGGTGTTGAGAATAATGAAGAAGCGAAAATTACAGGAATAACACCTGCGGTATTTACTTTAAGCGGAATATGAGATGATGTTCCGCCTACACTTCTTCTACCCTGCATTTTTGACGAATACTGTACAGGTATCCTTCTTTCGGCATCCTGTAATATTATGGTAAATATAACCATCACTATTATAAAAGCTATTATAATAGCTGCAGCCACTACCATTCTGGCTACTGTCTGATTCTTTAAGAATCTTTCATAAAGATTGCTAAAGTCACTTGGTAATGACGAAAGAATATTTAAAAGAAGAACAATTGAAATACCGTTTCCAATACCCTTCTCTGTAATTCTTTCTCCAATCCACATTAAAAATGCACTACCTGCTGTCATCGTAACTACAGTTACAATTACACTCTTTAAACTATAATGAATTAAAAGATTTTGCTTTCCAAATCCTATTGCCATTGCTGAAGACTGTAGTAGGGCCAGTGCGATAGTCAAATATCTTGTATATTCAACTATCTTTTTTCTACCGTCTTCACCATCCTGCTGCAATTCCTCAAGTGCCGGAATCGCTATTGTTAAAAGCTGGATTATAATAGAACTTGTAATATATGGAGTGATGCTCAGTGCAAGCACACTCAAACTTTCAAATGAGCCACCGGTGATAGCATTGAAAAATCCAAATGCATCACCTGATTGCTTTGCAAAAAAATCTTTAAAAAAAGTTGTATTTACACCCGGTATAGGTAAGTTACTGCCGAAGCGAATAATTACCAGCATTATAAATGTGTACAGAAGTTTCTTTCGTACATCTTTTACTTTAAATGCATTTCGGAGTGTTGTGAGCATCAGATCACCTCACAAGTTCCGCCTGCGGCTTCAATCTTAGCTTTTGCACTCTCACTTACAGCAATATACTTGATGTTGAACTTCTTTGTAAGTGTGCCGTTTCCTAAGAGTTTAACTCCATCTCTTGTATTTTTGATAATCCCTGCTGCTACCAATGTATCAGGAGTAACATCACTACCGTCCTCAAGACGATCAAGAACAGATATATTTACAGCTACGATATCCTTAGAATTACGATTTGTAAATCCTCTCTTAGGGATACGTCTGTATAACGGCATCTGACCACCTTCAAATCCCGGTCTTGTTGCACCTGAACGAGCCTTCTGACCTTTATGACCTTTACCGGCAGTCTTTCCGTTACCTGAACCATGTCCACGGCCGCGTCTGAAATTATCACTATGCTTTGAGCCTAATGCAGGCTGTAAATTAGATAAATCCATAACTACACCTCCTTCTTTAGACTTCTTCAACTTTTACAAGATGTCTTACATGCCAAATCATGCCTCTTATAGCTGCATTGTCCGGCATCTCCACTGTCTTGTTTAATTTTCTTAAACCAAGCGCCTCTACAGTTGCTTTCTGCTTTGGAATAGCACCGATAGGGGATTTAACCAATGTAATTTTTAACTTTGCCATATTTCCCTCCTATTATGCTAATATTTCTTCTACTGACTTTCCACGGAGTTTTGCAATCTCCTCAGGAGTCTTAAGTGCTGCTAAACCTGCAAGTGTAGCAAGACATACATTTGTCTTATTATTAGAACCTAAAGATTTTGAACGAATATTCTTATATCCTGCAAGCTCTAATACCGCACGAGCCGGACCACCTGCGATGATACCTGTACCTTCAGGTGCTCTCTTTAAAAGCACACTCGCGCTTCCGAATTTTCCGGTGTAATCATGTGGTACACTGAAATTCTCATCTATTCTAACCTCAACTAATGCCTTAGTTGCAGCTTCTTTTCCCTTACGGATAGCCTCAGGTACCTCTCCTGCCTTTCCAAGACCGATACCGACATGACCATTTCCGTCACCTACAACAACAAGAGCAGAAAACTTCATTGTACGTCCACCCTTTACGGTTTTGGATACACGCTTGATATTTACGACTCTGTCATTTAACTCCAATTTGCTTGGATCGATGATTTGTCTCTTCATGTATGTTTCTCCTCCTATTAGAATTGTAATCCTGCTTCACGGGCAGCCTCTGCCAATGCAGCAATCTTACCTTGATAGATAAATCCGCCTCTATCAAATACAACCTTGTCTATACCCTTCTCAAGTGCTCTCTTTGCAATAAGAGTTCCAACATATGCTGCAGCATCTACATCATTTGTCTTTGAAAGCTCTGCTCTTGCACCCTTTTCAAGTGTTGATGCACTTACTACTGTATTTCCCACTGTGTCGTCAATAATCTGAGCGTACATATGGTTGTTGCTTCTAAATACAGCAAGGCGTGGTCTCTCAGTTGTTCCGCTGAGACGATTACGTAATCTATAATGCTTCTTAAGTCTAAGATCGCTTTTTGATTTTTTGCTAACCATTTACTTACCCTCCTATTATTTCTTACCGGTCTTACCGACTTTACGTCTGATAACTTCAGTAGAGTATTTGATACCCTTGCCCTTATATGGCTCAGGCTTTCTCTTGCTTCTTATTTCAGCAGCATACTGTCCGACTTTTTCCTTGTCGATACCCTGTATCTTTATGATGTTCTGTCCATCAAGAACAGATGTAACTCCCTCAGGATCTTCCATCTCTACCGGATGTGAATATCCAAGTGAAAGCACAAGTTTATTACCCTGCTTTGCTGCTCTGTAACCAACACCGTTTACTTCAAGTATCTTCTCATAGCCTGCGGTTACACCTACTACCATGTTGTTTATAAGAGTTCTTGTGAGACCATGTAATGCTTTATTTTTCTTTAAATCATTTGGTCTGGTTACTACAATGTCATCACCTTCCTGCTTAATAGTCATTTCTACAGGTAATGCTCTCTCAAGTGTACCCTTAGGACCTTTTACAGTCACATGATTATTTTCTGCAATTGTAACAGTTACTCCTGCCGGAATTGCGATAGGCATTCTTCCAATTCGTGACATGCCGTCTTCCTCCTTAAATTTATCGTGAGCTCTCAGCTCATGTTTTCAGGTTTTATATCTAATAGGCAGCCATCAAAGAAATATTTCTTTATGACTACTGCTATTAGAGTTGAAACTTAATTATATTTGTTGTATCCACTCGACATTAGCATACGTATATGTGCCGGGTGGCGTCCACTCGACATTAGCATACATATATGCGCCGGGTGGGTTCGACTCCACTAGCGCTCAAACTACGTTTTCGCTGAGTGTCGCGAACGACTTTCACACTAAGTTCACACTGCGTGTTCACTAAGTGTTCAATGTCTCGGGACGGGCTTTCGTACTAAATTCGCGCTACGCTTCGCTTGCGCTCATTAAGTACAGGGTGCCTACCAAACAAAAGCTAATACTTCTCCACCTACATTAAGCTTTCTTGCTTCTTTGTCTGTTATAACTCCATTATTTGTTGAAATAATAGCTGTTCCAAGACCGCCAAGCACTCTTGGAAGCTCTTCTCTGTTTGCATATATACGCAGACCCGGCTTTGAAATTCTCTTCAATCCACTTATTATTCTCTCGCTCTTGTTAGCTGTATACTTTAAGAATATTCTGATATCCTTGAAGTTACCATTGTCAACAAGTTCGTACTTCTCTACATAACCTTCTTCTACAAGTATGTTAGCTATTGCTATTTTCATCTTTGAGGAAGGAATATCAACTGAGTCATGTTTTGCAGTATTTGCATTTCTTATTCTGGTAAGCATATCTGCAATTGGATCGCTCATTGTCATGGAATTTTTTCCTCCTGTTTATTTTAAATGTATCTGATTACTACTTTTTACTTTGCTTTGGTTAAATATTTTGTAGCATCACTGCGTCCACTCGACATTAGCATACATGCATGTGCCGGGTGGCGTCCACTCGACTAAGTTCAAACTTCGCTTCGCTCGTTTTCACTAAGGCTCGGGACGGGCTTTCACACTAAACTCACGCTTCGCTTTGCTTGCGTTCGTTAAGTGTTCAATGCCTACCAGCTTGCTTTCTTAACTCCTGGAATTTGACCTTTATAAGCCAACTCACGGAAGCAAATTCTACAGATACCATACTTTTTAAGATAAGCATGTGGACGACCACAGATTTTGCATCTGCTATATTCTCTTGTAGAGAATTTTGCCGGTCTGGCCTGCTTAATCTTCATTGAAGTCTTTGCCATGAAATCTTCCTCCTAAATTATTTGAAAAATGGCATATTGAATAATGTCAAAAGTTCTCTAGCTTCTTCATCTGTGTTTGCTGTAGTAACGAATATAACATCCATACCACGCACCTTATCAATCTTATCATACTCTATCTCAGGGAAGATAAGCTGTTCCTTAACTCCAAGAGCATAATTTCCTCTACCGTCAAATGCATTAGGATTTACACCTCTAAAGTCACGCACTCTTGGAAGAGCAAGATTTATAAGTCTGTCAGCAAACTCATACATCTTTGAACCACGAAGAGTTACCTTACAACCTATAGGCATACCCTCTCTAAGTTTAAAGTTAGCAACTGATTTCTTTGCCTTTGTAACTACCGCCTTTTGTCCGGAGATAATTTCAAGATCTCTAACTGCAGCATCTAATACTTTTGCATTATCTTTTGCTTCACCGACAGCCATGTTGATAACGATCTTATCAAGCTTCGGTACCTGCATAGGATTCTTATAGCCAAACTTCTCAATCATCTTTGCAACGATTTCGTTCTCATATGTTTCCCTTAATCTTGTCATGTTTTCCTCCTTTCCAATTATTCGATAGCCTTGCCGGTCTTCTTAGCTACACGAACTTTTTTGCCGTCTTTTACTTCAAAACCGACTCTTGTAGCCTTACCATCAACAACTAGCATTACATTTGATATATCAATAGTTCCCTCTGTATTTACGATTCCACCGTTTTGGTTAGCCATACTTGGTTTTGTATGCTTTGTAATCATATTACAGCCTTCAACTACTACTCTGTTCTTCTTAGTATCAACCTTTAATACTTTACCTGTCTTGCCTTTATCTTTGCCGGATATGATCTTAACCATATCGTCTCTTTTGATTTTATGCACGCTAGACCTCCTTATAATACTTCAGGTGCGAGAGATACAATCTTCATGAAATGCTTCTCACGAAGTTCTCTTGCAACCGGTCCAAAGATACGAGTACCTCTTGGAGTCTTGTCATCCTTGATTATAACTGCTGCGTTTTCATCGAATCTGATGTATGAACCGTCTTTACGGCGTGTGCTATTGACTGATCTTACTACAACAGCCTTAACAACATCACCTTTCTTTACAACACCGCCTGGTGTTGCATCTTTAACGGTAGCGACGATTATATCGCCGATATGAGCATATCTTCTAGTTGAACCACCCATAACACGAATTGTAAGCAATTCCTTTGCTCCGGTGTTATCGGCTACCTTCAATCTTGTTTCCTGCTGAATCATGCCGGATACTCCTTCCTACCTAAATTATTTTGCCTTCTCAATTATCTGTACAAGTCTCCATCTCTTATCTTTTGAAAGAGGTCTTGTTTCCATAATCTTTACAGTATCGCCAATGTTACATTCATTCTTTTCATCATGTGCCTTGAACTTAACAGTCTTCTTTACAATCTTGCCATAAAGTGGATGCTTTACATGGTCTTCGATTGCAACAGTGATTGTCTTATCCATCTTATCGCTAACAACCTTGCCGATACGGGTTTTTCTAAGATTTCTCTCCACGGTTTATCTCCTTTATCTTTATGCCAATTTTGCATTCTCAGTGATAACTGTCTGAATTCTGGCAATGTTTCTACGAACTTCCTTAATTCTTGAAGTGTTATCCAACTGGCTGGTTGCATTTTGGAATCTAAGGTTGAAAAGTTCCTTCTTTGCGGAAACCAATTCCTCATTTAACTGTTCTAAGCTTTTTGACTTTAATTCGTTTACATAATTCTTAGTTTTCACTTGCTTCACCGCCTTCCAAATCAGCCTTTGAAACTATCTTACATCTGCAAGGAAGCTTATGCATTGCAAGACGAAGAGCCTCTCTGGCAACCTCTTCAGGTACGCCTGCGATCTCAAATAATACACGACCGGGCTTTACAACAGCTACCCAATATTCTGTAGATCCCTTACCTGAACCCATTCGAGTCTCAGCAGGTTTTGCTGTAACAGGCTTATCAGGGAAAATCTTTATCCAAACTTTACCGCCACGCTTGATATAACGAGTCATAGCAACTCTGGCAGCCTCTATCTGGTTTGACTTTATCCAACAAGGATCAAGGGATACTAAACCATACTCACCATAAGTGATCTTATTGCCTCTTAAGGCCTTTCCGGCCATAGAACCTCTAAACTGTTTTCTACGCTTTACTCTCTTAGGCATTAACATATTATTTTACGCTCCCTTCCTGTGTTTTTCTTTGAGGAAGCACCTCACCGGTATATATCCAAACCTTAACACCAACTTTACCGTATGTTGTGTTTGCCTCAGCAAAACCATACTGAATGTCAGCTCTTAATGTCTGAAGAGGAATTGTACCCTCTGAATAGAACTCTGTACGAGCCATGTCGGCACCGCCAAGACGTCCTGAGCAGCTTGCCTTAATACCAAGTACTCCTGCCTTCATACTTCTTGACATTGTTGACTTCATTGCTCTACGGAATGAAATACGGTTCTCAAGCTGTGTAGCGATACTTTCAGCTACAAGTTGAGCATCTCTGTCCGGTCTCTTGATTTCTTTGATATCAATGAATACTTTCTTATCTGTAAACTTTGATACTTCCTTCTTTAATTTCTCAACTTCAGCACCCTGCTTTCCGATAACAACACCCGGTCTTGCAGTATGAAGTATTATTCTAACTCTGTCTGAAGCACGCTCTATTTCAATATCTGATACGCTTGCTGAATAAAGTTTGTTCTTTAGGAACTTTCTGATATTGTAGTCTTCTACTAAACAATCAGCGAAATCCTTATCAGCGTACCATCTGGAGCTCCAGTCTTTTATAACACCGACTCTAAGTCCATGTGGATTAACTTTCTGTCCCATCTTCGCGTCTCCTCCTATCTTTCATCTAAGACCACTGTGATATGGCTCATTCTCTTCTCGATACGATAAGCTCTACCCTGTGCTCTTGGCTTAATTCTCTTCATTATAGGGCCGTCACTTGCATAACATTCTGCAATATATAATTTAGATGGATCTAAATTATTATTGTTCTCAGCATTAGCAACTGCCGACTCTACCAATTTCTTGATAACACTTGACGCATATCTTGGGCTATACATAAGAATACCCAAAGCCTCATCAACATTCTTTCCTCTGATCGCATCAAGCACGAAACATGCTTTTTGAACAGGTACTCTGGCATATGAGAGCTTAGCTGATGGTCTGGTGTCCTTAACTGCATTTCTTTCTCTTTTAATCTGGGATCTATGTCCTTTTGCCATTTAAAAAACCTCCTTTCAACCCTCTCTTATCTTGAAGCTTTCTTATCGTCAGCTTTATGTCCTTTATAAGTTCTTGTAGCAACGAACTCACCAAGCTTATGTCCTACCATATCCTCGGTAATATATACCGGAACATGCTTTCTTCCGTCATGAACAGCAATAGTATGGCCTACCATCTGTGGGAAGATTGTAGAACGGCGTGACCATGTTTTAATAACACTCTTGTCGCCGGCCTTGTTCATTGCATCAACTTTCTTTAATAAACTTGCATCTGCAAATGGTCCTTTTTTAAGTGAACGTGACATTTATCTTTCCTCCTTTATTAGTTAGTGGCCTTACCATCTCTTCTTCTTATAATTAACTTATTAGACTGTTTCTTCTTGTTTCTAGTCTTAAGACCAAGAGCCGGCTTGCCCCAAGGAGTAGATGGACCCGGACGACCGATTCCGGTTTTACCTTCACCACCACCGTGTGGATGGTCATTAGGGTTCATAACGGAACCACGAACTGTAGGTCTTATACCCATGTGACGCTTTCTTCCCGCCTTACCAAGCTTAACAAGTGAATGCTCACCATTTCCCACTACGCCGATTGTAGCTCTGCAAATGATAGGTACCATTCTCATCTCACCTGATGGAAGACGAAGAGTTGCATACTTTCCTTCTTTAGCCATAAGCTGTGCAACATTACCCGCTGAACGAACAAGCTGTCCGCCCTTACCCGGATAAAGCTCTATATTATGAATCTGCGCACCTACAGGAATCTCTGCAAGCGGTAAGCAGTTTCCTACTCTTGCCTCTGCACCTGATCCGCTTACGATTGTTGTTCCAACCTGAAGTCCTTCAGGAGCAAGTATATAAGCCTTTGCACCGTCAACATATGATATAAGTGCAATATTGGCTGTTCTGTTCGGATCATACTCTATAGCAACAACCTTAGCAGGAACTCCGTCTTTAGAGTTTCTCTTAAAGTCGATGATTCTGTACTTTCTCTTTGCACCGCCACCACGATGTCTTACTGTTATCTTACCTTGATTGTTTCTTCCTGAATTCTTCTTTATTGGTGCCAATAATGACTTCTCAGGAGTGCTCTTTGTGATTACACTAAAGTCCAAACCTGTCATATTTCTTCTGGACGGTGTATATGGACTATATTTCTTTATTCCCATTTTTGTCTCCTTCTTGTGCTACGCACTTTATCACGGCAGGATGCCGTATAATATATCCCGATTCACTTCGGGAAAGCAACATCCGTTGCTTATAAGCCCTGGAACAACTCGATTTCTTTGCTATCCTCTGTAAGCCATACAATAGCCTTCTTAACTTTTGCAGTCTTACCGATTGTCATTCCTCTTCTCTTTGTCTTTCCATCCTGGTTCATAGTATTTACTTTTGAAACCTTAACGCCGTCAAACATCTTCTCAACAGCTTCTTTAATCATTGTCTTGTTTGAATCCGGATGCACAAGGAAAGTATATTTCTTATCAGTCATGCCAAGCATGCTTTTTTCTGTAATAACCGGCTTAAGTATTACATCATAGTATTGAATATTTGCCATTACGCATATACCTCCTCTATAGTTTTAACAGCGTCCTTTGAAGCTATTACCGTATTGTACTTTAAGATATCATATACATTGATAGTCTTAGGTGAAGCAGCCTTAACACCATATATATTTCTTACAGAAAGTACAGTGTTCTTCTCATTCTCAGCACATACAACAAGCGCCTTCTTAACATTTAAGTTATTCAAAGTCTGCTGCATCTTCTTTGTCTTGATCTCTGACATTGCGAAATCATCAACAACGATGAACTTGTTCTCAAGAACTCTGCTTGTAAGAGCACTCTTAAGAGCAATTCTCTTCTCTTTTTTATTTAAATTGATTGTATAGTCTCTTGGAGTAGGTGCAAATACAACACCGCCACCCTTCCACTGTGGTGATCTGGTTGAACCCTGACGCGCATGTCCTGTACCTTTTTGCTTCCAAGGCTTTCTTCCACCGCCACTAACTTCGGAACGGGTCTTTGCCTTTTGTGTTCCCTGACGCTTGTTTGCCAACTGTGCAACAACTGCCATATGAACTAAATGCTCGTTAACATTAACTCCGAACACAGCATCGTTTAATTCTATACTACCTACTTCTTTTCCTTCAATATTGAATACTGATATATTAGCCATTTGTGTTCCTCCTTTCTGTTAGTTATTTTTTCTTAACAGTCTCTTTTAATGTTATTAAAGCTTTCTTTGAACCCGGCATTGAACCCTTTACAAGGATAAGATTCTTGTCAGCATCAACTCTTACGATCTCAAGATTCTGTGTGGTCACTCTCTTAGCACCCATATGTCCGGGCATTCCTTTGCCCTTAAATACATGGCTCGGATCTGAAGATGAACCGTTTGAACCCTGATGACGATGGAACTTTGAACCATGGCTCATAGGTCCTCTTGACTGTCCATGACGCTTGATAGCACCCTGAAAACCTTTACCCTTTGAGATAGCTGTTGCATCAATCTTATCACCTGCAGCAAATATGTCAGCTTTGATTTCAGCCTTTGGAGCATACTCGGATGCATTCTCAAATTTAAACTCTCTGATGAATCTTCCTGCTGTGAAGATTTCTCTCTTCTTATCGCCGTTTTCTACTACAACTTTTTCAATTCCGGCCTTAGCAAGATGTCCTGCCTTAGCCTTGTTAACCAATTTTGTACGGATCTGTCCATATGCAACCTGAACTGAATTATATCCGTCATTCTCCTCTGTCTTAACCTGTGTAACAACACATGGTCCTGCAAGAAGAACTGTTACAGGTATTAACACACCGTTCTCATCGAAAATCTGTGTCATACCGACTTTTCTAGCAAGTATTGCCTTCTTCATTAATATACCTCCTGATTTAATCTACAGCGGAGCACTCTCATGCTCATCCTAGAGCAGGATTAACGCCATTTAGCGGATTATCTACTCTTCATTTTGATGTCTATATTTACACCTGCAGGCATTTCCAATCTGGAAAGTGCATCAACAGTCTTCTGTGATGGTGCAATGACATCAATCAGTCTCTTGTGAGTTCTCTGCTCGAACTGCTCACGAGAGTCTTTGTACTTATGTACAGCTCTAAGGATAGTAACCACTTCCTTCTTTGTTGGTAGTGGAACAGGTCCTGAAACAGCTGCTCCTGTCTTCTTTACAGTATCAACAATTCTTGCAGCACAGCTGTCAACCAATTGATGATCATAAGCTTTTAATGTGATTCTCATTACCTGATTTGCCATAAAAAAAGCCGCCTCCTTTTCAATCTTATAAAAGAAATTGACAAGCGGTGACTGTACACTCTTCCGTGCGTGTCATAAAAATAAACCCACGAAATTACTCAATATGAGATGCTGTTTGTACAGTGACTTGTCGCCAGTTTTTGCAACATGACCTTCGCTCCACATAAAACCCGATAAACGGCAACCTATGCTTCATAGCTATCAATGTCACAGCCATACTAGGATATCATATTAAAAAAACGAATGCAAGCACTTTTTTAAAAAATTTTAAACTATTTCAAGCTATTTCAAGCTCTGTTTATACTGCTCCAAAAACTTTAAAATAACAAATGCCATAAAGCTGTTTATCGGCAGTAATACAATGTTTTTGATTGCTCTCATAGGCAGAATTGCAAAAAAAGCTTTTCCATATAATATGTTTAGCCAAAGTGTTCCAAGTAAAATATTACAAATAAAACTTACCAGTATTTCAGCTATCAAAATTCTTTTTATTGAAACAGGCTTCTTATATAAAATGCTTCCATACATAATACCTGCAATAATTGCATTAAATGTAAATCCCGGAAAGAAAGGTCCTGTCGGCTTGAGCATATATTTTACAATATCCGTAATTGCTCCGAATATACTTCCTACTATAGGTCCAAACAAAAAACCTATACCCACAGTAGTCAGTGAAGAAAACCCGATCTTTAAAAAATTACCGATCGGAACGGTGAAAGCTCCGAGTATAATTGAAAGTGCAACAAACATTGCCACCGTCGTAATTGTTTTTACTTTTTTCAACTCATTATATGAGAACAAAAATATCTCCTTAATATTTATCATCTTTATAACCTACTTTCTATTGCAACCGCTCTCTATGGCAGCCTCTTCTACAGCCCTTGCTACCGCTTTTGCTATATTTTTATCAAGTGCGGAAGGTATTATATTTTCAGGATTCAAATCCTCCGATTTTATATACTCTGCAATTGCCCTTGCCGCAGCCTTTTTCATAGTATAATTTATATCCCTTGCATGTGCATCCAATGCTCCCCTGAATATCCCCGGGAAGGCAAGTACATTATTTATCTGATTAGGTCTGTCACTTCTGCCTGTACCCATTACAGCCACTCCCGCTTCAACAGCATCATCATAGGGTATTTCAGGATTCGGATTTGCCATAGCAAAGACTATCGGCTTATCCGCCATAGTCTTTATCATATCCTTTGTCAGTATATTTGCTACAGATACTCCTATAAATACATCAGCTCCTACAAGCGCATCGGCAAGGTTTCCTCTCATATCATTAAGGTTTGTTACAGTGCAAAGCCATTTTTTATGATCCTTTATCCCCTCAGCCCTCTCCTTGTATAAAATTCCGTATTCATCACAGGCTGTTATATCTTTTACTCCCGATTCCAAAAGCATCTTTATAATAGCCGTACCTGCACTACCCGGTCCGTTAAGCACCACCTTTATCTCATCCATCTTCTTATCTACAAGTTTAAGTGCATTGATAAGTGCCGCCGTAACCACTATTGCAGTACCATGTTGATCGTCATGAAATATAGGTATCTCAAGTTCTTTTTCAAGCCTCTCTTCTATTTCAAAGCATTTCGGTGAAGCTATATCCTCAAGATTTATTCCTCCAAAACATGGTGCGATATTTTTTACAGTCTTTATGATTTCCTCCGTATCCTTAGTATCAAGACATACAGGAAATGCATCCACATCGCCAAACTCCTTAAAAAGTATTGCCTTACCCTCCATTACAGGCATTGCAGCCTTGGCTCCGATATCTCCAAGTCCCAGCACCGCTGTACCGTCCGATACTACCGCTACCAGATTTTTCTTGGCTGTATACTTCCACACATTTTCCGGATTACTTGCTATCTCTTTACAGGGAGCTGCCACTCCCGGTGTATATGCGGTACTCAAATCATCTCTTGAATTTATTTTTATTTTGCTTACAACAGAAACCTTTCCGCCATTTGCCTCATGCAATTTTAAAGCTTCTTTACTATAATCCATATTAGTCTCCATTCCGCCGCATCTTAAATGCGACATCAACAGTATTGAAATTATCTCTCACACTGTATTCTTTAAACTCATAAAATTCTTTGATGTATTCTAGCATAAAAAAAAATACTTTTCCACATAGAAAAGGCGGGTTGATAATCAACCCGCCCGGATATTTGATAAAAAAAGCAATAACGCTTATTCGGACATTTAAAATCCGTTCCGTATTTATTTTTATACAGCCGCTTTAGCGATATGTTTCACCGGAAAATTCTGTGATATCACCTGTATAATCATCTACACTTATCTCATATTCAGTTTTATCACTGTAAAACTCCACATCATATTCGAGTCTACCGTCATCCATATCCAAATTAGTCAGAATAAATGTAACTGAAGCCTCATCAACTCCCGCTCTTTCAAGGGCAATTTTCTTAGCAGCTTCCTCTCCTATTTCTTTACCGGATGATTGAGGTATCAAACTTGAAGCCGTACTCTGTGATGCACTTGTCGCTTTGCCGCTTCCACAGGCTGACAAAGCTCCCGCTGACAAAAGTCCTGCTGCCAAAATCACATAATGTTTTTTATTAATCATCATACTCCACATCATAATCTAATACAGCACCTGTATTGGCATCAAGCTCTACATCGTACTCATATCCGTTGTAGCGGAATTCGATCTCGTACTCGTATCTTCCCTTCTCATAATCAAGCTTTACCTTTGTAAATCTTACGCTTGATGCAGGAAGTACTGCCTGAGCTACTGCAATCTCCTTTGCACGAGCCCGGCTGATTCTTGGACTTGCCGCGAATGATGTTAATGCAAATACTCCTGTTGTTGATAATGTTGCTGCAAATACTGCCGCCTTTAATGCTATTTTCTTCATAACTGATTACTTCCTTTCTTAACCTGTTTAACTTACGGTGCATTCTTTAAACAATGTTTATTTCTTATCTCCTTTGCACTTGTAATTAGGATAATATATAAACATTAAAATAACATTAGAAGAAAAAAGTTTTTTGAAAAATATTTTAAAAGGCTGTATTTTCAATACATAGAATATCATAGCAACAAAAAAGCTGTATGAAATCTCATACAGCTAAATGCCGGTGGCGAGACTCGAACTCGCACACCCTTTCGAATAACAGATTTTGAGTCTGTCGCGTCTGCCATTCCGCCACACCGGCTCACTACCTGACAATATTAGCATAACAGCAGGATATTTGCAAGCGGTTTTTGTACCGGTCAGGCGATTAGGCATAAATATAAGTTAGTGTTTATCCTTTTACAACCAACCCTCTATATCTGCTGATAGCCGCAAAAACTTCCTGTTTTCTCGGCATCGCAAGATTGCCCGGATGACCTGTATATGGTGATATAGAATCCAATCCTGATTTTTCAATATGTCTGTACATCTGATCCAGTGACTGTTCAATTGTCTTCTTTTCATCAATCACTTTGTTCTTTAAAAACCCGATCATAACGGCGATACAATTTGTCTGACTTTCATCAACAAGCTGCTCCAGACCTGAAATATCTATATTGTTCCATCCATACAAAATACTGTATTTGCCTTTGGCTTTCAGGCGATCTTCTTTACCTGACAAAGAGAATCCTGTTTTCAAAGGAACACGATGTGTTACTTTACCAAAAATATTATCTGATAAAAATTCTCTTTTATATCCGTCAGTAGACGCTATTTCCTTTGCTCTGTCGGTGACATCCTTTGGAACATACTCATCCATCATTATAACTCTGTCAGCAACATCAAAGTAATCTCCACAACCTCCCACTATGAGTATGGTGGAAACTCCCAAATCTTTGTACAAAGGTTTTACTTTATCAATAAAAGGTGTTATAGGCTCTTTTTGTCTTGCAATCAACTTTTGCATACGACCGTCACATATCATAAAATTTGTAGCGGAGGTATCTTCATCAATCAAGATAAGTGAAGTTCCGGATTCTAAAGCCTCCATTACATTTGTCGCCTGTGATGTACTTCCACTGGCATTTTCCGTAGAAAATAAATGTGTATCCTTATTTCCCGGCAGATTATTTATAAAAGCACTTATATTTACTTTTTCGACATTTCTTCCATCCTCTGCACGAATCTTGACTGCATCAAAACATGTAATCACCATTTCACGCCCGTCACCTAAAATATGATTGTATACTCCGCGCTCAAGTGCTTTCAACAGTGTTGACTTACCATGATAGCCTCCACCTACAATCAATGTAATTCCCTTTTCAATTCCCATCCCGGATATATGCTTTCCGCTTGGAAGATCCATATCTGTTTCAAAACTTTTTGGACTCTGAAAAGGAATACCGTCACGCAAAGGCTTATCTGAAACACCGCTCTCACGCGGCAAAACAGAACCGTTGGCAACAAATGCAACCAAATTTCTTCGCTTTAATTCTTCCCTTATATACTCTTGGTCAATCATTAAAGAAATTTGTTTTTTCAATTCATTATGATCAATATTTTCATACAGTAATGCTGCATCTACAATTTTTACAAGAGTTTGTGAGAAAATCCGATGGGCTTCTTTTCCTAAAACGCGTCTACCGGCTGCCGGAAGCCCTATCTCAAATCTCACCTCAACTCTGTTATCCTTAATCAAAACGGAAGTTCTCTCCAACATCTCCTGTCCGCATCTGTCAATTACAATCATACCGCTACCACCTGTAGCATTTATTTTCTGACTGTAAATTTCAGCTTTTTTATAAAACTCTCTTGTTAAAAAATCCGAAACGACAATAATTTTACTTTTTGAATCAAGTAGTTCATCAGGTATACCTGTTACTTTCCTGTTCATAATAATACGCACTTTTGACGGCGGTGCATACGGGTCAACTTGTACATGGTCAATGGAAAGAATATATTTCCCAAAGTTATACTCCCCCTTTATAGATTTATATGCACCATATCCCTGACCGTTTATTGAAAATAATAATTGCTCCAGTTCCTGTCTACTTTTCAAATGTATACCTCCATATCATGTTTCCAAACATTTTAATACTTTTTTTATAAAATCCTGCTGTTGCCTAATTATTGCGAACATATTATCAAAAACCAACTTTACCATAGGCGCAACATCATTATTCATTGCTTCACACTTTTCTTTCCAGCCTTTCATAACAGATTCATATTCAATATCAAGCCTTTTAAGTTGGCTTTCCAAAGCGGTATAAACCTCATCGGATGTCAACTTATCACATAATGATATCCCGGCATATAAAGATGACGGATAGGAAAGAGAAAACTCCGTCAAAGAATCATAAATTAATGTTCTCAAATATTTTTTTCCTTTTTGAGTAATACTATAAGTTACTCTCGGTCTGTATTGTGCCTGTTCCATATCCGTTACACAGATATACCCGTTCTTTTCAAGCTTTTTTAAAGCATAATAAATAGAACCTATAAGCACTCCTCCCCATCTTTTTGCATCCATTGTTTGTAACATCTGCTTTATATCATAACCTGACATAGGTTCGTTATCCAGTAACCAAAGCACCAATAACCGTATCACAAAACTACCTCCATATTCAACATTGAATATAATACAACGAATATTTTTATATGTCAATATATAACACTTCTACATATTAAAAAAGCTATTATGAATTTTTCACTAATCCAAATCCATAATAGCTCTAATATTTTATTTATATTTAAGAAGTTACAGCTTTTTTATAAGCCTTATCATGATATATTTTATTCTTTTCTCCCCGCAAAGCATATATATCCAAGTTCTTTTTTATTATCCATCATAAATGAACGCATCCTTTGAAAGTATTCCTTATTAAAATCCTGTAATCCTGTTCTTATAATACTGAATGCTCCAAAAATACCCTCATCCTTCATCATTCCGGGAATACTCATAAGACTCATCGGACCGCTCTTTTCCTCCACTTGAAATCCGGACCTTTCAAAGCAGGCTCTCCACTCCGTTTCTATAAGCGGTTCCACATTTACATTTATAGCCCTGCTAAGACCGATACGAAGTTCCCTTGCCCTATTTTCATCATCAGTGATTAAAACAACATCCTGAGTTAATACAACCCCGCCGGGCTTCAATACTCTGTAATATTCTTTTAATGCTCTCTCCTTTTTATCACCCAAAAGCATTGTCAGCATGGCTTCATTTACCACAACATCAAAGCTCTCATCCTCAAAAGGAAGCTTAAAGGCATCACCTTCCATAACCTTTACTTTGTCTTCCAGGTCATTATCTTTTATCTTCTTTTTTGCCTTTTCAACCGCTTTTTCATCCAAATCCACTCCTACAATATCGCAGCCGTATTTCTTTGCTATATGAATCAAGGTGGTTCCCATATTACAAGCCACCTCCAAAACCTTTGAATCAGCCTTGATATTTCCCTTCTCAAGTAACCAATCGGTAGCCACCACTCCACCCGGTCTCAACCTTGTCTTACCTATTCTTGCCAAAAATTCATGACCTTTCTCTGCCATAATCTCCTCCTTTAAACTAAAAGCTCTTTACTGGTTAGGTTTTACTAACCCATAGATGAAAATTTACCCTTTAAACCAAACACATATGTATTGGGTTTTATCAGGGTTATTCACAAGTACAAATATACTTAAATACTAAAAAATATACTAAGCCAAATAACCGGCTCACTCAAAATTTTAGATATATCTACAGTAAAAGTCAATATTAAAAATAAAAAATATTATATATTATATCAATATTATTCATCACTCTTCTATTGTAGTTCATAGTATCAAGTATTTTCCATATACTGAAACCAATAGATATCTTACTGCCCTCAGATTTTTATAATATTCTTCCCTCATATATCATATACAAATCTCCTTTTTTATAATACTGTCACAATACATCTGTTTTTACAAAAACGCCTTTAGCTCGGATTGTTTTGATATGATTTTGTAATTTATCTTTCAGGCTTTGGTATTCATCATCAGTCAAACGGATATTTTTATATTTTCCGTTTTTCTGAATCTAATTCTTTTATAGACTCTTCTATTTCTTCAATAGATGGTAAGCTACTTTTATATTCCTGTTCAAGTAATTTGCTTATTTCATACTTACTTATTCCTATTGGCTGTGAGATATTTTCAAGCGAATATTCAGCGACTACATTATCTTTATCTCTGCAAATTAGTATTCCTATAGTTTGATTATCACTATTTGATTTCATATTTTTATTTACAGCCGTAACATAAAAATTAAGTTGACCTGCAAATTCCGGCTTAAATTTTTCTGTCTTTAATTCTACTACAACATAAGAGTGTAGTAGAACATGCTTCTTCCAACTCTCTTTCATCATATTTATCTCTTATTGTTAGAAAATCAAAGTTATAAGGGTCTTTGATTGTTTGTTTCGCAAGCTCTGATTGTACATCCGGTAATCTATTATCGAAATTGGTAACCGCCTTTCCAAGTCTTATGTATAAATCACCCTCAATCTGATGCTCCAAAACTGTTCTGCTCCAACCATTTTCTATTGTTTTATTTACATAAAACAATGCCTCTTGCACATCTTTACACTTATACATAATCCTTTGATTATGTCCCCAAGGAATACTTTTTATCCTTCTTTCAATATCCGATAATTGGGTTACAGCTTGTACCCCGATTAGGTAATCATTATAAAAGATATACCAATATCTAATATGTTTTAAATTTTCGGCTGAAAATCCTCTCATGTCCGGAAATTCTTTTCTCAAATCACTGCTCAATAATTTTAGAAAACTATCACCCCAAGAATATTGCTTTTGTTTTTCAACAATTTCTTTCCCCAAGTTCCAATACAAATCAAGCAACTCATAATTAACTTTTACTGCTGCTTTTAATTGACTGCGTCTAACTTTTCCCTTTAAATCTAAGAGAAATTTTTTATATTCGCCACCTCCTATAATAGCTAAATCTTTTTTATCCATTTTTATCACCCCTTAACAGCTGTTCTGTATTCACCCAACCTTCTTCGTCCATTTCAAATTCATACTCCCAAGGTGCATGGCGAAGTGCATATGAAACTTCCTTACTTAACTTTTCATAATTCATCATATTCTCCTTCTTCTATCATCTCATCTATCGCTTCTCTAAACCAATCCCAAAAGCTTTCATAATCCTTTCTCTGTTCCCATCCTGCACTTGCAAAATCGTGGATTTTTTGCACCCTTCCATCTCTGTCGATATCAAAGCAAACTATATCATCATTGTCATCTCTTCTTGCAAAGGGAACCAACTTTCTGTCCGGATATCTTTCTTTTAATCCTTTTATTCTCCACTCCGTTTGCTCATAATCCATCAAATACCAAAAATCAAAATTAACCAATCCCAAATGAACAATTTTTAAAAATTCTTTAGGATATTCAAACTCCTTATATATACTACTTACATCAAATAATTCCAATTTTATAATTTCCTCCTATTTTATTGTCTCCATATCAAATACCCCAAATGGATTATTACTTCTTAATGGAGCTCTTCAATTGTAAATGAATGAATTACTGCAATTTATAAGTTTATCAACTTTCTTAGTAAAGATGAGCTATATGATATAAAGTAGCCCCTCTTAAAAAAACTTATACTACGAAATATAATCTAAAATGTGCCGGGATCCTCATAACTCCAAATTTCATTCCATGGTACCTTCGCATATAACTTATCTATATCATCCTTTGTATAAAAGTACTCCTCCATAAATACGTCCTCAGGAAACAGCTTAAAATATCTGTGCAGAAATTCCGGAAAAAGTCTTTCTCTACCTGATATATCGTCAAAAATAATATAACTTGGCACTTCTTCTCCCATACTTGGAATATAGTATTTATGTGATTCTTTTGGCTTCGGAAAAAAATAAATTATAATATGATCATTATCATCCAGCGAATCCCATTGATAATCTTCATCATCCCATCTTCTTCTCCAATGATCATTAGTAAAGCTAATACTAAAACTTTCGCCTGTACTTAATTTATCTTTATCTTTACCACTTGAATAAAACTTCATCTTGGTAAATATATCAATTATTATATCCAAGTCTTTTTCTGTCGGATATTCACCTTTTCTAAACAGTGATGCTGATGCTCCCATTATCTTAATGTACTCCCTAAATTATTTTTTAGTGTTTACTCTTATCATATGTATCAGGATTTTTGTAAATCCATCCTGCATCAGGCTCCGGCATATTATATATTGCGTCAATACTTATAATTCCTTTATATAACACATTGGTATTATGTCTGCCAGCCAGACTTTTTTATTTCCATGATAAAATACCACTCCGTCATCATATGCTCTCTTAGAATCAATTTCCAATATACAAGGACTCTTGTCACGCCTAAGCCCTACTTTTTTTGCCGTATCTATATCGGCTGACAGGTGTACATATTGTCTGCTCATAGGTAAAAGCCCGTTCTTTTTTATGCTCTCAGTGAATCTCCTTGCAGTACCATGATATAATTTATCAGGTGGAATCTTCTTTTCCTTTACTATATGCATTGGTATAGAATGCCCGTACATAGCTCTTATTTTTCCTGCCTTTATTTCATGTCTTTTCTTTTCAGACTTATCAATCATAACAGCCAAATCGTTTTGAGTAATATTTCCAAACTTACCTTCTGTATTCAGAGCACTCAAAAGCTGTTCAATACTTACCCAGCCTTCTTCATCCATTTCAAGTTCATACTCCCACGGTGCATGGCGAAGTGCGTATGAAACTTCCTTGCTTAATTCTTCATATTTCATCATATTCTCCTTCTTCTATTATCTCGTCTATTGCTTCTCTAAACCAACCTTTAAGTTTATCAACTTTTTTAGTAAAAAAGAGCTGTTAAGATATAAAACAGCTCCTCTTAAAAAATATCAATAGTATAATTTAGAATGTTTTAGGATCCTCATACATCCAAGTCTCATTCCATGGTACCTTCGCATATAACTTATCTATATCATCCTTTGTATAAAAGTGACTTTCCATAAATACATCTTCCGGAAACAATTTAAAATATCTATGCAAAAATTCCAGTAATAATCTGCCTCTACCTGAAATATCTTCAAAGTTAAGGTAATCCGGTACTTCTTCTCCCATACTTGGAATATATTCTCCAAGCTCTATTTCCACATTAGGATAGAAGTAAATTATAATATGGTCATTATCATCTAATGAATCAAGTTCGTCCTCATCCCACTTTCTTACCCACTCATCATTAAAAAAACTCACACTTAAACACACTCTTTCACCTGAACTCATATCCACTTTATTACTTGAATAAAATCCCATTTCTGTAAATATATCAATTATTATATCCAAGTCTTTTTCTGTTACATATTTACCTTTTCTAAATATTGACGCTGATGCTCCCATTATCTTAATGTACTCCTTAAATTATTTTTTAGTGTTTACTCTCCTTTTTATATGTATCAGGATTTTTGTAAATCCATCCTGCATCAGGCTCAGGCATATTATATATTGCGTCAATATTTATAATTCATTTATATAACATGTTGGTATTATATCTGCCAGCCATACTTTTTCATTTCCATGATAAAATACCACTCCGTCCTCATATGCTCTCTTAGAATCAATTTCCAATATACATGGACTCTTGTCACGCCTAAGTCCTACTTTTGTTGCTGTATCTATATCGGTCGACAGGTGTACATATTGTCTGCTCATAGGTAAAATCCCGTTCTTTTTTATGCTCTCAATAAATCTTCTTGTAGTACCATGATATAATTTATCAGGTGGAATCTTCTTTTCCTTTACTATATGCATCGGTATGGAGTGACCATACATAGCCCTTATTTTTCCTGCATTTATTTCATGTCTTTTCTTTTCAGACTTATCAATCATAACAACCAAATCGTTTTGAGTTATATTTCCAAACTTACCTTCTGTATTTAGAGCGCTCAAAAGCTGTTCTATACTTACCCAACCTTCTTCATCCATTTCAAGTTCATACTCCCATGGTGCATGGCGAAGTGCATATGAAACTTCCCTACTTAATTCTTCATATTTCATCGTATTCCCCTTCTTCTATCATCTCGTCTATCGCTTCTCTAAACCAATCCCAAAAGCTTTCATAGTCCTTTCTCTGTTCCCATCCTGCACTTGCAAAATCATGGATTTTTTGTACCCTTCCATCTCTGTCGATATCAAAGCAAGCTATATCATCATTGTCACCTCTTCTTGCAAAAGGAACCAACTTTCTGTCCGGATATCTTTCTTTTAATCCTTTTATTCTCAACTCCGTTTGAGCATAATCCATCAAATACCAAAAATCAAAATTCACTAATCCTAAATGAACAATTTTTAAAAATTCTTTAGGATATTCAAACTCCTTATATATACTACTTACATTAAATAATTCCAATTCTATACTTCCTTTCTATTTTATTGTCTACATATCAAATGATCCAAATGGATTATTATTTCTGAAAGAAGCTTTTTGTTTGCCAATTCTCAAATTAACTGCATCCCCCCATGTTACTGGGACTCCTTTGGGCGTTGTCAATCTTTCCACAATACTCGATTCAGGTATGATATCATTATAGCCATGGATATTAGCCTGAACTTCTATACCTACTTCTCTTGCAGCTACAACTCTGGTATTATCTAGTGTTGTATACAATCCATCCGGCATTTCAACTATGTCAATGGGATCTCCAATCCATCCATATTTTTTCATGCTTTCTATAAGTACCTCAGAATCATTAACAGATGTTTGGCTATATCTTATTTCTTTTGGATTAACTGTCTTACTTATAGGCTTTATATACTCTTTATATAAAGGCTTTTCTTTAGCTATATCATCAACTTTATCTATCGGCTTTTGGGGCTCAGGCATCTTTGGTGTGTCTGTTATATCAGGCAGTTTTGGAGGATTTTTAGACTCCGGTATCTCTATAGGTGTTTTTTCCGTCTTAGGTAACTCTATAGACGGATTCTTAGGCTTAGGTACTTCTATAGGTGACTTATTCGGTTCAGGTGCTTCTATAGGCAGCTTATTCGGTTCAGGTATTTCTAAAGGAGCTTCCTGTATAGTTTAAATGGTGGACGTTGAAAATTGAAAATACCTCAGAGTAAAATAAGACTACTGACTGGCAGGTTGGTAAATCTTATCAAACAGAGAGGTATCTACAATGAAGTCTAACACACAAAATGCAAAAATTAAAGCAATTACAGAAACTACTTTGGTGCTCGGAATCGATGTCGGAAGTGAAACGCATTATGCCAGAGCTTTTGATTACCGAGGAATCGAGTATTCTAAGAAACCATTCAAGTTTAGTAATGATAAGGCCGGATTCGTGACGTTTAAGGCATGGGTTCTGGACATCAAAGAAAAGCATGGTAAGGACAAGGTGGTTCCCGGAATGGAGCCTACCGGCCACTACTGGTTTAATCTTGGTAAGTTCCTTCAGGACAATGAGATGAAGCCGGTTCTTGTGAATCCTCATCATGTAAAGAAATCAAAAGAACTCGACGATAACAATCCGACAAAGAATGATCGTAAGGATCCGAAAGTCATAGCAGGACTAGTTAGAGAGGGACGTTACATGATCCCATACCTACCAGACGGTGTTTATGCAGATCTTAGAACTGCATCTAACATGAGATTTCAGTTACAAGCGGAGCTTACAAGAATTCAGAACAGGATCAGTCGTTGGTTCAATATATATTTTCCTGAATACAAAACAGTGTACGGGCATCCGAATGCTAAAAGCGGAATGCTGATTCTTAAGGTGGCGCCACTTCCGGAAGATATCCTGACGTTGGGTATCGATGGGGTGAACCAAATCTGGCGAGATGCGAAGGTGAGAGCAGTTGGGAAAGCGAGGGCAAAGACCCTGATAGAAGCTGCTGAGCACAGTGTTGGAAGCAAAGAAGGTGAAATATCTGCGAGGATGGAAATACGTATGCTTCTAGAGGATTATGAGTCCGGAAATAGTCGTCTTCAGGAAGTATTAGCTCTGATTGAAGAGCTGGTAAAACAGATTCCAATGGCTGAAAAGCTATTGGAAATTAAGGGAGTAGGAATCAAGACGGTGTCGGGATTCCTGGCTGAAGTAGGCGATATAAGCCGCTTCAATAACCCAAAAGAATTGCAGAAACTTGCAGGTTTAGCATTGGTTGAGAATAGTTCGGGTAAACATAAGGGTGAGACAACAATAAGCAGACGAGGTCGAAAGAGACTAAGATATCTGCTCTTCGAGGTTGCAATGTCCCTTGTGTCAAAGAATCCGGAGTTCAGGGAACTCCATTCATACTATACAACCAGAAAGCTGAATCCCTTAAAGAAGATGCAGTCGCTGATGGCTGTGGCGGCAAAGCTGCTCCGTGTCTTTTTTGCAATGCTGACCAAGGGCGTGGACTATGATCCAAAAAAGCTGGTTGGTGATATAAAGAGACCGGCAGTATATCTGCAGGTAGCATAAGCGTACAATGTAATCAATACGTCGGCCGTCCTATGGGCGGTCACTAAACAAAGCAGAATGTAGCAGATAGCGTCCACTGATCACAGTGCTGGTACAGGAATCGAGTCAGTAATCAACAATACAAAGAATGAGCCGGTAGTCGGCAGGAATTGTAACCATGGGGCATGACCCCGTAAAGGAGCATAGCTGACACCCTGGTTATGGGCAGGCAGGACGAAGGAAGTTAGGACCTCTGGAGACAGAGATGATCCTGGTGGATATAGGAGGTTAGCTGCCATAGAGGGATGGGTATACACAAGGCCAGTAAAGCGAAAATCAATGACGTTTTATTTCGTGTACCCTTTTACCGCTATTTCAGTACCCGATACACCGAAATGTTCATAACTCTGGCTTATTTACTGAGATAGACAAGGTCAAAAAACTTTGAATTTTCAACAAAAAACACTTGATTATATGAGGAGGTTTGATAGGATTTATTTTCTTATCAATACCTGCTATATCACCTGCTTGCTCTCCAATCTCTGCAGCCTTTGAGGGGTAAATTATCTTTGACGGCTGCTTTATATTTGAACCGCCTACAATTTCATCTCCAATCCCGGATATTTTTGATGAGGTTTTTGATCCATTTGATATATCACTAACATCATCTGCTATATCAGCGGCTTTTGATGATCCAATTGCTTTTTTAGCCCCTTTTCCGGATTTCGCAGAACCATTTGCAACTACAGCCAAGCCTATTTCAAATGCTGCATGTCCTAAAAGCTCTGCTCTATCCTCACTACTTCCATGAATTATCTTTTCATTTGTATAGTTTTTTACTGCTTTCACTAACATCCCGGGGTTCACTATTATATCTGTTAATCCCTCTACCGTTTTTATAGGATGTGCCACTGTACTATAAATACCGTCCGCAGTACCCAAAAATCCCTTTATATACACTCCTCTATAGTATGCCCCTATTGTAGACATTAAGCCGGCATTCTTCGGCATATTTGTAGCTCCAAGGAATCTTCCGAGTCCATTTGATATTATAGGTATATTTGCAGCGTATACAGAGTTTCCTGCTTTTGTACTCTCTCTTATAACGGTATTCCTTAGATTATCATAGTGTATACCTATGTTCGGTAATTTTATAACCCCTGCTTCTTCAAGTGCTTTAAGGTTCTTTATATTTGTATTTAGGGAATCTATTGCTCCATAAGCTGAATACAAATAAAGTATCGGATTTTTCTTTGCCCTTTTTGCAAAGTCCTCATTATTCTTGTTTATATCTTGAAAAGCCTTTTTAGCCTTTGCTGTATCAACACTGTTATTATTTCTTTTAGGCGGTATTTTTTTGTTTATAACACCCATAAAGCTTTTTCTTGACTTTTCATTTACACGCTTAGCAACCACAGGTCTTGGTCGTATACTTGATGCAAATCTGTTGGCGGTATTTCTCCCTGACCTCTTTACATTTGCGTTAACATTCTTTGAATGGTTTTTAGAATAACTGTTAGCAGTTCTTCTTCCAAAGCTTCTTGACAGATTTGTACTTTGTCTTATATTTTGCTTACCTAATCTTCTGCCTGAATTCTTTGGTTTATCCTGTCTCTTTGATTGTGCTTTTGCCTTTGGCGATATCTTCGGCATCTTCAGTTTTGGAGATTTGGATTTATTTGAAGCTTTTCCCTTAGCACTTGCGGTTGACTTTTTACTTACCTGCTTTCCCTTTGCACCCTTACCTCTGCCTGAGGATTTCCCCCTGTTTCTTGTATTTCCGCTTGGGTCGGTATAATTGACAGGGTCATTTTCTACAAAGCTGTATCCGTTTAAGCTGATCGCCGACTCTATATCTCCACTTACACTGTCTTCTGATAAGAACACCCCGGTATTCGGATCATAATATCTGGCTCTTAGATAATATAATCCTGTACTATCTTTCCATTCTCCATCAAATCCAAAGCCGGTTATTAAAGCTTTTTGAGTATCAATAAAATTTGTATCTTCATTATCTCCAAATGGTGTATAGAACGTGTTTTCGTCTCCGATTCTACCTAATACACTTTCTTTTTCATCTGTTATAAATATACTCTCAGTACCGGTTGAAAGTTCAACTGTCCTTTCATTTCCGTATATTAAATTTGTTTTTGAACTGTCATTATAAACAGAAAGCACCTGTGTATCTTCAAAGCTTATATCATTTAGCCTGTATTTACTTTCCAAGGTACCGTCGGCATTCAGTTCTTTGGTAAGAACTCGCTCTCCCATTGCATCATAGA